>NZ_NBZV01000069.1 GCF_002379095.1 Polaromonas sp. AER18D-145
GCCTTGTCCCTGCCGCACCCCCCGCCCCCTCTTTCCCCGCTGGACATCCTGGGCCAGGTTTTCGGCTACCCGGATTTCCGCGGCCCGCAGCAGGCCATCGTCGAGCATGTGGTCCGCGGCGGCGATGCGCTGGTGCTGATGCCGACCGGCGGCGGCAAGTCGCTGTGTTACCAGATCCCGGCCATCGTGCGGCAAAACGCCGGCCACGGCGTGACGGTGGTGATCTCGCCGCTGATCGCGCTGATGCACGACCAGGTCGGCGCGCTGCACGAAGCCGGGGTCTCGGCCGCCTTCCTCAACTCCACCCAGACCCAGGAAGAAAGCAGCGCACTGGAAAAACAGCTGCTGCGCAACGAGCTGACCCTGCTGTACGCCGCGCCCGAGCGCATCAACACCCCGCGCATGAAGGGCCTGCTGGGCTCGCTGCACGAGCGTGGCCTGCTCAGCCTTTTCGCGATTGACGAGGCGCATTGCGTGAGCCAGTGGGGCCACGACTTCCGGCCCGAGTACCGCTCGCTGAGCCTGCTGCATGAAACCTTTCCCGATGTGCCGCGCATCGCGCTGACGGCGACCGCCGACGCGCTGACGCGCCAGGACATGATCGAGCGGCTCAAGCTTGAGGACGCGCGCGAGTTCGTCAGCAGCTTCGACCGGCCCAACATCCGCTACACCATCGTCGAGAAAACCGACGCGACGCGCCAGCTGCTGCGTTTCATCGAAAGCGAACACGCGGGCGAGGCCGGCATTGTCTATTGCCAGTCGCGCAAGCGGGTCGAGGAAGTGGCCGGCATGCTGCAGGACGCCGGCCTGAAGGCCATGGCCTACCACGCGGGCCTGGACAGCAGCCTGCGCCAGCAGCGCCAGGACCGCTTCCTGCGCGAGGAAGGCATGGTGATGGTCGCGACGATTGCCTTCGGCATGGGCATCGACAAGCCCGACGTGCGCTTTGTCGCGCACCTGGACATGCCGAAAAACATCGAAGGTTATTACCAGGAGACCGGCCGCGCCGGCCGCGACGGCCTGCCGGCCAATGCCTGGATGACCTACGGCCTGCAGGACGTGGTGAACCAGCGCCGCATGATAGACACCAGCGACGCGTCCAGCGAGGAGTTCAAGCAGGTCATGCGCGGCAAGCTCGATGCGCTGCTGACCCTGGCCGAAGACACGCGTTGCCGGCGCGTCAGCCTGCTCGGTTATTTCGGCGAAGCCAGCCAGCCCTGCGGCAACTGCGACAACTGCCTGGCTCCGCCCAAAGTCTGGGATGCGACCGAGGCGGCGCGCAAGATGCTCAGCTGCATCTACCGCGTGCAGCAGGCCAGCGGCATCAGCTTCGGCGCCGGCCACCTGATGGACATCCTGCGCGGCAAGGCCACCGAAAAAGTGCTGCAGCACAGCCACGACAAACTCAGCACCTTCGGCATAGGCGCCGACCTGGCCGAGGTGCAGTGGCGCGGCGTGCTGCGCCAGCTGATTGCCAAGGGCATGGTGCGGGTTGACCCCGAGGCCTTCAACACGCTGCAGCTGTTGCCCGATGCGCGCCAGGTGCTCAAGGGCGAGGTCAGCGTGATGCTGCGCGAGCAGGCGCTGGGGGGTTCGGCCGACCGGCGCAAGAGCAGCGCCAAAAAAGGCACCAAGACCTCCGTCAAGGGCCTGGCCGAAGCCTCGCTCAACGCCGGCGCGCTGGAGCGCCTGGCCCGGCTCAAGGCCTGGCGCGCCGAGGTGGCGCGCGAGCACAACCTGCCGGCGTTTGTCATCTTCCACGACGCGACCCTGCGCGCGATTGCCGAGCGGGCGCCGCAAAGCACGGCCGAGCTGGAGGGCATCAGCGGCATCGGGGTGAAAAAGCTCGAAGCCTACGGCAGCGAAGTATTGCGCGTTTGCACCACTGAAACCTGACCGGCGGCCGGCGCCGCGTCTGCAGCAAACCGCCCGTCAAGCCAGCGGTCCCGGCAGTCCATGTCGCCCCGCTCGCCTGCTGGGCTTGCTGCACAATACCGGCCTGTGGGTGCCAAGAGAAAGTTCACTGCCGCGGGAGTGCTGGCCGCCTTTGCCCGGGGGTTGCTGGCCTTGCTCTGCCTGCAATCTGCCTTGCTCACCAGCACTGCGGCAGCGGGCGAGCTGCTGACACTGGACCAGCGCCGCGGCCCGCCCAACATGGTGTCGGCACTGACCTCCTGGATCGATGCGAACGGCCAGGCATCGGTGGAAAAAGTCGAGGCCGGTGCCAACACCCTCGGGTTTGCGCCGGTCCAGAGCGGCCGGCCGTACGAACTTGACACCGGGGCGCTCTGGCTGCGTTTCAACGCCGTGGTCCAGAACCCTCAGACGCGCTGGAAGCTGGAACTGCCCCAGGCCGGCGTTGACAAAGTGGCCCTGTATTACCGGGACAGTCTGGGCAGGTGGGTGGTCCAGCAAGCCGGCGACAGCCTGCCCATGAGTGCCTGGCCGCAGCCAGGCCGCCACCCGGTGTTTTCGCTGAGCCACGAGGTCGGGCTGGTCGTTCCCTACTACCTTCGCATCGAACATGCCCGTGTTCCCTTTTCCACGCTGCCGCGCATCCTGGGCGACGAACAACTGGCGACGTCCCGCCAGCTGGAGGACCTGTGGCTGGGTGCCTATTTCGGGCTGGCGGCCCTCGCGACGCTGCTGGCGCTGATCAACGCCATGGCCTACCGCGACTGGGGCTTTGCCACCTATGCGCTGCATGTGGCCACCATCACCGGCGCCCAGGCCGCCGTGACCGGCGTGGCCGGACTTTACTGGTGGCCGCAGTGGCCGGAACTGAACAACGTGGCCATCGTGCTGCTGCGGCTGGGTGCTGCCGCCTCAGCCCTCCTGTTTGTGCGCACCATTGCCAAACCCAAACGCTTTTCGCGCGCGCTGGACTGGTTCATCCTGGCCCTGATCGGGCTGCTGCCAACGATAGCGCTCATCGATGCCGCTTTCCCGACGATCGACAGCTTTGCCCTCATCCACATCCTTCTCGTCGCCGGCATCGCTGTCCTGATGATGGTGGTGGGGGTGTCCCTGTTTGAGGGAGACCGCCATGCGCGCTGGATTGTCCTCGGGTTTTCGCCCGTCTTGCTGGCGGCGCTCTTTCCCATACTGCGCAATGCAGGCGTGCTCCCGACCGGTTTTCTGACCCAGCACGCACTGATGCTGGGCTCGGCCCTCGAGGCACCCATCCTGTTTTACGGCCTGTTGCGCCGCGTCACCCAGCGGCGCGAGTCTGAAACGCGGGCGACGGCCTTGCGCACGACCGACCCGTTGACCGGGCTGGGTTCGGCCAAGCTGCTGCTTGGCAGGCTGCGCCAGGCCCTGCGTACCGCCGAACGTTACCAGCAGCCCTGCGCGCTGCTGGTGGTCAATCTGAGCAACCTCCCCAGCCTGCAACAGCAGCACGGCCGCGAGACGGGCGACCGCGCCATGGTGCTGGCGGCCGCATGCATCCGGGCTGCCGCCCAGCCCACAGACACGGTGGCGCGGGTCGGCGACAGCTTCTTCGCGTTGCTGATGGAAGGGCCCATGAGCAGCGATTCGGTCACCCAGGTGGCCACCAAGATCCTGGCCGGCGGCCTGCGCCCATCACGAAAACTGCCCGAGGCCGACCCGTTGCTGTTTCATATCGCCGTCGGCTATGTGGCCGAGTCGGCACGACTGGGCCCGAATCAGGCCCAGGCCTGCCTCGAGCGCATGGTGCAGGCGGTCAAGGACATGAACGACGGGTCACGCAAGGCGATCCGCCTGACCCACCTGTGACTTGACTTGCGGCGAAATCAGCCATAAGCCCGCGCCCATGTTGCGGAAAACGCTATCTATTTCGTAGCATACGCCGCTTACTGGATGAACCCCATGCCGCGGGCGTCACGCACATCGGGTTTGATGCGGTGCTCGGCTTCGAGCTGGCTTAAAAACTCGTCCGCCGTGAACTCGACCGACAAAATGTCGGTCTGGCGCTTCACGGCGGCAAAGTCACCCGGGCACAACTGGTGCAGGCGGGCCAGCCGCTCGCGCAGGGCAGCGGTCAGCGCCGCGGCATCGCCGGCCAGCGCTTCCGTGACGAACATCTGCTCGCGCTGGAGCGACGTCAGCGGCATGAACTTGATTTTGAAGGTGAACCGCCGCAGCGCCGCCTGGTCCAGGCTCTCGAGCAGGTTGGTGGTGCAGACAAAAATGCCGCTGAAACGCTCCATGCCCTGCAGCATTTCGTTGACCTCGGTGACCTCGTAGGTGCGCTGCGCGCCGCGCCTGTCCTGCAGGAAGCTGTCGGCTTCGTCGAGCAGCAGCACGGCTTTCTCCTGCTCGGCCTCGGCAAACATCGCGGCCATGTTCTGCTCGGTCTCGCCCACGTACTTGCTCATCAGGTCACTGGCCTGCTTGATGATCAGCGGGCGGTCCAGCGCCTGGGCCATGTGCTCGGCCAGCGCCGTCTTGCCTGTGCCCGGTGCGCCATAAAAACACAGCGTGCCGTGGCCGCGCGCCTTGAGTGCTTCCACGATGCGCGGGACGTCGAAGCGCGACTCCACATGGAGCATGGACAGGTCGTAGGTGGTCACGCTGCACCGTCCGCCGGCGCCCGCCCTGTTGCCCAGCGCCTGGTCGGCGTTTTTGAGCTGGCGCTCGATCAGGGACTCCATCAGCGCCGTGTGGCCACCGGACAGGACGGCCGCCATGCCGGTGACATCGGTGCTGGCACCCGGGCTGCTTGCCAGTTTGGCAAAACGCACCGCCGTGCGGATCTGCGCCGGCGTCAGGCCCTTGCGGCCGGTCAGCCTGGCCACCAGGGCATCGCTGACGGGCACCCCTTCGAGTGTCTTGCGCACCAGGATCTCGCGCGCGCCCGGCGGCGGTGACTTGAGCTCCAGGTGGTAGGCAAAGCGGCGCCGGAAGGCCGGGTCGATCTGCTCGATGCGGTTGGTCACCCACAGGGTGGGCACCGTGTTGGACTCCAGAATCTGGTTGACCCAAGCCTTGCCGTTGACCGAAGCGGCCGCCGGGGCAGTCAGCTGCTCGGAGCGCGCCATCAGCTGCGCCGCTTCACTGGAAAGCGGCGGGAACACATCCTCGACCTCGTCAAACAGCAGTGCGGCATGGGCACTGCCCTTGAGGAAAACCTGCGCGATCTGCAGCGAACGGTAGCGATCGCGCCCGCTCAGGGAGTTGCCGTCGCGGTCGGCATATTCAACCTCGAACAGGTCCAGGCCGGCCGCCTGCGCGACCACCTTGGTCAGCTCGGTCTTGCCGGTGCCCGGCGGCCCGTATAGCAGCACGTTGACCCCCAGTTCCTTGCCGGCCACGGCATTGCGCAGCAAGGAAACCAGCACCTGGACATCTTCCTGCGCGAAGGAAAAATCGGCCAGCCCGAGGCTGCTGCGCTCCACCGGCCGGGTGAACACCGCCATCAGCTCGTTCTGGTCGCGGTACTCGCGCATCAGCACCGGCGGCAGTTTTTCACTGACCTTCATGAGGTCGGCCAGGTCGGTGATGTTGTGCTCGGAAATCAGGTTTTCGACCATGCCGATGCGCTCCAGCCGCGAGCCGGCGCGCAGGGCCTCGGCCACTTCGTTGGCTTTCACGCCAGCCACCTCGGCCAGCGCGGCATAGGCTTCCGGCGCATTGCTGACCTTGAACTCCACCAGCATGGAGCGCAGGTCACGCTGGTAGCGTGCCAGCGTGCCGTACAGCAGCAAGGCACGTTCGGCCTGGTTCAGCTGCAGCAGATTGGCCAGGGCGTCGATGTTTTTCTCGACCAGCGTGGACTGCTTTTTCAGCGCGTGGGTCAGCCAGTCGCCGGTGGCCGACAGCACCGACAGCAGGTCCTTGGGCTGGTCCTTGGCGTATTCGTCAAGGTAAAAGAACAGCGTGCCCTCCTCGTAGGGCCCGCGCCAGGCGCCATGGCGGCTCATGAAGTCGGCATCGCCCAGGGCCTCGTGGCCCTGCCAGAATTCATTGCCCTTGCAGCGGCGGCCCAGGAATTCACGCAGGCGCTGCAGCGCGGGCAAGGGCCACACCAGGTGCCGGCCCGACAGCGACAGAAGGCTGTTCAGGTCGCGCCGCACATTGAACTTGGCGCCCTGCCGGGCCGCCAGCGTCAGCACAAAATGCGAACACATCAGGTCCAGCACCGGCGCCTCTTTCAGGCCGGGAGAAAGCAGCAGCGGACCATGCCTGTCAGCACTACCCGAACGCTTGCTCATTGAGACACCTCCGGCCTGGAAGAAGGCCACAGTAGTTACACATCCACCCTGATGACGTACGTGTAACCATAACGCAGCTTTATGCCCGATGGAAGACGCTAATTGAATACCCCCGTGTGAATTGCGCCACAAAACCGCGCCACAATCGGCACTTCTCCCGGAGACCTTTCCAATGCTTGCTTTGACCGATATTGAGGCTGCAGCGCTTCGCCTGCAGGGCCAACTGCTTGATACACCCTGCGTTGCGTCCAAAACCCTGTCGCAAATCACCGGGGCGGACGTTTTCCTGAAGTTCGAGAACCTGCAGTACACCGCGTCCTTCAAGGAACGCGGCGCCTGTAACAAGCTGGTGCAACTCTCGGCCGAGGACGGCCGCCGCGGCGTGGTGGCCATGAGCGCGGGCAACCACGCTCAAGGCGTGGCCTACCATGCGCAGCGCCTGGGCCTGCGCGCGGTGATCGTCATGCCGCGTTTCACGCCCGGCGTCAAGATCGAGCGCACGCGTGGCTTTGGCGCCGAGGTCGTGCTGCACGGCGACACGCTGGAGGAGTCGCGCAGCCACGCCCTGGCCCTGGCCGAACGCGAAGGCCTGGTGTTCATCCACCCCTATGACGACGAAGCCATCATCGCCGGCCAAGGCACGGTGGGCCTGGAGATGCTGCACGCGGTGCCCGACCTGGACACGCTGATCGTGGCCGTCGGCGGTGGTGGCCTGATCGCCGGCATGGCCACGGCCGCCAAGGCGATGAGGCCCGGGATCGAAGTCATAGGCGTGCAGACCTCGCGTTTCCCGGCCATGGTCAATGCAATCAAGGGCACACACTACCCCCAGGGCAGCAGCACGATCGCCGAGGGCATTGCCGTCGGCACGCCTGGCGTGATCCCGCAGGCCATCATTGCCCGTCTGGTGGACGACCTCGTTCTGGTGGATGAAGGCGACATCGAACAGGCCATCGTCATGCTGCTCGAGATCGAAAAAACCCTGGTCGAAGGGGCGGGCGCGGCCGGTCTCGCGGCCTTGCTGAAATACCCTGAGCGTTTCAAGGGGAAAAAAGTCGGCCTGGTGCTGTGCGGCGGCAACATCGATCCCTTGCTGCTGGCGGCCATCATCGAGCGCGGCATGGTGCGCGCCGGCCGGCTGGCGCGCATTCGGGTGAGCGCGCGCGACGTGCCCGGCTCGCTGGCCAGAATCACCGCCACCGTCGCCGATGCCGGCGCCAACATCGACGAGGTGCATCACCAGCGGGCATTCACCATGCTGGCTGCGCAGAACGTCGACATTGAACTGGTGATCCAGACGCGCGGGCGCGCGCACATTGCGCAAGTGCTGGACGTGCTGAAAACCGCCGGTTTTGAAGCCATGCAGCAACAATGATGGACATTGAAACCCTGCAAGCCGCCCTGCCCGAATATTTTGCACCGTGGGTGCAGGCCTTGGGCCTGCAAGTCGCCTCGTGTGACAGCCAGGGCGTGACCTTGCGCCTGCCGCAGAACCCGCAACTCTCGCGGGTCGGCGGCATGCTCTGCGGGCAGGCCATGATGGCCGCCGCCGACACGGCCATGGTGCTCGCGCTGATCAACCATTTTGGCGCGTTCAAACCCTGCACCACGGTCCAGATGAACAGCAGTTTTCTCAAACCCCTGTCGAACCAGGACGCCCTGGTCGAGGCGCGCGTGATACGCGCCGGCAAGTCGCTGGCTTTTGGGGAAATTGACATTCGCGGCGCAGACGACGGCAAAAGTATCAGCCGCGCCACGACGACCTATGCGTTGCTCTAGGAGTCTGTCGGGCTTGGGGCGTCGAAAGCGAAAATCGACCCCAGCGAGGACAGTTTTTGCCGGATTTGCAGGCCCATAGCACAGCTATGGGATAAAAAGGCGGTGAAAAATGGACCGCTGCGGTCGATTTGCAGCCGACGATTCCCAAGTCCGACAGGCTCCTAGTTGCTGCAGCTAGCGCAGGTGTTTGCCCATTTTGGCGGCAAACAGCTGGGTGATGCTCACGCTGCGCCGGCCCGGCACAAGTTCGAAGCCTTCCCCCGCGCTCAGGGTGCCTGGCGTGAGGACCGACAGGTAAAAACCGCAAAAGCCGCTCTGCGCCATCAGTCTGGAAGCCCGCGCAAAACCCATGGCTGCATTGAATTTGTAGCAAGGCTCGCGCGGAATGCGCACCTGCAGTTCACAGTGTGGCAACCTCAGCACGTCCCCGGCCCACACGTCGCTTTCGAGAAGACCCTGCAACGTGAGGTTTTCACCCAGGCTGCCAAAGGGCAGGCTGCTGTCAATCTGGTCCAGGCCCTGTTCGCGGCGCGCAGCCTGCCAGAACGGGTAGTGTTCTGCGGGGTAGGCATACACGGCTTTTTCGAGCCCGCCATGCACCGAGGGGTCGGCCTGCTCGTCACCGAGCAGGCCCAGGGGCAACACCGCCACCGGACCGGCCACGGCCTGCTTGCCCATGGCCGTGAGCACTTGGCGCCCGCCCATGCTGACGCGCCGGGCGGCGGCAAGCTGCACGGAAAGCAGCTGGTGTGATGGGGACAAACTCAGTTCCAGCCAATCACGTCGAACCCTCTTTCGCCCAGGCAGCGCTGAACATACGTGCGGTAGGTACTGCTGGGCCGGTCGTTGCGGAAAGCGCCCTGAACCGCACCGGCCGAACCCCCAACGGCGGTGCCTCCTGCACCGGCGCGAATCACGCCTTCGGTACCCCGTCCTGTGATCAAGGCACCAACAGCGGCGGCCACGCCGCCAGTGGCCGCGCCGACCCCGGCCCCCCGCGCCACTGCATGGGTGTTCTCGGCAGGCGTCAATCCTGCAGCAGCAGCCCGGGCCATGCAGGCGTCGGCCTCAGCACGGCCCTGCGCGTCGCCCACGCGATGGAGCGTGGCGTTGGGATACAGGACGGGCCGCGCTGACGGGCTGGCCGAGCCAGTGCTGGCGCAGCCCGGCAAGACGCCCAGCACCAGCGCAAGAACACAGCCGCCGCCCCAGCGGGTCAGATCACGTTGCATGCTTCATAACTCCAGAGTAGAGCTGCAATGACGCTGCCCGGATGCCGCAGGACGACTGGAGAACGGCTTTCCGTCCGCTATGCGGGCTGCGTCTAATTGAGCGGCTTGCGGCCGTCCGGGCCAAAAAGGTAAAATCGTGCAACTTACTTCCCCCCGTTTGCAGGAACCACCATGTCAAGCCCCGCCGATCGCTCCACCAACGCCGCTCACAGCAGCCCCACGCCCGCCCAGGAACAGGACGCGGTAGAAGCCATTGTGCCGCTGATGCCCCTCGTGCTGCCCGTCGCTGGCGGCGTTTTGATGTTCCTGCTGGCTTTCATCGCCATTTACATGGCTTGAGCCCGGCGCGACTCTTCAGACCGCATAAAGCGGCTGACGTTTTCGCTGGCCTGGTTCACATCAGCCTGCCAAGACTCACGTATCCTGGCGTTCTGGCTGGGACTCTATCGTTCCAGGCGGACGATAGACCATCAGTATCCCGACGATGAAGGCAATCAGATGGCCTTCGGGGAAAGTGCGGAAGTGCCCGCTGAACAGGCTGGTGGCACACCACGCGAGTAAGCAGCCAGCCGCCATTTTTCCGTAAATACTGCCGCCTTTGAGGCAGTACTTCAGGATCATGCCGATCATGAACAGGAAGGTCGCAAGACCAACCAAGCCGTTTTCCACAGTCACAAACAAATACTGGTTGTGCGGATCCTCGGCTGGGCTGGCGCGCCATCCCGTGTATTTTTCCGCCGCAATGGCGCTAAAACGCTGCTTGAAGCCCCCCGTTCCAATTCCCAGTATCGGTTGATCGAGAATCATTTTCCAGGTCGTGCTGTACAAGACCATTCTTATTCCCAGTGATGACTCCTCCGAACTGCTGGTGTAGTTATTGATCTCGTTGACACCCTTCATCACACGGTCATGTACCGAAGAAGAAGCCGTAAAGGCAACAGCAGCAATGAGCAATGCGGCAACAAACCCGACCAGGACGCCTTTGAATCCGCGCCACATGGCGAAACTCCAGACAATCAGCACCAGACAGACGACGTAGCCACTTCGCCCTGGTGTCAATATGGCTATATTCAGAAAAAATGCAACGGCCAGCGCACAAAAGATCAGCTTGCGCACACGTCCACCATTCTGGAAAGCGAACCAAAGCGACAGGAATCCAGCAAGCGCAAAAATCATGCTCTGCGTCACGTTGGATCTGAATACTGAGTCGGGATTGAGGCTAAATCGCCAGTGAAGGTGCGGATTGATGACCAGGAAGGACATTGCCAAGCCAGCAGCGCAAGTCGCCAAAAAAAACATCAGGAATCGCCTTTTCGGCCTTTCATCCGAAAACACCAGGGCCAATGGAAGAATGTAGAGGATCTTCCGGTCGGAAAAAATACTCTTCAGTGCGTAAGACATTGAGGCGTCGGTGTAGCTCAGACCAATTACCTGCCAGCCGATGTAGAGCCCCATGGCGATTGCGACCCCTACAGGAAAGTTTTTGGTATCGAGGTGCATACGCTGCCGTGACAGGCAAGTACATACGAACAACAACAGAAACGCCGCAAAGCCAAGATTGGCTAAGGCCGTGGAAAAGAAATTGGCGCAGCAAGCAAATATGGCAGCGTTCTGGGTCCATGTGATCAAGGGAGATGAAAACACGGGGCGGGAAGGGGACGCAGTGATCATTGATAGTTATTTCTATGAGTTCTGGACCGGCGATCTATTCATGCCGCCGCCGCCGCCATAGCTTCTTCCAGCGAAACTGCAGCGCCTGAAACCACAGTGGGTGCGATTTTTCCAATGTCGATGAAAACATCCCGTTGTGGCTGCCCTGCTCCACCACTGGCGGCTCCAGCCAGAACATCGGCGTACCCAACACCCGGTCGATATGTTCAAAGGTGTGATCAATTGGTTGGGTAATGCCGTTGGCTTTTATCCAGTCCAGCCGCCTCTTCGCGGTCTCCAGCGAGACGATATAGGAGTCTGCAAACTTGCCCTGGTTACGCGGATACAGCCACTGACCTGCGCGGATTTGTTCATGTGGCACGTAGTAGTGCCCCCCACAGCCCAGAAAAGTGACATGCGGATCACCCAGCGCGAGCTCCTCGCGCATCAGGCCCTTGAGCGCCGGCCAGAATTCCTTTGAAAGAATCACGTCGTCTTCAAGAACCAGCGCCCGAGAAATGTTTCTTTGCACGATCAGGTTGTGCGCTTGCCAATGTTTCATGGCGCACGACTGCTGCGCAGGGGAAAGGCTTCCGTCACGGAAAAGGCGCAGCCTCAAATCTTCGGGAATGGCCGGGATATCAAAGTCGAGTACAAATTCGAATGGCAGTCCTAGCGACTGCATCTGCGTCTCTATAAATCGCCGCCTGTCCACAAAGCTTGTAGCGTGGATCACAAAAATCGCATCCAGTCCCTGCGGCAATACTCGCTGTGGGAGAGGCTCAACCGGCTGATCAAGGGTCATGGGTACTTTTGAAAATGAGCAGTATCTGCAGGGCCTGAGACAGCCCAGATTTCTAATTCTAGATGACGCGCTTCACCCCCCTCAGCGTCCTGTCGCGCAATTTCGCGTTCAGTTCAGCCCTTCTCCCAAAACGGGTTTCCGCCCGCCGGCATACCCGAGCTCGAGTTTTTCGGGCTGCCCCCAAACAAAACCTCAGCGACTGCATTCAGCGCTTCCAAGTCACGACTGTTCGAACCTTGCCGTCGCATATGCATAAAGTCATGCAAGTTTTGCATATCTTTTGCCTGTAACGACAAGGTAACCCGTGCCGATGTTCTTAAAATGACCTCTCCGGCACGGCCCGTGGAAGCCTGAAAGCATGCCACAAACTGCTTTTCCGGCCCCACAGCACATCCAGACTGTGACCCGTCTGCAGGCCAGGACTTGCCGATCGTAGGCCTTGCCTCCAGTCCGGCGGGTCGAAGCCTTGCGTGTTGCGCGCCCGCCAGCCTTATTTCGACAAACGCCTAGCGGCCACAGCCCTGCTGTCTCCGTGCCGACGTTTTCCGAAATGACGCTTTTTAACTTTGGAGCTTTCCGATGAACCACCCCGCGATGCAAGGGCTGAACCTGAACACACCCGGTTATGTCAAGAACGCCAGGCTCATTGCCTGGGTGGCCGACATGGCTGCGCTGTGCAAACCGGACAATGTCTACTGGTGCGACGGCAGCGACGCCGAGTACCAGCGCCTGTGCCAGCAACTGGTCGACGCCGGCACCTTCAAAAAACTCAACGAAGCCAAGCGGCCCAACAGCTTCCTGGCCTGTTCCGACCCGAGTGACGTCGCACGCGTGGAAGACCGCACCTACATCTGCTCGGCCGACAAGGAAAACGCCGGCCCGACGAACAACTGGATGGCCCCGGCCGACATGCGCAGCACGCTGCAGCCGCTGTTTGACGGCTGCATGAGGGGCCGCACCATGTATGTGGTGCCCTTCAGCATGGGTCCGCTGGGATCGCACATCGCCCACATCGGCATTGAACTGACCGACAGCGCCTACGTGGCAGTGAACCAGAAGATCATGACGCGCATGGGCAAGGCGGTGTTTGACGTGCTCGGCGTCGACGGCGCGTTCGTGCCTTGTGTGCACACCGTGGGTGCACCGCTGGCCGAAGGGCAGCAGGACGTGAGCTGGCCCTGCAACAAGACCAAGTACATCGTGCATTACCCCGAAACGCGGGAAATTTGGTCCTATGGCTCGGGCTACGGCGGCAACGCGCTGCTGGGCAAGAAATGTTTTGCGCTGCGGATTGCCTCGAACATGGGCCGCGACCAGGGCTGGCTGGCCGAGCACATGCTGATCCTGGGCGTGACCAATCCCCAGGGCAAGAAATACCACGTGGCAGCGGCCTTCCCGAGCGCCTGCGGCAAGACCAACTTCTCGATGCTGGTGCCGCCCGCCGGCTTTGACGGCTGGAAGGTCACCACGATTGGCGACGACATCGCCTGGATCAAGCCCCATGCCGACGGCAGGATGTACGCCATCAACCCGGAAGCGGGCTACTTTGGCGTGGCGCCCGGAACCAACTTCCACACCAACCCGAACTGCATGGCGAGCCTGGACAAGAACGTCATCTTCACCAATGTGGCGCTGACGGACGACGGCGACGTGTGGTGGGAAGGCATGGAAAAAGATGGCGGCAGCCTGCCGGCCCATCTGATCGACTGGCAGGGCAAGGACTGGACGCCGCAAATCGCGAAAGAGACCGGCGCCAAGGCCGCGCACCCCAACGCCCGTTTCACGGTGGCGGCGATCAACAATCCGGCACTCGACCCGGAGTGGGACAACCCGGACGGCGTGGCGATCGACGCCTTCATCTTCGGTGGCCGCCGATCCACCACCGTGCCGCTGGTCACCGAGGCCCGCAGCTGGATGGAAGGTGTTTACATGGCCGCCACGATGGGCTCTGAAACCACGGCCGCCGCCGTCGGCCAGATGGGTGTTGTGCGCCGCGACCCGTTTGCCATGCTGCCTTTCTGCGGCTACAACATGAGCGACTACTTCCAGCACTGGCTGGACATGGAGCATAAGCTCGAAAGCCTGGACCACACCCTGCCCAAGATTTTCTGCGTGAACTGGTTCCGCAAAGACGAGGCCGGCAAGTTTGTCTGGCCGGGGTACGGCGAGAACATGCGCGTGCTCAAGTGGATGATCGACCGCCTCGAAGACCAGGCGAAGGGCCAGGACACGATCTTCGGTATCGCACCGCAATACGCCGAAATCAACTGGACCGGCCTGGACTTCAGCGCCCAGCAGTTCAACACCGTGACCAGCATCGACAAGGCTGCCTGGGCCGAAGAGCTGAAACTGCACGCCGACCTGTTCAAGCAACTCGAACATCACCTGCCGAAAGAGCTGGGGGAGACCAAAGCCGCGATTGAGCGCCGTCTGGCGGCCTGACCGGCCCCCGGAAGAGACAGGGCGCGCCGCATGATCTGCGTTGCGCCCCTAGGAGCCTGTCGGACGCAAAAAAGCCACCCGACCGGGTGGCTTTTTTTTATGGTGATGCAGCTGCTGGCAAGCCGCCTGACAACTCAAATGTAATAACTGGGGTAAGCGCGCAACACGCGGCTGCCAAGGTCGATCGGCTTGTCTTCCCGCGCCTTGACCACTGTGGCGGCAACGATGGACGGCAAGCCGGCCGCTTCATCCGTGACTTCCTGGCGCGCCATGGCGACCTGCAGGTCGGCCATCACACGGGGGTCTGCCTTGGCAGCTTCCCACAGCCGGACATCGGCACGCGCCTGAGCGATGGCGCGGGACCAGGCGTCCAGCGACGTGAGCACACGCGCCGCCAGTTGGCGGGCCGCCCCGGCAAACAGGGCCATCACGGAGAAGGCGACCGCCCACATGGCGACCCAGGCCACCAGCAAATGGCCTTCGGCCCAGTTCTCGACGAGTTGGTCGGCCACCACCACCATGGCGGCAACGATGGCTGCCAGCAACAGGCCCGCCAGGCTCCGGGTGCTGTCAAAGCCTTTGCGCAGTTGGCGAGCCGCACCCACGGCCGACTCAAAGCGAGCCACACCGGGATGTTCGGCGGGATATTTGATGTTGACAAAACTGGTCATGATGGTTCCCCTGATGAGTGCCACCACCGGTATTGGTTTGGGCACAGGAGAATATTAGGGTTAATACTCATGTTATTCAACTTTATCTTTATGATGCAATCTATTCACAATGGTGATAACTAGGACTGAACGAAGAAGAAGTCATGAACCCGCCGAATTTCCGCACTCTGGACTTGAACCTGCTTCGCGTTTTTGACGAGGTCATGGCCGAACGCAGCCTGACGCGGGCGGCCCGCAACCTGTCGCTGACGCAGCCCGCCGTCAGCAATGCGCTGCGCCGCCTGCGCGAGACGCTGGGCGACGAGTTGGTGCAGCGCAGCGGCCAGGGCATGGCGCCCACACCGCGCGCACTCGCGATCTGGCCGGCCGTGCGCGAGGCGCTGCAGCAGTTGCAGGAATCGCTGATTCCCAGCACGTTTGTGCCCGGCGAGGCGCATTCCACGTTTGTGCTGGCCATGGCCGACGCGACGGCCGCCGAGCTGATACCGGGGCTGGTGGACATCCTGGAACACGAGGCACCGGGGGTGTCCATCCGCGTGGTGCCGCTGACAACACGCGATCCGCGCAAACTTCTTGACGAGGAGGCCTGCGATCTGGCGATCGGCTACTTTCCTTCCGTGCTGGCGGACCTGACGGCCCGCGCCCAGAGCGGCGACGTCATGCCTTTTTTGCACCAGCGGCTGTATGACGGCGAATATGTGTGCGTGATGCGCGCCGGCCACCCGCTGGCCACCGGCCCCTTCACGCTGAACCGGTTTTGCGCGGCGCGCCACATGCTGGTGAGTTTTTCCGGCCGCCCTTACGGATTCATTGACGAGTCGCTGGCGTCGCTGGGCCGCGAACGCAAGGTGGTGCTGACCGTCAACCAGTTCTTCACGGCCGGCCGGGTGGTTGCCAACTCCAACCTGCTCACCGTGCTGCCTCGCCACTTCGTGCGGGTCACAGGCATCGCCGAACAGCTGGTGCTGCGGCCCCTGCCCTTCGACGTGTCGCCGGTGCACGTCGATGCGGTGTGGCACCGCCGCTCCCAGCAGCACGGCGCCCATGTCTGGCTGCGCCAGGCCCTGGTGCGGGCTGCCGACAAGGCATTTTCAGGCTGACCTCATCGAACCGGGCCTCCCTCGGCCAAACCTGGCGGCCGCCACGGTCGCCACGGTCGCCACGGTCGCCGGCGTGAGCCTTCAGGACGTACTAGGAGTCTGTCGGGCTTGGGGCGTCGAAAGCGAAAATCGACCCCAGCGAGGACAGTTTTTGCCGGATTTGCAGGCCCATAGCCCAGCTATGGGATAAAAAGGCGGTGAAAAATGGACCGCTGCGGTCGATTTGCAGCCGACGATTCCGCCTGCTGCGGGTTGCGGCCGGCCCGGGCTTGGGCACGTTCCATCAGGTTGTGGGCCACGCCGTGAACCGGCGCCACGGCGCGGGCAAAAGGGAGAAAACGGAAAACCTGTGAAAGAAGGGTGTACATGTCTTGGCGCCAACCCGTGGCGAAAAATTGCGATGAATCTAGATTAAGGGTTTTCCCTGGGGTTGCAAGCCAAAAATAGGCCGATACCCATGCACAAAACGCATAGTTGAGCTGCAAGCCCGCATGAGCGAGCATTTTGGACTTGCTGCGGCCCTTTTTGGTCCTTTCCCTGCCTGAACCGCGCCGGCAACCGTTGCCGAAACAGGCTTCCTGCACAATCGGCGGGTGAACATCCAGCTTCTGTCCGACCTGCACCTTGAATCCAACCCGCATTTCCTGGCCCAGCCCGCCCCCGGGGCGGACCTGCTGGTGCTGGCAGGTGATATCGGCTCCTACCAGCCGGGATCGCTGCTGACAGAGATGCTGGATGACGGCGACTTCGGACTCGCCCGCTTTTCCCCCCTGCCGGTGGCGCAGGGCGGCGCGGCCTGGCCCACGCCGGTTTTTTTCCTGCCCGGCAACCACGAGTACGACGGTCAGGACTTCGAGGCCACCCACACGCGCCTGCGCGAGACCTGTGAGCGGCTGGGCCTGGTCTGGCTGGAGCGATGGCAGGGCATCCGTTTTGTCGGCTGCACCTTGTGGACCGACTTTGATGCCCTGACCGCCGCCCAGGCGGCCGACGGCAGCCTGACCACGGGCGAGCTCCTCAAGGCGCGTGACAAGGCCTTTCGCGCCGCCAATTTTTACCTCCGCAAAAACCACGCCTTCCGGGATGGCCAGCCCATGCTGGCCGATGCCGTGCGCGAACTGGGCCTGCAAAGCCAGGCCTGGCTGCGGCAGGCGCTGGCAATCCCCTTTGACGGCCCGACCGTGGTGGTCACGCACTTTGCGCCCAGCCTGCTCAGCGGCGACCCGCGCTACGGCCTGGTGCCCGGCACGGCCGGGTTCTGCAATGCGCTGGACGATCTGCTGGCACAGGCGCAGCTGTGGCTGCACGGCCACCTGCATTGCCCCAACGACTACGTTAAAAACGGCTGCCGGGTGGTGGCCAATCCGCTCGGTTATGCGCGCAAGGGCGAACAGGACGGATTCAAGCCCGGATTATTGATCAAAATCGGAGCCTAGCCCATATCCGGTGGGCGCATGTAGCTATTAAAACAATAGCGAATAGCCAGCGTAAAACTTAGGCCCCGGGGCTGCCCAGCGTGAAGAAGAAGCGGGCCCCCTCGCCGCGGGCCGACTCTGCCCAGATCTGTCCGCCGTGACGCGCAATGATGCGCTGGATGTTGGCCAGCCCCACCCCCGCGCCGGGAAATTCCTGCGGAGCGTGCAGGCGCTGGAAACTGCGAAACAGCTTGTCGACATGGGCCATGTCGAAGCCCTCGCCGTTGTCGCTGACCACGTAGACGGCTTGCTTGCCTGCAGCCGGCGCCGGCTCCAGGCCAAAACTGATCTCGGTGTGCGGCTGCCGCGACGTGAATTTCCAGGCATTGCCGAGAAGCTCCTGCATCACCAGCCGCAGCAGCATCGCATCGGCCTGCACCACCAGACCCTCCTGGAGGCGGATGCTGCGCGCGCGCGCGGGCTCTTCCTGCTGCAGGGTGTCCATCACACTGTGCGCAGTGGCGCTGAGGTCCACCGCCTGCACGCGCAGCTGCACGCGCGACAGGTTGGCCAGCGCCAGCAGGGCTTCCGTCAGTTCCCCGGCCTGCCTCACGCCGGCCTTGATGCGGCTGATGTAATGCCTGGCGCGGTCGTCCGTCACCCGGCGCTCGAGCAACCCGCTGAAGCCGCCAATCGCAATAAAGGGCTGGCGCAGGTCATGGGCCACCGAGTGGGCAAACTCCTGCAAGTCCCGGTTGGAGGCTTCAAGCTGCGCGGTCCGCCGCCCCACCCGCTGCTCCAGTTCGGCGTTGAGCAGTGCAATGCGCGCGTCCGACCGCTTGCGCGCCGTGATGTCGCGCAAAACAATGTTGGCGCAGGGCGCGTTGTTCGAATCCAGGAAGATCGACGACGACAGCTCGCACTCGAAGGCCGTTCCGTCGCCGCGCAACATACGCAGTTCACCGCGCATTTTCCCTTCACGCTGGCGTTCGTCGAGCAGGGCCTGCAAGCGTGTGTCGCCGGGGTCCACCAGCCCTCCCCGGCCGCGCTCGCGCAACTCCTCCACACTCATGCCAAACAATTCACAGGCGGCGGCGTTGGCATTGAGTACCTGCCCGTCCGGACGGGTCTGCAAAATGCATTCCAGGCTGGTTTCAAACAGCTGGCGAAAATGCTCCTCGCTGTTGCGCAGGGCCAGCTGGGCGGTCTGGCGTTCGGTGATGTCCATCAGGGTGCCCGCCATCAGCGCCGGCTGCCGGTCGCCGACCCATGCACAGACGCGGCCGCGTGACAGCACCCAGATCCAGCGGCCATCCTTGTGGCGCAGCCGCACCTCGCAGTCAAAATAAGGCGTCCTGCCGGCAAAATGCTGCTTGAGCAGTCCATCGGCGTGGAGCAGGTCCCCGGGATGGGTCAGGGCGCGCCAGGTCTGGATGTTCAGGGGCAGCAACTCATCGAGCGCATGGCCGGTGATGGCCGCCCAGCGCTCGTCGAAGCGGGCTTCCCCCGTCTGTACATTCCATTCCCAGGTGCCGACATTGGTCCCCTCCACGATGCTGAGCAGGCGCTGCTGCTCGTGCGCCAGGTCCAGTGTCATGCGCTGGGCCACGGACAGCGCCCGGGCCCGGCTGCTGCCGAGCAGCCAGATGCACAAAGCCAGCAGCAGGCTCAGCAGGACCCCGCTCAGCCCCAGCAAGGCCGGCATGGGGCTGGCCGCCTCGGCTTCAAACGCAGGCGTGGTGCTGACACGCAAGGTCAAGATGCGGCCACCGGCCGAAACCGGCCGGGAGGAATTAAAAAGCCGCCCGGCGCCGTGGTCCGACACGGGGTCACCCCGGCCTGCCGCCAGATGGCCGTCGAGGTCGTACACCAGCGTCTGTGCGTTCAGCGGTTCAGCGTCAAAAAGCTCGAAATCTGCCTGCCCCTGGGTGGCCTCGGCCGCCCCCTGCAACACCTCGCTGACCAGCATGGGCGCAAACAGCACACCCATCAGAAGCGCCTGGCGTTGCGCCGGCGTGGTGAGGTCCCCACCCGTGCGGTAAACCGGCAACAGGTAAACCCAGCCCGGGTTTTGCTGCTGGTCCTGCACCAGGGTGATTTTTCGGGTCAAGGTGGGCTCGCCCGTCGCCACGGCACGTTCGATGGCCTCGCGGCGTACGGGGTCTGCCCCGACGTCCAGGCCCAATGCCGCCTGGTTGCGGGCCTGGGGTTCCATGAACTTCACCACATACAGGTCGGGTGCACTGTGGGTGGTCGGCGTGCCGGGCATCGCGCTGATGGCAAAGGCCGGTTCATCGTCGGCACGTTCGGCGGCAACGAAACGGTCCAGTTCCTCCCGCAGGACCCGGGCCATGAAGCCAAACCCGCGCACGCCCGGAAAATCGCGTCCCAACTCGCTGAACTGCACATAGGCGCGAAACTCGGCCCGCTCGACCGAGCTGCTGGCCGCATAAACACCGGCGGCGCCACGCAGGCCACGCAGCGGGGCGTTCAGGCGGTCCTGCACATCGGTCTGGACACGGTCGGCCAGCCGGTCGAACCGCTCCCTGGCCTGGCTCTGAAACGTGTTGTTCACCCAGAAAACGCCCGCCCCGGTAAACAGCAGGCCAAGCACCAGGGCCAGACCCGCCATGGCCATCGCCAAGCGCTGGCTTCGGATGGACTGGGAATCCGAGGACGCCAGCTGACGCGTCATGGCCGGTCCCGCACCACCCGCGAGACGCGGGCGCGCAGCGCGTCCACGTCGGACGCCGATCTGGCCGGTTTCATGCGCAAAGCGAACGACTTCATGGGTTGGAGCGGAGTTTCCCCCGGCGGGAAGGCCTACCCACGGGGAGCAGCAGACACAAAAGAGTTACACAATGTAATTCAAATCCCGGCTTTTGCGAATACCGCCGGGACAGCCGGTTTTACAGGGCTCTACCGCGCGCAAAGCCCCTCGAAGCAGGTGCGAATGACCAATTCAATGATCTCTTCATCACTGTGCTGGCCGCCGGCCCGCAGGAACTCCAGCACCGGGTCGCAGGCCCGGGCGTACAAGGTGTAAAGCACCAGAATCGGCGGAATGCCGACGCTCAGGGAGCCGTCTTTTTGCGCACGTTCTATCCAGCCACCGATCTGGTCGCTGATGCGCACCAGCCCATCGAGGTAGGCCTTGTTGTTCATCAGCGTGGTGCGCAGGCTGGAGTTCTGGTGCGGCAGCGAAGGCATTTCTCCGGCCAGCTGCAGCTGCAGCATCCAGCGCACCATCGCCTTGAGTTGCGCCAAGGGCTGGGCGTCCGGGGGCAGGCTGGTCAGAAAGGCCTGGGCCAACCCCACCACGCGCACCATGGCCGCCGCGGCCAGGTCTTCCTTGCTGGGGAAATGCTTGTAAAGACTGGCCTTGGCAATGCCCACATCGGCAGCCACCTCGTCCACCGTCATCAGGTCAAAGCCTTTTTCCGCCAGCAGCCGGTTGACCGCCTGCACAATGGCATCCTCCCGCGCGGCCAGCATTTGCGCCTTGAAAGAGATTTTGGGGCCGCCATGCGCGGCGGGCCTGGCCTTGAGGGCCGGCGCGGTAGAAGGGTTGGTGCTCATGCCGATATTTTAGCCGCTTGCGTCTGAATCGGTAGTAGCCGATTTATTTTCTACCTTGCAGTCACAATAGAACCTCACGGTTTCGGACACTTTATTCCCAATCGCTGCGCCTTGCGTGGTGGCGTGCATGTATCTTGCGTGGATCGGACCCTGTTTGTTCTTGATGGAGCACGAGACCATGACAACCACCTGGACCGGCGCTCTGGCCTGGTTGCTGGCCGTCTCTGCCGCCCTTGCCCTGGCGGTGGCCACGCCCAATGACAGCAGCGTCATGGGCCAGTTGCCCTCGTTCATGGCACGCACCCTGAACCAGCAGGCCATGATGGTGCCCGCTGGCCTGCCGGCCGAGCGCACACTGGCCCTCATCACTTTCCGCAGCAGCCAGCGTGCCCACATCGACGGCTGGATCCAGGGACTGAACCTCCATGCCGACCCCCTCGATCGCCTGGCTGCGCATGCCGGTTCTCAATGACCCGGGCAGTACCGCCGCACGCAGCGCCATCGAGACCAAGTTCCTGCGCAGCTACCCAGCGGACGCCGAGCGTGCGCGGCTGATGCCGGTGTTCACCAACCGCGAGCGCTTTGTTCGCTCGGCCGGCCTGCGCGGAACCGACAAGGTCTATGCCGTGGTGATCAACCGGCAGGGCGACGTGCTGGCCAGGGCCGAAGGCGCGTTTGATGCCGGCAAGGCGCAAAACCTGCGCGAGACCCTGTTGCAGCAGCGCTTTTAAACTGGCCGTTCAGCGCGCCTAGGCGAGCGCGCCGCCCAGCGTGAAATAGAAAGTCGCGCCGTGGCCCGGGGCGGACTCGGCCCAGACCTTGCCGCCGTGGCGCGTGATGATCCGGTGCACCGTCGCCAGGCCAATGCCTGTTCCTTCAAACTCCGAGGCGGTGTGCAGGCGCTGGAAGGCGCCGAACAGCTTGTCCGCATAGGCCATGTCAAAGCCCACGCCGTTGTCCCGCACGGCATAAACCCATGCGCCATCGGAACCCATTTCCCGCCTGAACGAGACCACAGTTTGCTGCTGTTTGCTGCTGTACTTCCAGGCATTGCCCATCAGGTTGCCAAGGACCTGCCGGAGCAGGCTCGGATCACCATGAACCACCAATCCCGGCTGAATAGCCAGTTGCACCAACCGGCCGGGCTCGCGTTCGCGGTAACCGGTGAATACCGTTTCGGCCATCGCGCTCAGATCAACGCTTTCCCACCGCAGACTCGAACGCGAGACCTGGGCCAGCGACAACAGGGCGTCTATCAGCTCGCCCATCTGCACGACCCCGGCGCGAATGCGGGCGAGGTAGTGTTTGCCGCGCTCAGTCGCCGCGCTGGCGCCGATTTCCTTGCCCAGCAGCTTGCTGAATCCGTCAATGGTGTTCAGCGGCGTGCGCAGGTCATGGGACACCGAATACGAAAAAGCCTCCAGCTCCTGGTTGGCCGCCTGCAGCTGCGCCGTGCGTTGCCGCACCCGCTCTTCCAGATCGGCATTGAGGCGCAAAATTTCTTCCTCGGCCTGTTTGCGTGCGCTGATGTCGGTCACCATCGCCACGAAACACGGAGCCTGGCCCTCCAGGCGGACGAGCTGCATAAAGACTTCCACCGGCATGTCATGCCCGTCCTTGTGGATGTAGATGGACTCGAAAGTAAGCGACGGCAGCACACCCGCTATCAATGGCTGCACTAATTGCTTGTATTTCTCCAGGGTCTCATCTTTCCTTATATCCAGCGGGGTCATTTGCATCAGCTCGGTTTCGCTGTAGCCTGTTTGCCGCTTCGCGCCTTCGTTCGCGTAGGTGAAACGCAGCGTATCCGAATCGAATATGTAGACGGATTCCAGCGTCTGGTCAAGCGTGCCCTTGAACTGGTGCAGCGAGGCGTTGAGCTGGCGGATTTCTTCCTCGGTCTGTTTGCGTGCGCTGATGTCGCGCAGGAACACGGTGAAGACCTGCTTTCCGTTTTCCATCGCCCACGAGATACTGGCCTCGGCGAAGAACTCGCTGCCGTCCTTGCGCCGCCCGAAAACATCCGACCGCTTGCTCATGTGCCGGGCAGTTTGCGGTGCCGTGCCGAACTGGCGAAGATGCCCAGGATGGGCCTCGTGGTAGCGCTCTGGCAGCAGTCTGACCAGCGGTTGCCCCAGCATCTCTGCCGCCGTGTAACCGAAAATCTGCTCCGCGCCATAATTGAAAATCAGAATGCGCTGGTCTTCGTCCACGCTGATGATGGCGTCTGCCGCCAGGTTGACGATGTTGGCGAAGCGCGCTTGCGCGGCGCCCAGCCGCGCAAGCATCCGGCCGAAGGCGTCCGCCAGTCGCCCCACTTCATTCGGACCTCCGATTTGCAGCGGCACGGTGATCACGCCGCTACGGGCGATGGCATCGGCCGTCGCACTGAGCTGGACCAGCGGCGCGACCAGGCGGCGCGAGCTTCGGTGGGTGACCCAGCCCACCAGGGGCAGGAGGAGGAGGAGGCCGACGACATAGATCAGCGTCAGCCGATCAAGCGGGCCATGACTATCGTGCGATGAGCTGTCCAACGTGAGCCGCAGCCTCAGGGTGTCGAACGGGGCATCGAGCTTAAGCGCTCGCTCCACGGGGTGGTGGAGATCTTGCTGGCTGGCCCCGATCTGCGCCACCACGGCGCCCGCCGCGTGCAGTTGCAGAACCTGGCCTTCGGCGAGGGCGATGCCGGTGTTGGCGAGCAGCGGTGCGAGCTGGATGCGCACGGCCAGAGCGCCCTCCACGCTCTGGGTGGGCGGGAAGTGGATGGGCTGTACCAGCTTCAAATAAGTCTCGTGACCATGCGTGATGATCCGAACCTGCAGCTTGCCCGTGGCGATAGCCTGGTCGACCACTTCCGCATGCGCGGCGATGGCGTTGTCCAGCCTGATCTGGATGAGGGGCTTGCCGCCGAAATCATAGAGTGTCAGTGAAGCGTCTTCCTTGTCGGGTATGGAAAGACGAAAGTCGCGCAGAAAGGGCCGCAAATAGCCATCGCGCCCCTGGGAATCCACCAGACCGTTGGCGATGAAAGAATTCCTGGACAAGGTCGCCAGTTCAGCGCTTGCTTGAATGATGAAATGGCTCAGGCGACTCTCCACCAGGTTGGCTTGCGCCGCCAGGTCGCGCTGGATGGCGGCCTCGATCTGCGCGTGCAGGGCGAGGTAGGACCCGGCGCCGATCAACAGGGAAACCCCCAACGTGAGCGAAAGGGCGAAGAGGGTGATCTGGTGGGCGAAGCTGGCGTTCAACCAGCCGCGCCAGATCTTGCGCAGGCGCATTAACTTCATGCTCAGCGATCAACGATCAACGATCCGGACGATAGCGCCATCCGGGGCATAGCGCGCCATGAACACGTCCTCCAGGCTCAGCGCCTCGTGCCGCGCGGGTGTGAAGGGCTGCGGATAACGCTTGATCAGACCCTCGTAGTCGCGCACCTGCTCCAGGGCGGCGCGCACGGCGGCGCGCTCGGTGCTGCCGGCGCGGTCGATGGCGCGGGCCAGGATGTGGGTGAGATCGTAGGCGTGCGCCACACCCACCGGCGCGGCCAGACTGCGGGCGTCTTTCACGCCGAACAGGCGCTGCGCCGCTGCCAGCACCTGCCCGGCCTTGGGCCGCTTCGCACCGATGAAGCTGTAGGTCTGCACCAGGGCGAAGTCGACCTCCTGCAGGGCCGGGCCGGCCTCCTCGGCGAAATTACCGCCGCTCATGCCCCAGTGGCTGACGAGGGGCAGGCGCTCGGCCTTCGGCATAGCCGCCATTTCGCGTACCAGTTGGCTGGCCTCAAAGTTGGCCACCAAGACAATAGCCTGCGCCCCCGCCTGCTTGAGGGCTGTGTACTTGTCCAGGAAATTCGTGTCCGCCCAGTTGAACCACTGCGTGCCGACGATTTTCATCTCGGGATGCAAGGCGACATAGGCCTCGGCCGCCTTGTGGTTGCCGCGCCCCCAGCCAGTATTGACCAGCAGCAGGCCCACCCGCTTAGATCCCTTCTTCGCCGCATGGCGCAGCATCGTCGGCATGGCCCAACTGTCGCGCAAGGAGAGGCGGAAGACGTAGTTAGGCGCGTAGCCATTGTCGACGATGCCGTCGGCGGCAGCCCAGGGGTCGAGCAGAGGCAACTTCAGCGCGTGGATCAGGGGAAGCGACTCCAGCAGAGTGGGACTGAAGCGACCACCGAACACCGCGACAAGGTCGGGCTGGGCGGCCAGCTCTTTCAGGTTCTCCAGGGCGCGCGCCGGCAGGCTCTTATTGTCACGCTCTATCAGTTGCAGCGGCCGGCCGCCGAGCACGCCGCCGGCCTGGTTGACCTCCTCCATGGCGATCAGCATGCCCATGCGAATGGCCTGGGCCGAGGTGCTACCGGCATACCCGAGTTCGGCGTCGAGACCGACATAGACCGGTTTCTTCTCTGCTGCGGCGGGTCCGGCGGCGGCAAGCAGCAGAAGGAAGGGCAGGAGGAATCGGGACGCAAGGCGAATGAGGAACATGGGTAGGGCCTTTCGACGAATGAATGGTTTACCTAATTTCAGTAGTGTCCCAACGTTTGCACACCAGGACGTCGTAAGTTAATGATTTACTTGTTGAATTTGGCATTTCAGTCTGGTCTCGATTTGAACGTCGAAAGTCAGACTGTCGGTTTTTTGCGGATTTCCGCCCAAAACCGCCATGCACCAA
>NZ_NBZV01000070.1 GCF_002379095.1 Polaromonas sp. AER18D-145
CCCCCTCACCATCACGCTCACCCGCGCGAGCGGCGCTTTCCTTCGCATCTGCGCGCTGCCCTGGCTGCTGGCGTTGGCGGCCCTGCTGGCGCCTGCCCTTCCCGCAGCGGCGGTCGGCAACAGCCCATCGCTGATGCTGGCCAATGTCTACCGCCCCGGCATCGCGCTTCAGGAGTACTGGGTCAGTGAAAAACTCGACGGCGTGCGGGGTTACTGGGACGGAGAAAAGTTGCTGACTCGCGGCGGCGAACGCATCGCCGCGCCGGCCTGGTTCACCGCGGGCTGGCCCACGCAGCCCCTGGACGGCGAGTTGTGGGCCGGGCGAGGCCAATTCTCCAAGGCGGTCTCGACCGTGCGCCAGCAAACCCCTGACGACGCGGCGTGGCGCGCCCTGCGTTTCATGGTGTTCGACCTGCCCACCCAGGCCGGGACCTTCACCGAGCGGATCCCGGCCCTCCATGGGGTAGTCAGCCGCATCGACCAGCCCTGGGTGCAGGCGGTTGCGCAGTCCCGGGTGGCCAGCCATGCCGAACTCCAGCGCCTGCTGGCCAAAACCGTCCGGCTGGGCGGCGAAGGGCTGATGCTGCACCGCGGCGCCTCGCTCTACCAGGGCCTGCGCAACGACGACCTGCTCAAGGTCAAGACGCATGAAGACGCGGAAGCCCGCGTGCTGGCCCACCGGCCGGGCCAGGGCAAACATGTGGCGGCCCTGGGCGCGCTGCTGGTCGAGACCGTGGGCGCGGACGGCCTGCCGGGCAAGCGCTTCAAGCTGGGCACCGGCTTCAGCGATGAACAGCGGCGCCACCCACCGCCCGTGGGCAGCATCGTCACCTACCGCTTTCGCGGCTTGAATGACAGCGGTGTGCCGCGCTTTGCGAGCTTCCTGCGGGTCCGGGAGGACATGGCACCGGCACGGCCCTGAATGCCGCTGCCGGCGGCCGGCGAGCCGGTTTCGCGCTTTGCTTTGATTACTCTTTCACGCAGTCAGCGTAATAGTGCTTCTTGCCTGCGGCGTCTTCGATTTCGACCAGGCCGTGGATGTCGGTCTCGAAACCCGGGCACTGCGCGTTGAACTCGCGTGAGAACTTCAGGTAGTCAACAATCTTCTTGTTGAACACTTCGCCGGGAATCAGCAGCGGAATGCCGGGCGGATAGGGCGTCACCAGTCCCACCGTGATGCGGCCCTCGAGCTTGTCGATCTCGACCCGTTCGGTCTTGTGCAGGGCGATGTGCGCGTAGGCGTCGCTGGGCTTCATGGCCGGCGTCAGGTCGCTCAGGTACATGTCGGTGGTCAGGCGCGCGATGTCGTACTTGGCGTAAAGCGCGTGGATGTGCTGGCACAGGTCGGCCAGGCCCATTTTTTCGTAACGCGGGTACTTCTGGCAGAACTCCGGCAGGATGCGCCACATCGGCTGGTTCTTGGCGTAGTCGTCCTTGAACTGCTGCAGCGCCGTCAGCATGCTGTTCCAGCGCCCCTTGGTGATGCCGATGGTGAACATGATGAAAAAGCTGTAGAGACCGGTCTTCTCCACCACCACGCCGTGCTCGGCCAGGAACTTGGTCACGATGCTGGCCGGAATGCCGGTTTTGGCGAACTTGCCATTCAGGTCCATGCCCGGCGTCACGACGGTGGACTTGATCGGGTCCAGCATGTTGAAGCCGGTCGCCATCTTGCCGAAGCCGTGCCAGTTGACGCCGGCCTTGGCATTCTTGGACTCGCCCTTGATGATCCAGTCATCCGAGCGGCCGATGCCCTCGTCCACCAGCTTCTCGGGGCCCCAGACCTTGAACCACCAGTCGTCGCCGTATTCCTCATCGACCTTGCGCATCGCGCGGCGGAAGTCCAGCGCCTCGGCAATGCTTTCCTCGACCAGCGCGGTGCCGCCGGGTGGCTCCATCATGGCCGCGGCCACGTCGCAGCTGGCGATGATGCTGTACTGCGGGCTGGTGCTGGTGTGCATCAGGTAGGCCTCGTTGAAGAGGTGCCTGTCGAGCTTGACGGTCTGCGAGTCCTGCACCAGCACGTGGCTGGCCTGGCTGATGCCGGCCAGCAGCTTGTGGATGGACTGCGTGGCATACACCATGGCCTGCTTGGGCCGCGCGCGTTTTTTTCCCATCGCGTGGTAGCTGCCGTAAAACGGATGAAAAGCCGCATGCGGTAACCAGGCTTCGTCGAAATGCAGGTTCTCGACATACCCGTCGAGCATGCCCTTGATGGTTTCGGTGTTGTACAGCACGCCGTCGTAGGTGGACTGGGTGATGGTGAGCACCCGCGGCTTGACCTTCTTGGCATCCACACCCTTGAGCAGCGGGTTGGCCTTGATCTTGGCCTGGATGGAAGCCTGCTCGAACTCTTCCTTCGGAATCGGTCCGATGATGCCGAAGTGGTTGCGCGTCGGTTTCAGGAACACCGGAATCGAGCCGGTCATGATGATCGCGTGCAGGATGGACTTGTGGCAGTTGCGGTCCACCACCACCACGTCGCCGGGCGCCACGGTGTGGTGCCAGACCATCTTGTTCGAGGTGGACGTGCCATTGGTCACGAAAAAGCAGTGGTCGGCATTGAAGATGCGGGCGGCATTGCGCTCCGAGGCACCCACCGGGCCGTCGTGGTCCAGCAGCTGGCCGAGTTCCTCGACCGCATTGCAGACGTCGGCGCGCAGCATGTTCTCGCCAAAAAACTGGTGGAACATCTGCCCGACCGGGCTCTTCAGAAAGGCCACGCCGCCGGAATGCCCGGGGCAGTGCCAGGAGTAGGAGCCGTCCTCGGCGTAATCGAGCAGCGCCTTGAAAAACGGCGGCTGCACGCCCTCGAGGTAACTCTTGGCCTCGCGAATGATGTGGCGCGCCACAAACTCGGGCGTGTCCTCGAACATGTGGATGAAACCATGCAGTTCGCGCAGGATGTCGTTGGGGATGTGGCGCGAGGTCTTGGTTTCACCATAAACGTAGATCGGCACATCCAGGTTCTTGCGCCGCACTTCCTCGATGAAGTGGCGCAGGTTCACCACCGCGGGGTCCAGATCCGGCCCGGGCGTGAACTCTTCGTCGTCAATCGACAGAATGAAGGCGCTGGCACGGCTTTGCTGCTGCGCAAACTGCGACAGGTCACCGTAGCTGGTCACGCCCAGCACCTCAAAACCCTCGGTTTCTATGGCTTGCGCCAGCGCGCGAATGCCCAGCCCGGAGGTGTTTTCGGAGCGGAAGTCTTCGTCAATGATGACGATGGGAAAGCGGAATTTCATCAAAAGGCCTTTGCCTGGAGCTGCCAAAAAAAACGAATCAGGGCCGAAGTGTAAGGATATTTGCGGCCAGCGGCGCCCGCTTGGCCTTTCCGGTCGGGTTTAAGAACTTGTTCTATGCTTGCCGGGGAGATTTGTGGCCCAGAATGTGGCTTTTAGGAAACGAAGGAAACGCAACATGGCAACCCTGTCCGATTCGACGATTTGGTGGCTGCTGGCCGGTGCCGCCGTGGCGCTGGAACTGGTCACAGGGACGTTTTACCTGCTGATGCTGGCCGTTGGCATGACGGCGGCGGCCCTGGCCGCCCATCTGGGTGCCTCCGTCATGCTGCAGATTGTGGTCGCGGCCGTGGTCGGCGGCGGCGCCGTGGTGGCCTGGCACTGGAAACGCAGCCAGAGCCCCAGGCCCGCCCAGGCCAACGCCAACCGCGATGTGCAGATGGACATCGGCGAGACCGTGCATGTGCAGCAGTGGAATGACGATGCCACAGCCACCGTGAAATACCGCGGCGCCCAATGGACGGTGGAGCTCGCCGACCATGATGCGGCGCCCCAGCCCGGCCTCTTCAAGGTCAGGAAACTGAACGGCAATCGCCTGGTGGTCGGCAAACTGTGAGACAGTGCACGGTCTGATGCCGGGCGGCTGATGCTGCCCCCTATTTTTTGTTTTTTTACGGAGAACCTCATGGAAATTGCACTCGTCATCCTGGTGATTGCCGTCATTTTTATCGCGCGCAGCATCAAGGTCGTGCCCCAACAGAACTCATGGGTTGTCGAGCGCCTGGGCAAATACAACGCCAGCCTGACACCGGGGCTCAATTTCCTGATCCCCTTCATTGACCGTGTGGCCTACAAGCATTCGCTCAAGGAAATCCCGCTCGACGTTCCCAGCCAGGTCTGCATCACACGCGACAACACCCAGCTTCAGGTTGACGGCATCCTGTATTTCCAGGTCACCGACCCGATGCGCGCCAGCTACGGCTCGTCCAACTACATCGTGGCCGTCACCCAGCTTGCGCAGACCTCGCTGCGCAGCGTGATCGGCAAGCTCGAACTCGACAAAACCTTTGAAGAGCGCGACATCATCAATGCCCAGGTCGTGGCCGCCATCGACGAGGCCGCGCTGAACTGGGGTGTCAAGGTGCTGCGTTACGAGATCAAGGACCTGACGCCGCCCAAGGAAATCCTGCATGCCATGCAGTCGCAGATCACCGCCGAACGTGAAAAACGCGCGCTGATTGCCGCCTCCGAAGGCCGCCGCCAGGAACAGATCAACATCGCCACCGGTGAACGCGAGGCCTTCATCGCACGCTCCGAAGGCGAAAAACTCGCCGCCATCAACAATGCGCAGGGTGAAGCCGCCGCGATCACCGCCGTGGCAGACGCCACCGCCCAGGCCATCGAACGTATTGCCGCCTCGATCCGCCAGCCTGGCGGTGAAATGGCCGTGCAGCTCAAGGTTGCCGAAAAGGCCGTGGAAGCCTACTCCCGCGTCGCGGCTGACGCCAAGACCACGCTGATTGTTCCCAGCAACATGACCGAAGTCTCGACCCTGATCACCTCGGCCATGGCCATGGTGCAGTCCACCCGGGCCGCCTGATCAGCATCCGCTGAAGGCAAACGCATGAGCGCCATGAACGTCCTCGGCACGGAGCTGGTCCCCTGTTCCTACGACCCGCTGACCGGTTATTTCCGCGACGGCTGCTGCAACACCGACGAGTCCGACCAGGGCTCGCACCTCGTCTGCGTCAAGGTGAGCAACGACTTTCTGGCGTTTTCAGCCGCAAAAGGCAACGACCTGGTGACACCGCGGCCGGAGTACCGCTTTGCCGGGCTCAAGCCCGGCGACCGGTGGTGCCTGTGCGCCAACCGCTGGCGCGAGGCACTGGAAGCCGGCTTTGCGCCACCCGTGATTCTGGAGTCCACCCACTTCAAGGCTCTGGAGTTCGTGACACGCGCGCAACTGGAAAAACACCGTTTTCACAGCGCGCTTCACTGATCAACGCCATCTTCCGTCCCGCGCACTGCTACAATGTGAGGCTTCGCGGAAAGGTGGATGAGCGGTTTAAGTCACACGCCTGGAAAGCGTGCGTGGGGTTATACCCACCGCGGGTTCGAATCCCGCCCTTTCCGCCAAAAGTATAATTGCCGTGAGTTTTCCACACGGCAGTGAAAACTCCTGAAAGCCCGGCTTGTCCGGGCTTTTTTGTGTCTGCTATTTTTGTGTCCTCCATGGAGGGGCAGGCCTTACCGCCTCAGCGCGGCAATACCCCTCCTGGCGACGAACGGCGGCGCGGCACCGCGCGCGTCTTCCCGCGCGCGCCATTCAAGAGCAAAAAAAAAGCCACCTCGCGGTGGCTTTTTTGCTGAGGGCCGGAAAACTTATTCCAGAGCCGTTTTCTTGCCGTCCTTGTAGGTGTACAAGGTGATGGACGGGTTCTTCAGTTCGCCGTTAGGCAGGAACTCGATGGTGGTGGTCACGCCCTTGAAGCTGGTTTTGATCAACTCGGGGATGTAGACCTTCGGCTCGCTCGAGTTGGCGCGTTTCATCGCGTCGACCAGAACGAAGGTCGCGTCATAGGTGTACGGGCTGTAGACCTGGAACTGGTTCGGGTACTTCTCGTCGTAGCGCTTCTTCCACTCGACACCGCCAGGCATCTTGGCCAGCGATGCGCCGCCTTCGGCACAAACCACGTTGCTCAGGGTCTTGGCGCCAGCAGCGAGTTTGGCGATCTCGGAGGTGCAGATGCCGTCGCCGCCGAAGTACTTGACCTTGCTCATGCCGAGCTGCTCCATCTGGCGCAGCATGGGGCCGGCCTGGGGATCCATGCCGCCGTAGAAAATGGCGTCAGGGCCTTTGGCCTTGATGGCGGTCAGGATGGCCATGAAGTCCGTGGCCTTGTCGGTGGTGAACTGCTCGTCAACCACGGTCATGCCTTTTTCCTTGGCAGTCTTCTTGAAAATGTCGGCAACACCCTGGCCGTAAGCGGAACGGTCGTCGATGACGGCCACTTTCTTCAGCTTGAGCGTGTCGGCGGCGTAAAACGCCAGACCGGCGCCCAGGGCCAGATCGTTGGCAATGATGCGGTAGGTGGTGTTGTAGCCTGGCTTGGTCAGGTCAGGGTTGGTGGCGGCACCGGTGACATGAGGGATGCCGCAGTCGTTGTAGACCTTGGAGGCAGGAATGGTCGTGCCCGAGTTGAGGTGACCAACCACGCCGGCGACTTTGGAGTCGCACAGTTTTTGTGCGGCAGCCGTGCCCTGTTTCGGATCAGCAGCATCATCTTCAGCGACGATTTCGAAGGTGGCCTTCTTGCCGCCGATCATGACGCCCTGTTTGTTCAGGTCCTCAATGGCCATGCGGACGCCATTTTCATTGTCTTTGCCGTAATGGGCCTGCGCGCCGGAAGTCGGGGCGACGTGGCCGATCTTGACAACGAGCGTATCACCGGCGGGTGCGGGAGCCGCAGCGACCGGGGCAGCAGGTGCAGGTGCAGTGGCGGCCGGCGCAGCTTCTTCTTTTTTGCCGCAGGCAACAACCAACATGGCGGCCAAAGCGACCGCAGTCCATTTCATTTGCATAAATACACTCCAATTATTAAATTACCGTTAATGGTTGAGAACTGATTTTTTTACTCAACAGCCACGAACATAACGCAATTTCCGCGCCCGCACCATAGCAAGCAGCCCTAGTGTTGCGCTGTCGAGGCTGAGAAAGAAACGAAATTGATCTGCTATTAGCGAATCTAATAAAACGCGAGAACCCGCCCCGTCACCGACGGTAACGCTGGGCTGCCCGGCATGATCAGCCGCCCGCAAAAATGCCGGCCGCCGTAGGCAACAGGCCATCCAAAAGCAGCTTCTTCAGGTATTTTTCACGCCCCTGAACAAGCCACCCGCATGAAAAGGGGAAGCCAGGGACGCGGCAGTTTCAGGGTTTGTCCAGCAGCTGGCTGGCCAGTTCCTGCTCAAAGGCCTGGTTGACCGACTGCCGCACGACGATCTCGATTTCGTCCCTGAGGCTGGGCGCCAGTGCCTGGGTGTGCTCCAGCACCAGACGGCCCACGGTCTCGCGCAGCAGCCGGTCCAGCGTCAAATCGACGCGCTGCATCACGCGATGCACCATCTGCTCCTGAAAGTGCTGCATGTCCATTGCCGCGGGAGCGGTCCGGCCCCCGGGCGTGGTGGCCTGGGGTTGAACCACTTCCGTCAGCGTGGGCACAAACCGGGGTGGCGGGCGGTTCATGCTGCACCCGCGCTGGCCAGGTCGTGCCGCTTCATGGCATAACCGCGGTCGGCGTAATGCTTCCAGCGGCTGCGGGCGGCCGCGCGGTCTTCATCTGCCAGGGTGACCAGTTCGATGAACCGCTCGAAACGCTCAAACCCGACCGGCACCTGATGCCCGAGATTGACCAGCACCTCATGGTGGGGACAGGCCTCCAGCGACCCGGCCAGCACCACCGGCGTCACAGACAGGGTGGACGGAACGGCGCTCAGGTGGCAATGCGGCACAAATTCCAGCGGGGAAAAGGTCCACAGCAACTGGTCGAGCCGGTCCAGCATGTCCGGCTCGGCCGTCACCACCACGCGCGCCCCGCTGCCCCAGGCCTTGCGCAGCAGCCGGCAGCTGTAGGTCAGCTTGTCCGGCACGTTGAAATGAAAAGCAACTTCCGTCATGCGCGTGACCGGGCCCCCGCCTTGGGGGTCCGGGTTTTGGCTGGGGCCCTGGCCGGCTGAACCTGGCTCAGCAAAAAGTCGACCAGCAGGGGCACGGGCCGGCCGGTTGCGCCTTTGGCTGCACCGCTTTTCCAGGCCGTGCCGGCGATGTCCAGGTGGGCCCAGGGGAACTTGCCGGCAAAACGCTGCAGAAACTTGGCCGCGGTGATGGCGCCGCCGGCACGTCCGGCAACGTTGGCCACGTCCGCAAAATGGGTTTTCAGGCCATCGGCGTATTCGTCGTCGAGCGGCATGCGCCAGCACAGATCGAGCGAGCTGTCGCCGGCTGCAGCCAGGGCCTGGGCCAGCGCGTCGTCACTGGAGAACATGCCGCTGCGCACGCCACCCAGCGCAATCACGCAGGCGCCGGTCAGGGTGGCAATGTCCACCACGGCGCGCGGCTTCAGGCGTTCGGCATACGTCAGCGCATCACACAGCACCAGCCGGCCTTCAGCGTCGGTGTTGAGGATCTCGATGGTCTGCCCGCTCATGCTGGTCACCACATCGCCGGGCTTGATGGCGCGGCCGTCGGGCATGTTTTCGCAGGCCGGAATCAGACCCACCACATTGAGCGCGGGCTGCAGCTCGGCCAGCGCGCGGAAGGTACCGAGCACGCTGGCTGCGCCGCCCATGTCGTATTTCATCTCGTCCATCTCGGCGGCAGGCTTGATGGAGATGCCGCCGGTGTCGAAGGTGATGCCCTTGCCGATCAGCACCACCGGCGCCTCGGCTTTCGCGCCGCCGTCATAACGCAGCACGATGAAACGCAGGGGTTCTTCCGAGCCCTGGGCGACGGCCATGAAGGAACCCATGCCGAGTTTGGCGACCTCTTTGGGGCCGAGCACCTCCACCTTGATCCCGGGCAGTTTCCCGAGGTCCCTGGCGGCCTGGGCCAGCATCGTCGGCGTCGCGTGGTTGGCCGGCCGGTTGGCCCACTCCTTGGCGAGTGCGAGCCCCTTGGCCAGCCCGACGCCCTTGTCGAATCCGGCACGGCTGCCCGGCAGCGAGGCGACGGCCACCAGCACCTGTTTGAGTTTTTGTTCGACCGGCTTCGATTTGGTGGTGCTATACAGGTAGGTGGCATCGGCGCAGGCCAGCACGGCGGCTCGCACGGTCTCCTGACCGGCCTGCGGCAGTGCGCAAAGACTGAGCAGCACACGCCGCGCATTGGTGTTTTTCAGGGCAACCATCGCTGCATGCACCGCCGTCCGGATACTTTTGGCGCTGCCGTCGCCAGCCCCCGCCAGCAGCACCCGCGTGGCCGCCACGCCCTCGGGCCGGTAGGCGCTGAGCAGCTTGCCGGCCTTGTTTTCAAAGTCCCCCGCCTTCAGGGCCAGCGTCACCATTTTCGACACCGCGTCGGTTCCGGCGCCCGTCTCGCCGGCCACCAGCACAATCAAGGCATCACATTTCTCGGCGCAAATTCGGGCGGGGGTCAGGGTTTTGAGTTCAAAGTCCATAATCGGGGGGTTAGGCGTCGCAAGCGCAGTTGTCGGTTGTTGTTAAGGGCAAGTTTCAGTCAATGTTATTCCAATCCTCGATCCGCAAAGAGCTGGCGCGCAGTTTTGGGGCCACCCTTGTGGTTTTGATGACCATTGTGATCACCATCATCCTGATCCGCACGCTCGGGCAGGCCTCGCGCGGCAGTGTCAACCCGCAGGACGTGATGCTGGTCATGGGTTACTCGGCCCTGGGCCGCATGCCGATCATCCTGACGCTGTCCCTGTTTGTGGCCATGGTCAGCACCCTTTCACGCATGTACCGCGACAGCGAGATGGTCGTCTGGTTTGTCAGCGGCCGCGGTCTGGGCTTTTTTCTTGTCCCGCTGTTCCGCTTCGCCTGGCCGGTGCTGCTGGTGATCACGCTGATGTCGGTGTTTGTCTGGCCCTGGTCCAACCTGCAGACCCAGGAGGTGCGGGACCGGTACGAGCAGCGCGGGGACCTGCAGCGGGTCTCGCCCGGCCAGTTCCAGGAATCGTCCAGCGGCAACCGGGTCTTTTTCATCGACCGCGACACCAGCGGGGAAAAAGTCAGCAACAACGTCTTCATCGCCTCGACCGAAAAGGGCAAGAACTCGGTGACCACCGCCAGTTCCGGCCGCATCGAAACGGTCGGCAAGGACCAGATGCTGCTGCTCGACAACGGCCAGCGGCTTGAAAGCGAGATCGGCAAGTCGGCCCTGAAGATCACCGAGTTTGCGCAATACGGCAGCAAGGCCGGCGACAGCCCGCTGATCAATGGGGCCAACATCCCCGAAAAATCCAAGTCCACCCGCGAACTGATGAAATCGCCCACGCGGACCAACCAGGGCGAACTGGCCTGGCGCCTGGGCATGGCGCTGGCTGCCATCAATTTTGTCGTGATAGCGCTGGCACTGTCCAGCGTCAACCCGCGCGCCGGGCGCAGCGGCAACCTGATCTTTGTGCTGTTCACCTTTGTCGTTTATCACAACCTGCTGAACCTGGGCCAGAGCTGGATCAGCGTGGGCTCGGCCAATTTCGCCGGCTTCGTGCTGGCACTGCACGGCGGCGCGCTGCTGCTGGCGCTGGGCTGGCTGTCCAAGCGCCACCTCAACTGGACCTTCAAGGGCGCCATGAGCCGGGAGCGCAAGCGACAGGCCAGCCGGCAGGCGGGCAAGGTGGCCGCATGAAAACCATCCGCCGCCTGATTTACGGGGAGGTGCTGGCCTCCATTGCTTTTGTGGCTGTCGGATTTCTGGCGCTGTTTTTCTTTTTCGACCTGGTCGATGAGCTGCAGTACCTGGGCAAAAATGCGGCGGGCGCCGTCAGTTCCGACGCCAACACCTACCAGATCCGGCATGCGCTGCTGTATGTGGCGCTGCTGATCCCCAGCCACCTGTACGAGCTGGTGCCGATCTCGGTGCTGATCGGCACCATTTTCGTGATGGCCCGGCTGGCGCAGAGTTCGGAATACACCATCTTGCGCACCAGCGGCCTGGAACCCTGGCGCGCGCTGCGCCTGCTGCTGACCCTGGGGGCGATTTTCGTCGTGCTCTGTTTCGCCATCGGCGACTACGTGGCCCCGGCCGCAGACCGTGCCGCCCAGTTGCTCAAGGCGCGTTACCAGGGCCGCATCACCATCGGCCAGACCGGGGCGTGGCTCAAGGAAAAACAGGCCTACAACAGCTACGTGGTCAACGTCGGCGCCCTGTCGGCCGACAACGAGATGCAGGCCGTGCGGGTTTTCGAGTTCGACAACAAGGGCCTGCTGGTGTCCATCACACAATCGGCCATCGCCCGGTTTGGGTCCGACGATTCCTGGCAACTCGAAAACGGCACCCGGACCGAATTCACCGTGCAGCCGGGGCAGGCTGCGGGCAACGGCGCCGGGCGTGACACGGCCAAAATCAGCATCAACAAGATCGCCCAGTTCCGCTGGCCCACCGGCATCAGCGCGGAGATGGTCTCGGTTGCCGTGCTCAAGCCGGAACGCATGAGTACGATCGACCTGTTCGCCTACATCCGCCACCTCAACGCCAATGGTCAGACCGCCCAGCGTTACGAAATCGAGTTCTGGAAAAAGGTGTTTTACCCGCTGAGCTGCCTGGTGATGGTGGTGCTGGCCCTGCCCTTCGCCTACCTGCACTTTCGCAGCGGCGGCATCGCCGGTTATGTGTTCGGCGGCGTGATGATCGGCATCAGCTTTTTCCTGCTCAACAACGTGTTTGGCTACATCGGCAACCTGCAGAACTGGCAACCCTGGCTGGCGGCCGCTGCGCCCGGCCTGCTCTACACCGCCATTTCTCTGGGCGCCTTCGGCTGGCTGGTCCTGAGACGCTGATGGCCAGGCAAGGCATTATCCTGTTTGCGCACGGCTCGCGCGACCCTCTCTGGCGCCTGCCCATCGAGGCGGTGGCCGAGGCGATCCGTGCGCGCGACCCCGACGCCCTGGTCAGCTGCGCCTACCTCGAGTTGTGCACGCCGGACCTGGCCCAGGCTGCTACTGATTTGATAGCTTCGGGCGCACGCAGGATCAAGGTTTTCCCTCTTTTTCTCGGTGTCGGAAAACACGCGCGGGAAGACCTGCCGCTGTTGCTGGCACAAGTTCGTGCCTTGCACCCGGAGGTGGCGGTGGCCCTGATGCCGACGGCCGGCGAGCACCCCCAGCTGACCGCGCTGATGGCTGATATCGCCCTGTCCTGAACCAGGGGCACGAGGATTCGCCGCTGTCGTTTTTTTAAGCGTTGCCCAATAGTTCTTAGGTTCAAACGGGCATAATAAAGCGAATAATTAGCAAGAATCGGATATGAATCTTCACCAATTTCGCTTTGTCCAGGAAGCCGTCCGGCGCAACCTGAACCTCACCGAAACCGCACGCATCCTGCACACTTCGCAGCCCGGGGTGTCCAAGGCCATCATCGAACTCGAGGAAGAACTGGGTGTGGAAGTTTTTGCCCGCCACGGCAAACGCCTCAAACGCGTGACCGAACCGGGCGAACACGTGCTCAAAAGCATAGACATCATCATGCGCGAGGTCGGCAACCTGCGGCGTATCGGCGAGCAGTTTTCCGCGCAGGACAGCGGCACCCTGTCCATCGCGACCACCCACACCCAGGCCCGTTATGTGCTGCCGCAGCCGGTGGCCAAGCTGCGTGAGGCGTTTCCCAAGGTCAACGTCAGCCTGCACCAGGGCTCGCCCGACCAGGTGGCGCGCATGCTGATCGACGAGGTGGCCGAGATCGGCATTGCCACCGAGTCGCTGGCGCACTACGAAGAGCTGGTCACACTGCCCTGCTACGAATGGCAGCACATGCTGGTGTTGCCGCTGGACCACCCGCTGGCCAAACAGGACAACATCACGCTCGAAGACCTGGCCGAGCAGCCGCTGATCACCTACCACCCCTCGTTCACCGGGCGCACCAAGATCGACCAGGCCTTTGCCGCCAAACACCTGCATCCGCGCATTGCGCTCGAAGCGATCGACTCCGACGTGATCAAGACCTATGTGCGCCTCGGCCTGGGAGTCGGCATTGTGGCCGAGATGGCGCTCAAGGACGACGGCACCAACACCGACCTGGTCGCCTTGCCGGCCGGCCAGCTGTTCGGCGTGAACGTGGCGCGTGTCGCCTTCAAGCGCAGTGTCTACCTGCGCAACTTTGTCTACAAGTTTGCCGAACTGCTCAATGACAAGCTCGACCGCGCCCAGATCACCCGGGCCATGAGCAGCCGCCACGGCGACTTCGAACTCTAAAAACCCTTCCTCCAGCACCCAACCATCCCCATGACAACCATGCCTTCTGCCAGCGAACGCACGCCAGAGATACAGACCAAACTGCCCGCCGTGGGCACCACCATCTTCACGGTGATGTCAGCGCTGGCCCTCGAAAAAAACGCGGTCAACCTGGGCCAGGGTTTTCCGGACTTTGACTGCGACCCCAAGCTGGTTGGTGCCGTCAACGATGCCATGACCCGCGGCCTGAACCAGTACCCGCCCATGCCCGGCGTGCCGGTGCTGCGCGAGGCGATTGCCGCCAAGATGCAGCAGCTGCACGGCCGCAGCTACAACCCGGCCACCGAAATCACGGTGACGGCCGGCGCCACGCAGGCCATCATCACCGCGGTACTGGCGGTGGTGCACCCCGGTGATGAAGTCATCGTGCTCGAGCCCTGTTACGACAGCTACGTGCCCAACATCGAGCTGGCCGGCGGCGTTCCCGTGCGCGTGCCCCTGACACCCGGCACCTTCCGCCCCGACTTCGACAAGATCTCCGCCGCCATCACCCCCAGGACGCGCGCGATCATCATCAACTCGCCGCACAACCCCAGCGCCACCGTCTGGACCCGCGAGGACATGCTGCGCCTGCAGGAGATCCTGGCGCCCACCGACGTGCTGTTGATCAGCGACGAGGTGTATGAACACATGGTGTTCGACGCCGCGCAGGGCCGCGCGCACGAAAGCGCCGCGCGTTTCCCCGGCCTGGCCGCGCGTGCCTTCATCGTCAGCAGCTTCGGCAAGACCTACCATGTGACCGGCTGGAAGATCGGTTATGTGGCGGCCCCCGCTTCGCTGACAACCGAGTTCCGCAAGGTGCACCAGTTCAATGTATTCACCGTCAACACGCCGATGCAATACGGCCTGGCGAGCTACATGCAGGATGCGCGCCCCTACCTCGACCTTCCGGCGTTTTACCAGCGCAAGCGCGACCTGTTCCGTGCCGGCCTGGCGAAAACCCGCTTCAAGCTGCTGCCCAGCGAAGGCACCTATTTCCAGTGTGTGGACATCTCGCAAGTCAGCGACCTCGGTGAAGCCGATTTCTGCAAATGGCTGACCACCGAGATCGGCGTTGCCGCGATTCCTCTGTCGGCGTTTTACGGCAACGGCTTCGACCAGCGCGTCGTGCGTTTCTGTTTTGCCAAGAAGGACGAGACGCTCAACAGTGCGCTGGAGCGGCTGGCCAAGCTGTAACTTGCTATCCTATTGGTAGCTATTGGCGCACTACCCATAAGGGCTGGAGGCCGATTTCATCAGTGAAGTCGGTTTATGAAGGGGTTTGACACATTTGCGGCATCACGCTGCGCCTGCGGTCTGCTGCAGACAGTAGGACGAACTCCCCACTCCCACTCCCACTCCCACTCCCACTCCCACTCCCACTCCCACTCCCACTCCCACTCCCACTC
>NZ_NBZV01000008.1 GCF_002379095.1 Polaromonas sp. AER18D-145
GCCTGTATGAAATCCTACAGATCTTGAACCTGTCCATGTTTGAAACTATCCCTATAAATCAACTACTTACGCCACCATCGCCGGATTCAGACCCGGATTTCGAGCCCGATCAGCTCGCTCTCCTCTGAAGAACGTTGGGACACTACTGATACAAGGTGATGTCGATGGTCCACACACCCGGTTCGGGTAATTGCGGATTTGTCAGTAACCTTTCAATGGACCCTTAAGAAATGTTTATGAATGTCGCGTGAAATTCTTGTTGGTAATTTTCGCGACGAAGAACGATGATTGATTCGCTCTCCTTGGACGGCGCGAAGTTTAAAGTGAGCGACAGGGTTGAAATAATTTCCTTGGCGTAAGTAACTCTGAATTCATTAAAAAAATGCCAGCGATCCAATCTATCAGTAAAAAGACTGACCCAACATATTTACGCAACCATGAACATATGTCCAGGTTGATTGAACAGTTGAGGTCACTTGAGCATCGTGCAGTATTGCGTTCCGCGAAGGCGGCGTCCAATTTCCACTCGCGCGGCAAACTCCTTCCGCGAGAGCGGCTGGCGAACTTGCTAGATCCAGGACAACCATTCCTCGAATTGATGACGCTGGCAGGCTATTGCGGTATCGAGGACACGGATCCAGAGACCAGCATTCCAGGTAGTGCCATCGTTGCTGGTATCGGTTGCGTGTCGGGCGTGGTTTGCATGGTGGTGGTTAACGATGCAGGAATCAGTGCCGGCGCCATGCAGTCGATGACCGCGCTTAAAGTCATCCGATGTCAGGAGATTGCGCTAGCCCACCGGTTGCCGTTCTTGCAGTTGGTGGAAAGCGCCGGGGGTAACCTGAAAAAGTACCGGGTGGAACGTTTCATTAACGGCGGCGGCATGTTCTACAACCTGGCACGGCTGTCGGCGGCCGGTTTGCCCGTCGTGTCGCTGATTCACGGCTCATCCGCTGCCGGGGGGGCCTACTTGCCAGGCCTGTCCGATTACGTGGTGATGGTGCGCAATCAGGCACGTGCTTTCCTTGCGGGACCCGCATTGCTAAAAGCTGCTACTGGTGAGGAGGCGAGCGAAGAAGAGCTGGGTGGGGCCGACATGCACGCCGCCACCTCCGGCCTGGCCGACTATGTGGCCGACGATGACCGTGACGCCATCAGGAAGGTTCGCGACCTGATGTTGGCCATTGGCTGGACCGAGGCGCCCCGCATCGCCAGCTGGAAGATGCCGCGCTACGAGGCGGCCGACCTGCTGGGCCTGATGCCTGCCGATGCCCGCACCCCCGTGGACATGCGCGAGATCATAGCGCGCCTGGTGGACGACTCCGAATTTCACGAATTCAAGCAGATGTATGGCGTGCAAACGGTGTGTGGCTATGCCGCGATTCAAGGCAACCCGGTCGGCGTTCTGACCAACAACGGGCCGCTGGACACTCTGGGCTCGACCAAAGCGGCCGAGTTCATTCAGCTATGCGTTCAACTGAACCGTCCCATCCTGTTTTTGCAGAACATCACCGGCTTCATCGTCGGCAAAGCGCACGAAGAGGCTGGCATGATCAAGCACGGCGCCAAGCTGATTCAGGCGTTGTCCAATGCACCGGTGCCGCGCATCACCATTCTGTGCGGTGCCTCTTATGGCGCGGGCAACTACGGCATGTGTGGACGAGCCTTCAAGCCTGACTTTCTGTTCTCATGGCCCAACGCCAAGACCGCCGTGATGGGGAGCGAACAGGCCGCGATGACCATGCGCATGGTGGCCGAAGGTGCGGCCAAGCGCTCTGGTCGCCCTGTGGCGCAGGCTGAACTGGAAGTCGAAAGCCGCCAGATCACTGAGAACTTTGAGTCCCAGTCCTCTGCCATCTACACCAGCAGCCTGTTGCTTGACGATGGCGTGATTGACCCGCGCGACACCCGTGAAGTCTTAAGCCTCGTGCTGAACACCATCGCGCAAGGAAAAAACCGTACCGTATCGCCGATTCAGTTTGGTGTCGCAAGATTTTAACCAGGAGACAACATGCTTACCCACGAACATATCGCATTACAGGACAGCGTTAGGCAATTGATTGAAAAAGAAATTGACCCTTTTGTTAACGAATGGGAAGCAGCCGAAATTTTCCCGGCGCACCAGGTTTTCAAGAAGCTTGGATCGGCTGGCTTCCTCGGTGTCAACAAGCCTGTCGAGTTTGGCGGCATGGGCCTAGATTACACCTACGAGATCGCATTTTGCGAGGCCATTGGCGCTGTAAGCGCAGGCGGTGTGGGCATGGCCATTGCGGTGCAGACCGACATGGCGACCCCGGCGCTTGCGCGCTTTGGCTCGGACGAACTGCGCGAGCTGTTCCTCAAACCCTCCATCGCGGGCGACTACGTGGTGTGTCTGGGTGTGTCTGAGGCGGGCGCGGGTTCCGATGTGGCCTCGGTCAAGACCACGGCCCGCAAGGATGGAGACGACTACATCATCAACGGCGCCAAAATGTGGATCACCAACGCCCTTCAGGCCGATTGGATGTGCTTGCTGGCCAACACCAGCGACGGCGATCCGCACCGCAACAAATCCCTGATCTGCCTGCCGTTGCGCGAAAACGGCAAGCTCCTGCCGGGCATCACCATGCAGAAGATCAAGAAGGTGGGCATGTGGTCGTCCGACACGGCGCAGGTATTCTTTGACAATGTGCGCGTGCCCCAGCGCTACCGCATTGGCGAAGAGGGCATGGGCTTCACCTACCAGATGCGCCAGTTTCAGGAAGAGCGTTTGAGTGGCGCTACGCGCCGCGTGACGGCACTGCTCAACGTTATCAATGACACGATTGACTACACCCGCGAGCGCAAAGCCTTTGGCAAACCCATCCTGGACAACCAGGTGGTTCACTTTCGCATGGCCGAGCTCAAGACAGAGGTGGAGTTGCTGCGCTCGCTGATCTACCGCGCCGCCCAAGTCCACATGAACAACGGCGATATGACCGAGTTGGCCTCGATGGCCAAGCTCAAGGCCGGCCGGCTGTGTCGCGAAGTTACGGATTCGTGCCTGCAGTACTGGGGTGGCATGGGTTTTACCTGGGAAAACCCGGTGTCGCGCGCCTGGCGTGACCTGCGCTTGATCTCCATCGGGGGTGGGGCCGACGAAGTGATGCTCACCATCATCTGCAAGCACATGGGTATTCTTCCCAAGAAGACAGCGTAATGACAATAAGGGGGATTTTTCCGGAAAACATGACATGAGATTTCACACTGTACTGATCGCCAACCGGGGGGAGATTGCCCTGCGCGTGATGAAAACCGCGCGCCGCTTGGGCTTGCGCACGGTGGCCGTTTACTCGGACGCGGACCGCGATGCCCTGCATGTGCGCGAGGCCGACATGGCCGTGCACATCGGGCCCGCCGACTCGTCCTTGAGTTACCGCAACATCCCCGCCATCCTGATGGCCTGCGCCCGCAGTGGCGCGCAAGCCGTGCATCCCGGCTATGGTTTTCTGTCGGAAAACGCGGAGTTCGCCCAGGCCGTGGTAGACGCCGGACTGACCTTTATTGGCCCATCATCCCGCGTTATCGCGCTGATGGGCAACAAGGCCCAAGCCAAGACGGCGATGCAGGCGGCGGGGGTGCCCACGATTCCCGGCGCACAGGACTGCACCGTGGACGAAGACGTGGTGGCTGCGGTGCGGCGCATCGGCTACCCGGTCATCTTCAAAGCGGCGGCGGGCGGTGGCGGGCGCGGCATGCGCGTGGCTCGAGAAGAGGCTTCACTGCTCAAGAGCTTTCACGAGGCTCAGTCTGAAGCGCTGGGGGCGTTTGGCTCGGACGAAATCATCATTGAACGTGCTATCGAGCGCGCCCGCCACATCGAAATTCAGGTGCTCTGCGATGAGCATGGTCACCACTTGCATCTGGGCGAGCGGGACTGCTCTATGCAGCGCCGTTTTCAAAAGATCATTGAAGAAGCGCCGTCACCAGCCGTGTCGCCGGCCCTGCGCGATGCCATGGGTGCCGTTGCACGCCAGGCTTGCGCGGCGATTGACTATGTGGGAGTGGGCACGCTGGAGTTTTTGCTAGATCCGGACGGTTCGTTCTATTTTATGGAAATGAATACACGTCTGCAGGTCGAGCACGGCGTAACCGAGCTGGTGACCGGTCTGGACCTGGTGGAGCAGCAGATACGCGTGGCCCAGGGAGAGCCGCTGGCGTTCGAACAGCAGGACGTGACCCTGCGCGGCCATGCCATCGAGTTGCGGGTTTGCGCTGAAGACCCAGACGCCGGCTTTGTGCCTCAGGTAGGCCGCGTCGACACTTGGTGCGCGTCGCCCGACATCCGTGTTGACACGGCGCTGGAAAGCCCGATGGTGGTAAGTCCGTACTACGACTCTATGGTCGCAAAGTTTCTGACTTGGGCCCCCAGTCGTGAAGAATGCATTCAAAAACTCAGTCTGGCTTGCGAGAAAACCGTACTGCTCGGCATCAAGACCAACTTGTCGTTTTTGGAGCGCTGCATCAACCACCCGGTGTTCCTGCGCGGCGAGGCGACGACCACGTTCCTGAGCCGGGAAGATCTGCGCGGCGTGCACTGGCAGCGCACACCTTCGCTGCATGCGGCGGTTGGGGGTGCTTTGGCGATCAGCGGCGTGTTCGACACGCTGCGCACCAACGAAGTACGCGGTGCCGCGCAGCGGCCTGCATTCGAGCTTCTGGTGGCGCGCCAAGGCGACGGTGGAACGGCCGTTTTGCCACAGGACGGAGACCCCGTGCGTGTGCGTGTGCGTCCGGTGATTGACGGATTCATGGTGAGCATGGGTTCTGCGTCTGATGAATCCGCAGCGCTTCAAGAGATCAGCGTGACGGATCTGCGCCTGGAGTCCGGCCGCATTGCCTTTGCCGTGGATGGTCTGCGCCGCAGCCTGACGGTTTCACAGCCTGACCTGCAGACGGTTTGGATTCAAGATGGCGCCTCGGCCTGGTGCTACCAGCGTGCAGTCCGCCAGGCGAGCCTCACCAGCGCTACCGCCGGCATGTTGCAGATACGCGCCCCGATGACGGGCAGAGTGATCTCCCTACTCCTGCAATTGGGCGACGAGGTCACGGCTCAACAGACCTTGGCGGTGGTGGAGTCCATGAAGATGGAAATGCCCATCACGGCCACTGTGGGCGGCACGGTTAGCAAGCTCAACACAAGCGCGGGCGAGCAGATCGCCACCGGCCAAATCCTGATGGAAATCACACGAGCATGAACATCTCTATCCACCCCCCCTCCACTGAACGCCGGATACAGATCGGCTGTGCCTCGGGTTTCTGGGGCGATTCCCAGATCGCCGTGCCACAACTGCTGACAAGCCAGACGCTGGACTACATCGTGTTCGACTATCTGGCCGAAACCACGATGTCGATCCTGCAACGGGCGCGCATGCGCAACCCCGAGTTGGGCTACGCCACGGATTTTGTGTCGGTGGCCATCAAGCCCAATCTGCGCGCATTGATGGAGCGCCGCATCCGCCTGGTGTCCAATGCTGGTGGACTTAACCCCGAGAAATGCCGCGATGCGATCCTGGCGTTGGCGCGTGAGCAAGGGCTTGCGCCGAAGATCGCCATCGTCACGGGCGACGATGTGACCGCGCTGGCCGCTGAGTTCCGTGCATGTTCCGACATATTTCCCAGCAAACCAGAGGACGCGGTCGCTGTGCCGGCCTCCCCGCTGTCGGCCAGTGCATACCTGGGCGCGCTGCCGATTGCCGAGGCCTTGCGCACCGGGGCGGATATCGTCATTACCGGGCGCTGTGTGGACAGCGCGCCGTTGGTGGGCATTGCCGCTTACGAGTTTGACTGGTCCTTTGACGACTACGACCGGCTGGCGCAGGCCAGCTTGGCCGGTCACTTGGTGGAATGCGGCCCGCAGGTAACGGGCGGCCTGTTCACAGACTGGGAGACGGTGCCCGACTGGGCCAACATCGGCTATCCGATCGTGAGCCTGGAAAGCAGCGGCGACTTCGAGTTGTACAAACCTCCTGCAACCGGCGGCCTGATCACGCCCGCGACGGTGACCGAGCAACTCGTTTATGAAATCGGTGACCCCGGTGCCTACCCGTTGCCCGATGTGGTGTGCGACTTCCGCCAAGTGAAGATAGCTCTGGTGGGTGTAGACCGAGTGCGTGTGATGGGTGCGCGAGGCTGCCAGCCCTCTGCTGACTACAAGGTTACCGTCACCTACCACCAAGGCTTTCAACTGGCCATCATGATGGCGATTCGCGGCCAGCGCGCGCTGGCCAAGGCGCGGCGAACGGCCGAGGCGCTGCTGGAGCGAACGCGCCTGCAGATGCGACAGAATGGGTTTGACGACTACCGCGACACCCTGGTGGAGTTGCTGGGGGCAGAGTCCATGTACGGCCCCCATGCGCGGGTGACCGAAAGCCGCGAGATCGTGCTGCGTATCGCCGCCCAGCACGAGGATCGCAAGGCGCTGGAATTCTTGCAGAAGGAGGTTGCGTCGGCCGGCATCTCCATGGGGCCGGGTACGCGCAGTCATTTTGGCGGGCGCGCGGACGTGCAGGCCGTTATCCGCACGGCGTCGTTCTACCTGTGCAAGAGCCGGGTTCCCGTGCTGCTGCAGGCGCAGGCCGGGACGGCACCGGTGGAGATTGTGCAAGCGGCGATGCAAGGGGTAGAACGGCAAGGCAAATCTGAGCACGCGCAGCACAACGCCATGCCTCAAGCGCTAACTCCGGGCGCAGACCATGACCCGATTCGCGTGCCCCTGTCACGGCTGGCGCATGCGCGCAGCGGCGACAAAGGTAACGATGCCAACGTAGGGGTGATTGCGCGCAAGCCGGAGTTTTTGCCGGTGCTCATGCGCGAGCTGACCGCGCCCCGCGTAAAGGACTATTTCCGCCACTTGATTGAGGGCGGCGTGACCCGCTTCGAGCTGCCCGGCACCAGTGCACTGAACTTCTTCATGGAAAGTGCGCTGGCGGGCGGTGGTTCCTGCAGTCTGCGCTCTGACCCGCTTGGCAAGTCCTACGCCCAGATGCTGCTAGACCTGGAGGTGGCGTGTCCGCGCGCTCTGTTGCAGGACGGCCACCCGTTTCCAGCGTGGTAACGCTTCGCGCCTTAAGCAGTTGTCGCGTTACCGTTTCATCGTTTCATCGTCAAAACCAAAAGGAGATAAGCATGCAGACAAATCGTAGAGAGTTCATGGCCTTGAGCGCTGGCGCTCTGATGCTAGGCTTGCCCGGGGCCGCGCGCGCGCAGCAGTTGGACAAACCGGTGCGCATCATTGTTGCCTACGCGGCTGGTGGAGCGTCCGACACCATCGCCCGCTACGTGGCCGAGAAGATTACCCAGAAGGTAGGGCATCCGGTGATTGTGGAGAACAGGCCCGGGGCCGATGGCAATATTGCGGCGGAAGCGGTGGCTCGGGCCTCGGCAGACAACAGCTATACGCTGCTGGTATCCGGAGTATCCACGCATGCGGCCAACGCATCGATCTACAAGAAACTGCCGTTCGATCCGGAGCGCGACTTTACGCCGATGACCACCTTGATGAGTTCCCCCTACCTGATGGTGATCAACCCCCAGCGCGTGAAGGTGACCACCTTGAGGGAGTTTGTTGCAAGCGCCAAGGCCGAGTCCAAAGACCTATCCTTCGCCAGTGCTAATGTGGGTGGTCGCGTTGCCGGTGAGCGTTTTCGCGCGCTGGCCCAAATTCAGGCGGTGAACGTGCCCTACAAGTCCAGTCCGCAGGCGATGACGGACCTGCTCGGTGGTCAGTTTGACTTTTACTTCTGCGACACGGTGACGGCCCTGCCCCAGATACAGGCCGGGAAAATCGTCGCATTGGGGGTGTCGGTACGGAACCGCATGTCCATGCTGCCGAATGTGCCAGCGATTGCCGAGTCGGGTTACCCCGATTTTGATGTGTCGTCGTGGATATCCATGTGGAGCGCCGCCTCGGTGCCGGTTGATGTCTCGAACCGCCTGGCCGAATGGGTTAACTCGGCACTGGATAATCCACAAGGACGTGACTTTATAACGAGCAAGGGGCAGTTGCCTTTCCCCGGCTCACCCAGCCAGTTGCGTGCCCTGCAGCGCCGCGATACCGTGGAGTGGGGTAATATTATTCGCTCGGCAGGTATGCAGCAGCCATGACGGTGCATGATGGGTATGATGGGCTGCGTACTTTTTCTCCGGCTCATGCTCAGGTCGGGGAAAACAGTTCGGTGAGTTTGCGGGTGGCGTCACTGCTGTCGTCCATACGGGCGTAGAGCTGGTAGCTGACGGAGGGTAGCGGCGCTAACCCAAGTTCCTGGTCCACCACTTTGAGGTCCGGCGTGAGCATCTCAATCGTTCGCGCCGTGATGCCCAGGCCGGCACGCAAGGCGGCGCGCAGGCCGGTCACGGTGGTGGTCTGAAAAGTCGGGCGCCAGGCCCGATTCTGTGCCTCCAGGCTCTCTAGTGCCATGCGCCGGAACACGCATGGCGAGTCAATCAGAACCAGTGGCAGTGTCGGGCTTTGCAAGTGGTGGGCGCGCGTACCAGAAAGCCAGACCACCGGCGAGGTGCGCAGCACGATGCGGCGAAACTCATCATGGTTTTCCAGGTCGAGCATCAGGTCGATGTCCCCGCGCCGTAGCGCGGACGCCAACCAGCGGCTGCGCCCCACCTTGATTTCGATGCGAAGACTGGGGTAGGTTTCCGCACACAAGGCCAAGTAGTCCGGCAGCAAGGTGTCTACCCCATCCGCACAGGCTCCTAGCTTGACCGGGAAGTCAAATACATCTTGCGCCATGGCACGGCAGGCTTCGTCGTTGAGGCTCATGATGCGCTTGGCATATTCCAGCAGTCGCGCGCCTTGGTCGGTCAGCCGCTTGTTGCGACCGATGCGCACAAACAAGGTGCAGCCCAGAACGGACTCCAGCCGCTGCATCTGCTGCGATACCGCGGCCTGCGAACGAAACACCGTTTCTGCCGCGACAGCAAAGCTCTCGCGCTCCGCCACAGCGGTGAAGGTACGAAGCAGGCCTAGGTCCAGATTACGCAGTCCCATAAGTATTCCTTAACAGTTTTTCCATTTTCCTCCATTTTCTAACTGGTACTGAGTAGCAGACAAGATTAAGATTTTTCCATTGAAAATGAGATTCAAACCAATTGGCCCTGCTGCGGGCACTGCATATGATTCATAAGGCTTACACGGGGTTGCGGGTGCTTGACATCTCACAGGGGATTGCCGGGCCCTATTGCGCGCAGATGCTGCAGCAATTGGGAGCGGAGGTGGTGAAGATTGAGCCACGTGAGGGTGACTGGAGTCGAACCATGGGTCTGGCACGCGGTGGTATGACGGCCATTTCCATCGCCTACAACCGGGGCAAGCGCAGCATCGCGCTGGACGTGCGGCACTCTGAGGGCCTGGCGATTGTGCAAGCGTTGGTCGCCCAATCTGACGTGTTGGTGCAGAGCTTTCGCCCCGGTGTGGCGCAACGCTTGGGCATCGGTTACGAGCAGCTTTCCAGCCACAACCCAAAGCTGGTGTATGTCTCGATCAGTGGCTTCGGCCCGAGTGGGCCCTACCTGACTCGGCCGGCAACCGATTCGGTGGCGCAGGCGATCACTGGTTTTGCCGTAGCCAACGCGGCGGCCGACGGTACGCCCCGTATGACCAAACCCTACATGGCCGACATCAGCTGCGGCATGTATGCCGCCCAGGCGGTGGGTGCCGCGCTGTTTGCTCGGGAGAGGCAGGGCACGGGCGCGCATCTGGACGTGAGCCTGCTGGCCAGCCTGGCGGCCTTGCAAAACATCCTGGTGATTGATCGCCTGTGGGGCGATGGGCATGCTCCCCAAGTTGCGACCACGCCAAAGGCCGCGACAGTGCCCCAAGGCATTTCCCGCACCGCTGACGGACACATCGTTCTGGCGGCATTAAGCGACGCAATGTTCGCGAGCATTTGCGAGTTGCTGGGCCGACCCGAGTGGCTGGCCGATCCGCGCATGGCTACCGCCAGCGACCGACTGCGCGTTGCCGCCGAAATTCAGGCGGGCGTGGCCGACGCGCTGCGCACCCGGACCACGGCAGAGTGGACACGTCGCTTCAGTGCAACCGATGTGTTGTACGCGCAGGTGAATGATTTCAACGATTTTCTGGCCGATCCCCAGGTGGCACACCTGGGCTTGTTGCAGTCGATGTTGCAGCCAACTTCGCAACAAATACCACAGGGCCCGGAGTCTACGGCGCATCAACTCCTGTTTGCCGGCCTTCCCGGTGTCGCACCAGATGCGCGCCCTGCCGGCGAGCGCGCACCACTCCCAGGCGAGCACACGCGGCAAATTTTGCAGGAACTGGCCTACAGCGAGGAACACATTGCCCAGCTTGAGCAAGCTGGCGTAGTTGGCCCATTGGCTCACCAAGCCGATGCTAAAAATGAAGACACCATTCCCACCTATGGCGCCGCCTTCACCTCTATCCCTTCTACTCCGAGAACATGACCACGCCATTACCAAATCCAGACGCCATTGAGGTGTCTAGCAGTCCCGTCCGCGTTGTGTGCCGCAATGGCCTGTGTGAAATCACCTTGAACCATCCAGAGTCGCGCAATGCGCTGGGGGTAGACATGGTGGACGCGCTAACCGCTGCCGTGGCCCACGCCTCGACCGACGCGGAAACTCGAGTGATCCTGATCACCGCTGCTGGCGAGGTCTTCAGCGCTGGCGGCAACCTGAGCAATATGACCGAGCGGTTGGTGGCCCAGCCCGAGGCTGGGGGGGTGGACCCAATCGCCGTCGGCAACCGTCGCTATGGCAAATTTCTGGAACTGTTCAGTGCCTGCCCCAAGCCTACCGTGGTAGCCGTGCGAGGTGCGGCCATGGGCGGCGGCGCGGGCCTGGTATGCGCGGCAGACATTGCTATTGGCATGCAGGGTGCCAGGTTCGGTTTTCCGGAAACAGCCATCGGCCTGGTGCCCGCCCAGATTCTGCCTTTCGTGGCCGCGCGCATCGGCGTGCAGCATGCCCGTCGTTTGATGCTGACGGGCGAACGCATTGGTGCGCAGGAGGCGTTACGTATAGGCATGATCGACTACTTTGTGGATGACCCGCAAACGCTGCAAGACCGGGTGACCAGCATTACGGCCATGATTGCTGGTTGCGGACCTGTCGCGTTGGCCCGAACCAAACAGATGTTACGCACCACGTTCGACATGGAGTCTTGGCAGACAGAGGGCCTGCCCCGTTACTTGGACGCGGCCTCGCAGCTATTTGCCCAGCAAATGCGTACGGAGGCGATTGAGGGTGTGGCCGCCTCGCGCGCGAAACGCCGCCCCAACTGGACCCCTCCCCTGCAAACCGGAGCTTGAGCAAATACATGATGAACAACCAAGTCAATTCGTCCGTCGCAGACACGGACCTGGAGGAAATCCGCACCGCCGTGGCCTCGCAGTGCGGGCGTTTTGACGACGCCTACTGGCTGGCCAAGGACACGGAAGGCGGGTTTCCAGGCGACTTTTATCGGGCCATTGCCGATGCCGGCTGGCTGGGCATTTGCATGCCTCCAGCGTTTGGGGGCTCGGGTCTGGGCATGCGGCACGCGGCCACGTTGGTGCAGACCATTGCGGCGTCGGGTGCCGGCATGTCGGGAGCTTCGGCCATCCACATGAATGTGTTTGGCCTGCAGCCGGTGGTGGTGTTTGGCAGTCCTGAACAGCAGGCACGTATGCTGCCGCCCCTGATCGCCGGGCGCGAGCGCGCTTGCTTTGCCGTGACCGAGCCCAGCGTCGGACTGGACACCACACGCGTGAAAACACGAGCCGTGCGCGAGGGTGACTACTACGTGGTGCACGGACAAAAGGTCTGGATCTCCACAGCGCAAGTGGCCGAGAAAATGCTGCTGCTGGCGCGCACCAAGCCGATAGAGGAATGCGCGCGGCCCCAGCATGGCCTATCGCTGTTCTACACCACGCTGGATCGCGCGAGGGTGGATGTACGGGAAATTCACAAGATGGGGCGCGCTGCGGTGGACTCGAACGAGCTGTTCATTGACGGCCTGCGCATCCCGCTTGAAGACCGCATTGGCGAGGAAGGGCGAGGCTTTGAGTACATCCTCCATGGCATGAATCCCGAGCGCATTCTGATTGCCGCTGAGGCGATTGGCCTGGGCCGTGCTGCGCTGGGCAAGGCCGTGCAGTACGCCAAAGAGCGGGTGGTATTCAATCGCCCGATTGGTATGAACCAGGCCATCCAGCACCCGCTGGCCGAGCGTTGGATGGCCTTGGAGGCGGCGGACCTCATGGTGCAGCGCGCCGCATCGCTGTACGACCTTGGGCAGGAATGCGGCGCGCAGGCCAACGCCGCCAAGTTCCTCGGGGCAGAGGCGGGGTACCAAGCCTGTCTGACGGCAGTAATGACGCATGGCGGCTTTGGCTATGCCAAGGAGTACCACGTGGAGCGTTATCTGCGCGAGTCGCTGATTCCCCGAATTGCGCCGATCAGTCCTCAGATGATCCAGTGCTTTATCGCCGAGAAAGTTCTCGGCCTACCGAAATCCTACTAAGAACATGAACATGTCCGCACTCAATGGCTTAAAAGTTGTCGATCTATCACGTGTGCTGGGTGGTCCATTGTGTGCTCAGATTCTGGGCGACCACGGCGCCAGCGTGATCAAGGTGGAGGGGCCCGACGGGGATGAAACGCGGACCTGGGGTCCACCTTTTCGCGATGGCCAAGCTTCTTATTTTGCGGGCATCAACCGCAACAAACAAACAGTCTGTGTAGATTTGTCGCAGCCTCAGGGCCGTGACGTGGTGCTGCGACTGCTGGAAGATGCCGATGTGTTGATCGAAAATTTCAAGACGGGCACTCTAGAGCGCTGGGGCATGGGCTATCAAGAGATACTCGCTACGCGATTTCCACGCCTGATTCACTGCCGCATCACTGGCTTTGGCGACAGCGGCCCACTGGGTGGCGTGGCGGGTTACGACGCCGCCGTTCAAGCCCTAGCCGGCCTGATGAGCGTCAACGGCGAGCCCGAAGGGCAGCCGACGCGCATGGGTGTGCCCATTGTCGATGTCACAACAGGGCTGAACGCCACCATCGGCATTCTTATTGCTTTGTCAGAGCGTAGCCGGAGTGGGCTTGGGCAGCAAATCGAATCCACGCTGTTCGACAATGCGCTCGCCGCACTCTACCCGCACTCGATCAATTCGCTCTTCACCGGCAAGCCGCCCAAACGCTCCGGCAACGGCCACCCCAACATCGCACCCTACGACAGCTATGCCACGGGCACCGAGCCCATTTTCTTGGCGGTTGGCAACAACGGGCAGTTCGCCCGCATGTGCGTGGCGATTGGGCGCGATGAACTCCCGGGCGACGTACGCTTTGCCACCAACGCCGACCGTGCCGCTCACCGGTTTGAGCTGAAGGCCGAACTTGAGAGAGCATTTAACCGATTTGAGGCGAAGCAACTGTTCACCCTGCTGACCGGGGTGAATGTGCCGTGTGGGGTGATCCACAGCGTGGTGGAAGCATTGGAACATCCCCACACCGTGCACCGTGAAATGATTGCAAAAATTGGTCCGCACTCCGCCGTAGCATCCCCTATCAAGCTCAGCAGAACGCCAGCCAGCTACCGCATTGCGCCGCAGGAGATTGGCGAGTCGACGCGCAGGGTGCTGGGTGAGCATGGGTTTTCTGCGAGCGAGATCGAATCGCTACTGGCCGGAGGCGTTATCCGCCAAGGCGGCTTAGAGATTATCCGTAAATAATGGTTACGTCCAACTTGATCTTTCTGAACGCCATGATTGATGCGGCCGAGTGGTTGAGAGCCAGAAAGCTGCGGTCAAGTTTTTCGTACCGCACCAGCAGTTTTCGGAACCGGTTGAACCAGCTATGCGCCAGGACGGTCGAACGCTTGATCTGGATAGTGGCAAACGTCTGGCTATCCGCCCGCGCTCGGGTGCCGAATTTGTGCCGCTACAGTTGCCGCAGTCGGCGACGGTGGGCGCCGCCGGGCATGATGAAGCCGTGTGCGTGTATCACGAGGAAGGCTTCTTTGGATGCGTGACCGTCTCTAGTTTCAGGTTCGGTCAAGGCCCGGTGGCTCAGGTGTAACGGGCAAGCCGCTCCGCCTCACCCCGCCAGCTTGCCCTGCAACTCGGCCACCGCCTCCGGGTTGACCAGCGAAGACAGGTCACCCGGACTGTCTCCCCGGTACACGGCCCGCACCACGCGGCGCATGATCTTCATGTTGCGCGTCTTGGGCAGGTCGCTGACCAGCAGCACCTGCCTGGGGCGGTAGGAGGCGCCCATGCCATGGACGACCGCCTGCGACAGTTCGGCCTGCAGCGCCGCGTCCGCCGCCACGCCGGGCATGGGCACGCAGACGCAGACGATGGCCGATCCCTTGATCTCGTCGGGCACGCCGATCACGGCCGCCTCCGACACCTTGCCGGTGCCGGTGAGCAGGGTCTCGATCTCTGACGGGCCGGTGCGCTTGCCCGAGACCTTGATCGTGTCGTCGCTGCGCCCGAGGATGTAGAACAGGCCGTCCTCGTCACGCATCGCGAAGTCGCCATGCACCCAGACGCCGGGAATGGTGCGCCAGTAGCTGTCGAGGTAGCGTTGGTCGTCCTGCCACAGGCTCTTGGTGAAGCCGATGTTGGGGTTGCGCAGCACCAGCTCGCCGACCTGGCCCGCGCCGACCGGCTGACCGCTGTCGTCGACGATGTCGACCCCGGCGCCAAGCCCGCGCGCGCCGAACGAGCCCGGCCGCAAGGGGTGGTGCAGGGTGCCGGTGAAATTGCAGCCGCCCACCTCGGTGCCGCCGACGATGTTGAGGAAGGGCAGACGTTCCTTGCAGACGTGCTTGAAGAACCAGCGCCAGGGCGCTTCGGTCCAGGCCTCACCGCCGGAGCAGGTGATGCGCAGCGAGGACAGGTCGTAGCGCTCCACTTCTTCGTCGCCGTAGCGCATCAGGCTGCGGATCAAGGTGGGCGCGACACCCAGGTAGGTGACTTGATGGTCCTGCACCAGGCGCCAGAAGCGGCCCGTGTCGGGAAAGTCGGGCGTGCCCTCGACCACCAGCAGGCTGCCACCGAAATAGCTGGGAATGCAGGCGCACATGGCGCCCACCATCCAGCCCATGTCGCTCATGAAGAAGAAACGATCACTCGGTTTGAAATCGGCGCAGATGTGCATGTCGCGCGTGACCATCGAGCCCAGGAAACTGACGTGCGTCCAGACACAGCCCTTGGGCTTGCCGGTGGTGCCCGAGGTGTAGAGCAGCACGGCCGGCGCATCGGCCTCCATCTCGGCGGTCGGCAGGTCGTGGGGCTGGCCGGCGACCAGCGTGGCCCAGTCGTGGTCGCGTCCCGGCGTCATCGGGCAGGGGGCGGCGTCGCCCAGGTGGCGCAGCACCACCACGTGCTGCACGCTGGGTACCTCGCGCAGCGCTTCGTCCAGCACCGATTTCATGATGCCGGGCGCGCCGCGCCGCCAGGTGCCGTCCACCGTCAGCACCGCCTTGGCTTGCCCGTCGTTCAGGCGGGCGACGATGGGCTGCGGTCCGAAGCCCGAAAACAGGGGCATCAAGACGGCGCCAATCTTCAGTACGGCAAAGAACGCGATGAAGGTCTCCGGCAGGTTGGGCAGGTACAGGCCGACCCGGTCGCCCTGGCCGATGCCCAGCGACTGCAAGGCCCCGGCCAGGCGACACACCTCGGCATCAAACTCGCGGTAGCTCAGGCTCCTGCGGTTTTTCGGGTCTTCGCCTTCCCAGACCAAAAATGTCTGCTCCCACACCGGCGTGCCGCGGTGCCGGTCCAGGCAGTTCAGCACGATGTTGGTGGTGCCGCCGACACACCAGCGCGCCCACTCGATGCCGCGCGAGGTGTCGAGCATCTGCGTGTAGGGCTGGTAAAAGCGGAAGTCGCAGAACTCGAGGACTTCCCGCATCAGCCAGGCCGGATCGGCATCGGCACGAGGGCTCAGGCTCTCGAAGCTGGATTCGCCTACTGTGTGCAGGAATGCCGTGAGGTTTGATTGCGCAATCAGTTCAGGGGTAGGCACCCAATCAAACGGTTGTTTGGTAGAATTCATGCCTGAATCCTATCCGAACGTCGTGTTGGAGTCCAGCGGCCCAGTCTCCGCGCATCGTTTCTTCTCCGTAACGCTACGCAGTCAGAAAGCACAGAAAGGCGGTCCATCCGTGCATGTCGATGAAGCGATCCGCAGCCGGAAATCGGTCAGGCGGTTTCTATCCACGTCCGTACCCACTTCGGTCGTGCAGCACATCCTGCGCGTGGCGGCGCGGGCTCCGAGTGGCAACAATGTGCAGCCGTGGAAAGTGTATGCGGTGGCGGGTGAGGCCCGGCAGCGCCTGTGTGATGCCTTCATCGAGGCGGCTACGCACGAACCTGACCGGCATCAGCCCGAGTACGCGTATTACCCCACGACCTGGGTCGAGCCCTATCTGGAGCGCCGGCGTCGCTGCGGCTTCGGTCTATATGCAACCCTGGGCATAGCCCGCGATGATGCGGCGGCGCGTGAGCACCAGATGCTGCGCAACTACACGTTCTTCGACGCGCCAGTAGGCCTGCTCGTCACGCTCGACCGCCGCCTGAACACCGGCAGCTTCATGGATCTGGGCATGTTCATCCAGAACATTCTGGTGGCCGCCCGCGCGCAGGGCCTGCACACCTGTGCGCAGGCGGCGTTTGCCTGGTACCACAAGGTGGCGCGTGCTCAACTGCCTATGAACGACCATGAAATTCTCGCCTGCGGCATCGCCCTCGGGCACGAGGATCTGTCGGCCCCGGAGAACGCTTTCATCACCGAGCGTGCCGAGGTGGAGGCATTCGCCAGCTTTCATGGTTTCTGATTCCGCTTGCCGGGATTGCGCGCCAGCGGATGCGTCTTCCCTCTGCTCGGCAATACATTAAAAAGAGGAGACTGATCATGATTCTGCACAGCACAGAGGCTTTGAAGCGCTACACCGAAAGCGGTCACTGGGGTCGACGTACCCTGCTCGATTTGCTGCGCGAGACGGCGGCCAAGGCGCCGGAGCGGCCAGCCGTGGTCGACCCGGCGGATCGGCCGGATCTCACCGGCACAGCGGCACAGAGCCTGAGTTATCGGGAGTTGTCGGCAGCGGTCGAGGCCATCGCGACCGGGCTGCTGGACATGGGCTTGCGCAAGGACGAGATCGTCGTCGTGCAATTGCCCAACGTCTGGGAACTGGTGGCCATGTTTCTCGCGGTCAGCCGTGCCGGGGGTGTGCTTTCGCCGATGCCGATTCAATGGCGCGACAATGAGTTCCAGAACGTCAAGAAACTCACCGAGGCGCGCTTCTTTTTCGGGATGCGCGATTTCAAGGGTGCCGACCAAATGGCCATCGCCGAGAAGACCGGCTTTGTCGCGCTGCCGATCGAGCGCATCGCCGAGATGGCGCACGGTGCGGCTGACATCGCCCGGCTCGACGCCATCGACGTCGACGCCAACGACATTTTCAGCCTGTGCTGGTCGTCCGGAACCGAAGCCCTCTCCAAGGGCTGCCCGATGTCGCACAACAACTGGCTCTTCCAGATGAACCTGATCCCGCAGACCGCCGGGCTGCACGAAGGGGACCGGGTGCTGGCGACCGCGCCGGTGGTCAACATGACCGGCGTGGCGACCTGGCTGGCCTCGCTGGCCATCGGTGGCACGACGCTCCTGCATCACCCGCTGAACATGCCGCTACTGCTCCAGCAGTTGATGCACGACCAGGTGCACTTCACCCTGCTGGTGCCGGCCGTGCTGAACATGATTCTCAAGCTGCCCAACGTCGACCAGCTCGACTTTTCCGGCGTGCGTTGCATCGCCTCGGGTTCGGCGCAGCCCTCGCGCTGGAGCATGGAGGAGTTCAAGCGGCGCTGGAACATCGAAATCCTGCATGCCTGGGGGCAGACCGAAGGCACCGCGGTGTTTGCCGGCGCGCTGGACGTGCCCGACTTCGCCAAGCGGGCCGATCACTTTCCGTGGTGGGGCCGTCCGGGCGTTGCGTGGCCCTCGGGCATACGCGGTGTCGAGATGAAGCTGCTCGACGAGGCCGACGCCGAATGCACGCAGCCGGGCCAGGTGGGCGAGCTGGTCTACCGCGGGCCCAACGTGTTTGCCGGCTACTACCGGCGGCCGGACCTGGCGAAAAGCACGTTCACCGCTGACGGTTTTTGCCGCACCGGGGACTTCTTCATCGTGCGCGACGCGCACCACATCGGGTTTTTCGACCGCAAGAAGGACATCATCATTCGCGGTGGCTACAACGTCAGCGCCGCCGAGGTCGAGAACCTGGTGCTGACCCATCCCGGCGTGCAGGAGGTGGCGGCGGTGGCGGTGCCCGACGAGATCATGGGCGAAAAGACCTGTATCTACGTCGTGCCCAAGGACAAGGCTCAGCCGCCGACGCTGGAGGATATTGTCGGCCACCTGAAGCAGATCGGCGTGGCGGCCTACAAGTTGCCCGAACACATCGAGTACCTTGACACCATCCCGCGCAACCCGGTGGGGAAAATTTTGAAGGCGCAGCTGCGACAACGTGTGCGTTCAGCGGCCGCCTGAACCAACCCCAACCCCTGAACCCTGTTATGGCAAACATCAAATCCGCCCCCTCGACACATACGCTTCGGGGTAAAACAGCGATCATCGGCGCAGGCATTTCGGCCGTCGGCCGCGTGCCGGGCAAGAGCGCGCTCGCACTGGCCGCCGACGCGGCAGGCAAGGCGCTGGCCGACGCCGGCATCGGCAAGCACCAGATCGATGGCGTGCTCTCAAGCTCCGCCTTTGCCTCTCCGTTCCACCGCTTCAGCGTGGCCTTCAGCGAGTACCTGGGCATACAGCCCACGTTTTCCAACACTCTGCAGGTCTCGGGCGCCACGGCGGCGACGATGTTCAACATCGCCGCTGCCGCCATTGCCGGCGGCCTGGCCGAGACCGTGCTGGTGGTGGGCGGTGACAGCCTGCTGACCGGCCTGTCGCCCGACCTGGCCCTGCGCTCCATGACCGAAAGCCGGGACCAGCAATACGAAATGCCCTTCGGCATTCCCGTGGCCAACACCTTTGCCATGACCGCGCACAGGCACATGAAAGAGTTCGGCACCACGGCCGAGCAGTTCGCCCAGGTGGCGGTGATCCACCGCGACCATGCGCGGCGCACGCCGGGCGCGCAGATGACCGCGCCACTCACGGTCGACGACGTGCTGAACTCCGGCTGGGTGACAACCCCTTACCACAAGCTCGACTGCTCGCTCATCTCCGACGGCGCGGCGGCCTTCATCGTCACCTCGGCCGAGCGCGCCAAGGCGCTGGGAATTGCCAAGCCTATTTACATCCTCGGTGGCGGCGAATGCTACACGCACGAGCACATCTTCCTGATGCCCTCGCTGACCACCACCGGCGCTGTGCAGTCGAGTGCCAAGGCCTACGCCATGGCGGGCTGCGGGCCGAAGGACATCGACGTGGCCGGGGTCTATGACTGCTTTACCGGCACGGTAATCATGATGCTGGAGGATCTCGGCTTCTGCCCCAAGGGAGAAGGGGGGCCTTTCGTCGAAGACGGGCAGATCACCTACGGCGGCGCGATTCCCTGCAACACCCATGGCGGCCTGCTGTCGTTCGCGCACTCGGGCATGCCGGGCTCGCTGTTTCATTTCTACGAGGTCGTCAATCAACTGCGCGGCAACTGCGGCGAACGCCAGGTCGCGGGCGCCGAACTCGGCCTGGTGCACAGCCTGGGCGCCGGCTTTGCGACCAACGCAACCACCATCCTGGGAACGGAGGCCACGCTGTGATCAATCCGAAGGACGCCCACATCAAGCCGCAGCCGACGTCGGATGCGGATTCGGAAATCTATTGGCGCGGCATTCAGGAGGGCAAGCTGCTGCTGCAGCACTGTCCCGGGTGCGACCACGTGCAGCTCTACCAGCAGATGATCTGCCGTGAGTGCGGCAGCGAGCGCCTTGAGCACCGTCCCGCCAGCGGCCGCGCCAAGGTGCATTCGTTCAGCGTGGTGCACCGGGCGCCCGGCCCGGCCTTCAAACAGGACACGCCCTATGCCGTGCTGCTGGTCGAACTCGAAGAAGGTCCGCGGATGATCAGCGCCTTCGTCGGCCCGGACCCTTCGGCGGTCACCTTCGACATGGCTGTCGAGCTGGTTTGCGAGCCCGTCGGGGGCGGTGTGTCGCTGCCGCGATTCCGGGCGGCCGGACTTCAAGCGTGAAACAGCGTCTTCGTGCGTCTTCTGAGTGTCTGAAGGCATGACCCAACCCAAAGCGACATTTCGCTGGCCCCATTTCGCTGCGTCGTCCTCCCAGGCGGTAGTCGAGGGGGCTCCCCCTGACCTGACGACGGCCACGGTTGCGCGGCGGGCGATTGCGCCCTTGTCCATGCGTGATCGGATCGTGGCCATCGTTGCGCCGGCCGGCTATGGCAAGACGACATTGATGGGAGGATGGTTTCGCGCTTGCAAAGACGCCGACCCCGTGTGGGTGGGGCTTGATGCTTCCTGGCGCGACCAGGTGTTCTTTGTGCGCTCTTTGTTGAATGCAGTCGGAGGTCCGTCCGAGCCTGTCGCGATGGGTGCCATCGACGCGACGGCGGCGGTCGAGAGCGGCTTGCTGGCGTTGTTGCAGGCCCTTGGCCAACGTCGTCGTCCCATGGTGCTGTTCTTCGACGATGTGCATGTGTTGCGTGGCAGCGAGAGCGCTCACACCCTGAGCCGTCTGTTGGTGGCGGCACCCGACTACTTGAGGTTCGTCGTTTGCGGCCGCGAAGGGATGGATTTCGATCTGGCCGTGCTGACCGCGCGCGGGCTGGTACGCTGGGTGACACAGCACGAGCTGAAGCTCGACGCGCAGGATGTGCGGGAACTGGTGCGGCGGCGCCGCCTGTCGGCCGGTGACGAAGAGGTTGAGCATATCGTCGGGATCACCGAGGGTTGGCCGGCATTGGTACAGCTTGCCCTCGCCAGCGGCGAGGGCGTACAGGAGGCCGCCGGGGGCAGCAGTAACTTGCTAATGGACAGCTTCGTTTACGAGAGCTTCTTCAAGGGCCTCGCGCCGGCCCGACGGCAGGCGCTGTTCGTGATGGCCGCCATTGGCGACTTCACGCTGCCGCTGCTGGTCGCGCTCGATGCGCCCGAGGGGGCGGAGGCGATCGCCGAAGGCGAGCAACTGGGCATCGTGCAGCGTCGGGGACGCGTGGCTGGCGAGCCGTTCTACGCCTTGCATGCGCTGGTGGCGGAGCGCGCACTGACGCGATTGGCCGACATGGGGCTGAGGCCTGTGTTTGTGCGCATACTGCGAACGCGTTGTGCGCAATGGTGGCATGCCCGGGGCGAGGTCTACCGTGCGATCCGCGTGGCCCTGGAAGGTGATGACGCAAGGCTGGCGTCGGCTTATCTGACCGGCTACGCGCGTCAACTGGTGCAGGGCGAGGGCCGGCACGAGACCTTCCTGGACCTGCTCGCGCAATTGGAATCACGCGGCGTGGAGCCAGACTGCGCGCTGATGTTGCAAGCGGTGTGGGCGCTGGTGTTTTTGCGCCGCTATGCCGAGGCGGCAGCGTGGCTGACGCGCATTGAGCGGGCTTGTGGCAAGGGACAATCAGCCGGCGTTCGCTTGATCCTGCATACGACCGTCCTTCAGCGCGGCGTGATCGCCGGCCTGCGTGATAACGAGGCCGATGCCGAGGTCTTTGTGCGCCGGTGGCTGGCAGGGCCACCCGATCCGGACCCATTCCACTATGGAGCCGCACAAACGGTGCTGGCCTATGCGCACAAATGCAATGGACGCTTCGCCGAGGCTGCCCAGTCCTTGCGCGAGGCGCAAGTGAAGTTCGAGGAGGCTCCTTCACCTTACGGCCACATGTGGGTGCGGGTGATCTCGGCCGCCTCGCTGCTCAAGGCGGGGCGGCATCGTGATGCCCTGGCAGACAGCGCCTCGGCGCTGGCCGAAGAGCCAGCTTTCGCTCCCGGCGCCGCGGGCCTGGCGGCCATGCTGCGCGCGATCCGCGCGTTGCTGCTGTATGAACGCAACCAGTGCACTGACGCGATGGTGGAAGTGGAAGCGGCACTGCCACTGCTGCCGCACCAGGGCATTGTCGATGCGATGGTCGCGGGCTACGTGGCGGCGTCACGTCTGCAGGCGGCGCGGGGCGACATATCCGGTGCGCTCGATGCGGCGGCGGAGGGCGAGCGCGTGGGACTGGCGCGCGGCTTCGTGCGCCTGCAGCTCACGATGGTGGCCGAACGTGCGCTGCTGCTGTTGCGCGCCGGCGACGTCGAGGCGGCGCGACAAATGGCCAACGATAATGGGTTGCTGCCGCAAGGACCGCAGACCAATCTGCACAGAGACAAGGCCGAGCGCCTCTGGGCCCGCCTCGATCTCGCGCAGGGGCGGCCCGATCTCGCTCTGCAATGGGTCGATTCCGGCATCGCCAGGGCGCGACGCAGCCACCAGCAGCACAAGCTGGCCGAGTTGTTGATGCTGCGCTCACTGGCGTTGGTGCGAACAGGAGATGCCGAGGGTGGGCACGACGCGGTGATGGAAAGCCTTCGCATCGCGGCATCGAACGGCTACGTGCGCCTGTACCTTGACGAAGGCCCCGAGTTGGAGAGCCTTTTGCGCCGCGTGGCTGACAAGCCGCAGAGTCCCACGCCGGCGTTTTTATACGCGCGAACGCTGCTGCTTGCCGCGGGCGCTGCATCTGCACGTCAGGATGCGGCGCCCGCGGACCAGGAGCGACCAACCGAGCGCGAACTGCAGATCCTTCGCCTGCTGGCAGATGGCCTGTCCAATGGCGAAGTGGCGGGTCGGCTTGTGTTGACCGAGGGCACGGTGAAATGGCATCTTCACAACATCTACGCGAAGCTGGGCGTGAAAAATCGCACGGGTGCTTTGCGCGAAGCTCGCACTCGGGCCTGGCTAGTTTGATGGGGCTTGCTTTTGCGGCATTCATTGAATATGTTTACCGCAAATCTTTTAGACCCCCGGCAGCCGGTGGTCCTTGAACTGCTCACGCAACTGGTTCTTCAGCATCTTGCCAGTGGCGCCGATGGGGATGGCCTCGACGAACACCACGTCGTCCGGCACCCACCAGGAGGCGACCTTGCCTTTGTAGTGTTCAATCAGCGCTTCGCGGGTGACCTCCGCGCCCGGTTTGCGCACCACCACCAGCAAGGGCCGTTCATCCCATTTCGGGTGCGGCACGGCGATGGCCGCTGCCATCGCCACCGCCGGGTGCGCCATGGCGACGTTCTCCAGGTCGATCGAGCCGATCCACTCGCCGCCGGACTTGATCACGTCCTTGCTGCGATCCGTGATCTGCATGTAGCCGTCGGCGTCGATCGTGGCCACGTCGCCGGTGGGGAACCACTGCGCGCCGGTCGTGTCGCTCACCAGGGGTTTGGCGCCATCAGGGCCGAAGTAGCTCTGGACTACCCAAGGGCCACGCACCAGCAGATCGCCCGGCGTCTTGCCGTCCCAGGGGACGTCGGCCCCCTGCGGATCGACGATGCGCATGTCCACGCCGAACACGACCTTGCCTTGCTTGGCGAGCAGCGCATGCTGTTCGTCCAGTGGCAGGGACAGGTGTTTCTGCTTCAGCCGGCTGACCGTTCCCAGGGGCGACATCTCCGTCATGCCCCAGGCGTGGATGACTTCAATGCCATGGTTATCTTCAAAGGCTCGCATCATGCTTGGCGGCACGGCCGAGCCACCGATGATGGTGCGCTTCAAGGGGGCGAGGCTGAGCGCGTTCTGCTCGGCGTGCTGGAGCATGCCGAGCCAGATCGTGGGCACGCCGGCCGCAAACGACACCTGCTCGGTGGTAATCAGCTCGTGCAGCGACTTGCCGTCCAGCGCGGCCCCCGGCAGCACCAGCTTGGCGCCGACCATCGCGCAACTGTAGGGCAGGCCCCAGGCATTGGCGTGAAACATCGGCACCACCGGCATCACGCAGTCGCGCGATGAGATGGAGATCGCGTCCGGCATGAGCGAGGCATAGGTGTGCAGCATCGTCGAGCGATGGCTGTAGAGAACGCCCTTGGGGTTGCCGGTGGTACCCGAGGTGTAGCACAGCGACGAGGCGGTGTTCTCGTCGAAAGTGGGCCATGCGAAGTCGGGCTTGTGCGCCGAGATCAGGTCTTCGTAGCACAGCAGATTGGACAACTTGCTCGCCGGCATCTTGTCCTTGTCGATCATCGCGACAAAGTGACGTACCGTCTTGCAGCGCCCCGCCACGGCCTCGACCAGGGGCAGGAAGGTCAGGTCAAAGAACAGCACCTGATCCTCGGCATGGTCGAGGATGTAGAGCAACTGGTCCGGGTGCAGGCGCGGGTTGAGGGTGTGCAGCACCGAACCGCTGCCGGAGGCGGCGAAATACAGTTCCAGGTGCCGGTAGCCGTTCCAGGCCAGCGTGGCGACGCGCTGCGAAGCTTTCACACCGAGATTGCCGAGCGCATGGGCCATCTGGCGCGCGCGGTCGTGCAATTGCGCATAGGTGATGCGGTGGATGTCGCCTTCGACGCGGCGCGAGACGATGGGCACATCGCCGCTATGGCGTGCCGCATGGGTGATGAGTGAGGAAATGAGCAGGGGGGCGCTCATCATTTGACCGTTCATGAAGTCTCCTTGGATTTTTTGGTTAAGGCTAAATCCGGCCACTGGCCGGGTATCGTGTTGAGAGGTGCCATAGCGCCTCTGTGGGGTGGTGACTTTTATGCGAATGAATCTACGGAAGTTTGTGGCTTGACAGGATGGCCCGCGCACACTTCTCGCCGATCACCATGCAGGGGGCATTGGTGTTCCCGCCGATAACCGTAGGCATGATGGAGGCGTCGGCGACACGCAGGCCCGAAAGCCCATGCACCCGCAACTGCGCGTCGACCACGGCCCTGTCGTCATTGCCCATCTTGCAACTGCCGACCGGGTGGTAAATGGTTTCCGCACTGCGCCGGATGTAGGCCTTCAGATCCTGGTCGCTGCTCACGCCGGCACCCGGTGCGACTTCGCCGCCATGGATGTCGTGGAAGGCCTTGGCCTCAAAGATGCGTCGCGCAAGTTTCAGGCCACGCAGCATCTCGTCCCAGTCGTCGGCATGGCTCAGGTAGTTGGGCTGAATCATCGGTGCGGCCAGCGGGTCGGCGCTTTTGAGGCCGATGAAACCACGGCTTTTGGGGCGCAACTGGCACATGTGCAAGGTGGCGCCGTAGCCGGGGGCCAGGTCACGGCCATGGTTTCGCAGGTAGGTCGGCAGGAAGTGAAATTGCACCTCTGGCAGCGCCGATTGTGGCGAGAGCCTGGCGAAACCCCCTGTCTCGGCCACGTTGCTGGACAGGAAGCCTTCGCGCTTGCGCCAGTATTGCCAGAGCCCGGCAAGTGCTTTCGGCAGGAAACCAGGCGCGACACCAATCGCCTGTTTGCTGCGGTCACGGATCATCACCGTCACGTCGAGATGGTCCTGCAGGTTCTGGCCCACGCCTTGCAGGTCGGCGACCAGGTCGATGCCCAGGCCCGTCAATTGCTGCCTGGGCCCGACACCCGACAGCAGCAGCAACTGCGGCGAATTGATGGCGCCGCCGCAGAGCACGATTTCACGCTCGACCTCGATGCGCTGTCGCTCGCCTTTGCGTTCGATCTCGACCCCCACGGCCTGTTTGCCAGAGAACAGGATGCGCGTGACATGGGCGCCGGTGAGCACGGTCAGATTCGACCTGTCCATGACAGGGTGCAGGAAGGCCCGAGCGCTGCTCCAGCGTTCCCCGTTCTTCTGGGTCACCTGGTGAGGCCCCGCACCTTCCTGTTGCGCGCCGTTGAAGTCCATGTTGCGCGAAATGCCGCATTGCACGGCGGCGTCGATGAAGCGGCCCGACAACGGGTTGGGCGATCGCACATCGGCGACGTTCAGTGGCCCATTTGTTCTGTGGTAGGTCGAGACACCGCGCTCGTTATTCTCATGTTCCATGAAGATCGGCAGCAGATCCTTGTAGGCCCATCCGGCGTTTCCCGCTGCTGCCCATGCGTCGTAATCAGCCTGGTGTCCGCGCATGTAGACCATGGCATTGATCGAGCTGCTGCCCCCGATTGTTTTTCCCCGCGGCCAGTACAGGCGACGACCTTCGAGTTCGGCTTGTGGTTCGGTGTCGAAATACCAGTTGTACTTGCGGGTGGCGAGCAAGCCCACGAGGCCCATGGGCGTGCGGATCAGCGGTGAGTCGTCGGACCGTCCCGCTTCGAGCAGGCACACGCGGTTCGACGGATCCGCGCTCAATCGGTTGGCCAAGACACAGCCGGCCGAACCTGCGCCCACGATGATGTAATCGAATTTCAAGATTTGTCCCTATGCGATTCAGAGAAAAAAGAAATGCACCAGGCTAGCTCGGTGCAACCGAGGCCATCAGACCAGACGCAGCGTCCAGTTGATCAGCCGTCGCGACAGATGGGTGTAGGGCGGGTAGAAGGTCGAGGCCAGCAACAGCCAGGTCTTGACGACCGCGCGCTCATGGCTGAAGGCCTTGAACCCGTAGACCCCGTGTGCGCTGCCCAGACCGGAGTTGTTGACGCCGCCAAAGGGCAAACGGCCATGCAGGAACTGCACGACGCTGTGGTTGACGCAGGCACCGCCCGAACTCGTCTCGCGCAGCACCTTGTCGGCGACCTTGTGGTTCTTTGTCCAGATGTACAGCGCGAGCGGCTTGGGCTGGTCGTTGATCTTGGTTATGACTTCGTCGAGATCGCGGTAAGCAATGACGGGCAGCAGCGGGCCGAAAATTTCCTCCTGCATGATCTTTGCATCCGGGCTGATGTTGTCGATCAAGGAGGGTGCGACGAACTGGCGATCTGTCTGGTGCTGGCCACCGGCCAGCAGCCTGGCGCCTTTTTGGAGCGCGTCATCCAGCAGTCCGACGATGCGCTTGGCATGGCGTTCATTGACGATGTGTGCCAGGTGAGGGCTGGTGCGCACGGCATCTCCTTCACCGTAGGCTTTGGCCAGGGCTTGGCGGCAGTGCTCTACAAAAACATCCTTGACCGATTCGTGGACGTAGACGTGATCCGGCGCAATGCAGGTCTGGCCGCTGTTGGTGCATTTGGACCACATGAGGTTGGCCGCCGCTGCTTTCAGGTCCGCCGTGGCATCGACGATGGTGGGGCTTTTGCCGCCCAGTTCCAGTGTCACGCTGGTCAGGTGCTTTGCCGCCGCGGCCATCACCACGCGGCCAATCGCCGGTGAGCCGGTAAAGAAGATGTGATCGAACGGCAGATCCAGCAGGGCCTGCGAGACCGAAGCGTCGCCCTGGAACAGGGCCACCTCGTCTTCGGGAAACACCTCGCGCACGATTTCGGCCATCAGCGCCGATAGATGCGGTGTCATCTCCGAGGGCTTGAGAATCGCTGTGTTACCGGCGGCGATGGCTGAGATCAGTGGGCCGAAAGTCAGATTGACCGGGTAGTTCCAGGGCGAGATGATCAGGCAGCGGCCCTTGGGTTCGCACTGCACGTAGCTCGACGTGCCGAACATCAGCAGGGTCGGAAAAACCTTGTTCGGCTTCATCCAGCGGCGCAGATGGCGACGCGCATCGTTGGCTTCGGCCACGATGGGCAAGATTTCGGTCAGGTCGACCTCGGCGGCCGGTTTGCCGAAGTCCAGTGCGCCAGCGCGCTGAATGTCGGCCTGGCGGGCGAGCACGGCCCGCTTCAGGCGGTCGATCTTGTTGAGTCGCTGCGCGGCGGTCGATTGGCGAAGCCGCAATGCTGTTTCGCGTTGGGCGGCGAAGATGCGGTCTATTTCCGCTTGTCCCGCCGGTTCGTCGGGGTTGACAAGCCGCATGGCATTGGAAGTCACCTTCATTTCTGTCTCCTGCATTTTATTTTGGTCTCGTATCACGTCGATTCGAGGTCGAAGCAAGTCTATTCAGATGCGCGATGGAAATCACCCTAACGAAAGTTAGGTGCAACGTCGTGTGCTTCGATCTACCATTCTTCGAGTGTTGGCGAAAAGCTGGCCGAGCCTCTTTCTTGCAAGTGGGTGGAGGCTAAGTGATTACCCTTAATTCACACGATTCACACGACAGGAGACATGACAATGAAAACAGTTTCGATTCAAGGTTCCGGGGATATGCGGATAGCCCGCGGCGAAGTCAAATCTTCGCGGGAGGTCATCGGGGCGCCGTGGGCCAAGTTCTTTTTGGCGCTGCTTGCGTTCGCGGTGCTCTATACCGGCTATCGCGTCTACTCCGAGGTGTCGGCGTTCACATACGGGCTCGACTATTTCAGCCACGAGTTCGATGTTTACTGGATGCGTCTGCTGTACGGACAGTTGCTGCTGATTGGCGCGCTGGGAACCGGGGCTCTGGTGTATCTCTGGCGCACCCGTGAGCGGGATTTTTCCCGGATCGGGCCACGAGAGGAGGTGCGGCGCCTGTTCGTGCTGATGGCGCTCATTTTGCTGTTCGCCATCATGTTTTATGTGACCGGTTCGATCTACACGGAGGCCGATGCAGCCTGGCACCAGGTGACGATCCGGGATACTGATTTCACCCCCACCCATATCGGGTTGTTCTATTTTTGCGTGCCCTTGCTGGTGTTTTGGGGCTTCATCTCGTTCGCCTACGCCCACACGCGCATCCCGCTCTTTGGCAATCGCATTTCGCTGCCGTTCGCGATCATCGTCGCCGGCGCGTTCATGATCATGCCCAACGTTGGCTTCAATGAGTGGGGTCACACTTTCTTCTATGCCGAGGAATTGTTCGCCGCGCCGATTCACTATGGCTTTGTGTTGCTGGGCTGGTCTACGTTTGCGGCTGGTGGATTGCTCCTGCAGATACTGGGTCGCGTGGCCGAGCTGACGAAGCAGCCGGTGTCGGCGCAAGACGCGCATCAAACGGCTCACTGATACGCCTTTCCGGGTAAATGCATCGGGGCTAGGTCCAATGCTGTTCATTTATTAAGCGCTACAACCCCGTTCGCCCTGAGCTTGTCGAAGGGTCGTCACGGTGCAAACAGGCTTCGACAAGCTCAACCCGAACGGTTAAGCGAACAGTATGGGGCTTGGTCTCGATGACAAGCTGTGCGCTTGACCTTCCAATTTATTTCTGGAGACTTTGAATGTCCGTTTTGACTCCGGCTGAGGCCGCCTTTAGCCCGCAGGAAGCGGCCCGCGTTGATGCCCAGGTTGACTGGGTGGTCATTCCGCTCTTTGTTGTGCTTCTGGGGTCCGTATTCGCCTTCCAGTTTGCCTTGCTGGTGGGGGACTGGGATTACTGGATCGATTGGCGGGACCGCCGTTATTGGCCGCTGGTCACGCCATTGGTGCTGGTTATTCTGCCCGGCGTATTTGGATATGCCTTTTGGAAGCTGCTGCGCATACCGCTGGGGGCAACGCTGAGCATTATTGGGTTGACGCTGACGGGCTGGGTTAGCCGGTACTTGAACTTTCATGAGTTCGCGGGCTTTCCCATGAACATGGTGCTGCCCTCGACCTTCATTGGCGTGGGTCTCCTGATCGATTGCACCCTGCTGCTCACGCGCAGCTGGTTTTTCACGGGAATTTTTGCTGGCTTTCTTTCAGGGCTGCTCCTGTACCCGATGAATTGGCCGCTGCTCGCCCCGTTCATGGTGCCGGTCGAAATGCACGGCACGCTGATGACGGTGGCGGACGTGATGGGCTTTGAGTACATCCGCACTGCCATGCCCGAATATGTGCGCATCATCGAGCAGAGTACTTTGAGGACATTCGGCGATGCAGTCACACCGCTGACGGCGGTTTTTGCTGGCTTCCTGACCATATTGAGCCTCTGGTTCTGGGCCTGGGTTGGCTCACTCGGTGTCAAGGCCGTGTGGCTGCGAAAAGTTGTTTAAGGAAGAGGTCATGAATTTCATTGCAAAATTGTTCGCAGTCATTCAAGGCCTGATCGTCGTCCTGGTCACGTTTTCGGCAACGCCGACGTATGCCCATGGTGAAAAGGCTCAGCAACCCGCTTTGCGCATGCGCACCGTGCATTGGTTTGACGTGGATTTGTCGACGCGCAAGCTCGATGTCAACCAGATTCTGGTCGTCAAGGGAACTTTTGTTCCTTCCCTGTCCTGGCCGGAGCATGTCGCGTCCATCGAGGACACCGCCTATCTCAATGTGGGCGTACCCGGGCCTTCTTTTGTGCGCCTGGACAGCCGCGTCAACGGTGTGCCCACCATACGCAGTAGTTCGTATAAGCGCGGTGAGCAGTACAACTTCGAGATCACGCTGAAGGCCCGCACACCCGGCCGCTATCACCTGCATCCCATCATCAACGTGCTGGATGCCGGGCCGATGATTGGCCCCGGCATCTGGGTCGAGGTCGGGGGCGACCCGGCGGCATTTGACAACAGCATCAAAACGTTGTTCGGCCAAACCCTTGATTTGGAAACGCACGGCTTTGCCAATGCGGCTTCCTGGTCAGCGGTGTGGGTTGTGCTTGGTTTGGTCTGGTTTGGCTATTGGCTGACCAAGGTGCCTTTGATCTTGCCGAGGTTCCGGCGTGCCAGCGCGCTGGGTGAGAACGCCGACGACATGATCACCACGCGCGACCGTCAGGCGGCACTGGTTATCCTGGTGGCTACGCTGATGCTTATCGCTGGCGGGTTTTTCTATGCCACCGAGCGCTGGCCGGTCACGACGCCGCTACAGACCGGCAAGATCAAGACGCCGCCCCTGAAGATGGCGCCTTCGCCGGTGTTGGTCACGATGGATGATGCACGCTACCGCATCCCGGGCCGGAGCTTCCGTATCGAGCTCACGGTAACCAACAGCGGGAAGAGTCCCGTGAGCGTTGGTGAGTTTGCCTCAGGCGGCCTGCGCTTTATCAATTCCGCGGTGCTGAAGGTCACACCAAAAGACCAGGACGATCTGGTCGCGACAGACGCGTTGCGCGTGGAGGGCGGCTCGATCAATCCAGGAGAAACGAAGAAGATCGTGGTCTATGCGGACGATGCGATGTGGGAGACGCAGCGCATGACGACGATGATCTCCTCCCCGGATGCGGTGGTGGCCGGCATGCTGTTCTTCTTCGATGCGCAGGGCCGTCGCTATCCAGTAGAGATCAGCGGACCGATGATCCCTTTGTTCGGGGGGTAATGGAGATGCGACTGATCCGAACGTTGAGTTCCGCGCTGCTGGCCGTGGCTGCGGTATCGGCATGGGCCCATGGCGGGGTCGGCATTGAAGACGACAAGTGCATCCTGCGCATCGGCAGCGACCGGGCCCATTTCGCCGGCTACCAGCCCGAGCACCGTGCCAGTCAGGAGTTCTGCGAGGACATCCCCGAAGTCGGACGGGCAGTGATCGTGATTGACTTCATCCAGCCCGCGCTGCGCGAACGCGTGGTCGAGTTCCGCATCCTGCGTGACGCGGACGGGCTGGGTGCCAAGGCGCGCTACGAGGATCTTGGTGACACGGACCAAATCGCGCAGCGGACGATGGTGGCGCTGCCGGCCAAGGTTTATCCGCGCGGCACGGTCACCCTGGACCACAAGTTCAGCGAGCCCGGCTGGTACATCGGCCTGCTCAGCGCGACCGACCCGGCCAGCGGGAAGACGGAGACCTCGGTCTTTCCGTTCCGCGTCGGCGTGCGCAACTATTGGAAATACCTGCCATTGCCCTTGTTCTTTATCGGCATGGCCTGGCTCTTGTACCGGCTTACCAGACAGCGGCGAAAACCCCCGATCACCGACGTACCTCAAAAGTAGACAGCATGAAAAAAGGAGACAAGATGAAAATTTCGATGAACATGGCGGGTAACGCGCGTCAAGAAAAAACCGCCAACCGACCTGCAATGGCCCTGACATTGGCGGTGGTTTCGCTGCTGGTGATGGCCGCGCCGCCCGTCATGGCCGAGGAGGCCAAGGGCTCGAAGGCGCACATTGCGGCCGTGACCAGGAAAGTCGACGGCGCCTTCATCCGTGCCAATGAGGCGCGAACGAACGACTGGCCCAGCCACGGCCTGGACTATGCCGAGACCCGCTTCAGCAAGCTCCAGCAGATCCATACCGCCAACGTCAAGGATCTCGGCTTGGTCTGGTCCTACAACCTCGAGTCGACGCGCGGCGTCGAGGCCACGCCGCTGGTGGTGGACGGCGTCATGTATGTCAGCGCCTCCTGGAGCATCGTCCATGCCATTGACGTGCGCAGCGGCAAGAAGATCTGGACCTTCGATCCCAAGGTGCCGCGCGAGGCCGCTTACAAGGGCTGCTGTGACGTGGTCAACCGCGGCGTGGCGCTGTATCAGGGCAAGGTCTTCGTCGCCTCCTACGACGGCCGGCTGATCGCGCTCGATGCGGCCACCGGCAACAAGGTCTGGGAAAAAGACACCATCATCGACCGCAAGTTCAGCTACACGATCACCGGGGCGCCACGCGTGTTCAAGGGCAAGGTGATCATCGGCAACGGCGGCGCCGAGTACGGCGTGCGCGGCTACATCACGGCCTATGATGCCGCCACCGGCGACCAGAAATGGCGCTGGTTCACGGTACCCGGCGACCCGAGCAAACCGTTCGAGGACGAGTCCATGGCCAAGGCCGCCAAGACCTGGGACCCCGCGGGCAAGTACTGGGAAGCCGGCGGTGGTGGCACCGCCTGGGACACGCTGACCTTCGATCCCAAACTGAACCTGATGTACGTGGGCGTCGGCAACGGTTCACCCTGGGCGGCAGCCAAGCGCAGCCCCGCGGGCGGCGATAACCTGTACCTGGGGTCCATCGTCGCGCTCAACCCCGACACCGGCAAGTACGTCTGGCACTACCAGGAAACACCCGGCGACAACTGGGACTACACCTCGACCCAGCCGATGATCCTGGCCGACCTGAAGATAGCGGGCAAGCCACGCAAGGTGATCCTGCATGCGCCGAAGAACGGTTTCTTCTTCGTGATCGACCGCACCAACGGCAAGTTCATCTCGGCGAAGAACTTCGTCGACGTGAACTGGGCCAGCGGCTACGACGCGACGGGTCGCCCCATCGAGACTGCCGATGCGCGTCCCACGGATCGACCGTACGATGCCATTCCAGGCCCCTACGGCGCGCACAACTGGCACTCCATGTCGTTCAATCCACGGACCGGGCTGGTCTACTTGCCTGCGCAAAACATACCCGTCAACATGATGGATGACAAGAACTGGAGCTTCAACTCCAACAAGCCAGGTCAGCCAGGCTCCGGTACCGGTTGGAATACCGGCAATTACATCAATGCAGTCTCACCAAAAAGCAAGCCGTTTGGCCGACTGATTGCCTGGGATCCGGTACAGCAAAAAGAAGCATGGCGCCAGGAACAGGTCTCACCGTGGAATGGTGGCACGCTGACCACGGCCGGTAACCTCGTGTTTCAGGGCACGGCGGACGGGCGTTTCATCGCCTACAACGCCCAAAATGGCGAGAAACTCTGGGAGTCGCCCACGGGGACCGGCGTGGTGGCTGCGCCTATCACCTATCTGGTGGATGGCAAGCAGTACGTGTCGATTGCCGTGGGATGGGGCGGCAGTTACGGTCAGGATAAGCGGGCCACCGAGCGGCAAGGTCCGGGCACGGTCTACACCTTTGCCGTTGGCGGCAAAGCGCCCATGCCGGACTTCGTCGCTTACCGGATGGGCGAACTGGTGGCAGGGGTGAAATACGACCCGGCTCACTACGAGGCCGGCACCTTGCTGTATGTCAGCAATTGCGTTCTCTGCCATGGTGTTCCCGGCGTGGACCGTGGCGGCAACATCCCCAACCTCGGTTACATGAACGCGGCCTTCATCGAAAACCTCGACAAGTTCATCTTCAAAGGTCCCGCCATGAGCCGGGGCATGCCTGACTTCACGGGCAAGCTGAGCGTGGACGATGTGGAGAAGATCAAGGCCTTCATCCAGGGAACGGCAGACGCGATACGTCCCAAGAAATGACCGATACATGACCGATGGCGCGAAGGAGTGCGCCGGGGAGTTGTGCGCGGCTGCCTGCCGTGCAGCCGGCGACGGGCCGACGGTTCTTGCAGGGCTTCGCGCCCGGTCGGCCAGATTCTATGGCTTACGGATATGAGGAAAAAACCATGCAATCGAAAAAAGTTTCCGCTGTCTGTATCGCGGTCCTGATGGGTGCGCTGGCGGGACCCGTCGCCTTGGCGACCGAGCACGCGCACGCCGCATCCAAGAGCGGCGCGGCGAAGGACATGAAGGTACTGCCGCCGCTGCGCATCGTGTCGCCGCTTGCCGGGGCGCAGGTCGGGCCCAACATTGAGGTCGAGTTCGAGACCGATGCGGAGCTGGCGAACATGACGATGAGCGCCAAGTCCATTGGCGTTCATCTGCATGTCGGTATCGACGGTACGTCTCTGATGCCGATGATGGCGGACTTGGTCCGCGTGGGCAAGAATCGTTACCGCTACGCCTTTGACCTGCCCGCAGCCCCTGGGCCGCGCGTCATTAGCGTGTACTGGTCCGATGCATCCCACAAGACCATCGAATTTTCGGTACAGAAGGTGAGTGTGGTGGTCGTTTCGAATCAGGGTAAGGTCAAACCTTGAACGTACAGTCAAGTCGTCCTTGATGCCAATGAATAGAACTGCAAGCAGCTATTGAAGTAATAGCATCATCGGCCCATGAAGTCGTTGCTCGCCTACCCACAACGAAGGAAAGTCTCATGACAATCGGAAAGACATTGAAACACGTACTCGCCATCGCCTCCTTTGCCTGGGCAGCCGGTCCTGCTTTTGCGCAGGACACGCCCGTCGGGCTCTGGAAGACGATTGACGACGACGGCAAGACGGTGAAAACCTTGATTCGCATCAGCGAATCGGCTGGCGTGCTCAGTGGCGTGATCGAGAAACTCCTCGATCCCAAGGCGGCGACCGTCTGCACGAAATGCACCGACGACCGCAAGGACAAGCCGGTGGTCGGGATGACGATTATTCGCGGCATCAAACACAATACCGCTGACGCTGCGCTGTGGGACGGCGGCGAGGTGCTCGATCCGGAGAATGGGTCGACCTACCGGCTGCGTCTGCGGCCCGCCGACGGGGGCAAGAAACTCGAGGTTCGAGGTTTCATCGGCGTGCCGATGATAGGGCGCTCGCAAACCTGGGTGCGCGCCGAGTGAACGCCCGGCGCAAGATGGTTTCGTGGCTCGTCGCGCTGCTGGCCATGGCCGCCACTGGCACGGCGCTGGCGCATGCCGCGCTGGTCAAGTCCGAACCGGCACGGCGGGCGACGCTGTCCAAACCGCCGCCGCAGGTCAGGCTGTGGTTCAACGAGCGGCTGGAGCCCGAGTACGCGACGATCAGCGTGATCAGGGAAGGTGCCGGCCCGGTCACGACCCAGAAGGCCCGGGTTGACAAGGACGACCCCAAACTGCTGGCGCTGGAATTGCCCATGCTCAGCCCGGGTACCTATACCGTGAAATACCGGGTGCTCTCGGTCGATGGCCATACGGTCGATTACGGTTATACCTTCACCGTGAAGGCCGAGGGCGCCGGGAAGTAAATGGAATTCCTCGGCACGGCGCTGCGCTGGCTGCAATTGACCAGCGGCCTGGTGCTGTTGGGCAGCTTTGCCCTGCTGCTGCTCGCGGGTCCTGGCCGAAGCCCGGATGCCGCGCGCTGGCGTGGCGCGGTCTTTGCCGCCGCGCCATGGCTGGTGGCACTGCTGCTGGCCACGGCGGCAGGTCTGTTGATGTTGCAGGCGGCTTCGGTCAGCGGCCGCGGCGAGGCGGCCTTTGAGTGGTCCGAATGGGTCAGGCTGCTGGAGCGAACGCGCTACGGCGCGGTCTGGCAGGTGCGGCAGGCGGCAGCGCTGGTTCTGCTGCTGTTGTTGCTGAGCCGAGGGCCTCTGAGCGCGCGGTTCGGCGAGCGCGTCGTCTGTGTGGCGCTGCTCACCCTGGCGCTGGGAATCAACGCGGCCTCGGTATTTACCGGGCACGGCGCTGCCACAGAACCGCTTTGGCTCGCAGGTGCCGGCCATGCGGTGCATTTGCTGGCGGCGGGCGCTTGGGCCGGAGGGTTGCCGGCGCTGGCCTACGGACTTCACCTGGCGGCAAGAGGCCGGGATCCGCCGTTCCGGCAGATGTTCCTCGGCGTGTTGCGCCGCTTCTCTGTGCTTGCGACGGTTTGCGTTGCTCTCATCGCTGCATCCGGCACCCTCATCGCGTACCTGCAGTTCGGCGCGCCGATCCGCTGGCCCGCACGGACAGACGACATCTTCGGCGGTCTGATGACGGTGCTCGAACGCAGCCTGGCCCCGCTGCTCAGTACATCGTTCGGTCTGCAGGTGTTGGCCAAAATGGTTCTGCTGGTGCCGGTGCTGCTTGTTGCAGCGCGGGTTCGCTGGGTCTGGATGCCGCGTATGGGCAAGGTGGCATTTGAGCAGGGTCTTGCGTGGCAAGGCGCGGCCGGTCTGGTCCGGGTGGAACTGGGCGTTGTGCTGCTGATCCTGCTCTTCGCAGCCGGTCTGACAGGTACGCTGCCCGCGGCCCATGCGCAGATGGTGTGGCCGCTGCCGTTTCGTCTGTCGCTCGCGGCCACCTGGGACAAACCGGGGGTGGTGAGCACGGTCGTGGGTGCGTCGTTGCTGGCTATGGGCGGACTGGCTTGGCTGGTGCATGCCCTTGTGTCAGGGGCCCGCGCCGACGCGGCGCAGGGCGGGCGCCGGATCCGTTTGGGTGCTGCCGTGCTGATGACCCTCTCGGGGCTGGTCATCGTTCTATACGCGCTCTCGGTGGACGCCTATCCCGACACCTATCGGCGCACGGATGTCAGTTACAACGCGGTGTCGGTCACGCGCGGGGCGGCGCTGTATTCCCAGCACTGCGTGTCCTGTCACGGTCCGGGTGGCAAGGGGGACGGTCCGCTGGCCACCCGCTTGCCCACCAGGCCCGCCGACCTCACCGAACCGCATACCGCGTTGCACACGGCGGGCGACCTCTTCTGGTGGCTCACCCACGGCAAGCCGAAAACCGCCATGCCCGGCTTTGCACAGGAAATGACCGACGAGGAGCGCTGGGACATGGTGAACTTCCTGCGCGCCTTCTCCGCGGGCTTCCAGGCCCGCATCCTGACGCCGCAGGTGGTACCCGGGCGGCCCTGGCTCGGTCCGCCCGATTTCGATTTTGTGACCCGGTCGGGCCTGACCGCGGCGCTCATGGAGTACAGGGAGCGCAAGTCCGTGCTGCTGGTCTTCTACTCGCAGCCCTTCTCCGCGCAACGCCTGGCCGAACTGACACGTGTCTACCCGCGCCTGCAATCCAGCGGCGCCGAGGTGATCGCCATTGCGTTGCCAGGCGCCCCGCCCTTGCAATCGCAGCCGTTCCCCGTTGTCACCGATGGGGCGCAGGAGGCGGCGACCGCCTACCTGCTGTTGCGGCGCACCTTGAGCGACCCCGGCAAGACCATCCTGGGGGAAGCACCGTCTCACATGGAATTCCTGCTCGACCGGTTCGGCTATGTGCGAGCGCGCTGGCTGCCGCAGGACGAGGAGGGTGCCGGTGAAGGATGGCGCGACACACAGTTTCTGCTCGACCAAATCGAACGCATCCACCGCGAGCCGCGCATCCTGCCGCCGCCCGATGATCATGTGCATTGAGCGGGAGTGCTCTGCCGGGCGGTCTCGGCCCTGCACCGATCAGACCGCTTTGACCAGCGACTTGGTGTAGATGCGGTAGGTGCCGATGCCGCGCGACACGATGTCTCCGTCGAGTGCGTCGAGCATCACTTTCACCGACACGTAGGCCAGCGTCTTGCCGATGTGGTCGGGTATCGCCGATGCAAACAGGATCCCGGTGCCGACCGCACGAATGAAATCCACGGTGAGCGTGACCGTTACCGACGACTGGATGAGCTGGCCGCTGCCGGGGATAGGCCGGTCGATCAGCGTTCTGCCCCCGACCGCATCGAGCAAGGTCAAGGGCACGCCGCCGTGGAGAACGCCGTGGGGGTTGAGGTGGTCGCGCCGGATCGGAAGCCGGAAATACAGGCCGTTTTCTCCGTGCAGGATGTCATAGCCCACGAGCTGCTGGAACGGCCCGTGAGAGTAAGTGGCGGACGGAAGTGGGGGCTTGATTTGCGCCTGGAGTTCGGCCTCGGCCTGGAGCATTCAGTCGTAGCTCATGGCCTTGTCGCGGCTGGCTTTGGCCTTGATCTTGGTGCCGTCCACCGCAATGGTGCCCACCCAACTTGACCAGTGGGCCGATTACTACGCTCATACCTCATTGGACAAGGCTTGGTAAGTAACTATTGCCAAGCGGTGAGATTGAGTTTATATTTTTAACAAAACAAGTGTTTGTTTTTTTAGTTGTGGCAAAAAAAGTATGCTCGACAAGCGAGCCAAGGAAACGCCCGTGACAAAGCTCTCCCGTCTCGACACTGCTTCCGAGACCCGTTCAGACGCCGCAAAGGTCTCCCGGCGCGCTCACAACCGTTTGCCCAAATTGCTTGACGAAGCAGCGCGCGTATTCGCCAAGCGGGGGTTCTCCGCCGCGTCGATTCGAGAGATTGTTGAACCCGTGGGGATGCTGCCCGGCTCGCTCTACTACCACTTTGAAACTAAAGAAGCCTTGCTAGTGGCTGTTTATCGCGAAGGCGTTGAACGCATTTCTGCCAGGGTCGATGCCGCCATTGAGGGTGTTGACGCTCCGTGGGATCGGCTTGAAGCCGCCTGTATAGGACACCTGTCTGCCTTGCTCGACCGCACAGATTACTCGCAAGTGGTAATACGGATCCGACCCGACGATGCCCCTTCCGTCGCTACCGAACTGACCATCCTGCGCAACTCCTACGAGCACCGCTTCGAAGCTCTGCTCGAAATGCTTCCATTGCCGAAGTCGGTCGAACGGCGTGATCTGCGCCTCTTGCTCATGGGTGCATTGAATTGGAGTCAAACCTGGTTCAGGGAAGGGGGCGCGTTGACGCCGGACAAGATTGCCAGGCGCTTCGTTCAGTTATTAAAAATGAATCTACTTAAACCATAAAGGAAGTCAAATGACCTTACAAAACTTCAACCCCAGGGTGTTGGTGACGAAGATTGGATTGGATGGTCACGACCGCGGCAGCCGCCTGGTCGCTGCTGCATGCCGCGACGCGGGAATGGAGGTGATTTATACCCCTCCGTGGCAGAGCATAGAGACGGTCGTGAAAACCGCTCTTGAGGAGGGTGTCGATGTGATCGGCATCTCATCTCTGGCCACCGATCATCTCATCGTCCCCAAGCTGACGAAAGCGCTTCGGGAAGCCGGTTTGGGTAATTTGCGCGTCGTCGTTGGCGGCATTGTGCCGGACAACGAAGAAGCCCTGTTGCTTGAGAGTGGCGTACGGGAGGTATTCCATCCCGGCAGCACGATGGATGAAATTACGGCCCGCATTCGCGACTATGCACGCGAAGCTCGAATCGAGGGTGCTGCCTTGCTTGATAAAGGAAATTGAAATGGACAAGTTAATTGAACCAATGAGCGACAAAAGTTCTGAATCGACACCCTCTCACGCCGCGTGGGAAACGGAATACCGCGAGTCGATTCCGGCTGAGCGGCCACTCGAAAACGTGTCGGGAATTCCGGTCAAGCCGCTTTACACCCCTCAGGACTGGGCGCGGTACGGTAGCGATGATCCGCTGAGCTACCCTGGCCAGCCCGACTACACGCGTGGCATCTATGCCACGATGTATCGTGGGCGCACCTGGACTCAGCGCCAACTGGTCGGGCTCGGTACCCCGGCGGACTACAACGCGCGGCTACTAGGCCTGATGGAGGGCGGTGCGACGGCTGTTTCACTCATTCCCTGCAATTCGGTGTATCGCGGCTATGACATGAGCACGGTCGACAAGGAACTTCTCGGAACATGTGGCGTTGTGATCAACAACGTCGACCACATGCAACGAAGCCTCCAGGGGGTTGACGTCGGAGAAGTCTCGTGCGCATTGAATGACCCGTCGCCATTTACTCTTTTGGCCTTCATGCTAATTGCGGCGGAAAGGCGAGGTACCGACTGGCGATCAATCACTGGCACTTCCAACCAGAGTGACTACATCTCGCACTTTGTCGCGAATCACATGTTCTACCGGCTTTCGCTGAGTGGTTCGCGCCGCGTATTGCTCGATCACATTGCGTATTGCAAGCAGTATGTTCCCCGCTGGAATCCGATGTCGGTGGTCGGCCAGCATATGCAGCAGGCAGGCGCGACGCCGGCTGAGGCGATGGCCTTCACGCTGTGTACGGCTATTCAGAACGCCGAAGACTGCATCGCTCGTGGCATGGATCCCGATGATTTCTTGCCGCGATTCACGTTCTTCTTCGACATCTCGCTGAACCTGTTTGAGGAGGTTGCCAAGTTTCGTGCCGGGCGACGTATTTGGTCCCAGATTACTCGTGAGCGACTCGGCGCCAAGGATCCGCGGTCTTGCCGCTTCAAATTTCACGGGCAGACATCAGGGGTTGACCTGACACGGCAACAGCCGCTCAACAACATTGCCCGCGTCACCGTTCAGGCAATGGCCGGAATCTTTGGAGGTCTCCAGTCGCTGCATACGGATGCCTACGATGAGGCACTGGCGTGTCCCAGCGAATTTGGTGCGCGGATTGCCGTCGCGACCCAGAACATCCTTCGCGAGGAGTCGCACCTGACGGACGTGATTGATCCGCTTGGGGGATCGTTTTATGTAGAAGCGTTGACGGACCAAATGGAAGACAAGATCCGGTCCATCATCAAAATGATCGATGAAGCTGGTGGAATGTACAAGGCCGTCGAGTCTGGACAGGTCCAGCGAATGATCGGCGCGTCAGCCCTGCGGGCCCAGCGGCGCATTGAGTCGGGAGAGCAGATTGTCGTAGGTGTCAACGCGTTTAAAGTCGACGAGAACGCCAGTGCCAGACCCCTCATCGAACGTCCTGATCCGGTGATCATGCAGCGGCATTTGGACGATTTTGCGGTGTGGAAAAACGGGCGCTCCGCCACTGACGTTGACAAAGCGCTGGACCATATCTCCCGTGTTGTCGACGATTCTTCAGGCAATGTATTCGGTGCAGTCGTTGATGGCGCACGAGCAGGGCTGACGCATGAAGAAATCTGCGCACGCCTGCGCCGAGATCTTGGTTTTGGCCACCCATTGGCAGTCGTATGATGCTGTCGTCAGATACCAGCCGCCGATCCATGCTCGCCCATGTGCTGGCGGGTGATCGCCGGGTGATTGCCCGCATGTTGACATGCCTGGACGATGGCGTGCCGGGTAGCCAGGAGGCCGCTGAGCTCTTGTCCGCGCATGCTGGTCGTGCGCTCGTGGTCGGAGTCACAGGCGTTCCGGGCGGCGGCAAATCTACCCTTGTCAACGCCATGATGGGTATTTGGCTCGCCCGAAACCTGAGGGTGGCAGTGGTTGCTGTCGACCCATCGAGTCCGGTCAGCGGTGGCGCTGTGCTGGGCGACCGAATCCGGATGAGTGAATATGGTGCGCATCCGAACTGCTTCATACGCTCGCTTTCAGCCCGCGGTCAACTGGGCGGTCTGTCCGGCACGGCGCGTGCTGCGGTCGACTGCTTTGATGCGGCCGGGTTTGACCGAGTGATCGTGGAGACCGTTGGCGCCGGTCAGTCTGAAACTGCCATTACGTCACTGGCGGACACCCGCGTAGTGGTTTGTCCTCCGGGCTTGGGGGATGACGTGCAGGCCATCAAGGCGGGCATCCTCGAGATTGCAGATTTGCTCGCGGTCAGCAAGGGCGACCTGCCGCTGGCCGAAGAGACGGCCCGCGACATGCGAGAGATGCTGACGCTGCGCCGAGCGGTCAAGAACGGCGCATGGACACCCAGGGTGATGGTCGTGAGCGGAGCGCAGTCCAAGGGCGTTTCCGAGCTCGTTGCGGCGATCGAAGAACATGCGGCCGCAGCCGGTACCGGTCGTCGGCTCGCGGCAAATGCCAGCACCGCTGCGCAGATGTCGGACTCCTCCGATGGACCGATACCCGATGCCGGGCCTTGGTTGGCGCACCTGTCGTCTTTGGCACAACGCGATGGGCTTTGTGCAACGTTGGGAATTTCCGTGACCGAAGGCGGGCCAGGGCGCGCAGTGGTGCGCATGACCGTTGATGCCCGGCATATGAACTTCAACGGTGGTTGTCATGGCGGCGCGATTTTTTCCCTGGCCGACAGCGCATTCGGCCTGGCCTCCAATTCACACGGTGCATTGGCGATGGGCATCGACGCCCACGTTACGTTCCAGGTCGGGATAGGGGTTGGCGAGAACCTTGTTGCCCGGGCAACCGAGCTTATGCGCAGTCATCGAATCGGCATGTACAGAGTCGACGTTGCGCGAGTGGAGGCTGACGGGGAGGAGACTCCCGTGTCCAACTTTACCGGGACGGTCTACATCAGGCAGGAGCCCCAGGCAAAACGCCAGACCGGGTCCGTGACAAATGGTCTGGCGAACGGCGCGCCCGTTCCCGATGTTTATCGAACCGCCAAGGACTGAAGACGGCATGGTGGAGACGCTTGATAATGACTTTTGGACAAGAAACCTTCATGCAAACGACCTTCCCGCGCCTGCTGCTTAAACAAGCCGCTGAGCGCGCCAGCGCGCCCGCGATGCGTGAAAAAGAATATGGCATTTGGCAAGCCCACAGTTGGGCCGACATGGCGCAACTTGTGGAGCACATAGCCTGCGGCCTGCACCAGGCTGGCCTGCAGCGCGGCGAACACATGATCATCATTGGCGCCAACCGCCCGCGCCTGAACGCCACCATGCTGGCAGCGCAATCGCTGGGCGCGGTGCCCGTGCCGCTGTATCAGGACGCGGTGGCGGCCGAGTGCCTGTTCCCCATTACCAACGCCGAGGTGCGCTTTGCCCTGGTGGAGGACCAGGAACAGGTTGACAAGATGCTGGAGGTGCGCGAGCAGTGCCCCCAGTTCACGCACATCTGGTACGACGATCCGCGCGGTCTGCGCAATTACGTCGAGAACGGCCTGGGCTCGCTGGATGAACTGCTTGCGGCAGGCAAGGTGTTTGCGCAGCAGCACCCGGACTTTTTCCGCCAGGAGATGGAGAAAGTGCAGCCCGGCGATGTGGCTGCCATGTTCTTCACCTCGGGCACCACCGGCAACCCCAAGGGCGTGGTGCATACCCATGACACGCTAATCAACCGAGCTCAGGCCGGCGCCGAGTTCGACCACCTTCGCGATTCGGAAGAAGTGCTGGCCTATTTGCCGCCAGCTTGGATCGGCCAGAACATCTTCAGCTATGCGCAGTGGCTGGTTTGCGGCTATGTGGTCAATTGCCCGGAATCGTCCAGCACGGTCATGATCGATCTCAAGGAAGTGGGGCCTACCTACTACTTCGCGCCGCCGCGCGTGTTCGAGGGGCTGCTGACCAGCGTGATGATCCGCATGGAAGACGCTTCCCGCCCGAAGCGCCGTATGTTCGATTACTTCATGGATCTGGCGCGTCGCGTCGGCCCGGCGCGCATGAGCGGCCAATCCATCGGCCTGCTCAACACTGCTCTTTATGCCCTGGGCAACTTGCTGGTCTATGGCCCCTTGCGCAACAACCTTGGCATGAGTCGCGTGCGCGTGGCCTACACGGCCGGCGAGGCCATCGGCCCGGACCTGTTCAGCTTCTACCGCTCCATCGGCATCAACCTCAAGCAACTCTACGGTTCCACCGAGACCGCTGTGTTCGTCTGCCTGCAGCCTGACCATGAGGCGCGCGCCGACACGGTAGGCATTCCCTGCAAAGGCGTGGAGATCAAGGTGGCCGACAACGGCGAGATTCTCGTCAAGTCGCCCGGCCTGCTCAAGGAATACTACAAGAACCCCGCAGCCACGGCCGAGGTGCTGACCGCCGACGGCTGGTATCACACCAGCGACGCTGGCTTCATCGACGCGCACGGTCACCTCAAGATCATCGACCGCGTCAAAGACGTCGGCCGCATCAAGGGCGGCGCCTTTGATGCGGCCATGTTCGCGCCCAAGTACGTGGAGAATAAGCTCAAGTTCTTCCGGCATATCAAGGAGGCCGTCGCCTACGGCGACCAGCGCGAGAAGGTCTGCGTGATGATCAACATTGACTTCGACGCCGTGGGCAACTGGGCCGAGCGCCGCAACCTGCCTTACGCCGGCTACACCGATCTGGCGCAGAAGCCCGAGGTGTACCAGCTCATCCAGGACTGCGTGGAAAAGGTCAACGCCGACCTCAGCCGCGATGCGCTGCTGGCCGGCAGCCAGATCAGCCGCTTCCTGGTGCTGCACAAAGAACTCGATGCCGACGACGGCGAACTCACGCGCACCAACAAGGTACGGCGCGGCTTCATCGCCGAGAAATACAAGCCGCTGGTCGATGCACTCTATGGCGGCAAGATCGAGCAGTTCATCGAGACCGTGGTGAAGTTCGAGGACGGACGCTCCGGCAGCGTGAGCGCGACCCTGAAGATTTCCGATGCCAAGACCTTTGCCCCTGTGAAAGCAGCCGCCTGAGAAATGACGTAAGTATCATGAGAAAAAACATCGGTGATGTCATTCTTGACGTCAAGAATATCTCCCTCAGCTTCGGCGGCGTCAAGGCGCTGACCGACATTTCATTCAATGTGCGCGAGCACGAGGTGCGTGCCATCATCGGTCCCAACGGCGCCGGAAAAAGCTCCATGCTGAATTGCATCAACGGTGTCTACACACCGCAGCAAGGCTCCATCACCTTTCGCGGCAAAACCTTCAGCCACATGGACAGCCACCAGGTGGCCGTGATGGGCATCGGGCGCACCTTCCAGAACCTGGCGCTGTTCAAGGGCATGAGCGTGATTGACAACATCATGACCGGGCGCAATCTCAAGATCAAAAGTAATCTGCTGTGGCAGGCGCTGCGCATCGGACCGGCCCAGCGCGAAGAAGAAATGCACCGCGAAGCGGTTGAGCACATCATCGATTTTCTGGAAATTCAGGCCTACCGCAAGACCCCGGTCGGCCAGTTGCCCTACGGCCTGCAGAAGCGCGTCGACCTGGGCCGCGCCCTGGCCATGGAGCCACAGGTGCTGCTGCTGGACGAACCGATGGCTGGCATGAACGTGGAAGAAAAGCAGGACATGTGTCGTTTTGTGCTGGATGTGAACGAAGAGTTCGGCACCACCATCGTGCTGATTGAGCACGATATGGGGGTGGTGATGGACATTTCAGATCGTGTTGTGGTGCTCGACTACGGCAAGAAGATCGGCGACGGCACGCCGGATGAAGTACGCAACAACGACGAAGTGATCAGCGCCTATCTGGGTACCAACCATTGAGCGTCGGGAGACAAAAAAATGACATTCTTTCTCGAAACACTGACTGGCGGCCTGATGGCCGGCATGCTGTATTCCCTGGTGGCGCTCGGCTTCGTTCTGATCTTCAAGGCATCGGGCGTATTCAACTTTGCACAGGGGGCAATGGTGCTGTTTGCGGCGCTGGCCATGGCTCGCTTTGCCGAGTGGATTCCGAGGTGGACCGGCATCGAAAGCGCCGTGGTCGCCAACATCATCTCCTTCGTGATAGCCGGCGCCATCATGTTCGCGCTTGCCTGGCTGATCGAGCGGCTGGTGCTGCGCCATCTCGTCAACCAGGAGGGGGCGACGCTGCTCATGGCGACGCTGGGCATCGCCTACTTCATGGAAGGCCTGGGCCAGACCCTGTTTGGCGGTGACATCTACAAGATCGACATCGGCATGCCCAAGGAACCGGTCTTCGTGATGGAATCGGTGTTTCAGGGTGGCGTCCTGGTCAACAAGGAAGACTTGATCGCCGCCGCCATCGCGGCGGCGCTGGTGGTGGTGTTGAGCCTATTCTTCCAGAAGACGTCCACGGGCCGCGCGCTGCGTGCCGTGGCGGATGACCACCAGGCGGCGCAGTCAATCGGCATTCCGCTCAACCGCATCTGGGTGATCGTGTGGTGCGTGGCCGGCGTGGTGGCTTTGGTGGCCGGGATGATCTGGGGCTCCAAGCTGGGTGTGCAGTTTTCGCTGGCGACCGTGGCGTTGCGCGCGCTGCCGGTCGTGATGCTGGGCGGCCTGACCTCGGTGCCGGGAGCCATCATCGGCGGCCTGATCATTGGTGTGGGCGAAAAACTCTCCGAGGTGTACCTCGGCCCGTTCGTCGGCGGCGGCATCGAAATCTGGTTTGCCTATGTTCTGGCCCTCGTTTTCCTGCTGTTCCGGCCGCAAGGGCTGTTTGGCGAAAAAATTATTGACCGAGTTTGAAACATTGTGGAACAGACCGCAGCTACGCGAAGCGAGCCAACTCTGTCCCCAACTGACTGAGTAACCCCTATGTTTTACAGAGAAAACGGTCAATTCAAGACCAGCTACCGGGCCGACCAGCAGATATTCCCGATCTCCCAGGATCGCATCGCCGTCGCGCTGATGCTGGCCGTCGTCTTTGTGGCCGTGCCGATGTTCGCCAGCGACTACCTGTTCCGCGCCATCCTGATTCCCTTCCTGATCTTTTCACTGGCGGCGATCGGGGTGAACATTCTGGTGGGTTACTGTGGCCAGATTTCGCTGGGCTCGGGTGCCTTCATGGCCGTGGGTGCCTATGGCGCCTACAACTTCTTCGTGCGCATCCCCGGCATGCCGCTGATTCCGGCGCTGATTCTGGGCGGGCTCTGCGCCACGTTCTTCGGCATCCTGTTCGGTCTCCCGAGCCTGCGCGTGAAGGGGCTGTACCTGGCGGTGGCCACGCTGGCCGCGCAGTTCTTCAGCGACTGGATGTTCCTGCGCATCAGGTGGTTCACCAACGACTCGCCCTCGGGCTCGGTATCGGTGTCCAACCTGCAGGTGCTGGGCATGCCCATTGGCAGCGCGCTGAGCAAGTACCTCTTCTGCCTGGGCATCTTGGTCGTGGTGGCGCTGCTGGCCAAGAACCTGGTGCGCGGTGCCATCGGTCGCGAGTGGATGGCCATCCGCGACATGGACGTCGCCGCCGCCGTGATCGGCATTCGCCCGATGTACGCCAAGCTCAGCGCCTTTGCCGTCAGCTCCTTCATCATCGGGGTGGCCGGCGCCTTGTGGGCCTTCATCTACCTGGGTGCGTGGGAGCCGGCCGCGTTCTCGGTAGACCAGTCATTCCGGCTGCTGTTCATGGTGATCATTGGCGGCCTGGGTTCCATCATGGGCAGCTTCTTTGGTGCGGCGTTCATCGTGATACTGCCAATCGCCCTGAACCGGTTTTTACCGGTGCTGCTCGACACGTTTGGCATCGAAATTTCCACCGTCGGCATTTCACACGCGGAGCTGATGATTTTTGGCGGCCTGATTGTGTGGTTCCTGATTGTGGAACCACACGGCCTGGCCAAGCTCTGGTCCACGGGCAAACAGAAATTGCGGCTGTGGCCATTTCCGCATTGAGCCGCATCAAGGTTTGAGTTTTTTTCGGGTGGTTTGTATTTATTATTTTTAAGGAGACAACAATGAAAGTTCGTCAATTGATTCTGGCAGCGGCCGTGGTGGCTGCTGGCGCGTCGGGCGTATCGACCAGTGCATTTGCTCAGGCCAAGGAGCAGTTCTTCCCCGTGCTGGTTTACCGCACGGGCGCGTACTCGGCCAACGGCACTCCGTGGGCAAATGGCTACGTTGATTACCTCAAGCTAGTCAACAAGCAAGGAGGCATCAACAGCGTCAAGCTCTCGTTTGAAGAGTGCGAGACTGGCTATGACACGGCCCGTGGTGTGGAATGCTACGAGCGGCTCAAGGGCAAGAACGGGGGCGCAACGGTGTTCCAGCCGCTGTCGACGGGAGTCACCTTCGCGCTGACTGAAAAGGCGCCTGAGGACAAGATTCCTCTTATTACCGCTGGGTACGGTCGCAGCGAAAGTGCAGACGGTGGTGTATTCAAGTGGAATTTCCCACTCACTGGTGTGCATTGGGCCTCTGCGGACCTTCAAATCCAATACATCGCCAAGAAGGAAGGCGGCTTCGACAAACTGAAGGGAAAGAAACTAACGTTGGTTTACCACGATAGCCCCTATGGAAAGGAAGCAATTCCGGTATTGCAGGAGCGCGCCAGGATGCACGGCTTTGATCTTGCAACGATTCCGGTCACCCATCCGGGTGTAGAGCAAAAGTCGGCATGGCTGCAAGTGCGCCGAAGCCCCCCCGACTACGTCTTGTTGTGGGGCTGGGGCGTCATGAATCCCACCGCACTCAAAGAGGCACGGGCCACCGGCTTTCCGACCAGCAAAATCATCGGGCAATGGGCTTCAGGCGGGGACCCTGATGTAAAAGATGTGGGCGATGCCGCGATTGGTTACAGCGCTGTGGTGCTGCAACCCACCGGGGCCGCGCCTGAGGCGAAAGTGGTGAAGGACATCTTGGCTCAATTGCACGCCAAGGGTGAAGGGACGGGCGCGAAGGAAGAAGTCGGTCAGGTACTCTACATGCGGGGTCTCGTGTCCGCCATGTTGGGCATCGAAGGTGTTCGTCGCGCGCAGGAGCGCTTCGGCAAAGGCAAGTGGATGACCGGTGAACAGGTGCGCTGGGGCCTGGAGAACCTCGCACTCGACCAGAAGAAGCTCGACGCAATGGGCTTTTCGGGTGTGATGCGACCCTTGTCCACGTCGTGCGTCGACCACATGGGGTCTTCGTGGGCACGTGCTCACTCATGGAACGGCACAAAGTGGACGGCCTCTTCCGACTGGATGGAAGCGGACGATCAGATTCTTAAACCGATGATCAAGGCGACTGCTGACAAGTACGCTGCCGAGAAGAAACTGACTCGTCGTTCGGGCGCAGACTGCCAGTCCTGATTCGACCTGTCATTCCGGGCTTTTTAAATGTCATTGCGGACTTGATCCGCAATGACAGGACAGCCGCCAGCATTGCGCGCAGTGCTGCAGATTGGTAAAAGAAAGAATCCATGGACTCCAAAAACATCCTTCTCAACGTCAACGGCATCGAGGTCATCTACAACCACGTGATCCTCGTACTGAAGGGCGTGTCGCTGCAGGTGCCTGAGGGCCGCATCGTTGCCCTGATGGGTGGCAACGGGGCGGGCAAAACGACCACGCTGCGCGCGGTGAGCAACCTGCTGGCCGGCGAACGCGGCGCGGTGACCAAGGGCCGCATCGAGTTGCGCGGCGAACGCATTGAACGCTTGAACGCGTCCGACATGGTCGAGCGTGGCGTGATCCAGGTGATGGAAGGCCGCCGCTGCTTCGCCCACCTGACCATCGAGGACAATCTGATGACCGGTGCCTACACTCGCCGCGACGGACGCGCCGCAGTGGCGGCGACACTAGAGAAGGTCTACGCCTACTTTCCTCGCCTGAAAATGCGCCGCACCTCGCAGGCCGCCTACACCTCGGGCGGCGAGCAGCAGATGTGCGCCATCGGTCGCGCGCTGATGGCGAACCCTAAGATGATGCTGCTCGACGAGCCGTCGATGGGCTTGGCGCCGCAAATCGTCGAAGAGGTGTTCGAGATCGTCAAGGACTTGAATGCCAAGGAGCGCGTGACCTTTCTGCTCGCCGAGCAGAACACCAACATGGCGTTGCGCTACTCGGACTACGGCTACATCCTGGAGAACGGGCGCATCGTGATGGACGGCGAAGCCGTTTCGCTGCGGGAGAACGAGGACGTCAAGGAATTTTACCTTGGCGTGGGCAGCGGCGACCGCAAGAGCTTCAGGGATGTGAAGAGCTACAAGCGCAGGAAACGCTGGTTGGCGTGAGCGAGATGGCGCAGAAGACATTGATTCCGGCGACCGAATGCGAGACGTCACATAGTCGGTGCGATATTAGCGACATGACAACCTGGGAACCCTGACGGATGACGCGTAAAGCAGTGCGAGACATGAAACGATTAGTCCGACGAGGCGTTATGCCATACGCGCCCTCCGATGATCAAGAGCGATCCCGAGAAGCTGCGCTCGCGTTGTTGACGCGTAGCATCAAATTTGGTCACCGCCGGTTGGCAGTCATCCGGTTGGCAAAGGCTGTCGAGGTCAAGGCGTCTGTGACTAAAGAACAATGGGAATACTGCGAGAGGGTGGCAGCGGAATCGTCCGATATCGCAGTGCGCTGCTTGATGATCTCTTCGGTCAATCGTATCCAGGTAAGCTTCCAATCCAGCGCATTGCCTCTCAGCCAATTACCCAACATGGAAGCGACGGAAAAATTGGAAATTGACTGACCAAGAAAGCAAGATTAACCGGAGATACCCGAGACTGCGGCCCCGCAGTCTCGGGAGACGGAACGCATGCGCGTAAGGCTGCCGACGAGGCCAGGCCCTGCGCTCTCATGGCTGATCGACCTTGAAGTAGTCCGGCTTGCCAGCAGGCCAGAACTCGCCCCACAGCAGCATCCCGCCTTCGACGTTGAGCACCTCGCCGGTGATGAACTTGCCCGAGGGAGCGGCGAGGTAGACCACCGCCTCGGCGATGTCCTGCACGTCGCCGGCCCGCTTCATCGGGTTGCACTGGTAGAAAGTGGCGACGTTTTCCTCGCGGTAGTTGTTGAAACCGTTGCTCTCGATGGCGCCGGCGCCAATGCAGTTCAGGCGGATGCCGTGCTCTGCCCACTCGATGGCCAGCGTGCGCGACAGCGCGATGACGCCCGCGCGCGAGGCGGTGGTGTGCGCCATGCCGGTGAGGCCGCGGTCGATGGCTGCGGTGATGTTGACGATGTTGCCGGGTCGGCCCTGTTCCACCCAGCGTTTGGCCGCTCCCTGCATCATGTACCAACTGCCGTTGAGGTTGGTGTCGATCACCGCGTTCCAGCCCTTGACGCTGAAGTCCATCGCATGGGCGGCAAACTGGCCGCCGGCGTTGTTGACCAGCACGTCGACGCCGCCGAAGCGTTCCCACACGGCGCTGAGCATGGCGTCCACCTGCTCGGGCTCGCGGATGGTCATCGGGTAGGTCAATACCTCGCGGCCCGATAGCGCGCGTAGTTTTTCGGCGCAGTCATCGAGCTTGTCGGCCTTGCGCCCGCAAATCGCGAGCGTGGCACCCAGCCGGGCAAACAGAAAGGCGATCGCCTTGCCGATGCCGCTGCCGGCGCCCGACACCAGTACCACCTTGCCGGCGAACAGGTCATCGCGGTAGACCGTCGGGAGCGCGGCCAGGGCTTCGTCGCCCGGGCCGAACTTGGGGTGTTGCGTCTCAGCCGAGTTCATGCGCTCACCTTGAAGTAATCGGGTTTGGCGATGGTCCAGACTTCGCCCCAGAGCACGCCGCCGCCGTCCACCGTGAGCAGCTCGCCGGTGATGAACTTGCCGCTGGGTGCGCTGAGGTAGACCGCGGCCTCGGCCACGTCCTGCACGTCACCGACATGCTTCATCGGGTTGGCACCTGCGAAGGCTTTCACCGCCTCGGGGGAATACTGACGGAAGCCGGTGCTGGCGATCGCCCCCGGCGCGATGCAATTGACGCGGATGCCATGCTGCGCCCACTCCACGGCAACGGTTTTGGACAGGTGGGTCACGGCGGCGCGCGCCGCGCAGGTGTGCGCCACGCCCGGCATGCCGCGCTGGAAGGTGGCGACGATGTTGACGATGTTGCCCTGCGTGCCGGTATCGCGCCAGCGGCGCGCCAGTGTCTGCATCATGTACCAGGTGCCGTTCAGGTTGGTGTCTATCACCGCCTTCCAGCCCTTGACGCTGTAGTCCAGCGCCCGCTGCGGGAATTGCCCGCCGGCGTTGTTGACGAGCACGTCTATGCGTCCGAAGTGCAGCCACGCCACGTCGATCAACTGTTCCACCTGCTCGGGCTCGCGGATCGTCATGGGTTGCACCAGCACGTCAGAGCTGCCGAGCCGGCGCAGCCATTCGGCGCAGGTCTCTAGCTTGGCTGGGTCGCGCCCGCAGATGACCAGCTTGGCGCCTAGGCGCGCGTACAGGAAGGCGATGGCCTTGCCGATGCCGCTGCCGGCGCCGCTGACAATCACCACCTGCCCATCGAAGAGTCCGGGCTGGTAGACGGTGGGTCGGGTTGCGAGGGCTTCGTCGTCGAAGCCGAAGGTAGTGTCTTCTGTCATGTTGTCCCTTCAGAATCGGAAAATTCCGTAATGCGGGTCGGCGATCGGGGCGTGGGCGGCGGCTGAGAGCGCCATGCCCAGTGCGTTGCGGGTGTCAGTGGGCGCCAGCAGACCGTCGTCCCACAAGCGCGAGGTGGCAAAGTAGGCGTTGGATTCGCGCTCGGCCTTTTCGTACACGCGCTGGCGCAATTGCGCCATTTCGGCCTCGTTGGGCGTGTGGCCGTTGCGGCGCAGTTGGGCGATTTTCACATCGACCAGGGTGTTGGCCGCCTGGTCCGGGCCCATCACGCCCATGTGCACGTTCGGCCAGGCCCAGATCATGCGCGGGTCCCAGGCCCGGCCGCACATGCCGTAGTAGCCCGCACCGAATGCCGCGCTGGTGATCACGGTGAACTTGGGCACCTCGCTGCCGGCCTGTGCCATCAGCATCTTGGCGCCGTCCTTGGTGATGCCTTCCATTTCGTAGTTGCGGCCTATCATGTAGCCGGTGGTGTTTTGCAGGAACACGAGCGGCGTGCGGTTCTGGTTGCACAGCGAGATGAAATGCGCCGCTTTCTTGGAACTGTCGCTGAACAACACGCCGTTGTTGGCCAGGATGCCCACGCGATAGCCCCAGATGTAGGCGTAGCCGCAGACCAGCGTCGTGCCGTAGGCGGGCTGGTATTCGTGGAAGCGGCTGCCGTCGACCATACGGGCAATCAGTTCGCGCTGGTCAAACTGCACCCGGTGGTCGGGCGAGACGATGCCCAGCATCTCGTCGGGGTCGTAGTAGGGCGGCTCGGCATCGCGCTCGGGCAGATAGCTCTTCGTCGCTGGCTTGAACTGCGCGACGATCTCGCGGCAAATCGCGATGGCGTGGGCTTCGTTGTCGGCTGGGTAATCGACCGTGCCGGATACCTGGGTGTGTAAATCACAGCCTCCGATCTCGTCGGCGGTGTGCTCCTCGCCGGTGGCGGCCTTGACGAGCGGTGGCCCGCCGAGGAACACGCCGCCGGCGCCACGCACGATGATGCTGTAATCGCACAGCGCCGGGATGTAGGCACCGCCGGCGGTGCAGTGGCCGAACACCATCGCGACCTGCGGCACGCCGGCCTTGGACAGCAGGCATTGGTTGCGGAACACCCGGCCACCTTCGATGTACACGCCTGACAGTTCTTCAAGGAAGGCGCCGCCGCTGTCGCACAGATGCAGGACCGGCAACTGGTTCTCCAGCGCGATGTCCAGCAGGCGTGCCAGCTTGCGCGGTGTCAATGTGTACCAGACACCGCCTTTGACGCTGGAATCGTCGGCGTGGATCAGCACCTCGCGGCCACTGACCACGCCGAGACCGGTGACCACGTTGGCACCCGGTACCTCGCCGTTGTAGTCCTCGCAAGCAGCCAGCGCCGAGAACTCAAGAAAGGGCGTACCGGGATCGAGTAGCAAGTCCAGCCGTTCACGCACTAGCAGTTTTCCCTGCGCGCGCACGCGCTTGATCTCATGCGGCGGACGTTGGTGGCGCGTGATTTCCATGCGCTCGCGAAAATTCGCGACGATAGCGCTCATGGCTTGATGGTTTCGCCGGAACGCTTCGGATGCGGTGTCGATGCGGGAGTCGATGCGTTTCATCAATCAGTTCTCAGAGGTCTTGCAGCGTCACGAGGGTGGACTTGAGAGCGAAGGTGTTGCCGATGGCAAAGTGCACCGCCTTGACCCGGGCATCGCGCGGTGCCGTCAGCGTGGTTTCCAGCTTCATGCTTTCGATCACGATGAGCGGTTGACCAACGTGCACGGCATCACCGACGGCCACATGAACCGCGATCACCGTGCCGGGCATCGGTGCCTGCAGCAAGTCGGAAGCGGCACCGGCCCGGTCGCCGCCGGAGGCTGCGCTGAGATCGATCACCTCGACCTCGAGGGCGCCGGTGGCCGCGCTATGCACGAATCGGCTGTCGCCCCGTGTGGCGATCCAGACGGCTTGCGAGCGCTGATCCACGGCTACCCGCCAACGGCCATCAGTCAGCGCCTTTCCCTGCATCTCGAATTTGCGTTCGCCATGGCTGACGTGGAACACGCCATTCGCTCCACGTGTTACCACGAGGTCATGGACCTGGCCATTGATGACATAGCGGCGGCGCATCGTCAATTCCTCCAGGGTCCCATGGCGGCGTGCATCGCGGGAATGGCGTGCACGGCGCGCAACAGTTCGCGGTCGGCGAGCACCGCCGATGCCAGTACCAGGTCGATGTCATCGGGTGTGAGAGACTCGCGCAGCTCGTCGGCACAGCGTGCCAGCATGCCGGTGTCGGCCTGGCCAGCACGGAACTCGGCATGGCGCAGTACCCGCGTGAGGTAGCGTGCGTTGGTGGTCAGACCCAACAGCACCGATTGCTCAAGCGCCAGGATGGAGCGTTCGATAGCCTGTGCACGCGTGTTGCCATGGCAAATAATTTTGGCGATCATGGGGTCAAATGCAGTGCTCACCGCCTGACCTTCGCGCACGCCGGCATCAACCCGCACGCCGGGACCGGATGGCGGCCGCCAGCACAGGATGTCACCGGTGGCGGGGCGGAAATCATGCTCGGCATCTTCGGCGTAAAGCCTGCATTCGATGGCGTGACCAAGCCGCACGATGTCCGCCTGGGCGTAGCCGAGCGGCTCACCCTGGGCAACGCGCACCTGTTCGCGAACGAGGTCAAAGCCCGTGACCATTTCGGTGACCGGGTGTTCGACCTGCAGACGCGTGTTCATCTCAAGAAAGTAAAACTCGCCACCGGCGCCGTAGATGAACTCCACGGTGCCTGCGCCGCGATAGTTGGCGGCGCGGGCAATGCCGGCCGCGGCTTCGCAGATATCGTGGCGCTGCGCCGGTGAAAGGGCCGGGGAGGGGGTTTCTTCAATGATTTTCTGGAAGCGCCGCTGCACTGAACATTCACGCTCCCAGAAATGCACCAACTGGCCATGCGCGTCGCCCATCACCTGCACCTCGATGTGTCGCGGGCGCTCCACATAGCGTTCGACAAACAGCCGACCGTCGCCAAAATAGCGCTCACCTTCGCGCCGTGCGGTCTCGATCTCGCGATCCAAAACGGACAGGTCACGCACGATGCGCATGCCCTTGCCGCCACCGCCGGCTGAAGGCTTGATCAGCAGCGGCGCGCCGAGCGCCCTGGCGCGCTCGACGAAGCTGGCCGGGTCATCGTCCTCGATGGCGCTCGGCGCTACCGGAAAGCCGCGTTTGGCGACGAAGTTGCGCGCGCGCACCTTGTCGCCCATCAGTTCGATGGTGTCCGAACGCGGGCCAATGAAGACGATGCCAGCAGCGTCTAGCGCACGCGCAAACGCAGCGTTTTCAGACAGGAAGCCGTAACCGGGATGCACCGCCTGTGCCCCGCTGTGCCGACACGCTTCGACCAGCTGCGCGATATCGAGGTAGGCAGCCACGGGTGTCGAGCCGTGCAATTCGACCGACTCGTCAGCCTCCAGCACGGCCGGGCTATCGGCGTCCACCGCGTGGTAGGCCACCACGGTGGCGAGCCCCATGCCCTTGAGTGTGCGCAGGATCCGCAGCGCGATCTCGCCACGGTTGGCGATCAGAACTTTTTGAAACACGGGCGGGACCCAGCTGTACGGCGGGTGACGGTCAATGCATGCAACGGCGTCTGGTGTCAATCGAGCACGGGGATGGGGTCGGACACGCGCTCGAAGCGGGAGTTTTTGGCGTCCGAACGCAACACGAGCACGCTGCTCGGCGAGTGCCGGTCATTGGGGCCAAAACTGATTGGAGAAGCCAGCCCATCGGTGCTGAAGTTCTTGGTTGTTTCCAGCTTCTCGACGACACAGGCGCGGGTCAGCGCCTTGCCACAGCGGCGGATCGCGTCTTCCATCAGCAGCGCACCGACGTAGGCTGTGATCGAATAGCGGTTGAGCATCTTCTGCTCGTCGGCTGACAGATACTTCTGTGCCAACCCCATGAACTTGGCCATGCCTGGCACCGACAGGTCGGTCAGAGGCGGGACATAGTCGGCGACGAAGTAGCCGTCGCCCGCGGCGCCGGCGAGCGCCTGAACAGGGGTCAGGTGGGCCGAGTGCACCGCAAGGATGGTCAGCGGCATCTGGTTTTTGGCGGCTTCCTTCATCAGCATCGAATGCTCGGCCACCACGCCGCCCGACGCGAGAAAGGTCGCACCCACCTGCTTCAGACTCAGCATCTCGGCCGAGAAGTCCTTGGTGCCACGCTTGAAGGAGATCTCGGACACGCTGTTGAGCCCCAGCTCCTTGATCGCCTTCTGGTAGCCGCAACGCACGTCGCTGCCAAACTCGTCATCCTGATAGACCAGTGCAAACTTCTCCTTTTGCAGCTTCTTGCTCGCCACCATGTACTTCATGGCGGAGCTCAACTCCTGACAATAGGTTGGCCCCACCACGAATACCGTTTTGTTCGGTGGCGTGAAGTGCGCCGCTGCCACGGCCATGGCGTTGATGGTTGGCAAGCGCTGCTCGTTGATGTAGGGCAGCATGGCTTGCAGCATGGCTGAACCCGAGGTGCCGATCAGGCCGAAGATGCCTTCCACGTCGACCAGTCGCTTGACGCCCTGCACGGCACGCTGGGGCACATAGCCGTCGTCGTCCTGGCGAATTTCCAACTTGCGGCCGTTGATGCCACCGCGGGCGTTGACATCCTGCTCCCATACCCGCAAGGCAAGCATGTGGGCCTTGCCCAGCAGGCTAGGGGGGCCGCTGACGGGCGTCACCGAGCCGAGGACGATTTTGGTGTCGGTCACGCCGGGGTCGGCAGCGGCGGCGGTCGTGGCCGTCAGACCGATGACCATGCTGAGCAGACTGGTGGCGGCATATCGAAAGTATTTGCGTGTCATGAAAAGGCACTCCTGGTTGAGAAATGGGGGTGGGGCTAGTGGCGCGTCGTCAGGATCACTTGGCGCTCAGAAATTCAGAGGCTCGCTCGAATTTCCCGGCGCTGGCATTCGCCTTCAGCAAAATGGGGCGGGTGCCCGACTGTCGAACATTGGGCCCGAAGGTCAAGGGGGCCATGATGCCGTCGCTAGTGAAATTCTTGGTCTGTTCGAGCTTTTCGACCACGCAGGCACGCGTGAGGTTTTTGGCACAGGCGTTGAGCGCTGATTCGAGCAACTGGACACCCACATAGGCGGTCAATGAATACCGGTTCATGCCCTTGACCTCATTGGCTGAAAAGTATTTGTAGGTCAGTGCTGTGAGTTTGCCGATGCCCTGGGTTTCAGTGTCGGTCACTGGAGGCACATACTCGGCGACGTACATGCCGTCCGCTGCCGGGCCGGCCAGGGCCAGCACCGCAGGCAGATGCGAAGGGTGAGCGGCCAGGCGCACGACTTGCATCTGGTTCTTCGCGATCTCTTTGAGCATTGCGGCGGTTTCGGTGATGATGCCGCCGGTCAGCACAAAGGTGGCGCCGGCGCGCTGCACGCTCAACACCTCGGCGGAAAAATCCTTCGCCCCGCGTTTGTAGGCAACTTCGATGCTGCTTTTCAAACCGAGCTCTTTCAGGGCCTGGTCGTAGCCACACTTGACATCGACGCCATAATCATCCTCCTGAAATATCAGGCCGAACTTGGAGCCCTGCAGCTTCTGGGATGTCACCAGATGCTTCATGCTGGCAGAGACCTCCTGGCAGTAAGTTGCACCGATATTGAACAGCGTCTTGTGCGGTGGGTTGAAGTGGGCGCTGTTGACCGCGATGTGGTTGATCGCGGGGATCTTCTGCTCGTCGATGATGGGCAGCATGGCCAGCAACTGCGATGAGCCGGAGACTCCGATCAAGCCAAAGATATGATCAACATCAATCAGCTTTTTGAGGCCCTGGACGGCGCGCTGCGGCACATAGCCGTCGTCCTCGATGCGAATGTCGACCTTGCGTCCGCCGATGCCGCCGCGCGCATTGACGTCTTGTTCCCAGACTTTCAAGGTCGTGGCAATTGCCTTGCCGATGATGCTGGGCGGGCCGCTGAGCGGCATCACGGCACCGAGCACGAGTTTGTCGTTCGTGACCCCGGGGTCTGCCGCCTGTGCGCTGCCGAAGGTCAGTGTGGCGAGTGCGCTGAGGCAAAGGCGCTGGGTCAGCTTCTGTAGTGTTCGCATCTCAGGTCTCCTGTGGAATAAGCAGCGCGTGTGCTGCGGGGTCAGAAACGGAAGGGCCAGTGGGTCCAGTAATGCTTGATGTCGCGCCATCGCCCCATGAGGCCATCGGGCTCAAAACGCAGGAACAACACAATCGCGAGCCCATAAATGACGCCTTTGATCTCATAGGCGGCAGTGGAGCCCGACCCGCCGAAGCTGGCGCCGATCATGCCGAATACGAAGCCCAGGCTCTCATTGAGCAGGACGATGAAAGCCGTGCCGAGCAAGGCTCCGGCCACCGAACCCAGGCCACCCACGATGAGCATGGAGAGCGCCTCGATCGATATCAGCAGGCTGAAGCTGTCCACGTTCAGGTAGCGTGTGTAGTAGGCCAGCAAGCCCCCGGCGATGCCGGTGTAGAAGGCGCTGACCATGAACGCCAGCAACTTGTAGCGCACCAGGTTGACGCCCATGGCCTTGGCGGCGATGTCGTGCTCCCGAATCGCCAGGAACGCCCGGCCAATGCGGCTGCGCAGGATGTTCAGGGTGATGAAGGTGAACACCACCACAAAGGACAGCACCACGTAATAGTAGCCACGCTCGGCCCCCAGCGCCTGGCCGAACAGGGAGGGCTGCGGCACCGTCAGGCCCTCCGAGCCGCCGGTGAGACTGCCGCCGTTGAGGATCAGGTGGTTGATGATCACGGCGAACGCCATCGTCGTGATGGCCAGGTACAGCCCCTTGAGGCGCAGCGACGGTATGCCCACGATGATCCCGGCGACGGCAGCGCTCACGCCGCCGGCGAAGATGGCCGCCAGCATCGGCCAGCCAAGTTTGCCGGCCACGATACCGGCCGTGTAGGCGCCGACCGCCAGAAAGCCCGAGTGCCCGAGCGAGATCAGCCCGGTGGTCCCGGTCAGCAGGTTCAAGCCCAATACCCCCACCGCTGTGATCAGCAGAAGCAGAATGACGGAGACATAGTACTTGGACAGCAGCAGTGGCGCGGCCGCCAGCAGCGCCACCAGCAGACACGACCAGACGATGACAGGGACCGAGTCGGTCAGTGCCAGCAGTTGACGATAGTTTTGTTTGAAATTTCCGCTATGCATCAGACACGCTCGATATCAGGTTTGCCGAACAGGCCATAGGGTCTGACCATAAGAACGACGAGGATCAAAACAAAACCGGCGATCTCCTTCATGCCACGGCCGATATAGCCTTCCGACAGATTCTCGACCACCCCGATCAGGATGCCGCCGAGTGCGGCGCCGAACACCGAGTCCAGTCCGCCCAAAATGACCGCGGGAAAGCTGCGCAGACCTGTCGTCCACATGCCGGGATTGACATCGTAGATAACGCCGATCAACACGCCGGCAATGGCGGCGAGACCGGCCGACAGGGCCCAGGACAAGGCGAAGATGCGCTTGACATTGATACCCATCAGCAGGGCTGCAGTTTGGACGTTGGCGGTGGCACGCATGGCGATACCGACCCGTGAATAGCGAAAGAAGGTCCACAGGCCGAGCAGTACGGCCGCCATCAGCCCAACGGCATACAGCTGCGCCGGATACAGGCCCGCCGGACCGATCCTGATGACCTCCGTTGGCAGGCCGGCATTGAGCGGCATGGGGTCGGCGCCCCAGATCAGCACCACCACCGAGCGCAGGATCACGGCGAGGCCAATGGTCACCATCACCGTGGAAAACACCGGCTGACCGAGCATCGGACGGATCAGCAAGACCTCGATCAGCAGGCCGATCAGCACCGAGGCGACGGTCGTCAGCAGCAGCATCGGCCAGAAGCCAAATTGGAAGGTGCCGGCCAGGGTGAAGGCGATGTAGGACACCAGCATCATCAGCTCGCCCTGGGCGAAGTTCACCACGCCGGTGGCGCGGTAGATCATGGCAAAGCCCATGCCGATGAAGCCGTAGACCAGGCCGACGGCGATGCCGGAAATGACCAGTTGCAGAAAATAGTCCATCAGCCCGCCCCTCCACCGTAGATGATCGCGATCTCTTTCGCGAAGGTTTTTTCGATGACGTTGCGGCGCACCTTCTGGGTGGCGGTGAGTTCGCCGTCGTCGTGGTCGAGTTCCTTCTCCAGAATCAGGAACTTGCGGATGTTTTCGACCCGGGCAAACAGCTTGTTCACGCGCTTGACGTCCTCGTCAATCAGTTCGCGCACCTCGGGCAGCAAGGCCAGGCTCTTGTAGGTGGTGTATGCCAGCTTGCGCTCCTGTGCCCACTTGCCCACCGTGTCAAAGTCGATCTGGAGCAATGCAGACAGGTAGTGACGCCCGTCGCCCAGAACGATGGCTTCGCGCACATACAGGCTGTCCTTGAGCGCGTTTTCGATCTCGGACGGTGCGATGTTCTTGCCGCCACTGGTGATGATGATGGCTTTCTTGCGGTCGACGATCATCAGCTCGCCGTTGTCAGCCAGCGCCACGATGTCGCCCGTGTGCAGCCAGCCGTCGATCACGGTTTTGGCGGTGGCGCTCTCGTCGTGGAGATAGCCCTTGAACACGGCGGGGTGCTTGACGATGAGCTCGCCGTCGTCGGCGATCTTCCAGTTCAGGCCGTCGATGGGCAGGCCTGTGGCGCCCAGTTTGACAGCTTTTTCATGCTGGAAGAAGATCACGCCGCCGGACTCGGTCATGCCGTAGACCTGGTACACCGGAATGCCTAGAATACGGAAGAACTTCAGTACCTCGGGCGAGACGCTGGCGCCGCCACAGAAGCCGCACTGCATGCGGTCCAGGCCGATGAATTTCTGCAGATTGCGAAACATCAGCAACCACAGCACGAAGAAGTGCAGGCGATCCGACAGGCTGCGCTGGCCCCCTTGCGCCTCGACCTTTTCGAACAGACGACGCCCGGCATCGAGGCAATGCTTGAAAGCCCAGCGCTGAAAGCGCGAGGCGTCCTGCATGCGGATCAAAATGCCTTGCTGCAGCTTTTCCCAGATGCGCGGCACACCCAAAAACACCGTGGGTGCGATCTCGCGCAGATTGACGGCCACCGTGTCGATCGATTCGGCGTAGTTGACCACACCGCCGGTGAGCAGGTGCAAGACCGTCGAGAAGGCACGCTCGGCCACGTGGCACAACGGCAGGTAGCAGACCACCTCGTAGTTTTGGCGGTCCAGTTTGAAATGGGTTTTGAGCTTGTCAACGGTGACGATCAGGTTGCGGTGCGAGAGCATCGCCCCCTTAGGGGGGCCGGTAGTGCCCGAGGTATAGACCAGCATGCAGGTGTCGTCGGGCTGGGTGTCCTCGATGGCGCGATCAAAGGTGCCCGCGTGCTGGGCCGATGCCGCAGCGTATTGGTCGCCAAGCTCGAGCACGTCGTCGAACGACATCAGCTGGTCGTGCTTGTAGCCGCGCATCCCCTTCATGTCGGCGCAGATGATCTTCACCAGGTCGGGCAGGCCGGTGGCGTGCTTGTCCATGGCGTCGAGCACCTTGTCGACCTGCTCCTGGTCGCCGCAGACCACGAACTTGCTGTTCGAGTGGTGCACGATGTATTGCAGCTCCGGCCACGGGTTGGTGGGGTAGATGCCGACCACAATGCCACCGATGGCCTGCGTCGCCAGATCGGAGAACATCCAGTGGGGGCTGTCCTCGCTGGCAATGGCCAGGCGGTCCCCCTTTTCGAATCCGAGGGCCTTCAGGCCGTGAGCGAAGCGGCGAGCGGTCTCCAGATAGTGCTGCCAGCTCATGCGGTTCCAGATGCCGTAGTCCTTCTCGCGAAACGCGAGCGCATCCGGAAAGCTCTGAGCCCAATGCTTGAGCAGCTTGGGCAGGGTGGTGTTGCCGTCGCGCAGCGAGGCGCCCAGGTTGTCGATCACGCGGCCTCCTTGGTTTTGCTGCCCAGGTAGGCGTCGATCACGGCCGGGTTGGCCGATATCTCGGCCGGCGTGCCCTCGCCGATCTTGCGGCCGAAGTTGAGCACGCAGACGCGGTCGGAGATGTCCATCACGATGCCCATGTCATGCTCGACCATGAGGACCGAAATGCCGAGTTCGTCGCGGATGTCAAGCACGAAGCGGGCAATGTCTTCGGTCTCCTCGTTGTTCATGCCTGATACCATTTCGTCCAGCAGCAGCAACTTGGGCTCGGTGGCCAGTGCGCGCCCCAGCTCGACCCGCTTTTGCAGGCCATAGGACAGGGTGCCCACCGGCATGTCGCGAATTTCCTCGATTTCGAGAAAGTCGATGATCTCTTCCACCTTGCGACGGTGTTCGAGCTCTTCGCGCCGCGCCCGTCCGAAGAACCACGAGGCATCCAGCACGTTGGTGGCCATGTGGCAGTGGCGGCCGACCAGCAGGTTGTCCACCACGCTGGCATGTTTGAACACCGCCAGGTTCTGGAAGGTCCGACCGATGCCGATGGCGGCCAGGCGGTGCGCCGGCATGCCGGTGATGTCGCGGCCATCGAAATGCACGGTGCCGCTGCTGGGCTTGACGACGCCGCTGATCATGTTGAAGGTGGTCGTCTTGCCGGCCCCGTTGGGGCCGATCAGGGAATAGATTTCACCGCGCCGGACGTGAAAACTGACACCGGCAACGGCTTCGACGCCGCCGAAGCGCTTGGACAGGGTTTCGACCCTTAACAATGTGTCGTTCATGTTTTTTTCTCTCAGGACAGCCAGCGCTTGCGCCGCTTGTAGTGCTTCACGTCGCGCATGTTCTTGCGCGATCCGCCTTCGCCGAAGCCGAGGTAGAACTCGCGCACGTCGTCGTTGCGCAGCATCTTGTCGGCCTCACCGTCGAGCACCACGCGGCCGTTTTCCATGATGTAGCCATAGTCGGCAATGGCCAGCGCCATCTGCGCGTTCTGCTCCACCAGGAGAATGCCCATGCCTTCTTGACGGCACAGGCGGGTGATGATTTCGAAAATCTCTTCGCTGATCTGTGGCGCCAGCCCGAGCGTGGGCTCGTCGAGCATCAGCAGTTTCGGGGACGACATCAGCGCGCGGCCGATGGCCACCATCTGCTGTTCGCCGCCCGACAGGTAGCCCGACACCGTGCTGCGTTTTTGCACCAGACGCGGGAACAGCCCATACACCATCTCCATCTGGCGCCTGGCGTCGGTCAGACTGCGCGTGTAGCCGCCCATCACGAGGTTTTCCTCGACCGTCAACTGGTCGAACAGGCGGCGCCCCTCGGGCACCATGACCACGCCGGCGCGCACGATTTCGTCCGGCGCCAGGCCGGTCAGCTGGCGGTTTTCAAACGTGATCTGGCCACCCTTGATCTCACCGTCTTCCGGATACAGCACGCCCGAAATGCCTTTGAGCGTGGTTGATTTTCCGGCCCCGTTGGAACCGAGCAGGGCGACGATGCGACCTTTGCCGACGGCCAATGAGGCCTCTCGCACCGCCTCGATGGTGTTGTCGTAAACGATCTGGACATTGGTGAGATTCAGCATGACAGGCCGTTCCTTGCGCCGTGCTGCAGGGGCTCAACCATTGAACGGGTCTGCCGGTCGAGCGTAGTGGAGGGGTGCGCCAGGATGGCAGCCGCAGTCGTGCAGACCTTCGGCTCGGATGGGCCGGATTCATGGGCGCGACCATGGCCTCTGGTTTCCAGGGTACCGGTCGGGGGGGCAGTGAATTTTCTCAAAGTTTGTCCCGTGTTGGCCGTGTTGGGTAGGCGGCTTGCCTGCCTTGTGCCTTGCCGTTCTGCGAGGTATGCATCGTGCCTTGTTTATAGGGTATTAATCTAACGATAGTTAGGTTTGCGTCAACTCGGGAAATCCCTATGCCGGTGCCGACGACTCCGGTTGCGAGTGCGAGCGGCAACTTCTGCCCAGGCTCGCTTCCGAATGGGAGCCGGTGATTCAGCGTCTCTCGGCTACATCCCCGCGTAGTTCGGCCCGCCGCCGCCTTCGGGCGTGACCCAGACGATGTTCTGCGTCGGGTCCTTGATGTCGCAGGTCTTGCAGTGCACGCAGTTCTGGGCGTTGATCTGCAGCCGGTCCGAGCCGTCGTCGTTCTTCACGAACTCGTAGACGCCGGCCGGGCAGTAGCGGCTCTCGGGGCCGGCGTATTTCGCCAGGTTGATCTGCACCGGCACGCTGGCGTCCTTGAGCGTCAGGTGCGCGGGCTGGTTTTCTTCGTGGTTGGTGTTGCTGACGAATACGCTGGAGAGCCGGTCGAAGGTGAGCTTGCCGTCGGGCTTGGGGTAGCTGATCTGCGGCATCTCGGCGGCCGGGCGCAGGGTGGCGTGGTCGGCCTGGGTGCGGTGAATCGTCCAGGGCGGACGCTTGATGCCGAGCCTGGGCAACAGCCACTGTTCAATGCCGGTCATCAGGGCGCCGACGAGGCTGCCCTTCTTGAACCACTGCTTGAAGTTGCGCGACTGGTCGAGTTCGGTGTGCAGCCAGCTGTTTTCGAACGCAGCGGGGTAGGCGCTGAGTTCGTCGCTGCTGCGTCCGGCGGCCAGGGCTTCAAACGCGGCTTCGGCGGCCAGCATGCCGCTCTTGATGGCGGCGTGGCTGCCCTTGATGCGTGCGGCGTTCAGGTAGCCGGCATCGCAGCCGATCAGCGCGCCGCCCGGGAACACGGTCTTGGGCAGGCTGAGCAGGCCGCCGGCGGTGATGGCGCGCGCGCCGTAGCCGATGCGCTTGCCGCCTTCGATGTGGGCGCGAATGGCCGGGTGGGCCTTCCAGCGCTGCATTTCCTCAAAGGGGCTGAGCCAAGGGTTTTTGTAGTCGAGTCCGGTGACGAAGCCAAGCGTGACCTTGCTTCCTTCCAAGTGGTAGAGAAAGCCGCCGCCGTAGGTCTGGCTGTCCATCGGCCAGCCGGCCGTGTGCACCACCCGGCCGGGTTGGGCGCGGGCCGGGTCGATCTCCCACAGTTCCTTGATGCCGATGGCATGGCTTTGCGGATCGCGGCCTTCGTCGAGCTTGTATTTGGCGATGAGCTGCTTGCCCAGGTGGCCGCGCGCGCCTTCGGCAAAGATGGTGTACTTGGCGTGCAACTCCATGCCGGGCTGGAAGCCGTCGTGCGGCTGGCCGTCCTTGCCAATGCCAAGGTTGCCGGTGGCTACACCTTTGACCGAACCGTTGTCGTTGTACAGCACCTCGGCGGCTGTGAAGCCGGGGAAGATTTCCACGCCCAAGCCTTCAGCCTGCTCGCCCAGCCATTGGGTCAGGGCGCCCAGGCTGATGACGTAGTTGCCCTCGTTGTGGAAGCAGTCGGGCACCAGGAAGTTGGGCGTGCGCCTGGCACCGGTTTCGCTCAGGAAAAGCACGTCGTCACCGGTGACGGGTTGGTTCAGCGGTGCGCCCAGCTCCTTCCAGTTGGGGAAGAGTTCGTTCAGCGCGATCGGATCCATGACCGCGCCGGAGAGGATGTGAGCACCGGGCGCGGAGCCTTTTTCCAGCAGCACCACCGAGACGTCCTCGCCCTTTTCTGCCGCGAGCTGCTTGAGGTGGATGGCCGTGGCCAAACCGCCGGGGCCGGCGCCCACCACCACCACGTCATATTCCATCGCTTCGCGGGGGCCGTATTGATCGAGCAGGGAGGTGGGCTTCATGCGGAGAGAATCAAAAAAGTTGGCGGCCCAGGGGCCGAAGCTGGCGATGGGGGTGGTTCAGGGGCCGTTGTCGGCCGGCAGCGGTGGTGCGGTGCGCGGTGCACCGTCACGCTTGTAGACCATGACCGTGCGCTTGAAGGTGCAGACAATGACGCCGCCCTGGTTGTAGCCTTCTGTGCGCACCGTCACGACGCCGACGTTGGGGCGCGATCGCGACTCGCGCTTGTCCAGCACCGTGGAGCGGGAATAGATAGTGTCGCCCTCGAACACCGGATGCGGCAGCCGGACTTCGTCCCACCCGAGGTTGGCCAGGACGTTTTGCGAGACATCGCTCACCGTCTGGCCCGTCACCAGAGCCAGTGTGAGGCAGGAGTTGACGAGAGGGCGGCCGAACTCTGTCTGCGCAGCGTAGTGGGCGTCGAAGTGCAGTGGCGCCGTGTTTTGCGTCAACAATGTGAACCAGATATTGTCCTGCTGGGTCAGGGTGCGCCCGAGGGCATGCCGATACTCGTCGCCGACATCGAAGTCTTCGTAGAACCGGCCGCGCCAGCCTTCCTTGACAGTCATTTGTTGCTCCTGAGGCTGGTTGTCCAATTTGAGGGCCCACAGACGCAGCCGGTCAGCGTGCATCTGAGCCACATGGGCGACATGAGGACTATTACTGTCGGTCCCTCAGCCCGGCCTGTCGAAGTTGCCAGCCATGCATCGCGGTTATGCTTTATCATGCGTGAGGATTCCATCGAACACGATTGCTGTGATTTGGCGAGAGAAGTCCTGAAAAGAGCCGCGTTGTGGGTTGTACCACTCGACGGTCCAATTCAATGCGCCAATCACGAAAAGCCGAATCACTGACGTGCTCGCGTCTTGGCGCAATTCGCCGCAAGCCAGGGCCGATTCGAACAGACTATCCCAATAGTCTGCGTAAGCCCGCCGCACGACCTTGTGGCGATTTTTTGCGTTGGTTGGGATTTGGCCATAGATTCGAATGTTGGCCGACGTGAAGTCTCCATGGTGGAGCATTCCCCAGAGGTGGCCTTCGATGCCAGCGGCAATTCGTTCACGCCAGGGTGCGCTCTCTGGAAGAGCGTTAATACGGGCGCGGACAGTTTCTGCGACGATCGTGATACCCTTGTCCAGTACTTCGCCAAGGATCTCTTCCTTCGATTCGAAGTGATAATAGATACTGCCGGCTTTGACTCCGGCCGCGTCGGCAACTTCGCGCAGGGTGGTGGCGGCAAAGCCATGGTGTCTGAACAGTCGTGCAGCTTCGAGCAGGATGCGCTCGCGTGTAACAGGGGCTTCGGTGGCATTGGCGGCGGATTCAGAACGTGGCTTGATGGTCATGTCGGTCGTTAGTTAGGTTGAACAAACCGATCGTAGCAGACGGACCTTGTGATGAGACTACAGGCGATCAGCTTCGCGCGCTACGTGCCCGGGACGCCAAGTATTGGTTTACTTGCTGTCACCAGCCCACTGTCGAAAATTCGGTTGACGTTTTTCCAGGAAAGCGCGGACGCCTTCTTTGGATTCGGCCGTGTCATAGTACAGGCTCAGCGCTTGAAGTCCCAGGCTGCCGATGCCGCGAATGTGCTCGGTGGATGCGTTGAACGAGCGTTTCGCGATCGCCAGAGCGGTCGGGCTTTTCTCGACAATTTCCTTGCACCAGCGGGCGACTTCGGCGTCGAGCTGGTCGTGGGGAACGACGGTGTTGCATAGACCCATGGCCAAGGCCTCCTGCGCATTGTAGCGGCGGCACATGTACCAGATCTCGCGTGCTTTCTTTTCGCCAACCACATGGCTCAGGTAGGCCGTGCCCCAACCGGGGTCGACCGAACCGACTTTGGGTCCGACCTGGCCAAACACCGCTTTTTCCGATGCAATGGTCATGTCACACAAGGTGGCGAGCACGTTGCCGCCGCCAATGGCGTAGCCCTGCACGCGGGCGATCACGGGCTTGGGTACGTCACGAATGGCGCTGTGAAACTCTTCCACCGGGATGCCGATGGTGCCCCTGCCGTCGTACTGGCCTGCATGAGCCGACTGATCGCCGCCAGTGCAGAAAGCACGGTCACCCGTGCCCGTGAGCACAATGGCGGCGATTCGCTTATCCCAGCCTGCTTTCATGAATGCCTGCAACAACTCTTCGACTGTCTGGCCGCGAAACGCATTCATCACGTCGGGGCGGTTGATCGCGATGTAGGCCACCGAGTCGCGTTCTTCGTAGATGATGTCCTTGAATTCCATGAATTTTCCTTGTTTGGTATTTCAACGTCGCATGCCTGCCGACCATGCCCAGGCGTTTACCCAATCATGCTGTATCCACCAGACACTGAAAGAACCTGCCCGGTGACATGACCCGCAGCCTTCGCTGAAGACAGGAATACCACCGCATTGGCAATATCCTGCGGCCGTCCCACCTTGCGCAGCGGCAGCGCCTTGGCGACTTTTTCCAGTTGCTCCGGCGTGAACATGCTGCCGGCATCGATCCACATGCTGCTTCCGCCCACTTCGTCGGTGGTGCTCGGGATCGTGACGCCGGGGCATACCACGTTGCAGCGGATGCCGTAACGCCCGTTTTCCTTGGCGATCGTTTTCATGAAGCTGTTGATGGCGGCCTTGACGCCGCCATACACCGCTTCACGTGGCTCACCTTGTCGGCTGGCGTCGGAACTGATGGAGACGATGGAGCCGGCGTTGCGAGGAACCATGACTTCAAGCGCGGTCTTGGTGCAGTTGAGAACGCCGAGGTAGTTGATGTTGATGATCTTTTGCCACAGGTCGGGGGTCGTCTGCGTGAAGAACATCAACTGGTCCCAGCCGACGTTGTTGACAAGGACATCGACGCCGCTGAACTTGTCCGTGGCCGCCTTGAACATGGCTTGCACCTGGTCGAGCTTGGTGACATCGGTCTTGACAACCTGCGCCGACGCCGCGCCGCTCGCCAACGCGAGTTCTGCCGTCTTTTGCGCCTGCTTGTCGTCGATGTCCCCGATGGTGATGTTGGCGCCTTCCGCGGCGAAGCCGAGCACGATGCCGCGGCCAATGTTCGAGCCGCCACCAGTGACGATGACCGATTTACCTTTTAGATCGAGATCCATATTTATTACTCCTTGCGCTTTTGGCGCCACATTTGTGTGGTTGATATTATAGCTGTCAAACGATAGTTAGGTAAAGTGGCCGGATTTTCCTGTGTTTGGTCGTGGGCTTTGCAGCTACCATGGCAATTCGCTGTGGCATAAGTTGCCACCGGTCGATTCAAGAGATGGATGAAAATCCGAAAAACAGGATGGGAAGGGCATGATCGGTGCCAACACGCCTGACCGTGCCCCTCCCAAGGGATGGCAATTACTGTTTGTTCTTGGCGAACTCGCCGGATTCTTTCTTCACGATGTCCTGGATCACGTCGTCATACGCCGAGAACCAGTCAGTCTGGGGCACCCACTTGGCGCCATCCCACATGTCGATGCGCGTCTTGCCTCCGCCGCCATGGTCCTTGGCGGTCACCGTTACGGGGGCGATCAGGGCTTCGGCATCAAAGTTTTTCAGGCTTTCCATACCGCGCTTCATTTTGTCAGGCGTGATGGGCCAGCCATTTTGTTTGATGGCCAGGCGAGCGCCCTCGAAAACGCTGGCATAGATGGCCAGACCGGTGTTGTAGTAAATATCGCTGAGATGCTTGCGGTCACCGCTGCCCTTGCCTTTCTCATACAGGTCCTTGATGATCTGCTGGATCAGCGGGTGGCTCTGTCCACCCACCACGTTGGTGCCGCGCTTGAGGCCTTTTGCGTTTTCCAGACCGATGTTGGCGAGGTCAACTTCGTTGAGCCAGTTGACGGAAAGGTATTTGTCCATCGAAATGCCGTTGCGCTTCATCTCGCGCGCTGCGACAACATGCATGCTGGCCAGATTCCAGCTGATCACCCAATCGGGGTTGATACGGCGGATCTGAGTCCAGGCTGCGGATTGGTCATTGCCCGGCATCGGGTTGGGAATGAGTTGCAAATCAAAACCTTCCTTGGCCGCGAGCGTCTTCAGCACGCCGATCGGCTCCTGCCCGAACGGATAGTCGGGGTAGATGAATGCGATCTTCACGCCCTTGAGGTTGCCGTTGGCCTTGGTTTTGATGTAGTGAATATTGTTGGCCATTTGGCCCCAATAGGTTGGCCCAATGGGGAAAATCCACTTGAACACATCACCATCGACCGCATCGCCACGGCCTACGAAAGATTGCACCATCACATTGCCATCCGCCATGGCGCGAGGCAGAACGGCGCGGGAAACCGGCGTGGACAGGAAATCGAAGGCAATGGCGCCTTCGCGTTTCATCTTTTCGTAGCACTCGATGCCACGCTGCGGCTCGTTGCCATGGTCTTGAACCAGGATCTCGATGGGGTGGCCTTCGATGCCGCCTTTCTGGTTCAATATCTTGGCATAGTCATTCACCGCCTGGGTAATTTGCGGCGTGACAAAGCCGTAGGACTTGCTCAGGTCATAACAAAGCGCGAATTTGATGGGCTGGGCTTGCGCCTGTGCAGACTGCAGACCGGCAAGCGCCAATCCCAGACCTGCCACGATAGAAAGTAACTTGGATCTCATGTCTGTTCTCCTAAGAATCGTACGGGTTAAAAGAAGTCCGATGGGCACGCCGTACAGTACGCCCCAAGACTGAACGCGAAACCGGATATCGACGTAGACAGGGTTTTACCCTCGGTCAGGTCAGCCAGCGCTTGCGCCGGCGATAGTGCTTGATGTCATGGAAATTGTGGCCTTCAGCGCCTCCGAGGTAAAACTCCTGGATGTCCGGGTTTTTCTTCATGGCTTCTGCGCTGTCATGCATCACCACGCGGCCGTTCTCGATCATGTAGCCATGCGAGACCACGTCCAGAGCGGCAATGGCGTTTTGCTCCACCAGCAGAACGGACAGACCTTCTTCCTTGTTGATGCGCCGGACAATGTCGAAAATCTCGGCCACGAGAAAGGGCGCCAGTCCCAGGCTGGGCTCATCGAGCATCAACAGCTTGGGCTGCGTCATCAGGGCGCGACCGATGGCCAGCATCTGCTGCTCGCCGCCTGACAGGTAGCCGGACTGCGCGGTACGCCGCTGATGCAAGCGCGGGAAGTAGGTGTAAACCATGTCTTTGTTTCGCAGCATGTCCTGGCGGCTGCCGCGGACGGCGGAGGCCGCGATCAGGTTCTCGTCAGGCGTCATGTGTTCAAACACGCGTCGACCCTCCAGCACATGAACGATACCGAGCTTGACGCGCTCCTGGGGCGCCAGCGCATCAATGTTCAGGCCCATGAAACGCACCTCGCCGCGGGTAACCAGGCCCCGCTCGGGGCGCAGCAAACCGCTGATCGACTTCAGCGTTGTACTTTTGCCGGCGCCGTTGGCCCCCAGCAGCGCCACCATGCCGCCTTGCGGCACATCAATCGACACGCCCTTGATGGCGAGCGACACGTGGTCGTAGATGACCTCGACGTTGTTCAGCGACAGCACCGGTGCAGGGCTCGCTGCGGGGTTGTGCATCAGCGTCGGGGCGGAAGTCAAGTTGTCAGTCGCGTGCATGATGTCATCTTTACTTTCGGGCGTAGCCGAAGGGCCAGACCAGCAGATAGTTGCGCAGGTTCGTGTACATCTTGCCCAGGCCCATCGGCTCGACCAGCAGGAACACAATGATCAAGGCACCATAAACCGCATGCGGGATGTGGGCCAGTGTTTCAACGCCGAGCGAGGCGCCTGCGAGCTGCGCCAGCCATGCGATCAGGCTGTTCATCAGGCCAGGCATCAACAGAATGAAGGCGGCCCCAAAATAGCTGCCGATGATGCTGCCCAGCCCGCCGACGATCACCATGGCCAGCAACTCGATCGACACGTTGACGGCGAATTGCTCTGGTGTGGCCGCCCGGTAGAAGGTGAAAATCAGGATGGCGCCGCTGACGCCGCCGATGAACGACGAAGTGGCGAACGCCACCAGCTTGTAGTACAGGCTGTGCACGCCGATGACGGCCGCGGCGAAGTCCTTTTCACGCACGGCGACGAGCGCGCGGCCAAGCGCGCTGCGGCGCAGATTGAGCATGAAGACTGTCACGAGCAGGCACCAGCCCAGCGCCACGTAATAGAGGCCGGTTTCCGACGTGACGGCCTGACCGAGCAAGCGCATCGCTGGTGCTTGCAGCGTGGCCTGGGAGCCGCCGCTGATGGCCGGCACATGGGAGATCACCCAGTCCATCACGAACTGCAGGGCCAGCGTGCTGAGCGCCAGATACAGGCCCTTCACGCGCAGCGCCGCGAAAGCGAAAACGATGCCGATGACTGCGGCCATCACGCCGCCGAGCACCACCGCGATCTCCCAGGGGATGCCGTTGCGCGCGCCATGCACTGCCGTGTAGGCGCCGATGCCCATGATGGCGGCGTAGCCGAAGTGGAACTGACCGGCCCAACCCAGGATCAGGTTCAAGCCGAGCACTGCCGCAGTCCACACCAGCCAGGGTAACAGGTGGGTGCTGAGGACGAGCGAGCTCATGGTGAGTGGCGCGGTTAATGCAAAGGCCAGCAGCAAGCCGATCATCCAGCGATCAGCAGGCAACGGGAAAAGTGCCCGCGCGTCCGCGTAACTGGTGTGAAAAATTCCTGATTGACGAAAAAGCATGGCCTTCAGATCCTTTCAATGTCGTGTCGCCCGAACAGGCCGTGGGGCCGAATCAGGATGGTCAGAATCAGCGTCGCGGCTACCACCAGGTCGCGGCTACCACCGCCAACCAATGGGTCGAGATAGCCTGACGCAACACCTTCAAGAAGACCCAGTAGCAAGCCGGCCAGAATAGCCCCGCCGATGCTGTCAAGACCGCCCAGAACGGCGACGGTCAAGCCCTTGAGTAAAAGCAGCGCCAGCCCTTGATTGACTCCTTGAACCGATCCCCACAACACGCCGGCCGTTGTCGCCAGAACCGAGGACATGGCCCAGGAAAAAGCCACCCCGCGCTCAACCGATATGCCGATTGACCAGGATGCGATGTAGTCATCAGAGATGGCGCGCAGGACAATGCCCCTGCGCGTGCGAAAGAAGAAAAAGAAGATTGCAAACAGTGCCGCGGCAACCACGGCCCCCACCACGTAGGAGCGATTGAGCAGCAGCGGCCCCAGAAACAGCGGTTCGTCGCTGATGCCGATGGACATTGGACGACTTGAGCCGCCCCAGATGGCCATCGTTGTCGCGCGTATGAAGATATCCAGCCCCAGCGTCATCATCAGAATCATGATGATGGGACGGCCCGCCAGTCGGCGCAAGGCCACCCGCTCGATGCCCATGCCGACGAAAAACATCGTCCCCATGGCCAGAGGAATGGCCGTCCACATGGGAAGGCCGATGCCGTTGGCGATGGCCAGAACCACGTAGGCGCCCAGCATGGTCATCGCACCTTGCGCCAGGTTGGGCACAGAGGACGACTTGTAGATGAGCACGATTCCCAGCGCCACCAATGAGTACATCAACCCCGACAGTGCGCCATTGATGGCCAACTCGGCAAACAGTGAAAAGTCCATGATTTAAATCTCCTGCACCGAGAGTTGGCGCTCGATGGTGCCGACCTCCCCGGATTCGTATGTGATCTGCGCCTTCATCGTGACCGTCTTCTGGCCGCCGTAGATCGCGTCAATGATGGGTGCATAACGCTCTTCCACCACGTTGCGGCGCAACTTGCGTGTTCGCGTGACCTCCCCATCATCGGGGTCGAACTCCTTGTGCAGCGACACGAAGTGATGCAGTTTCAGTCCGTCCGGCAGGATGCTGTTGACGCGTTTGACCGCTGCCGTGACCAATTCGATCACCTCGGGGTTTTGCGACAGGTCGGCATAGGACATGTAGGAAATGCCCCGTACCTCGGCCCAATGGCCAACCGGTTCCTTGTCGATGCAGATGATGGCCGCCAGCGTGTCGCGACCGCTCCCGAGCACCGCCACATCCTTGATGTACGGACTGAACTTGAGGCGGTTCTCGATGTAGTTCGGGATGTAGCGTTCGCCTTTGGCGGTGTGCACCACCTCCGACAAACGCCCGAGCACCACCATATGCCCGTCAGGCTCGACATAACCGGCATCACCCGTGCGCAGCCAGCCATCCTCCAGTGCTTCCCGGGTGGCATTTTCAAGTTTGTAGTAACCGGAAAACACACTCCCGGATCGAACCATGATCTCGCCGTTGTCGCCGATTTTGACCTCAACCCCCGGCAATGGCCTGCCGACCGTGTGCAGGCGTACTTCTTCGGTGTCCTGCAAGGCATTGAAAGCGCTGCTTTCGGTTTGACCATAGAACTGTCGCAGTTTCACGCCCAGCGCGCGGTAAAACACGAAAGTATCCTCTCCAATGGCCTCGCCGCCGGTGAAGGCATTGCGCAGGCGGGTCAGCCCCAACTGGTCCTTGATCGGCCCGAAGATCAGCCACTCGCCCAGCTGCCGCATCAATCGCTCTTTCAGGTGGGGCGGTTTTCCCTCGAGTTTGCGTCGTTCAGCGGCCAGCGCGGAGTTCATGAAAACATCGTAAAACCATTTTTTGAGCGGCGTCGAATCCTCCATGCGCACCTGGATGGTGGTCAGCATGTTGTCCCAGCTTCGGGGTGCCGCCAGATAGAAAGTGGGCGCGACCTCGCGCAGGTCATGCAGCACCGTTTCCTGCCGCTCGGGAATGTTGATGGTGAAGTGCAGCGCAACACCGGCGCCGACCGTGATCGCAAAGTCACCCACCCAGGCCATGGGCAGATAGGCGAGGATGTCCTCGCCAAAGGTGAAGGCGCCACCGCGATGGGCGTTGCCAACCCCGGCGAGCAAATTCCTGTGGCTCAGCACCACGCCCTTCGGTTTGCCCGTGGTTCCCGACGAGTGCACGAACACGGCTGGTCCTTCGGGCCGTGCCCGTTCGATCAAGGTATTTCGCAGTTTCGGTTCGGCACGCAGGCGATCCGCACCAATGGCCTGCAACTTTTCCCACGACACCAGCCCGGGATTCGGATAGCTGGCCAAGCCGCGTGGTTCGTCGTAGATGATGCTGGTGATCGTCGCGCCCCGATCACCCAGATCGAGCACCTTGTCGACCTGTTCCTGATCTTCGGCCAGGACAAAGCGGACATTCGCCTCATGCATGAAGTGATGGATTTCGTCATGCGTGGCGTCGGGGTAGACCGGCATCGCGTAGCCGCCCAACATGCCAGCCGCGAGCATGCCCATGTAAAGCCGGGGCCGGTTGTCGCCCAGCACCAGCAAGGCATCCTCGGCGCCAAACCCGAGACTTTCCATGCCGGCCGCGCAGGCGAGCGTGGCATCCAGCATTTGCGACCAGGTGGTCTCCTGCCATATTCCCAGGTTTTTTTCGCGCATGGCCACGCGATGGCCCAGCAACTCGGCGTTGCGGGCCAGGATGCGGATGAGGGTGGTGTCGGTGCCCAGGTCCCAGGTTGTGGTGCTACCGCCCTTGGCGATGTCAATGTCAGTGCGTTGCATGCGCACCTCCCAGGTAGGCCTTGATCACGCGCTCATCCTTCATCACCTCGGCAGGAATTCCGGTTCCTATGGTTTCACCATAGCTGAGCACCATCATGCGATCACAGATGCCGGTGATCACGTCCATGTGGTGCTCGATCAGCAGCACGGTGACATGGCGCTCGTCGCGCGCATCGAGAATAAAGCGCGCCATGTATTCCTTTTCCTCCTGGTTCATGCCGGCCATGGGTTCGTCAAGAACCAGGAAGCTGGGCTCGGCCACCAGCGCGCGCGCCAGTTCGACGCGTTTTTTCAGCCCGATCGGAATGCTGTCCACCAGTTCGTCACGCACGCTCTGAAGCTGCAGGAAATCGATGATTTCCTCGACCTTGAGGCGGTGCGCCATCTCGTCCTTGCGACCCAGCCACCAATACAGGGCGGTTTTTGCCACGCCGGGCTTCATGTGGATGTGGCGGCCCAGCAGGATGTTGTCAAGCACGCTCATGCCGTTGAAGAGCGCCAGGTTCTGGAAGGTGCGCGCCACGCCCAGGGCGGCGACCTTGTGGGGCGCCATGCCGGTGATGTCGCGGCCATTGAGCCATATGCTGCCGACCTGGGGTGGGAAGAAGCCGGTGATGGCGTTGGTCATGGTCGTCTTGCCGCTGCCGTTGGGCCCGACCAGGCCAAAGATCTCCCCGCGCTCGATGCGCAGATTGACCCCGGTCAACGCGACCAGACCGCCGAACCGCCGCTCCAGCCCCCGGCATTCAAGGACGGGTGCTGGTGCCTCGTTGCTGGCTTGCATCGGAGCCGACCCCTGCTCTCTGGTACTGCTATTGGTACTGATGGTGTTGATCACTGAAGGTGCCTATGACATTGCACGGTCGACCATCTGCCTGTGCGCAGCTTGCCGACTCGATTTCTGTTCTGCATAAAAGATTTTTATTTTAGAGCCTAACATTAGTTAGGTATCTGGGGGTTTCCCTACTCTCTGACAGGCAGGGTTCATTCCTCAACGTGTTCCACGATGGTTTCCCGCGCGATCATTGCGTCAACGGTGGCGGCGCCGTAGCCGTGTTCAATGAGCAGCTCGCGCGTGTGCTGGCCAAAGCGCGGCGGGGCGCTGTGCGCCCGGCCCGGTGTGCGTGACAGCTTGACCGGGATGCCGATGCCCGCCACGCCCTCCACCTGCACGACCATGTCCCGGTGCAGGGTGTGGGGGTCGGTCAGTACCTGAGGAACGGTCCTGACGGCACCGGCCGGAATGCCGGCTGCCAGCAGTTCTTGGCACAGCCACTCGCCATCCACCTTCAGCAGGTGCTCCTCGAGCAGGGCGCGTAGCGCATCACGGTGCCGAAAACGCTCGGCGTTGGTGGCAAAGCGCGGCTCGTCGGCCATTTCGGGACGGCCGAGGAACTCGCACAGCTTTTTCCACTGTCCGTTGTTGCCGATCCCCAGGAAGACCTCGCAGGTCTGGGTGGCAAACTTGTCGTAGGGCACGATGTTGGAGTGCGCATTGCCGCTGAGCTTGGGTGTCTGGCCCGACTGCAGCCAGTTGGCGCTTTGCGGGTGCAGCAGCGACACGGCTGTGTCGTAGAGCGTGGCCTCGACGAACTGCCCGCGCCCGGAGCGCTGCCGCTCGATCACCGCCAGCAGCACGCCGATCACGGCCGACAGGCCGGTGGCGATGTCCACCACCGGGACCCCGACCCGCAGCGCTCCGGTGTCCGGCGTGCCGTTGACGCTCATCAGGCCGCCCAGTGCCTGTGCCACCGCGTCGTAGCCCGGTGCGCCGCCGAGCGGTCCATCGGCGCCAAAGCCGCTGACCCGGCAGTGGATCAAGCGCGGGAAGCGTTCGCGCAGCGTCTGCTCATAGCCGATGCCCCAGCGCTCCAGCGTGCCGATCTTGAAGTTCTCGATCAGCACGTCGGCGTCTTCCAGCAGCTTGAGCACGATCTCGCGACCCTCGGGCTTCGACAAGTCGATCACGATATCGCGCTTGTTGCGGTTCAGCCCGTTGTAGTAGGCCGCCGTGCCGTCGTCGGCAAAGGGTGGGCCCCAGGCGCGGGTTTCGTCGCCGGCGGGCGGCTCGACCTTGATGACCTGCGCGCCGTGGTCGGCCAGGATCTGGCCGCTGTAGGGCCCGCCGAGCACGCGCGACAGGTCGATCACCTTCAGGCCGGCCAGGGCGCCGAAGGCGGGCAGGGGAGCATTGGTACTCATGGCGGCTGTCAGTACGAGCGCGGCAGGCCCATCACGTGCTCGGCAATGTGGTTGAGCACCATTTCACGGTTCAGCGGCGCGGTGCGCAGCAGGCGCACCAGGCCGTACAGATCGTACATGCCGTATTCCTTGGTGAAACCGTTGCCGCCGAAGCACTGGATCGCGCTGTCGACGGCGTGAATGCCGGCCTCGGCGGCGGCGTACTTGGCCATGTTGGCAAATTCGCCGGCGGGCAGGCCCTGGTCGAAAGCCCAAGCGGCCTTGAGCGCCATCAGCGAAGCCATCTCGATCTCGCTGCGCGCCATCGCCAGCGGGTGCTGCACGCCCTGGTAGGCGCCGATGGGGGTATTGTTGAACACCTTGCGGTCGTTGGCGTAGGCCACGGCCTTCTTCAGTGCGAAGCGGCCGACGCCGGTGCACAGGCCCGACAGGATGATGCGCTCGGGGTTGAGGGTGTCGAACAGGATGTTGAAGCCCTTGCCGACCTCACCCAGCACGTCGGCTTCGGTCAGCGCCACGTCGTCAAAGAACACCTGCCACTGCGTCTCGGGCACCGGGAACGCAATCGGAATCAGCGTCTTGCTGATGCCCTTCTTCTTCATGTCGACCATGAAGATGGTGAAGCCGTCGGTCTTCTTCTTCACGTCGGCGCGCGCCGTGGTGCGGGTGACGACCATGGCGTAGTCGGCGCAATTGGCATCGGTGATGAAGACCTTCTGGCCGTTGAGCTTGAAGCCGCCCTTGCCGTCGGACTTGGCGATGCTGGTGATCTCGATCGAGTTCGAGCCGGCGTTGGGTTCGGTGATGGCGAAGCAGAACTTGATCTCGCCGGTGCAGCCGCCCGGCAGAAAGCGGCGCTTCATGTCCTCGCTGGCATGCTTGGCCAGCAGGCCCATGGTCATGGTGGGGCCGACCACCAGATTCAGCAGCGGAATGCCGTTGTTGGAAAGTCCTTCCATGAACAGCAGCATCTCGGTCATGCCCTGGCCGGCACCGCCATAGGCCTCGGGCACCATGATGCCGAGAAAGCCATCGTCGGTGATCTGTTTGTACAGTTCGGTCGGGCGCTCGTTCTTCTCGGCGTAGCCTCTCCAGTAGTTGTGGTCGAACTGCTTCGAGATACGGTCGCCGTACTCGTAGATCATCCGTTGTTCCTGGGTCAGGTTGAAATCCATGGGGACTCCTTTCTTAATTTACAGTTGGGCGGAAGGGAACTTGGGCGCGCGCTTCTCGCGTACCGAGGCCACGCCTTCCTTGGCGTCCTCACCCAGGAAGCACAGCATCTCCATCGCCAGTGAACTCTCGAAAATCGGGCGCGCCAGGTTCATCCAGCCGTTCAGGGAGCGCTTGGTGAAGCGGATCGCCTGCTGGCTGCCATTGGCCAGCTTGTTGGCCACGGCCATCGCCTTGTCCATCAGCTCGGCGCGCGGCACGCACAGGCTGACCAGGCCGATGCGCTCGGCTTCCTTGCCGGTTACGAAATCGGCTGTCAGCAGGTAGTACTTGGCCTTGGCCATGCCGCACAGCAGCGGCCACAGGATCGCGGCGTGGTCGCCGGCGGCGACACCGATCTTGACGTGGCCGTCGGTGACCTTGGCCTCCTCGGCCATGATGCTGATGTCGGCCAGGAAGGCCACCGCCAGACCGGCACCCACGGCCACGCCATTGATGGCCGAGATGATGGGCTTGTCGCAGGCCATCATGTTGTAGACCACGTCCGCAGCCTCGGTCATGGTGTTGGCGATTTCCTTGGGGTTGCCGACCATGTTGCCTACCCAATCCAGGTCGCCACCAGCCGAGAAGGCCTGGTCGCCGGCACCGGTGATGACCGCCACCTTGGTTTTTGGATCGTCATTGACGACGCCCCAGACCTTGGTCAGTTCCCAATGCAGGCGGGCATTGGTGGCGTTCATCACCTCGGGGCGGTTGATGGTGATCAACAGCACGCCATTGGGCTTGTTTTCGAACTTGAGGAATTGAAAGTCAGCGTAGTTCATCTTGAGGCTCCTTGAAAAAAATGGGAAAGTTGGGAAAAAGGGGAGAAGAAAGATCAGTGAATGTCAGCGCAGCTCGGCGCGGCCGTTGTTCAGCACGACGATGTCGCGTTCGACGGCGCGGGCGCGGAACGACACGATCTTGCCATCCACCCAGATCTCGGTGCGTATCGTTTCGCCGGGATAAACCGGTGACGAAAAGCGCACATCCAGCGACTGCAGGGCGCTCGGGTCGCCGCCGCACACGCTTTGGGTGAGGGCCCAACCGGCAATGCCATAGGTGGCCAGGCCGTGCAGGATGGGCCGCTCGAAGCCGGCCGCGCGCGCCACTGCCGGCTCCGCATGCAGCGGGTTGTAGTCGCCCGAGAGCCGGTAGATCAGCGCGGCGCGTGGCTGTGTGGCGAAATCGGTGCTGTGGTCGGCCGCGCGCGCGGGCAGCTCGTGCACGGCTTTGACGGGGCCGGCCGGGCCACCAAAGCCGCCGTCGGCGCGGCAGAAGGTGGTCGAGCTCAGCGTCGCCAGTAGCGCGCCGCTGGCGGCGTCAGTCACCGCGCGCTCGGTGTAAATCAGCGAGCCCTTGCCAGGCCCCTTGTCGATGATCTGGCTCACCCGCGTGCGCCCGATCACCTCGCCCTCGGGTGGCACCGGCCGGTGCAGGCGCAGGCCCTGTTCGCCATGCACCAGCCGCACCCAGTCAACGCCGGTGGCCGGGTCCTTGAGCCACATGCCCGGGTAGCCCAGCACCACCGGCAGCGTGGGCAGCGCCAGCAGGTCCTTTTCATAGACAAAGCGCAGCTCGGTCTCGTTGGTCGGGTCGCTGCCCAGGCCGATGCCCAGCGCATACAGCATGGTGTCGCGTTGCGTGTAGCGATGGCGCACGTCCTCGAACGGCCATGCCATCAGGTGCTCGTAGTTGATCGCCATGATGCTAGGCGCCGCACTTCGCCGGGTCGCCCCAAGAAGGGCAAGTCCCCCCCGGGGGGCAGTGCAGCGGCAAAGCCGCAAACGTCGGGGCGCGCATCTCAGACCGGGTCCCAGGAGAACACGATGTTCGAGCTCTCCAGTGGATAGAAGTTCTGCTTCATCGCGGGCAGCACGCGCTCGGCGATGGTCTCGGGTGTCCAGCCTTCGCTGGTGTGCATGCCGCGGATCGGGCGCGACTGGCTCATGAGGAAGATCTCGTTGCCGCGCACGGCGAAGATCTGGGCCGTGACGTCGGCCGCGGCATCGCTGGCCAGAAAGGTGGCCATGGGCGCAATCTGCTCGGTGCCGAGTTTTTTCAGTTTTTCCACGCGGGCCTGCTGCTCGGGCGTGTCGGTGGGGATGGCGCCTATCATGCGGCTCCAGGCAAAAGGCGAGATGCAGTTGGAGCGCACGTTGTAGCGCTGCATGTCGCCGGCGATGTGGCGCGACATGGCCACGATGCCCAGCTTGGCGGCGGCATAGTTGGCCTGGCCCAGGTTGCCGATCAGGCCCGAGGTCGAGGTCATGTGCACGTAGGCGCCCGATTTTTGCGTCTTGAAGTGCGGGGCGGCCGCGCGCGAGGTGAAGAAGCTGCCGTTGAGGTGCACGTCGATCACGGCGCTCCACTCCTCGGGTGACATGTTGAAGAACAGGCGGTCGCGCAGGATACCGGCGTTGTTGACCACAATGTCGATGCGCCCGAAGGTGTCGGCCGCGCACTCGATGATGCGGTTGGCCGTGGGCCAGGTCGAGACGCTGTCGGTGCTGAGCACGGCCTGGCCGCCAGCAGCCTTGATCTCGTTGACCACTTGCTGGCCGGGGCTGGCGTCGCTGCCTTCGCCGCCGACCGAGGCGCCGATGTCGTTGACCACCACCTTGGCGCCCTGCGCCGCCATCATCAATGCGATGTCGCGGCCGATGCCCCGGCCCGCGCCGGTGACCACGGCCACCTTGTCTTGCAGCATGATGCCTTTGTTCATGAAATGACTCCTGGTTGTTGATGTAGATAAGTCAGACGGTGGCGGCCGTGCGGCGCTCATGACGGCAGCTTCAGCACGCTGGCGGCCAGGATGTTGCGCTGCACTTCGTTGCTGCCGCCGTAGATGGTGGCCGGGCGCGCGTTGTAGAAGGTGGTGAGGGCATCGACCGCGCCACCCGGTAGGTCAATGGAGCCGGGCGTGCCGCCGCTCGAGCCCATGACATCCACCAGCAGGTCGGCCAGGCGCGAATAGGTTTCGGTGGCGAAGAGCTTGAGCATGGAGACATCGGGGCCCAGGGTTTCGCCGCGCTTGACCTGCTCGATGAAGCGGCCGTAGAGCGCGCCCAGGTCGGCCACGTCCAGTGCCAGTTTGATGTATCGGTCCACGAAGCCGGTGTCCTCGAACAGGCCGAGGCGCTGCGCGGCTTCCTGCACCCGCGCCAGCGCGTACTGGCTTTGCTTGGGGCTGCCCAGGAAGATGCGCTCGAAGCCGAGCAGCGCCTTGGCGATGGTCCAGCCCTTGTTCAACTCACCCACGATGCTGCTGCGCGGCACGCGCACGTTCTCCAGGAAAACCTCGCAGAAATCTTCGGCGCCCGCGATGTTGCGGATGGGGCGCACCGTGATGCCTGGCGTTTTCATGTCGGCCAGCAGGAAGCTGATGCCCTCCTGCTTCTTGGCTGATTTGTCGGTACGCACCAGCAGGAAGATGTGGGTGGCGTCCTGCGCCAGCGTGGTCCAGGTCTTTTGCCCGTTGACGATGAAGTCGTCGCCATCGGCCACGGCTTCGGTGCGCAGGCTGGCCAGGTCGGAGCCCGAATTGGGTTCCGAGTAACCCTGGCACCAGATGTGCTCGCCAGCGATGATCTTGGGCAGATAAGAGCTGCGCTGCGCCTCGTCACCGTGGTTGATCAGCAGCGGGCCGACCATGGTGATGCCCATGTCGGGCGCGCGCGCCACGCCCCAGCGCTCCTGCTCTTCAATGAAGATGATGAGCTTCTCGGGACTCAGGCCCATGCCGCCGTATTGCGTGGGCCAGCTCGGCGCAACCCAGCCTTTTTTCGAGAGCGTCAGGTACCAGTGCCCGATTTCGGACCAGCGCAGCCGCCGTTTGGGGTAACGCAGTTCGCCCGGATACCGGGTTTCGAAAAATTCGCGCACGGTGGCGCGGAAGCTGTCGTTGTCCAGCGCATTCCAGTCGGTGCTGGTGGTGGATGAGATGGTGTTCATGCGTGTTCCTGCGCGGTGGTGTTGCGGGTGAGGCTGGCGTAGCGGCGGCGTTGCTGGGTGCCGTTGCCCAGCCAGGCAGCCAGCACCAGGGCGCGCTGCAGGTACAGGCCCAGGTCGTACTCGTCGGTCACGCCGATGGCGCCGTGCAGTTGCACGGCTTCGCGCGCCACCTGCAAGCCGGCGTCCGATGCGCGCGACTTGACGCGGCTGGCCAGGGCCGAGCGCGCGCTGGCGTCGCCGTCCGGGGCGTCGAGCAGGGCCAGGGCCTGGGTCACGATGCTGGCGGTCAGTTCCTGCTGGATCAGCAGGTCGACGGCGCGGTGCTGCAGCGACTGGAAAGTGCCAATCGGCTTGCCGAACTGGATGCGCGTGCGCAGGTAGTCCTGCGTCATGGCCAGCATGCTGCGCACCAGGGCCAGCAGTTCGACGCTGGTCATGATCAGGGTTTCGTCGTAGGCACGGGTTAGGGCGGCCACGGCCGTGGGCCCTTCGGCCAGCAGGTGGTTGGCGGGCAGGCGAACCTTGTTGAGGTCGAGCTGGGCGGCATAGCTGCCGTCGGCCAGCGGCTGGCTGCTCACGGCGAGGCCGGCCGCATCGGCAGGCACCCACACCAGGGCCAGGCCTTGGGGACCGGTGGCGCTGACGATATAGCCGTCGGCGCCGGCGCCGGGGCGCACATGGCGCTTGTTGCCATTTAACAGCAGGGCGTCGGCCTGGCGCTCCAGCCGGGTGGTCGCCTGGCCTGGCCGGTCTTTGGCGCCGGTGACGTCTTCCTGCCAGGCCACGGCGGGCAGGGTGCGGCCTTCGGCCATTTCGGTGAGCAGGCGGGTGGCGGTTTCGGTGCTGCCCGCATGGGCCAGCAGGCGGCCCGCGAAGACCAGCACCGGTACCACCGGCTCGGGCGCGACCTGCGTGGCGAGCGCGGCGACCACCTCGGCCATTTCGGCGAAGCCTTGCTCGTAGCCGCCCATGGCTTCGGGTACCAGCAGCCCGGTCCAGCCTTGCTCGGCCAGGGCGCCCCAGAAGCGGCGTTCGAAGCCCGGCGTCTGCCGGCGCAGGGCGCGGGCGCGAGTCAGTGGAGATTCCTTGGTGGCGAAACTCAGCGCGCTCTCGCGCAGCATGTTCAGTTGTTCATTCAGTTGTTCAGCGTGTTCGCTGTCGGGAGTGGTGGTCATGATGGGGTGGGTGGTGTCATGGGTTAAAAGAGGGTATTGACGAGGGCATTGCTGGCCTTGGCAGAAAGAAAATCGGTCGTGGGCTCGTGAATGTCAATAGGATTTGGGCAGGCCCAGCACCTTCTCGGCGATGAAGCACAGGATGAGTTGCGGGCTGATCGGCGCAACGCGCGGGATCATCATTTCGCGCAGGTAGCGTTCGACGTGGTACTCCTTCGCGTAGCCATAACCGCCGAGCGTGGCCATGGCGCGCTGGCAGGCGTTGAAACCGGCCTCGGCCGCCATGTACTTGGCGGCATTGGCATCGGCGCCGCAGGGCAGGCCATTGTCGTATTTCCAGGCCGCGCGCATCGCCATCATCTCGGCGGCCTCAAGCTCCATCCATGATTGCGCCAGCGGATGCTGGATCGACTGGTTCTGCCCGATGGGCCGGTCAAAGACCACGCGTTCACCGGCGTACTTGACGGCCACTTCCAGCGCCTTGCGGCCCAGGCCGACCGCTTCGCCGGCGATCAGCACCCGTTCGGGGTTCATGCCATGCAGGATGTATTCGAAGCCGCGCCCCTCTTCACCAATGCGGTCTTCCAGCGGCACCCGCAGCCCGTCGATGAAGACCTGGTTCGAATCCACCGCCTTGCGCCCCATCTTGTCGATTTCACGCACCTCGACAAAACGGCGGTCCAGGTCGGTGTAGAACAGGCTCAGGCCGAAGGTCGGTTTCTTGCAGTCCTCGATCGGCGTGGTGCGCGCCAGAATGAGCATCTTCTCGGCCACCTGGGCGGTCGAGATCCAGACCTTCTGGCCGGACAGCACATAGTGGTCGCCTGCCCGTTCGGCTCGGGTTTTCAGACGGGTCGTGTTCAGCCCGGTGTTGGGCTCGGTGACGGCGAAGCAGGCTTTTTCCTTGCCCTGGATCAGCGGCGGCAGCATGCGGCGTTTCTGCGCCTCGTTGCCGAACACGGCCACCGGCTGCAGGCCGAAAATGTTCATGTGCACCGCCGATGCGCCCGACAGCCCGGCGCCCGACTGCGAGATGGCCTGCATCATCACGGTGGCTTCACTGATGCCCAGCCCGCCGCCGCCATATTCCTGCGGCAGGCAAATGCCGAGCCAGCCGCCATCGGCCAGGGCGCGGTGCAGCTCGTGCGGAAAGCCGCCAACCCTGTCGCGTTCGAGCCAGTAGCCGTCGTCGAAGCGGGCGCAGATTTTACCGATGGCCTCGCGGATGGATTCGTGCTCTGGGTTGGGTGTGAAATCCATGGGGATGCTCGAGTGGGTTCAGAGGGCCAGACCGAGGCGCGTGCCCTGGTCAATGGCGCGCAAGGCATCGAGTTCGGCGGCCAGCTCGGCCCCGCCGATCAGATCGGGCGTGAGGCCGAGCGCGCGCAGTTCGGCAAACAATGCGTTCTCGCTGTCCTGACCGGCGCACAGGACGATGGTGTCCACCTCCAGCGTCTGTGGCACGCCGTTGACGCTCAGATGCAATCCGGCGTCGTCGATGCGTTCATAGCTGCAGCCCGAGAGCGTGCGCAGGCCGCGCCGCGCCAGCTCGGCCTTGATCGCCCAGCCGGTGGTCATGCCCAGGCTGCGCCCGGGTTTTTCCGGCTTGCGCTGCAACAGGGTGACTTCGCGTGGCGAGCTGACGGACTGCATCGGTTTGAGGCCGCCTGCGGCTGTGGGCGAGGTGTCGACACCCCATTCGGACTGAAACTGCGCGACCGTCTGCGGCCGGGGGCCATCGGGCGGCGTTTCGTGCAGCAGGAACGTTGCCACGTCGAAGCCGATGCCGCCGGCGCCGATCACGGCCACCTTGCGGCCGGCCTGTGCCCGGCCCGACAGCAGGTCGGCATAGCTCACCACTTTCGGGTGAGCTATGCCCGGGATCTGCGGCGTGCGCGGGCGCACGCCGGTGGCCACCACGATGCGGTCGTAGTGGCCGTTGACGAGAGCGGGGGCATCCGCCCGGGTATTGAGCTTGAGCGTCACGCCATGCCGCGCCACGCCTTGCTTGAAGTAGCGCAGCAGTTCATTGAACTCCTGCTTGCCCGGCACGGCCCGGGCCAGGTTCAACTGGCCGCCGATCTCGGGACCGGCTTCGAACAGGGTGACCGCGTGGCCGCGCTCGGCGGCGGTCAGCGCGCAGGCCAACCCGGCCGCGCCGGCGCCGATCACCGCCACCGTGCGCGGCACGGCCCGTGGCGGCAATAGTGAAAACTCCAGCTCACGCCCGGCGCGCGGGTTGACCAGGCAGGTGGCCGGGCGCTCGGAGAAGATGTAGTCGAGACAGGCCTGGTTGCAGGCGATGCAGGTGTTGATCTCGTCGGCGCGACCCTCGGCCGCCTTGCGCACGAAGTCGGCGTCGGCCAGGAAGGGGCGGGCCATCGACACCATGTCGGCGTCGCCGCTGGCCAGAATGTCTTCGGCCACTTCCGGGGTGTTGATGCGGTTGGAGACGATGACGGGAATCGTCACCGCTTTTTTGATGCGGGCCGCGGCGAAGCGCCAGGCGGCACGCGGTACAACGTAGGCAATGGTCGGGATGCGGGCTTCGTGCCAGCCGATGCCGGTGTTAATAATATCGGCGCCAGCAGCCTGCACCGCCTGGGCGAGATGGGCGATTTCGTCAGCCGGGGCGCCGCCCTCGACCAGATCAAGCGCCGAGACCCGGAACATCAGCAGAAACTCTGGACCCACCCGGGCACGCGTGCGACGAACGATCTCCACCGGCAGGCGATGGCGGTTTTCCATGCTGCCGCCAAATTCGTCGCCGCGCTTGTTGGTGCGCGTGACGGTGAACTGGTTGAGCAGGTAGCCCTCCGAGCCCATGATCTCGACGCCATCGAAGCCGGCGCGTTGCGCGAGTTCGGCGCAGCGCACATAGTCCTCAATCGTTTGCCAGACTTCGGCCGTGCTCAGGGCGCGCGGCGCGCGCGGGTTGATGGGAGAGGGAATTTCGGAGGCTCCGACGGGCCTGGCGACTTTTGCGTAGCGGCCTGTATGCAGGATTTGCAGAATGATCTTGCCGCCCTCGGCATGCACCGCCTGCGGAATCGGTTTGAGCGCATCGGCCTGCTCCGTCGTGACAAGCAGGGGGCCGGTTTCATCCAGCAGGCCATCCTGGCAGGGGGCATAGCCGCCGGTGACGATCAGGCCCGCACCACCGCGTGCCCGCTCGGCATAGAACAGGGACAGCCGGTCGATGGAGCGGTCCAGCGACTCCAGACGTGTGTGCATCGAGCCCATCAGCGTCCGGTTGCCAAGGGTGTGCGCGCCGACCTTCAGGGTGGAGAGTAGCGTCGGAAAGAAAACAGTAGCTTCGGTGGACATCGAGAAAGTTTCCTTGAAAATCTAACTAACACCTGTTCGATGATATATCATACGGCGTCGACCAGCCATGCAATTGGCGAGCACCTCAAATTCTTCGTCCGGATTGACGGTGTGATGCAGGCGGCGATTTCGACAACAGTCAGCAAGGAGGTATTACCCATGATGTTCGATGACGACCAGATTGCGCTGCGTGACGTGGCGCGCCGCTTTGCGAGAGAGAGGCTCAGGCCCGATTACCAGAAGCGCGAATCGCAACCGGGCATCGACCGTGCGCTGTTCAAGGAAATGGGTTCACTCGGTCTGATCGGCGTTGATCTGCCCGAGGAATATGGCGGCTTGGGCTTGAGTGGTGTCACGGCCGGCATCATCACCGAGGAAATTGCCTATGGCGACTTCAACGTCAGCTACATGCAGTTGCTCAGTTCGCTGATGGGTGCCATCATTCATGCCAATGCGTCCCCCGAGCTGGCGCGCACCTGGAACAGCCGGATCGTGGCGGGCGAGGCCATCGTCGCTCTGGGTTTGACCGAACCGCGGGGCGGCTCGGATGCCGCCAATCTGCAACTCAAGGCGCGTCGCGTTGGCGACGAGTACGTGCTTTCCGGCGAGAAGACCTCTATCACCTTTGCCGATCAGGCCGATGCCATTGTGTTGTTCGCGCGCACCGGCAAGCCCGAGGAGGGCGCGCGCGGCATCAGCGCGTTCCTGGTGGACCTGAACCAGAAAGGCGTGCAGCGCACGCGCTTCAACGACGTCGGCAGCAAGATCATCGGCCGTGGCTCGGTGTTTTTCGACGACGTGCGGGTGCCGGTCGAGAACCGGCTGGGCGCGGAGGGCAAGGGCTTCACGCAGGTGATGCAGGGCTTTGACTTCAGCCGCATCCTGATCGCGCTCCAATGCGTGGCCGCCGCGCAGGCGTCGATCGACGAGACCTGGGAGTACGTGAAGGAGCGTCACACCTTTGGTGCACCGCTGGCGCAGTACCAGGGCGTGAGTTTTCCGATTGTCGAGTTTGAGACCCTGATTGCCGCCTGCCGCCAGCTCTGCTACCACGGCCTGGCCTTGCGCGACGCAGGCCAGCCGCACACCGCGGAAGCGGCCATGGTTAAGTGGATGGGGCCCAAAACCGCTTTTGACGCGATCCATCAGTGCCTGCTGACGTTTGGTCACTATGGCTGGTCAATGGATCTGCCGCACCAGCAGCGTTTGCGGGATGTGATGGGCCTGGAAATCGGCGACGGCACGGCGCAAATCATGAAGCTGATCGTCGCCCGCGAGCGCGTGGGCCGTGCGGCGGTGCAATATGCGAAGGAGAACAAATAATGAGCCAGGCATCTCCCTTGGTGGTCAGCCGTGAAGGCGCCGTTGGCATCATCGAGCTGGCGCGCCCAGAAAAATTCAACTGCCTGTCGATGTCCGTTCATGCGGGCATCGAGGCGGCGGTTGACGAATTCGAGAAGCCCGGCTCCGGTGTGCGCGCCATCTTGATCCGCTCGCAAGGCAAGCATTTCTGCACCGGCGCCGACCTCGACGAGGTGAAGTTGCTGCGAGCCGACCCTGCCAGGCTCAAGCATTTCATCAGCTATGGCCACAGCGTTCTCAAGCGCCTGGAGCGCAGCGATCTACCGGTGGTGGCGGCCTGCCAGGGCCTGACCCTGGCCGGTGGCAGCGAACTGATGCTGGCTTGCGACATCATCTTTGCGGCCAAGGACGCACGCTTTGGCGACCAGCATGCCCAGTTCGGCCTGATTCCCGGCTGGGGCGGCAGCCAGCGCATTCCGCGCATTGCCGGCCTGCGTCGGGGCCTGGACCTGTTCTTCTCGGCACGCTGGATCGATGCCGACACCGCCGAGAAATGGGGGCTGGTGAACTATGTGGTCGAGCCCGACCAGTTAGGCGAGGCGGCGCTGGCGTACTGCACCAAGCTCGTCACGCGCAGCCGCATCGGCATGGCCACCATGAAGCGCCTGGCGCGGCAAGGCATGGAGGGTTCGTCGGAGGTCGGCCTCAAGCTCGAGGAAGACCTGGCCAGTGCCGCCCTGCTCGACGACGACGTCAGTGAAGGTCTGGCGGCCTTCGAAGCGCGCCGTACACCGGTGTTCAAGTCCTGAGTACTTTCCTTTACGAATCGATGCAAGAGCGTATATGACCATCCTCTCCTCACGTGTGTCGACTTCCGACGACGAATTCCGACTCAATCGCGAAGCCTACGAGGCCGTGATTGCGAATTTGCAGAGTCGTCGCCAACTGGCGCTGGCCGGTGGCCCCCTGAAGGCGCGGGAAAAGCATCTGGCGCGCAACAAAATTTTGCCGCGCCATCGCGTCGAAGTGTTGCTCGACCCGGGCTCGCCTTTCCTGGAAGTCGGCATGCTGGCCGGCGAAGGCATGTACGACGGCGTGCCGCCGGGCGCCAGCATCATCACCGGCATCGGCCTGGTGCAGGGCCGCCCGTGCATGATCATCGCCAACGACGCCACCGTGAAAGGCGGCACCTACTACGGCATGACCTGCAAGAAGCACGTGCGGGCGCAGCAGATTGCCTGGGCACACCGCTTGCCCTGCATCACGCTGGTGGACAGTGGTGGCGCCTTCCTGCCGGAAATGGCCAACATCTTTCCCGACGTGGGGCAGTTCGGCAGCATTTTTAACAACCAGGTTCGCATGTCGGCCGAAGGCATCCAGCAGATTGCCGTGGTGATGGGCCCCTGCACGGCGGGTGGCGCCTACATCCCGGCGCTGTGCGATGAGGCGGTGATCGTCAAGGAGCAGGGCTATATGTACCTCGGCGGTCCCGAGCTGACCTTTGCCGCCACCGGCGAGACGGTGGATGCCGAGTCGCTGGGCGGCGCCAAGATGCACTGCAGTGTCAGCGGCGTCACTGATCACATCGCCGAAGATGACCGCCACGCCCTGGCCATCACGCGTGAAATCGTACGGGACCTGGGTGAGCAGCCCAAGCCACGCTGGACGCGCCAGCCGTCGGTGCCGCCACGCTTCGACCCGCGCGAGATTTACGGCATCATCAGCCGCGACACCAAGATTCCGACCGACACACGCGAGATTCTGGCGCGCTTTGTCGACGACAGTCGGTTCCAGGAATTCAAGCCGATGTACGGCGACACCCTGCTGACCGGCTTTGCGCGCATCCATGGCCACGAGGTCGGCATCCTGGCCAACCAGGGCGTGCTGTTCCCGGACAGCGCGATGAAGGCGGCGCACTTCATCGACTTGTGCTGCCAGCGCGACATCCCGCTGCTGTTCATGGCTGACGTGACTGGCTTCATGGTCGGGCGCGCCGCCGAGCAGGCCGGCATCGCCAAGGCCGGCGCCAAGATGATCACCGCCATGGCCTCGGCCAACGTGCCCAAGTACACCATCATCATGGGCGCCTCTTACGGCGCCGGCTACCTGGCGATGTGCGGCCGCCCGTTCAACCCGACCGCGATGTTCGCCTGGCCGACCGGCCGCGCGGCCATCATGGGTCCGGATCAGGCCGCCACCGTGATGGCGCTGGTGCGCAAGCAGATCAACAAGACCGAGGGAAAAGAGTGGACGCCCGAGGAAGAAGAGGCGTTCAAGGCGCCGGTACGCAAGATTTACGAAGACTTCCAGCCGGCGAAAAACTTCTCCTCGAATTTGTGGGTGGACGGCATCATCGATCCGGTGGAAACACGCGACGCCATGGGGCTGCTGCTCGACCTCGCCTCCCGCACCGCCGCCAAGCCGACGCCGTTCGGTGTCTTCCGTTTCTAACCAGGACGCCAGACATGATTAAAAAAGTCCTCATTGCGAACAGAGGCGAGATCGCCTGCCGCATTGCCCGTACCTGCCGCAAGCTTGGCTTGGCCGTGGCCACCGTGCATTCCAGCGCCGACCGGTTTGCCCGCCATGTGCGCGAGATCGGTGAATCGGTCGAACTCGGGGGCGCAGCGCCGAGCGAGAGCTACCTCAACATCGAGGCCATCATCGCCGCGGCTCGGCGCGTCGGCGCCGACGCCGTGCACCCGGGCTATGGCTTCGTTTCGGAAAACGCCGACTTCGTGCGCGCGCTTGAAGCCGCCGGACTCACTTTCATCGGCCCCCGGGCCGAGACCATCGAGCGCGTGGGTGGCAAAGCCAGCGCCAAGCGCGAGGCGGCCCGCCTGGGCGTGCCGGTCATCCCCGGCAGCGAAAGCGGCATGACCGACCCGGCCGAGGTGTTGCGCCTGGTGCGCGGTATGAAGCTGCCCGTGCTGCTCAAGGCGGTGGCTGGTGGCGGTGGCCGTGGCATGGCGGTGGTCGAGACGCTGGAGGGGCTGGAGTCGCGCATCGAGAGTGCCATGCGCGAGGCCGAAAAAGCCTTCGGCAACGGCGAACTGATCGTCGAGCGCTACCTGCCGCATGTGCGCCACCTGGAGGTGCAGGTGGCCGGTGATGGCCAGGGCCACGCCATTCACCTGTTCGAGCGCGAGTGCACCTTGCAGCGGCGCCATCAAAAAGTGATCGAGGAAGCGCCTTCGGTCGGACTCAGCCCGCGCCTGCGTGAAGCCATCCTGGCCGACGCGGTCAAGCTGGCCGCCGGCGTGAACTACCGCGGCCTGGGCACGGTGGAGTTCGTTGTCACGGGCGAGGAGCACTACTTCCTGGAAGTCAATCCGCGCCTGCAGGTCGAACACCCGGTGACCGAAGAAGTGACCGGCCTCGATCTGGTCGAGCTGCAATTGCGCATTGCCGACACCGGTACCTTGCCCCTGACGCAAGCCGACGTGCGGTGCAGCGGCCACGCCTTCGAGGCCCGGCTGTGCGCCGAAGACGCCGCTGCGGGCTTTTTGCCGGCCACCGGGCGGCTGCAGGTGGTCGATTTTTCGCGCGCGGGCGTGCGCATCGAATCCGGCGTGGACAGCGGCGACGAAATCTCGCCGCACTACGATTCAATGATCGCCAAGCTCATCGCGCATGCGAGCGACCGCGATGCGGCGCGCCGGGCGCTGGTGGCCGGCTTGCGCGAGAGCACGGTGATCGGCCTGGTCACCAACCTGGAATTCCTGCAGGAACTGCTGGAGTGGCCAGAGACCCGCAATGCCACTTTCCACACCCGCCTGATCGACGAGCGCCATGCGCAGCGCGGCGTGGCGGCGCCCGCCGCGCCCTCGCTGGAACATTTGGCCGCCGCCGCCCTGCACTGGCTGGCGCAGCAGCGCGCCGGGTCGCCCGCGCTGGGCTGCTGGACCCTGTGGGACCACTTTACCGGCTGGCGCTTGACGAGCGGGCCGGTGCGGGCCGCGCCCCAGCCGACCCTGGTGTTGAAGGCCGGTGCGACCGAGTGGCCGGTGCGCTTTTCGATGCGCGACGCCCACGGCGCCTGCACCCTGGTCATCGGCGAGCAGGAAGTGAACGCCTCGCTCCAGCCGCTGGCGGCCGGTCGCTCCCTGCTGCAATGCGGCGGGCGGGCGCTGGAGCTGACGATCCGGGGCGATGCGCAGCAGGTCGAGCTCGCCAGCGCGCTGGGCAGCAGCGTGTTCACGGCGCAACCCTATCTGGGGGGCGCCGCCGGTGACGCCGCCGCCGACGGTCAGTTGGGCGCGCCGATGATGGGCAAGGTGGTGGCGGTCAAGGCAGCGGTCGGCGAGACGGTCGCCCTCGGCCAGACCGTGATCGTGCTCGAATCGATGAAAATGGAACTGCACGTCACGGCGCCGTTCGAAGGCAGCGTGAGCAGCCTGCGCTGCCGGGTGGGCGATATGGTCGAGCGCCACCAGGTGCTGGCCGAAGTCACCGCCGCTTGATTTCCGAGGAGTTTTACCATGAGTGATTTACCTGCATCCGTCGAGTTCCATGAGGAGGGTCCGCGCGAGGGCTTCCAGATGGAACCGAAAACCTATGCGTTGGCTGATCGCGCCGCGCTGATTGACGCTTTGGCGGCCGCGGGCCTGAAGCAGATCCAGGTGGCGTCCTTCGTCAGTCCGCGTGCGGTGCCGCAGATGGCCGACACGTCCGAATTGTTTGCCGCCATTGCCAAGCGCCCCGGCACCCGCTACACGGCGCTCTGGCTCAACGACAATGGCTTCGAGCGGGCGCGCGCCTGCGAACAGGTGGACCTGGACGGCAAGCTGATGTTCTACACCACCGAGCCGTTTTCGCAGCGCAACAACAACTGCAGCGTGGCCGAGATGCGCGAACGCCAGCTCGGTTGGCTGGATCGCTACATCGCCCTGGGCATTCCGGTGGAGAAAGCCTACGTGATCACGGCTTTTGGCTGCAATCTCGGTGGCGCCGTGCCGCTGTCGGCCGTCACTGACCATATCCGCTGGCTGGTCGATGCCTGTGCCGACCGGCGTGTGCCGCTGCCGGCCGTTTACCTGGCCGATACCATGGGCTGGACACATCCCGAGGAAATCAAGCGCCGCGTCGGCGCGGTGCGCGAGATCGTGCCGGATGCGCCCATCGGATTGCACCTGCACGACACGCGCGGCGTCGGCGGCGCCAATGTCTATGCCGCCTTGCAGATGGGTGTGCGGCTGTTCGACAGTTCGGTCGCCGGTCTGGGCGGCTGTCCGTTCGCGGGCCACAAGCACGGCGGCGCGGCCGGCAATATTTGCACCGAGGACATGGTGTTCATGTGCCAGGAGCTGGGCATCGAGACCGGGATCGACCTGGAGGCGCTGATCGAGGCGGCGCGGCTGGCCGAGCGCATCATTGGCCGCACCCTGTCGGGCCATGTGATGCACAGCGGCTCGCTCAAGGCCTTTCGCGCTGGCGCAGCAAAGCAGGAGGTTTGTGGCGTGTCACCCTGAACTGCGGCAGGGTGACGGGCGTTTGCTTACCCCGCAGGATTCACACCACAAGGAGAGCGTTATGGGTCGAGTACAGGACAAGGTCGTTTTGGTGACGGGCGGCGCCATGGGCATGGGCCAGGCCCACTGCGAGCTGCTCGCCAGCGAGGGCGCGCGGGTGTTTGTCGCGGACATGAATGCCGAACTGGGCGAAGCCGTCGCGGCGGGTATCCGCCAGCGTGGCGGGCGCGCCGAATTTCTCAGTCTCAACGTCACCGACGAGGCGCAGTGGGGCTCGGTGGTCGAGCAGATCGTCCAGCGCGCGGGCCGCATCGACGTGCTGGTCAACAACGCCGGCATCCTGCTGATGAAGCCGGTGCATGAAACCAGCACGGCGGAGTGGGACCGCATTTTCAACGTCAACGTGCGTGGCACCTTCTTCGGCACGCGCGCGGTGGTGCCGGCGATGCGGCAGGCCGGCGGCGGCTCGATCATCAACATCTCGTCCATTTACGGCCTGGTCGGCGCGCCCAGTGCTTGCGCCTATGAGGCCTCCAAGGGCGCGGTGCGCCTGTTCAGCAAGGCCTGCGCGGCCGATCTCGCGCCCTTCAATATCCGCGTCAATTCGGTCCACCCCGGCGTCATCGAGACGCCGATGACCAAAGACCTGCTGGCCGATCCGGCCACCCACAAGGCACTGCTCGGCACCACCCTGCTCGGGCGGGCGGCCCAGCCGCGGGAAGTGTCGGCCGTGATCCTGTTCCTGGCTTCCGATGAGTCGTCCTTCGTGCATGGTGCCGAGCTGGTGGTTGACGGCGGCTACACCGCGGTCTGACCGCGATTTAAAGGACAGCACAGGTGTCTGTGATTGAAACGCTGGTTGATGTGCGAAGCCCGGGTTTCCGCGATAGCCCGACCCACGACGTTGGAAAAAACAAACTTCTGGCGCGCACCTGGCCGAGACCGAACCCAAGGTACGTGAACGGTACGCGCGCCGTGAGCCGTCAAAACCCGCCACCCCTGTTTGTCACATGTAAGAGATCCATCATGAACACACCCACCTACGAAACACTGCAACTGGCTGTCGACGCGCGCGGCGTGGCCCGCCTCACGCTGAACCGCCCCGATACCCACAACGCGCTCAACGCCACCCTGATCAGCGAGCTGCGCCGCGCCGTCGATTGGCTGGCCGCCGCACCGGGCGTGCGCGCGGTGGTGCTCACCGGCGCCGGCAAGACCTTCTGCGCCGGCGGCGATCTGGGCTGGATGCAGGACAACATGAAGAAAAGCCGCGCCGAGCGCGTCAGCGAGAGCGCCGACCTGGCTCTTGTGCTGCGCGCACTCAACGACCTGCCGATGCCGCTGATCGGACGCGTTAACGGCCCCGCCTATGGCGGCGGTGTAGGCATGATTTCGGTCTGCGACATCGCCATCGCGGTGGACAGCGGCGTTTACTCGCTGACCGAGGTGCGGCTGGGCTTGTTGCCGGCCAACATCGCACCCTATGTGGTCGCGCGCATGGGCGAGGCGAACGCGCGGCGCACTTTCCTTACCGGGCGGCGCATGGATGCGCTTGAGGCGAAGCGTCTGGGCCTGGTGTCCGAAGTGGTAGCGGCCGACCAGCTAGATGCAGCGGTCGAGCGTGAACTGGCCGACCTGTTGCAGTGCGCGCCTGGTGCGGTGGCCGCGACCAAGAAACTGGTCGCCTATGCAAACTCGCACGATCTGGCCACCAACATGATCTATGCCGCCGACAAGCTGGCCGATGCTTGGGAAACCGAAGAAGGGCGCGAAGGTATCGCCGCCTTCTTCGCCAAGAGGCAGCCCTCCTGGCGGCAGCCGTGAGGCAAGCGGCAATGCGCCAGTTCTGCCGACCCTGACAATGCAACACGCGCCGGAAATCTGATGGTGGTGATGGACTCCAAGGACCTGTAATGAACGAACCGATTTATTTTGACGAGCAGCACCGACAGTTCCGGGACAACCTGCGCCGCTTTGTCGAGCAGGAGGTGGTGCCACAGGCAGCGCCATGGGAAGAGGAAGGCATGGTGCCGCGCGCGGTGCTGCGCAAAATGGGTGAGCTCGGCTACCTCGGCGTGCGTTACGCCGAGCAATATGGCGGCTCGAATCTAGACACGGTGTACAGCGCGATCCTGGCCGAAGAACTCGGCCGCTCAACTTACGGCGGCTTCGCCGTGACGGTGATGGTGCACACCGACATGGCCTCGCCGCACCTGGCCAATTTCGGCACGCCAGAACAGCTGGAGCGCTACCTGCCCGCCATCATCCGCGGCGAGAAGATCTGCGCCGTGGCGGTCACCGAGCCCGATGCAGGCTCCGACGTGGCCGGCATCCGCACCCGCGCGGTGCGCGACGGCGAGCACTGGGTGCTCAACGGCAGCAAGATGTTCATCACCAACGGCGTGCATGGCGACGTGTACTTCGTGGCCGCAAAGACCGACCCGGGCGCCAAGGGTTCGCGTGGCATTTCGATCTTCATCGTCGAGAAGGGCACGCCGGGTTTTCGGGTCGGGCGCGCGCTCAACAAGAGCGGCTGGCTGTGCAGCGACACCGCCGAGCTGGTGTTCGAGGACTGCCGCGTGCCGGCCGCCAATCTGCTGGGCGAAGAGAACAAGGGCTTCTACCAGATCATGCGCAACTTCCAGAACGAACGCATGGTGCTGGGTGCGCAGATGATGGGCGAGGCCGCGCGCGCGATCGAGCTGACGCTGGCCTATGTGCGCGAGCGCAAGGCCTTCGGCGCCACGCTGTGGGACAAGCAGGCGATCCGCCAGCGCCTGGCCATGCGGGCCTCGCAGGTGGCGGCGGCGCGCCAGCTCGTGTACCACGCCGCCTGGCTCGACGCGCAGGGGCGCGAATGCGTCAAGGAAGTGTCGATGGTCAAGGCGCTGTGCGGCGAGCTGGTCAATGACGTGGTCTATGACTGCCAGCAGTTCCACGGCGGCTTCGGCTACATGCGCGAGGCTGCGATCGAGCGCATGGTGCGCGACGCCCGCGTCCAGGCCATCGGCGGCGGTGCCACCGAGGTGATGCTCGAAGAAGTGGCGAAACGGTTGTGAACATGGGCACCTCCCCGGCTACTTCAGCCATTGACGGGTTGGTCGGGCTGCCGCTGAAGGAGATCCTGCCCGGCATTCTGATGTTCACGCTGCCGGTGGACTACGGCATCGACCACGTCAACATTTACCTGATTCGCGAAAGCGAGGGCTGGTGTCTGTTCGACACTGGTGCCGATTGCGAGGCGGCGCGGGCCTTGTGGCTGCGCGCATTGGCAGGTCCGCTGGCAGCTGGCTTGACGCGCATCATAGTCTCGCACCACCACCCCGACCACCTCGGGCTGGCGGTGTGGCTGCACGAGCGCACCGGGGCGCCGATCCTGATGCGCGAGGAAGAGGTGGCGGTGGCGCGGCAGACGCACGTGGTCAGCGCCGGCGACCGCGCGTACTGTATCGACTTCATGCGCCGCCATGGGGCGGCGCCGGAGGACGCGCAGCAGGTGGTGGGCGGGGTGTTGCAAAGCAACATGGCCTGTGCCGTGCCGACTCGCGTCGAGCCGCTCGAAGCCGGCCAGACGTTGCACATCGGCGATCATGCTTTCGACGTGCTGGTGCTTGGCGGCCACAGCATTGCACAAATTTGCTTGTACGAGCCCAAGCTGAAGTTGCTGCTCACGGGCGACCAGTTGCTCGAGCGCATCACACCCAACATCGGTGTCTGGCCCTATGGCGAAACCGATCCGCTGCCGCGCTATCTGGACAGCCTGCGCACCATTGCCGCGCTGGAGATCGAGCACGTTCTGCCGGCCCACCACGACGTCTACCATGCCGGGGTCAAGCGCGCGCACGGACTGGTGGCGCACCATCAAAAAGCGCTGCGCAAGTTCATGGCGCGCCTGGGCGCGCAGAGCATGAACGCCACCGAACTTGGCTGCGCGGTCTATGGCGCGCAGAGCGACCCCTTGCATGCTTACCTGGCCATGGGCGAAACCCTGGCGCACCTGCTGTGGCTGGAGCGCTCCGGCTATGTGCGTCGTGAAGAAACGCCAGCTGTGACCCGCTGGTATCCGGTGACGGCGGCCGGCGAAGAGCCCACACTCACCTTGTCTGGAGATGTATCGAGATGACAGAAACACACACCATCAACGAAGAAGAAATCGCCAAGCGATGGCAGAAGTTCGCCCATGTGTCGCCGTACAACCGCGAACTGGGCCTGCTGCCGCACGCGGTGCGCACCGACTGGTGCGTGCTCAAGGTCGAGTACCAGGAAGCGCTGGTGGGCGATCCGCAGACCAGGGTTTTGCATGGCGGAGTGATCACTGCGCTGCTCGACGCCGCGTTCGGATTCGCGATTTTCGTCAAGCTGCCGGAGATGCGGCCGATGGCCACGCTGGACCTGCGCATCGACTACCTCAAGCCCGCCACGCCCGGGCGTGCGATTCTGGGGGGGGCCGTTTGCTACAAGCTGACTGCAGAACTGGCGTTCGTGCGCGGCGCTGCCTACCACGACACGTCGGACGACCCAATAGCCACCGCAGTCGGCATTTACATGTTTACTTCCGGGCGACCGGTATTGCGCAACGAGGAGGTGCCGCGATGAACTGGACCGAACAAATTAACCATGCGCGCGCGCAGGGTGACTGGAGCGAAGTGATCCAGGCTGTGCCCTTTGCACGTTTTCTGGACTTGCGCATTGATGTCAAGGGCGAGGAGTTCACCTGCGTCTTGCCATTCCAGGAAAAACTGATAGGCAACCCCCTCCTGCCGGCTCTGCATGGCGGTGCCACCGGGGGGTTTCTGGAGTGCGCCGGACTGTTCTACCTGCTGTGGCACATGGACAGCCAGGACTTGCCCAAGACCATCGATTTCAACATTGATTACCTGCGCTCGGGTCGACCGCAGGACACCTATGCCAACGTCGTGATGGTCAAGCTGGGCCAGCGGGTGGCGAATCTGCGCATCCAGGCATGGCAATCCAGCCCCGATAAGCCCATCGCCCTTGGCCACGGCAATTTCATGCTGCGAGCCTGAGGGCACAGAAAGGAAATGTCCATCATGTCTCAACCTACCTACCGTTCCGTGTTCCGCCCTGGCCTGTTTGCAGGTCAAACCGTTATCGTCACCGGTGGTGGCAGTGGCATCGGCCGCTGCACCGCGCACGAGCTGGCCAACCTCGGGGCCAGCGTGGCGCTGGTGGGTCGCCGCATCGAGAAACTGGAAGCTGTGCAAGCTGAAATTACGCAGGCCGGCGGCCAGGCCAGCATTCACGCCTGTGACATCCGCGACGAGCCGGGCGTCAAGGCCATGATCGCCGACGTGATCGCACAGCACGGCAAGATCGATGGTCTCGTCAACAACGCGGGTGGCCAGTACCCGCAGCCGGTCAAGGACATCAGTCTGAAGGGCTGGGATGCGGTAGTGCGCAGCAACCTCACCGGCGGCTTCCTGGTGGCGCGCGAAGCCTTCAACCAGTCCATGGCATCGAACGGCGGCGCCATCGTCAACATCATCGCCGACATCTGGGGCGGCATGCCGACCATGGCGCACAGCGGCGCGGCGCGCGCCGGCATGCTGTCGTTCACCGAGACGGCGGCCTGCGAATGGGCCTGCGCCGGCGTGCGGGTCAATGCCGTGGCGCCGGGCTGGATCGCCAGCAGCGGCTTTGACACCTACAGCCCCGAGATGCAGGCCGAACTGCGCAGCCTGAAAACCAAGGTGCCGCTGCAACGCTATGGCACCGAGGCCGAGATTTCGGCAGCGATTGTATTTTTGCTGTGCGAGGCGGCGGCTTTCATCACGGGCTCGTGCATTCGGGTCGATGGCGGCGTGCCCAATGCCCGACCCACCTGGAAATTGCAGGCCCATGATCGGTCCAAACCCTTCAACGGCTTTGCGTTGGCCGAAACGCCAAAGTGCCTGAGCGTCAAGGATGAATGACATGGATGTGACTATGAAAACCACAAATTCGAACGATCCGTCGGCTTATCTCGCGCCCGGCCGCTACGTGGACAGCGACCACCCGGCTGTGATCGCGTTCGCGCGCCGGGTGGCCGACCCCGCGATGACGCCGCGCGAGATCGCGGTCAAGCTCTATTACGCCGTGCGCGACGAGTTTCTCTACGATCCCTATTACTTTGACACAAGAGTCGAGGGATTGAAGGGCAGCCACGTGATCGAGGCCGGGCGCGGCTTTTGCGTGCCCAAGGCGGCGCTGCTGGCGGCGGCGGCCCGCGCCCTGGGCGTGCCGGCACGGGTGGGCTATGCCGACGTTCGCAACCACCTGACCAGCCAGCGGCTGTACGAGATGATGGGCACCGACCTGTTCGTCTTTCACGGCTACACCGAGCTGTGGGTGGACGGCCAGTGGCTCAAGGCCACGCCCGCCTTCAACCGCTCCCTGTGCGAGAAGGCCGGTATCCACCCGCTGGAGTTCGACGGCAGCGCCGATTCGGTCTTTCATGAATTCGATGTCAGCGGCCGCCGGCACATGGAGTACGTGCACGACCACGGCACCTACGCCGACTTGCCGCGCGATGAATTGCTGGCCTCGTGGCGCGAGCACTACAAGACCTTCGCCGACTGGGGCCAGGTGGCCGGTAGCGGTGCCGACTTCGCGCAAGAGGTGGGTAAGCCATCATGACGACGCGCCGGGAATTTGCCGGCTTCGCGGGCGGCCCCCTGGTGGCCGATGTCTACGGCCCGGTCGGCGCACCGACGGTGTTGCTGCTGCACGGTGGTGGGCAGACGCGCCATGCCTGGGGCAAGGCCGGGCAAGTGCTGGGCGATGCCGGCTGGTACACCGTTGCGCTGGACCTGCCGGGGCATGGCGATAGCGCCTGGGCCACGGATGGCGACTACCGCATCGAGACGCTGGCCGACACCATGTGCCGCATCTGGCGCGAGCTGGGAACGCCGCTGGCGGTGGTCGGCGCCTCCCTGGGGGGCTTGACCAGCATGGCCGCCATCGGGCGCCCACATGCGCCGCCGATCAACGCGCTGGTGCTGGTGGACGTTGCGCCGCGCATGGAAGAAGCCGGCGTCGAGCGCATCGTGCGTTTCATGCGGGCGCGGCCCGATGGCTTTGCGTCGCTCGAAGAGGCCGCCCAGCACATCGCCGCCTACCGTGGCCGGCCGATGGAGGGTCCCATCGAGGGCCTGAAGAAAAACCTGCGCCTCAATGCGCAGGGCCGCTGGAACTGGCACTGGGATCCGCTCATGATGAGCGAGGCCAACCACAACCACCGGCGCGACGCCGACGGTTACGAGCGCGCCTTGCGCGGCCTGCAGGCACCCACTCTGCTGCTGCGCGGCCAGCGCAGCGACGTCATCAGCGAAGAAGATGCGCGTGCCCTGGTGCAAACCTTGCCGCGCGCGCGATTTGTCGATCTGAAGGGCGCCGGCCACATGATTGCCGGTGATGCCAACGATGCCTTTGTCGCCAGCGTGGCGAACTTTCTGCACGAAGTGATGCCGCCGGCGAAGGCCCCGGCGAGCGGAATCTGAACCTGAACGAGGAGCATGAAATGGGTTTGCGATCTTTCACCTTGCACGATCTCATCAAGCGCAACGCGCGCTTGTACGGATCGAAAACCGCCTTGGTGTTCGGCGATCAGCGGGTCACGCACGCCCAATACGCCGAGCGCACGGCTCGCCTGGCCGCTGGTCTGGCGGCCGCGGGCGTGGGCCAGGGCGACCGGCTGGCGATACTGGCCCCCAACGGCCTGGAATATGTCGATTTGTTCGGCGCCGCCGCCCAACTGGGCGCGATCGTGGTGCCGATCAACTGGCGGCTGTCGGCCGAGGAGGTGGCCTACGTCATCGAGGACGTGGCACCCAGGGTATTGATCGTGGCCGATGAATTCAAGGCGCTGTTGCCGCAGCAAGGGCTGGACGGCATGCAGCGCTACACGCTGGGGACGGCGCCGGGCGCGGCGCAGGCGCCGTGGACGCCGGTCAGCGCCCTGTATCTCGATCGCACCGTGCCGCCCGCCGATCTGAACGACGATGAGGGACTCGTCATCATCCACACCGCCGCCGTGGGCGGGCGGCCGCGCGGCGCATTGCTCTCGCACCGCGGCCTGATCTCTGCCAGCCTGCAGACGCAACTGGCCTGGCAGTTGACCACGGCAGATGTCAATCTGGGCGTCTTGCCGCTGTTTCACGTGGCCGCCATCGGCTTCCTGCTGGCCACGCAGCAGGCGGGCGGAGCGACGCTGCTGCTGACACGTTTCGATCCGGCGAGCCTGGTCAAACATATCGACGAGGACGGGGGCAGCCTGATCGGCACCTTCCCGCCGATGCTGGGCGCCCTGCTGGACGCGGCCGCGGCCCAGGGTTCGGCGCTGGACCACTTGCGCGTGGTGTCGGGAATCGACGTGCCCGAAACCATCGCGCGCCTGCGCACAAGCTGTCCCCAGACGACTTTCTGGAGTGCCTACGGCCAGACCGAGACCTCGGGCTCGATCAGCCTGGCGCCGTTTGACGAGCGCCCCGGCAGCGCCGGGCGTCCCACCGCGCTGAACACGGTCGCGGTGGTGGACGAACTGGACCGCCCGCTGCCCACAGGCGCCACCGGCGAAATCGTGGTGCGCGGGCCGATGGTGTTCCAGGGCTACTGGCGCTGCGAGGCAGACAACGCCTTCACGCTGCGCAACGGCTGGCACCACACGGGTGACATGGGGCGCATCGACGCCGAGGGCTACCTCTGGTACAGCGGGCGTTCACCGGCCAAGGAATTGATCAAGCCGGGCGGCGAGAACGTCTATCCGGCTGAAGTCGAGCGGGCCATTCTGGAGCACCCGGCGCTGGCGCAGGCGGTGGTCATCGGCGTGCCGGACGTTCAGTGGGGCGAGGCGGTCAAGGCCATCTGCGTGCTGAAGGCGGGGCACGCCGTGAGTGCCGAGGAATTGATCGAGTTTGTGGGCGCTCGCATCGCGCGCTACAAGAAACCCAAGCATGTGGTGTTTGCGCAGGCGTTGCCCCACACCGCTGCCGGTGGGGTGGACCGCGCGGCTGTCAAGGCCGGGCACGGCCAGGTTTGACGCGGCTCGCAGCGGACGATTTTCAGCCAGAACCAGCCATGAAGGAGACGACAACATGACCCAGGCTTCCACCGGCGACCCGGTGCAGCGTTTCAAGACGCACCGGCGCACCATCACCGAAACCGACATCGTCAACTTCGTCAATGTGGTCGGGTTGCACGAGCCCTTCTTCATTGACATGGATTACATCGAGACCAACATGACGGGTGCGCACCGCAGCCGCTTCGCGCCGGGGCCGATGATCATCTCGCTGGGCATGGGGCTGCTGGCGACCTACGTGGCTGGCATCATCGAGCGCACGCTGACAGGTCAAGCGGTTGGCCCCTTCGGCGGCATGACCGGCCTGCAGGCACGCCTGCGTGGTGCGCTGTTTCCCGGCGACACGATTCACGTCGAAGGCGAAGCCCGACTGCTTCCCAAGACCTCGCGCGGCTACACGCTGATGGAGTTGCAGCACCTGGTGATCAACCAGCGCGGCGAGACCATCGCCGATTTCACTGAGACCCTGACCTTCCTGCCCAGGGAGGCCGGCACGGCGTGATCTGTGCCAGGCCGGCCGGGTTCAATGCCGTGACCTATGGCGATGCAGGCAGCAAGGTCCCATGTTGTTCAACACCAGGAGATTTCAAAGTATGACAAAACGAGAAGCTGTGATCGTCGGCGTTGCCGACCTGCCACTGAAGGACGGCAAGGTCTTGACGCCCATGTCGGTCCTGCAGGTCCAGGCGCTGGTCGCCCGCGACGCGCTCAAGGATGCGGGCATTCCGATGAGCGAAGTCGATGGCCTGCTGACTGCCGGCCTGTGGGGCGTGCCCGGTCCGGGCCAGTTGCCGACCGTGACGCTGTCGGAGTATCTGGGCATCACCCCGCGCTTCGTGGACGGCACCAACATCGGCGGCTCGGCCTTCGAGGCGCACGTGGCGCATGCCGCCACCGCCATCGAGGCCGGCCGCTGCGAGGTGGCGCTGATCACCTACGGCAGCCTGCAAAAGAGCGAGATGAGCCGCAACCTGGCCGGGCGTCCTGCCGTGCTGACCATGCAGTACGAAACGCCCTGGGGCATGCCCACGCCGGTGGGCGGCTATGCGATGGCGGCCAAGCGTCACATGCACGAATACGGCACCACCTCCGGGCAACTGGCCGAGATTGCCGTGGCCACGCGCAAATGGGCCGCGCTCAACCCGGCGGCCACCATGCGCGACCCGCTGTCGATCGAGGACGTGCTCAAGAGCCCGATGATCGCCGACCCGCTGCACCTGCTCGATATCTGCCTGGTGACCGACGGCGGCGGCGCCGTGGTCATGACCACGGCAGAGCACGCCAAGGCGCTCGGGCGCAAGGCGGTCCATGTGCGCGGTTACGGCGAATCACACACCCACTGGACCATTGCCGCCATGCCCGATCTGGCACGCCTGACCGCAGCCGAGGTGGCGGGGCGCGACGCCTTCGCCATGGCGGGCATCGGGCATGACGCCATCGACGTGGTCGAGGTTTACGACTCCTTCACCATCACCGTGCTGATGACGCTCGAAGCGCTGGGCTTTTGCAAGCGCGGCGAGGGCGGTGCCTTCGTGTCCAACCAGCGCACCGCGCCGGGTGGCGTATTCCCGCTCAACACCAACGGCGGCGGTCTGTCCTACGCGCACCCTGGCATGTACGGCATCTTCCTGCTGATCGAGGCGGTGCGCCAGTTGCGCGGCGAATGCGGCCCGCGTCAGATCGCGAATGCCGTGACCGCGCTGGTCCACGGCACCGGCGGCACGCTCTCCAGCGGTGCCACTTGCATCCTTTCCACCCGGTGAGCACCATGTACGACAAACCCCTGCCCATCATCGATGGCGAAAGCCGCCCCTATTGGGATGCCCTGAAGCAGCATCGCCTGACACTCAAGCGCTGCCACGACTGCGGCAAGCACCATTTTTATCCGCGCGTCCTGTGCCCGCACTGCCATTCCGATGCCGTCGAATGGGTCGATGCCTGCGGCACCGGCACCATCTACAGCTTCACCATCGCGCGCCGGCCGGCCGGCCCGGCCTTCAAGGCCGACACCCCCTACGTGGTGGCGGTGATCGACCTCGACGAAGGCGCACGCATGATGACCAACATCGTCACCGACGATGTCGAGGCGGTGCGCATCGGCCAGCGCGTGACGGTGCAGTACGACGACGTGACCGACGAGGTCACGCTGCCGAAGTTCCGGCTGTTGTAACAACGAGGCTTCCCGCATGGACTTCACCATCGATTCCGATACCGTGGCGATGGCCGAGGCGGTGCTGCGCTTCGTCGAGCGCGAAGTGCTGCCGCTGCAGCAGCGCCACCATCACTTGCTGGGCAGCGAGCGGACCCTGTTCGACGCCAGCGGCCGCTATGTGCCCGAGGTGCTGGCGCTACGCCAGCAGGTGCGCAAGCGCTCGGCCGAGCTGGGCTTTTACACCCTGTTCGGTGACGAAAAACTGGGCGGCGGCGGGCAGGGCGCGCAGGTCATGGCCCACGTGCAGGAGACCCTCAACCACCGCGTGGGCCCGGCGCAAGCGCTGGTCCAGACGGTGGTGCTGCCGTCGCCCTTCACCAACGGCCTGTCGCCGGTGCTGCGGCACCTGGCCCCCGAGGTGTTTGCCGGTTACCGCGACGGCATCGCCAGCGGCGACAAGACCCTGTGCTTCGGCCTGAGCGAGCCCGATGCCGGCTCCGACGCATTCGGCATGAAAGCCCGCGCGGTGCGCGACGGCGACGAGTGGGTGCTTACCGGTACCAAGCAGTGGATCACCAACTCGCCCTACGCCGATTACGCCATGGTGTTCGCGCTGACCGACCCCGAAGCCGCAGCCCGCCACAAGGGCGGCGTCACCGGCTTCTTCGTTGACACGCGAGCGCTCGGTTTTTCCGTGCCGCGCGTCATCAACACCATGGGCCACCTGGGCGGCGACACAGGCGTCATCGTGCTCGACGGCGTGCGCGTGCGCGACGACCACCGGCTCGGCGAAGTCGGGCACGGTCTGGCGGTGGCGATGGACGGGGTAAACGCCGGGCGCATGGGCATGGCGGCTTCCTGTTTGGGCCTGGCGCGTTGGGCGCTAGACCAGGCGGTGGAATATGCCAAGGTGCGGAAAACCTTTGGCGTGCCGATCGCCGAGCACCAGGCGATCCAGCTCATGCTGGCCGACAGCGCGATGGACATCTACGCCGCCAAGACCATGATCCAGAACTGTGCCTGGCGCCTTGACAGCGGCCGCGCCTCCACCGCGCAGGTCAGCATGGTCAAGGCGTTTTCAACCGAGATGCTCGGGCGCGTCATGGACCGCAGCATCCAGATCCACGGCGGCATGGGCCTGACCAACGAACTGCGCCTGGAAGAGGGCTACCGCTTCGCCCGCGTGATGCGCATCCCCGACGGCACGGGCGAAATCCAGCGCCGCACCATCGCGCGCCAACTGCTGACCGGACAGGCCGACCTGTAGGCTGTGCCGATCCCCTGCAAGGCGCAACCAGGAGACAGATTGACATGATGAAAGAGCACGAACTGTTTGCGGGAGGCCATCGGCTGGCCGCCACCACCTGGGGTGATGTGGGCAACGGGCAGCCGACCATCGTGATGATGCACGGCGGGCTGGACTGCATCACCACCTGGAAAGACCTGCCTCAGGTGTTGGCCGAAGCCAGCGGCTGGCCGGTGCTGGCCTATGACCGGTATGGTTATGGGCGATCCGAGAGTCTGGTGGGTGGGCGTGAGCCGAGCTACCGGCGCGAGGAAGCCGGGCCGGTGCTCGGCGAGGTGCTGCGGCACTTCGACATTCGCCAGGCGCTGATGTTCGGTCACAGCGACGGAGGAGCCATGGCAGTGCTGGCTGCGGCGGCGCATCCCGATCTTGTGTTTGGCGTGCTCGCCTGCTCGCCGACCATCGCCATCGATCAGGTCATGATCGACGCCATGACCGGTGCGCGCCGCGCCTTTGAACACGAGGGCTTGCGTGACAAGCTCAAGCGCCACCATGGCGACAACACCGAAGCAATGTTCTGGGGCTGGTATGAGCCCTGGGCCAGCCCGCAGGCGCTGCAATGGGACATGAGCGCCGAGATCGCTGCCGCGCGTTGCCCGGTCTCCGTGCTGTTCGGCAATGACGATGAGTATGGCTGGCGGTCCAGCGCGATTTCCCTGTTCCGCCACGGCCTGATGCCGCTTGAAGTGATGGCGCTGCCTGGAATCGGCCACCATCCTCAGCAGCGTGCGCGCGGCGAGACGATTGGCATGTTGCAGCGGCTTGGGCGCATTGGGCACAGCGCCCCAGCCAACGACAAAGAGTAAGTCCGATGAGGGGCATCAGGGCGCACGGATCCGCCGACCTCAGCCGCCTGCCGCGCCTGAGATCACGCCGGTTGCGAGGCTGTCCGGGCGATCAGGTTGCGCAAGTCAGTACCAGGGTTCGCCAGTGCTGAGCGGTCGGGCAGGGAGCCGCCAGTGATGAGGCGCTTCAGGGACGTGAACTCGCGTGCGTTGTTGACGCAACTGGCGCCGACGACCTGGCCTCGGGAGAGGTGAATCAGTGAGAATTTGTCACCGGTTGCCATGTCGCCCCGCACAATTTCATCGTCCCCGTTGGTGAGGCCGGCAACCTGAATGCGCAAGGCATACTGCTCGGACCAGTACCAGGGCAGATCGCCGTAAGGCGGCGCTGTTGGGTCAAGCAAAGCACGTGCCACGGCCAAGCCCTGGTTTTGCGCATTGGACCAGGTCTCGATACGCTCGAAACGGCCGCTCACCGGGTTGCGCTGGCGCGTGACGTCACCGATGGCGTAGACGTTCGGACAGGTGGTGCGGCCTCGCCCGTCAACAAATATGCCGTCGTCGCAGGCGATGTCCGTGGCGCGCGCCAGCGAGTCGTTGGCGGTGACGCCGATGCCGACCACGACCAGGTCGGCATCGATCTGGCGGCCATCATCCAAAACGATTCGGGAGCGGCTGAAACCCGTAACGGATCGCCCGAACCGCAAGTCGACACCCTGTTCGGCATGATGCCGCGCAACGAATGAGGCCAGCGTTGCCGATGCGCCGCGGCTCATCAATCGGGGTAGAAATTCGACCAAAGTGACGGCGACACCGAGGGCGCGCGCCGTGGCCGCCAGTTCGAGCCCGATCACTCCACCGCCGACCACCAGTAGCCTGGCACCGGGCACCAAGCCGTCACGGATGCGCTGCGCGTCACCCAGCGTACGCAATGTCAGGATGGGCATCGGTGCGCCCTGCAGCGCTGGCAGCACGCGTGGCGACGCACCGGTGGCGAACACCAGCGTGCCGTATTTCAGGCAGCGGCCATCGGCCAGGTGGACTTCACGTGCGTGGGTATCCACCCGCTGCGCCGCCACGCCGCGCAGCCATTCGACGTCAGGCGAGCGGCTCAGATCGAGGCGAATTTTCTCGGTGGTGCCGTCACGCAGAAAATCTTTTGACAAGGGCGGGCGGTCGTAGGCAGGTTCGAGTTCGTCGGTAACGACGATGATTGACCCCTGGAAGCCGCCAGACCGCAAGCCACCTGCAAAGGAAACACTTGCCAGGCCGCCGCCCAGGACGACCACCGGGGCCAAAGCCGAGTTGTTATTCATGTTGTTGAGGCTCGTTTCGAGCCCATCTTGAAAGTCAATTATTACTTGAGAAAACCAGCGGTTCTGATCACCGTCAGGGCACGATGGATGTGAGCGGCAAGCAGGGCCTTGGCCTTGGCGGCGTCGCGCGCCATGACGGCGTTAAAGATATTGCGATGCTCTTCGTGGACCTCAACCGGCGGCGGGCCCTTCAGCGCCGAAAGTCGCCGATACCGTTCGGTCTGTTGATAGAGTTGCGCGCGGAGTTTGCGCAGCCAACCCGACCTGCATGCGGCAACCAGTGCTTCGTGGAACTGGCGATTGCGCTCTTCCCATTCGTCAAAGGTGCCGGCGGCATCGGTGTGCAAGCGCTCCTCGGCCAGCGAGAGCTTGTGAAAGGCGCTGACCAGATCTGCTTCCCAGGTATCGCGGCCCAGGCGGATGCTTTCTTCGACGGCCTCGCATTCCAGCAGGACCCGTACGCGAGTCAAGTCTTCCAGATCCGCCAAGGACATGGGGGCCACGCTAAAGCCGCGCTGCCCCTGCGACACGACCAGGGAGTCAGACACCAGCAGTGCCATCGCCTCCCTCAGCGTTCCGGCGCTCACCTGATACTGGAATTTCAGATGTTCGACGCGTAGTTTTTGCCCGGCTGGGTGCCTGCCATCGATGATGTCTCGGCGCAGTTGACGGTAGGCCGTCTCTATGAGGGTTCGAGGCTCCTCGATTTCTGTATCGGCCAAACGATCGGGAATATCAAGAGACATGGTTGTGTTCAAGGGCTACCTGTAAACGGAAATTTGGCGTGCCAGAAACGTTGAGAACGCACGGGTTTAAGCTTAACAGTTAAAAATCTCAATAATTCATAGGGTTTTCGCTAGTATTAATTTATAGTCATATTAATTAATAATCTCGACAATTGGCTGGTGCACGGATAAATTCATCAGCCGCTGTATTAATGCAAGCAGGGACCCTCCCATGGAGACACGATGACCGTACAACAATCCCCCGAGATCGGCAAAAGTATCGTTGCTGCAGGACTACGGACCAACTATCACGACCAGGGGCAAGGTTTCCCGGTGCTCATGATCCATGGCTCGGGTCCGGGGGTCAGTGCTTATGCGAACTGGCGTCTGGTGATGCCGGTGCTGGCCAAGTCGCGGCGCGTCATTGCGCCGGATATGGTGGGCTTTGGCTTTACCGAGCGTCCCGAGGGGATGGCGTACACGATGGACGCCTGGGTCAAGCAGGCCATCGACCTGATGGACGAGCTGGAACTGGATCAGGTTGATCTGGTGGGCAACTCTTTCGGTGGGGCGCTGTCGCTGGCACTGGCCATCCGCCATCCAGAGCGTGTGCGTCGGCTGGTACTGATGGGGGCGGCCGGTGTCAATTTCCCGATCACCCCCGCGCTGGACGCGATCTGGGGCTACACCCCGTCGTTCGAGAACATGCGCAAGGTGATGGACATGTTTGCGTATGACCGCAGCCTGGTCACGGACGAACTCGCCCAATTGCGTTACGAGGCCAGCAAGCGGCCCGGTTTTCAGGAGTCATACGCGGCCATGTTCCCCGCGCCCCGGCAGCGCTGGGTGGCGTCGCTGGCGAGCCGGGACGAAGACATTCGGGCCTTGCCGCACGAGACCTTGATCATTCACGGACGGGAAGACCAGGTGCTGCCGCTGTCCAATTCGATCCATCTTTCGCAGCTCATCCTGCGCTCGCAACTGCATGTGTTTGGCCGCTGCGGACATTGGACGCAGATCGAGCATGCGGCGCGCTTTGCCCAGCAGGTGGGAAACTTTTTGGCTGAGGCTGACGCCGTCTGAGGTCGTGATGCAAAAGATCGTCACTACGCCGACCAGCCATGCGCCAGGCGACAGCAGCCCCTGTATGTGGTCGATTCGTTTGGAGCAGACCGGGGAAACTTACCTTTGCAGCGAAGCTGAAACGCTGCTGATGGGCATGACCCGACTGGGCAAGCGGGGCATTCCGGTCGGTTGCGTCAATGGTGGGTGTGGCGTGTGCAAGATCAGCATTCGCTCCGGTCGGGTCCGCAAGGTGGGTGCGATGAGTCGCGCCCACGTGTCGGTCGAAGAAGAAGCAAAAGGGGTGTGTCTGGCCTGCCGTGTGGCGCCGCTTGAAAACGTGGCGGTCGAGGTGGTGGGCAAGATGACCAAGGCGTTTACTTTTCCCAGCGTGGCCAGTGCTTCATCCTGAAGTGCAGGCGTTCTAAACCAGTCAACAAAAGGAGAAATGCAATGAGCATTATGCGAATCGGCCACGTCAGCCTGAAGGTGATGGACATGGCAGCCGCCGTCAAGCACTATGAAAATGTGTTGGGCATGAAAAAAACCATGGAGGACAAGCAGGGCAACGTGTACCTCAAATGCTGGGACGAGTGGGACAAGTTTTCCGTGATCCTCACCCCATCCGACCAGGCCGGCATGAACCATGTGGCCTACAAGGTGAAGAAGGATGAAGAACTTGATGAGTTGAAGAAAAAAATAGAAGCCTATGGCATCAAAACCAAGGTCTTACCCGAAGGCACGCTGCCCGCCACTGGTCGCATGCTCCAATTCACCCTGCCCAGCGGCCACGACATGCGGCTGTATGCAACGAAAGAGTGCGTAGGCACTGAGGTTGGCTCCACCAATCCCGACCCCTGGCCCGACAACATCAAGGGGGCCGGTGCGCACTGGCTCGACCATGTTCTGCTCATGTGTCCGTTCGATCCCGCGACGGGAGTCAACAAGGTTGCCGAGAACACCAAGTTCTTTCTGGATGTGCTTGATTTTTTCCAGACCGAGCAGATCACCGTGGGTCCGGGCGGCGCGTTTCAGTTGGCCTCGTTCATTTCGTGCTCCAGCAAGCCACACGACATTGCGTTTGTCGGTGGCCCGACGCCAGGCTTGCACCATGTGTCATTTTTCCTGGATTCCTGGCATGACATCCTGAAGGCCGGCGATATCATGGCCAAGAACAAGGTGCGCATTGATGTGGCGCCCACGCGCCACGGCATCACGCGCGGCGAAACGATCTACTTCTTCGACCCGAGCGGCAACCGCAACGAAACCTTTGCCGGCTTGGGTTACCAGGCGCAGCCTGACCGGCCAGTGACGACCTGGACCGAGGATGAAGCTGCCCGTGGCATTTTCTACCACACCGGGGTGCTGCCTGGATCGTTCACAGAGGTCTATACCTGAGGCCTGCCGTGCACATAGCGTTTCCGGGGCTGCATCGGCAATCTTGCGGTCGGCGGTGCCGACCGCGCCGTCATTGGCTTAGCGTTACCTTCCCAGCAACGATGTCATGAAACAAATCCTCAACTTCATCAACGGCGAATATACCGCTGCCGATCGAACTTTCGACAAATGCTCGCCGTTGACCGGTCAAGTGATCGCGCAGGTGCATGAAGCCGGCCGCGCCGAGGTCGATGCGGCCGTGGCGGCGGCGCGCGCGGCGCTCAAGGGCCCTTGGGGAAAAATGTCGGTGGCTGAGCGCGTCGAACGCCTGTACGCGGTGGCCGACGGCATCAATCGCCGCTTCGACGAGTTTCTCGCTGCCGAGTGCGAGGACACCGGCAAGCCGATGAGCCTGGCGCGCCATATCGACATTCCGCGCGGCGCGGCCAATTTCAAGATTTTTGCCGACGTGGTGAAGAACGTGCCCACCGAATTCTTCGAGATGAACACGCCCGACGGCAAGGGTGCCATCAACTACGGCTACCGCAGCCCGGTCGGGGTGGTCGGCGTGATCTGCCCGTGGAACCTTCCGCTGTTGTTGATGACGTGGAAGGTGGGTCCGGCGCTCGCCTGCGGCAACACCGTCGTCGTCAAGCCCTCCGAAGAAACCCCGCAGACCGCCGCGTTGCTCGGCGAGGTGATGAACGAGGCCGGCATCCCCAAGGGCGTCTACAACGTCGTCCACGGCTTCGGGCCCGATTCGGCCGGCGAGTTCGTGACCTGCCATCCGCATGTCGATGCGATCACTTTCACGGGCGAGACCCGCACCGGCGAAGTCATCATGAAAGCCGCCGCCAAGGGCGCGCGTCCGGTCAGTCTGGAGATGGGGGGCAAGAATGCCGCCATCGTGTTTGCTGATTGCGACTTCGACGCGGCCATCGAAGGCACGCTGCGCTCGGTATTCGCCAACTGCGGCCAAGTCTGCCTCGGTACCGAGCGGGTTTACGTCGAAAGGCCCCTGTTCGAGAAGTTCGTCGCGGCGCTCAAGAGGGGCGCCGAAGCTATGAAACTCGGCCGTCCCGAAGACGCCTCGACCGGCATGGGTCCGCTCATCAGCAAGGAGCACCAGGCCAAGGTGCTGTCTTACTACCAGCTTGCTGTTGACGAAGGTGCCACGGTGGTCACCGGTGGCGGCGCACCCGACATATCGGGTGAACTCGCCGGCGGCAGCTGGGTTCAGCCGACGATCTGGACCGGCCTGCCGGAGACGGCGCGCGTGATCAAGGAGGAAGTCTTCGGTCCCTGTTGCCATGTCTCGCCGTTCGACACCGAAGAGGAAGTTCTGACCAAGGCGAACGACAACGACTACGGCCTGGCCTGCGCGATCTGGACGCGCGACGTCTCACGCGCGCACCGCATGGCGCAGCGCATGGAGGTCGGCCTCGCCTGGGTCAACAGCTGGTTCCTGCGTGACTTACGCACTCCCTTCGGCGGCGCCAAGCAATCGGGCATCGGGCGCGAAGGCGGCGTGCATTCGCTGGAGTTTTATACGGAGCTGAAAAATGTCTGCATCAAGCTCTAAATCCCTGCCAGACCCGGAAGCCACGGCTGCGCTCACGGCGTGTCGGCCAGCCCATTTCACTGACTACCTGAGGCAACGATGACCCCTGAATTGATCACCACCCTGGGCGACGAGCTGTATCACGCCATGACCACCCACTCGGTGGTCGAGCCGCTGACCACCCGCCACCCCGACATCACCATTGAAAACGCCTACCACATCCAGCAACGCATGCTCTCGCGCCGTCTCCAGGCGGGCGAGCGCGTGGTGGGCAAAAAAATCGGTGTCACCTCGGCGGCCGTGATGAACATGCTGGGTGTCTACCAGCCCGACTTCGGCTACCTGCTCGACGGCATGATCTACAACGAAGGCCAGTCGATTGCCGCCAACACCCTGATCCAGCCCAAGGCCGAGGGCGAGATCGCCTTCCTCCTGAAAAAAGACCTGATGGGTCCGGGCATCAGCAACGCCGATGTGCTGGCCGCCACCGAGTGCGTGATGCCTTGCTTCGAGATTGTTGATTCACGCATCCGCGACTGGAAAATCAAGATCCAGGACACCGTGGCCGACAACGCCTCCTGCGGCGTGTTTGTGCTGGGTGATTGCGCCGTTGACCCGCGTCGGATCGACCTCTCCACCTGCGGCATGGTGATGGAAAAAAATGGCGACATCATCGCCACTGGTGCCGGTGCTGCCGCCTTGGGCTCACCGGTGAATGCGGTGGCCTGGCTGGCCAACACGCTGGGGCGTCTCGGCATCGGCCTCAAGGCGGGCGAGATCATCCTCTCCGGTGCGCTGGCCGCGATGGCGCCGGCCAAGGCGGGCGACAACTTCCGCATGTCGATCGGCGGCTTGGGCAGTTGCTCGGTGAAATTCGCCTGAAAGGCAGTCGATGGATCTTCAACTCAAAGGCAAGCGTGCCTTGGTCACGGGTTCCACTTCCGGTATTGGCTGGGCGACCGCCCGCGAATTGGCGGCCGAGGGTGCTTCTGTCATCGTCAACGGTCGCAGTGCTGCGCGGCTGGCGAGTGCGGTCGAGCGCATCCATGTCGAGGTCCGCGGTGCGGATGTCGATGCCGTGCAGGCCGATCTGTCCTCGGTCGAGGGTTGTTTGCGATTGATAGCTGCCGCCGAAGACGTCGACATTCTCGTCAACAACCTCGGTATCTTTGAACCCAAACCGTTCGAGCAAATTGGCGACGACGACTGGCTGCGATTCTTCGAGGTCAATGTGATGAGCGGTGTGCGCCTGGCGCGCCACCACCTCTCACGCATGAAAGAGCGCGGCTGGGGTCGTATTGTTTTCATCTCCAGTGAGTCGGGTATTTGCCCGCCCGCTGACATGGTTCATTACGGCATGACCAAGTCGGCGCAGTTGTCCGTCTCGCGCGGACTGGCCGAAACCTGTGTCGGCACCGGTGTCACGGTCAATGCCGTGCTGCCGGGTCCCACCCGCACCGAGGGCGTGGGCGAGTTCTTCGCCAAGCTGGCTCGTGAAGCGGGCCAGACGCTGCAAGAGGCCGAGCATGACTTCTTCAAATACGCCCGCCCGACCTCGCTGCTGCAGCGCTTTATTGACCCTGCTGAAGTCGCGGCCATGGTGATCTATGTCTGCAGCCCGCGCGCTGCGGCAACCAATGGTGCCGCGCTGCGCGTTGAAGGCGGCGTGGTACGCACACTCATCTAAATATCAACCTGTGAAGTCTTTCATGAAAAAAATCAAATGTGCCCTGATCGGCCCCGGCAACATCGGCACCGACCTGCTGGCCAAGCTGCAACGCAGCGCAGTGCTCGAACCGGTCTGGATGGTGGGTATCGACCCGGCATCCGACGGCCTCCAACGTGCCCGCGAGATGGGCATCAAGACCACGGCCGAGGGCGTTGACGGCCTGCTGCCGCACGTGCTGACCGACGGCGTGCAAATCGCCTTCGACGCCACCAGCGCCTACGTGCATGCCGAGAACTCGCGCAAGCTCAACGCCCTGGGCGTGTTGATGATCGACCTCACACCTGCGGCCGTTGGCCCGTTCTGCGTACCGCCGGTCAACCTCAAGGACCACGTGGGCCAAGGCGAGATGAACGTCAACATGGTCACCTGCGGCGGCCAGGCCACCATCCCCATGGTCGCGGCGGTCTCGCGCGTGCAGCCCGTGGCCTATGGCGAAATCGTCGCCACCGTCTCGAGCAAATCGGCCGGCCCGGGCACGCGCAAGAACATCGACGAATTCACCCGCACCACCGCCGGCGCCGTGGAAAAAGTGGGTGGTGCCAAAAAAGGCAAGGCCATCATCATCCTCAACCCGGCCGAGCCGCCGCTGATCATGCGCGACACCGTGCACTGCCTGACCGAGACCGAACCCGATCAGCAAAAGATCACCGAGTCCATCCACGCCATGATCAAAGAGGTGCAAAAGTACGTGCCGGGCTACAAGCTGGTCAACGGCCCGGTGTTCGACGGCAACCGTGTCTCGGTATTCCTGGAAGTCGAAGGCCTGGGCGACTACCTGCCCAAATACGCCGGCAACCTCGACATCATGACCGCCGCTGCCGCCCGCACGGCCGAGATGTTCGCCGAAGAAATCCTCGCTGGCCGGCTCACGCTCAAGCCCGTCCACGCCTGAACCCGAAGGAGAAACCCATGAATTTGCAAGGCAAAAAAGTCACCGTCCATGACATGACGCTGCGTGACGGCATGCACCCCAAGCGCCACCTGATGACGCTGGACCAGATGAAGAGCATCGCCTGCGGCCTGGACGCCGCTGGCGTGCCGCTGATCGAGGTGACCCACGGCGACGGCCTGGGCGGCAGCTCGGTCAACTACGGCTTTCCGGCGCACACCGACGAGGAGTATCTGGGGGCCGTGATTCCGCTGATGAAGCAGGCCAAGGTGTCGGCCCTGCTGATCCCCGGCATCGGCACGGTCGAGCACCTCTTGATGGCCAAAGACCTGGGCGTGAGCACCATCCGCGTCGCCACCCATTGCACCGAGGCTGACGTCTCCGAGCAGCACATCACCAAATCGCGCGCGCTGGGTCTGGACACCGTGGGCTTTTTGATGATGGCGCACATGGCCAGCCCGGAAAAGCTGGTCAGCCAGGCGCTGTTGATGCAAGGCTATGGCGCCAACTGCATTTACGTCACCGACTCGGCCGGTTACATGCTGCCCGACGACGTCAAAGTGCGTCTGGGTGCGGTGCGTGCAGCGCTCAAGCCCGAGACCGAACTGGGCTTTCACGGCCACCACAACCTGGCCATGGGCATCGCCAACTCGATCGCCGCGATCGAGGCCGGCGCCAACCGCATTGATGCCGCCGCCGCCGGCCTGGGTGCCGGTGCCGGCAATACGCCGATGGAGGTGTTCATCGCGGTGTGCGCGCGCATGGGGATTGAGACCGGCGTTGACGTGTTCAAAATCCAGGACGTGGCCGAGGATCTGGTGGTGCCCATCATGGATCACATCATCCGCATCGACCGCGATTCATTGACGCTGGGCTATGCCGGGGTCTATTCCAGCTTCCTGCTGTTTGCCAAACGCGCCAGTGTGAAGTACGGCGTGCCGGCGCGCGATATCCTGGTCGAACTGGGACGCCGTGGCATGGTGGGCGGGCAGGAAGACATGATCGAAGACACCGCCATGACCATGGCGCGTGAGCGTAAAAACTCCAACAAGGTAGCCGCATGAAACTCGACTCCGCAACCATTGCCGCGCTGGCCGAACGCCTGGAAAACTGCGAACTGCAGGCGCAGGACACGAGCAAGATCACCGACGACTACCCCGACATGGACTGGGATGACGCCTACGCCATTCAAGACGAAATCCGGCGCCGCAAGCTGGCGCGCGGCCACCGCATCATCGGCCTCAAGGCTGGTCTGACTTCGCACGCCAAGATAAAGCAGATGGGTGTCAGCACGCCGGTGTTCGGCTTCATGGCCGACTACTATGCCGTGCCCGACGGCGGCGAGTGCAAGGTGAGCGAGCTGATCCACCCCAAAGTCGAGCCCGAAATTGCCTTTGTCACCAAGGCTGAGTTGCGCGGCCCGGGCTGCCACATCGGCGCGGTGCTGGCCGCCACCGATTTTGTGATGCCCGGCATCGAGGTCATCGACAGCCGCTACCGCGACTTCAAGTTCGATCTGAAAAGCGTGGTGGCCGACAACACCTCGGCGGCGCGCTTCGTGGTGGGCGGCCAGCCGATGGGCGTGTCCGGCGTGGACCTGCGCACCGTGGGCATCGTGCTGGAGAAAAACGGCCAGGCTGTCGCCTTTGGCGCCGGCGCCGCCGTGCTGGGCCACCCGGCTGCGGCCATTGCCATGCTGGCCAACCACCTGGGCGCGCGCGGCGAGTGCATTCCGGCCGGCAGCCTGATCCTCTCGGGCGGCATCACCGAAGCCGTGTCGGTGCAGGCGGGCGACGCCGTCACCTTGCGCGTGCAGGGCATGGGCAGCACCAGCATCCGGTTTGTTTGAAACGTATCAGGAGAACCCCACATGCCATTTGCACAGATTTACATGATCGAAGGCCGCACCGAAGAGCAAAAACGCGCGGTGATTGAAAAGGTCACGCAGGCGCTGGTAGACGCTGTGGGCGCGCCCAAGGAAAACGTCAGGGTTTGGATCCATGACGTGCCCAAGGAGAACTGGGGCATTGCCGGGGTGAGCGCCAAGGATATCGGACGCTAGCTGGCGCCCGGCACGGGAAGGAAATACTTTCAGGGCAAATTTTTACACTATTTTTATGGAGAATCAAAATGGCAAGTACACAAACGATCACCATCACACGCAAGGCTCCTGACGTTGATGTCGGTGCCTTGATAGAGCGAGACCGTATTCACGGCAGCTTGTACGCGAACGAGTCGATATTCGAGCTCGAAATGAAGAAAATATTCTACGACGGCTGGGTCTTCGTCGGTCACGATTCCGAAGTGCCAACGGCCGGCGAATACGTGCGCCGCACGCTGGGCCGAGAAGAGGTCTTGATGGTGCGCCAGCGCGATAGCTCCATCGCCGTCATCGCCAACCGTTGCGCGCATCGCGGCAACATGATGTGCATCGCCAACCATGGGAAGGAAAAATACTTCACCTGCACCTACCACGGATGGGTCTATGATTTGGCCGGAAACCTGAAGGACGTTCCCTATCCCGGCGGGTTTGACAAGGACAAGTCGGAGCTGAAGCTGCAGCCCTTGCGCACTGAAGTCTATCGTGGCTTCGTGTTCGCCACCTTCAATGCTTCGGCGCCACCCTTGATGGAACAACTGGGGCGAGGAAAAATCCTGATCGACCGCGCCTGTGACATGTCGCCCACCGGTCGCCTTCAGCTCACGGCGGGCTGGACCAAGCAGCGTTTCGGTGCCAACTGGAAGATGCTGCCCGAGAACGACACTGACGGCTACCACGTCAACGACGTGCATGCCTCCTTTGCTCAGGTGATTGATTCCCAATACGACAGCGCCGTGATTGCCTCTGAGGAAAGCTTACGCTCCCAAACCAAGGATTGGGGTAACGGGCATACAGAATTGTATTTCTCGCCGACCTACACCGAGTATCTCAAGTGGTTCAACACCACGCCGAATCGTTTTCCGGAGTACATCGCGCAGATGAAGGCCGCCTACGGCGAGGAAAAGGGCGACAACATTCTGCGAGATGGCCCGCCCCACGCCACGATCTTCCCTAACCTGTTCCTCGGCGAGATGAACATTGTCATTTTTCTACCGATCAGCGCCCATGAGTGCGTCCAATGGCACACCCCGATGCTGCTTGAAGGCGCGCCCGACGAAGTCAACCAGCGCATCATCCGCAACTCCGAAGCGGCGATGGGCCCCTCGGCCTTCCTGCTCGCCGACGACAGCGTGATTTCGGAGCGCCAGCAAATCGCCTTGCGCGACCGTGCCGACTGGCTGGACGTGTCGCGCGGTCTGAACCGAGAGCATGTCGATGAGATGGGCGTGGTGGTGGGGCACGTGTCCGACGAGTGTACCAACCGCGGCTTTTGGCAGCACTACAAAAAGGTGATGACAGCCCCTTCGCCGTCCCCTGTTTGAGCGTATTGATCACCACCTCATCCGTCTCCCTTCGGGGCGGCGGATTCACTGAAATTTCGTGTTTAAAAAAGCGCCCTGCGAGCAGGACGCGCAAGGAGATACATCATGACAAACATCACTGCCGCTGTCGGCCCCAAGCAAAAGGCTGACGTGATCGGGCTGGAAGAGCACCGCGAAGTCTGCGACTTTTTGTACCGGGAGGCGCGCCTGGCCGACGAATCGCGTTACGCTGAATGGGAGGCTTTGGTTGAGGATGATATGACCTATTGGGTCCCTCGCGGCGAGGGTGATTACGACATGAACAAACATGTGTCGATCACCGCCGACAACCGTTCCCGCTTGCGCACCCGCATCGCGCAGTTGATGACAGGCAAGCGCCATGCCCAACTGCCGGTGTCGCCGATGCGGCGGCTCGTCAGCAACATCGAGATCGAACGCCACGCGCAGGGCGGCTACCGCGTGCTGTCGAACTTTGTGCTGTACGAATTGCGGCGCTCATCGACGGGTCAGATAGAAGTTTGGCCGGGGCGGGTGGAGCACCATCTGCGCCGCCGAGCGGATGGCTCACTGGGCATGTTCTTCAAGAAAGTGGTTCTGATCCATGGGGACGAGGCTGTTCCCAGTCTGGCATTCATCATCTGACGCGCACCATGGTCACGCGAATGAAGAAAAAAACCAGGGCCAGGGCCGCGATTGCCGGGCTGGGTTTCAGTGCGATGTCACGCCAGCCCATCGGCACGATCCGCGAGCTGGCTGCCACTGCGGTGGCCGCCGCTGCCGCTGATGCGGGTCTGCGCCTGCAAGACATCGATGGCTTGTTGCTCAACAAAAGCCCGACAGCAGAGCCTGAAGAGTTGCCCTTGCGTCTGCAAAACGACCTGGGGCTACGCGACCTGGGGCTGCTGGCCGCGATGGACTCCGAGGGTTCGACGGCGGTGCAGATGGTGCAGTATGCAGCGATGGCGGTGCGTGAAGGACTGGTCAAGTCGGTGGCCTGTGTGTTTGCCGACACCCCGCTCAAAGGACCGAGGGCAGGTGGGGGTGATGCCTTTGCTCTGGCGATGCCGCTGACCGGTGTCGAGGGCTGGGAGGCCCAGCAAGGCTTCCTGGGGGCCACCGCCGCCTATGCGTTGGCCGCGCGCCGTCACATGGCGCTCTATGGCAGCACGGCCGAGCAGCTCGGCGCCTATGCGCTTGCTTGCCGGCAATGGGCGGCGCTGAACCCGCAGGCCTTCCTGCGCAAGCCGATGACGATGGACGACTACCTCGCATCGCCTTTCGTCGTGGAGCCGTTTCGAGTGTTCGACTGCTGCTTCCCGGTCAACGGCGCTGTCGCGCTCATCATCACCTCAGCCGACCGTGCTGTTGATGGGCCTCAGCCGCCCGTTTTCATCCACGGCATGGGCCAGGGGCACCGCGGCCGCAGTGGCCTGAGCGGCGACGATCCAGAGGTCTTCACGGGTGCCATCCAGGCCGGCCAGATCGCTTACCGTAGTGCCGGGGTGAATGCCAGTGATGTGACTCAGTGCCAGTTTTACGACGCTTTTTCTTACGCCGGCATCCTGGGCCTGGAGGCATATGGGTTGTGTCCCCGGGGTGAGGGCGGGGCCTTCGTCGCGCAGGGCCACACCGCGCCCGGCGGCAAGTTGCCGGTCAATACCGGTGGTGGGCACCTGTCGGGCTTTTACCTGCAGGGCATGACGCCGCTGTCGGAGGCGGTGATCCAGGCACGCGGTGCCGGCGGCGCGCGGCAGGTCGTGCGCAACGACTTGATTCTGGTGACCGGCAATGGTGGTTGCCTTGACTACCACACCTGCGTACTGGTCAGCCCGCACCGCACCCTCGCCTGACTGGAGCCATTGATGGATAGCACCTTTTTTCACCGCTACGACGAGGAATTTCTCGCATTCATCGCTGCTGGCGAATTGCGCATTCCCGTGCATACCGAAACCGGCCGGGCGCTGGGTCTGCATCAGCGTGCCTGGTGTGTCGCTGGAGATCACTACGTGCAATGGAGGCCCGCGTCTGGCCGCGGGGCTGTTCTCTCTTTTACCGTGACGCGTCGGCCCTACACGCCCGAATTTCCCGTGCCTCTGGTGCATGGATTGATCGAGCTGGCCGAGGGGCCGCGACTGATATGTCGGCTTGACGGCGTCACGCCCGAGGCGGTCGCCGTCGGTCAGGCGGTCCACGCGCATTTCGACCGACAAGGTCTGGTGTTCCGACCGGCCCTTGACGACGGCAATAAGGCCGACAAGTGAAACTTAAAACCAAGGAGACAAGTTATGTTGGCAAGAGACCTGGTTAAGCGCTGTGCGCGTAACTACCCGACCAAGACCGCCTACCTGTGCGGCGAACGCTCGCGTAGCTGGCGCGAGATGGATCAACGCTCCGACCGGTTCGGCGTGGCCTTGCAACAACTCGGCCACCGCGCGGGCGAGGCGGTGGCCATCCTGACGCAGGAAAGCATCGAGGTGTATGAGCACTTCTTTGCCTGCATGAAGATCGCGGCGCCGCGGGTCGGGCTCAATACAGGGTACGTCTGGCCCGAGATGCTGCACGTGCTGAAGGACAGCGAGGTCAAGTTCCTGCTGTTGGATACGCGCTGCCG
>NZ_NBZV01000071.1 GCF_002379095.1 Polaromonas sp. AER18D-145
CCACGCGCGACGGTTGCTACGATGTGTTCTTCTGCCATCACCGCTTCATGCGGCTGGACTTGAGCGCACTCAACGCTGCTGGCTGAGAATCCAAGGTGTTTCCTATGTCTCCGAACACCTGTTTCCCATGTCTCCTGTCTATACAGCGAAGCAAAAGAAAAGTGAGTTGCCGCCGGGCAACCCCCGGCTTGTTGACGAACCACAAAAGCCTGGCAACGCAAATAGCTGGCAAACATGGATCCCGGATCAAGTCCAGGATGACAAAACAGACCCTTACTTCCCCATCAACTGATTGAGCTTCTCAGCCTCAAAGGTTTCCTGCAAAGCCGCATCGTCCGGCACGCAGTCCGGGTGCGTCTTGCCGCTTTCAGACAGCTTCTCGATCGCCTGCCAGAGCAGCGCAATCTGGTGCTCCTGGGAGCCTGCGTTGTCGATCAGGCCCTTCATGGCCTGGGACACCGGATCGTCTTCCAGCGTGATGCCGTAAGCCGAGAACTTGTTCTGGGCCGTCGTCACATCCGCGCTCTCGCCGGTTTTGGAAGGGATGATGCGCGCCGGAATGCCAACCGCCGTCGCGCCGGCCGGCACCGGCTTGATGACCACCGCGTTGCTGCCGATCTTGGCGCCGTCGCCGACCAGAAAACCGCCCAGCACCTTGGCGCCGGCGCTCACCACCACGTTTTTGCCGAGGGTCGGGTGGCGCTTCTCGCCCTTGTAGAGCGAGGTGCCGCCCAGGGTCACACCCTGGTAAATCGTGCAGCCGTCGCCGATTTCGGCGGTTTCGCCGACCACCACACCCATGGCATGGTCGAAAAACACGCGCTCGCCGATGATGGCCCCGGGATGGATTTCAATGCCGGTCAGCCAGCGCGCGACCTGCGAGATGAAGCGCCCCAGCCATTTGAGCTCGTGGGTCCAGCACCAGTGCGCCCCCCGGTGAAAAATGATCGCGTGCAGGCCGGGGTAACAGGTCAGCACTTCCCAGCCGCTGCGCGCGGCCGGGTCGCGCTCAAGAATGCACTGGATGTCGGAGCGGAGTCTGGAGAACATGCTGCGAGTTTATGGCTTGGCGGGGGACTCTGCTGGCGCGCCCAGTTTGACGGCAGCTTCGTGGGCTTTCTGGCGCATGGCCTTGGCCACGCCGCGCAGGATGTGGATCTCCTCGGGGCTCAGCTGCGCGCGGTTGAACAGCTGGTTCAGCCGCGGCATCAGTTTTTTGGGTGACGCCGGGTCCAGAAAGCCGATGTCGGCCAGCGCCTGCTCCCAGTGCCCGAGCATGCCAGCGACGGCGGCGGCATCGGCCAGCCGGGGTTCGGGCGTGGCCGCCTGCACGCCCAAACCACCCAGCGCCTCGCGCCAGTCATAGGCGATCAGCTGCACCGCCGCCGCCAGGTTGAGCGAGCCGAACTTCGGGTCGGTCGGAATGCTCAGCGCCACGTGGCAGCGGTAAACGTCTTCGTTTTGCATGCCAAAACGCTCGGAGCCGAACAAAAAAGCCACCCCTTCCGGCTTTGAAGCGAAATCAGCCTCCAGCCCAGCATCGACGGGCGTAATTAGCTCCTGATTTGATAGCAAACCATTCCCCCCCAGCAGGGCCGCGAAGTGCGCGCGTGGCGCACGGGTAGGCGGGCCGAAGTCGCGCGGCGTCATGGCCGTGGCGCACAAATGGGTCATGCCGTCCAGCGCCTCGTCCAGCGTGGCGACGATGCGGGCATTCTTGAGCACGTCCAGCGCCCCGCTGGAACGCTGGATGGTTTCCTCGCGCCTGAGCACATTGTCCCAGCGCGGCGCCACCAGCACCAAGTCGCCGAAGCCCATGACTTTCATGGCACGCGCAGCGGCGCCCACATTGCCGGCGTGGCTGGTGTTGATCAGGATAAAGCGCGTTTTCATGGATAAAAAGCCGGGTAACCGGCCTGAGCCGGTAAAATGGCGATATTGTCGCCTGCCCCGGTTACCGGGCCGCAGCCCTTCCGCTCTTTCTTAGCCCTATATGTCCAGCAATCTCCACCCCATGCTCAATGTGGCCGTCAAGGCTGCACGCGCCGCCGGCGCCATCATCAACCGTGCTGCGCTTGATGTGGAAGCGGTCCGTGTCTCGGCCAAGCAGACCAACGATTTCGTCACCGAAGTCGACCACGCGGCCGAAGCGATCATCATCGAGACGCTGCTGACCGCCTACCCGGGCCACGGCATCCTGGCCGAAGAGTCGGGCAGCGAACACGGCGCCAAGGATTCCGAATTCGTATGGGTCATCGACCCGCTGGACGGCACCACCAACTTCATCCACGGTTTCCCCTTCTACTGCGTGAGCATTGCCCTGACCGTGCGCGGCAAGGTCGAGCAGGCGGTGGTGTATGACCCCAACCGCAACGACATTTACAGCGCCAGCAAGGGCCGCGGCGCCTACGTCAACGACCGCCGCATCCGTGTGGCCAAACGCACGCGCCTGCAGGAATGCCTGATTTCCACCGGTTTTCCCTACCGCCCCGGCGACAAGCTCAAGCCCTACCTCCACATGCTCGGTGAAGTCATGAGCCAATGTGCCGGCGTGCGCCGTCCGGGCGCGGCCGCCCTCGACCTGGCCTATGTGGCCGCCGGTTTCAGCGACGGCTTTTTTGAAAGCGGCCTGCAGCCCTGGGATGTGGCGGCCGGCTCGCTGCTGGTCACCGAAGCCGGTGGCCTGATCGGCAACTTCACCGGCGAATCCGACTTCATGGACCACGGCGAATGTGTGGCCGGCAATCCGCGCATTTACGGCCAGCTGGTGACCACGCTTGGCAAGTACAGCAAATTTGCGGGCGCCGGCGACAAGGCCAGCGTGCGCCAGGCCGTGCTCGATGCCGCCCTGCCTGACGAGGCCGCCGCGCCCACCCAGACACTCTCCGTGCCGCGTGCCCCGCGGGCCGTCAAATCCGGCGACAGCGAGGCCGGCTAGACCGGACCAGCCGCTACCGCGTTTTCGGGGGCTTTTTACGTCTTGTTTCGTTTCGGTCTGACACACTCCGGGGGCGGCCGCCTACAGCCGCGCAGCGTGTAAAAAACAATGTCAGTTACCATCAAAACATCACTGAACCGCGGGGGCTGGCAGCACCGGCGCAACGCCCCGACATCCTGAAAATCCATGCCTAGAACCACGATGCCCGAATCCTCCCTCCAACCCTCTGCCGCGCCTGCAGCCGATGCTGCGCTGATGCGTGAAGTAGCCGAACTGGTGGTCACTTCCCTGAATCTGGAAACCGCTGCCGCGGACATCCTGCCCGATGAGCCGCTGTATGGCGAAGGCCTGGGGCTCGACTCAATCGACATCCTGGAAATCGCGCTGGTCCTGTCCAAGCGTTATGGCCTGCAGCTGCGCGCCGACCATGAGGACAACACCGCCATCTTCCAGTCGCTGCGCAGCCTGAGCGACCACATCGCGCTGCAAAGAACGAAGTGAAACCTGGCTTGACGGCAAAAGTGCTGCGCGGCGTCCGCTGGGCAGCCATTGCCGCCGTCTGCGTCGCCTACCCGGTCCTGGCGCACCTTGCGTCAGCCGACCCGCACCCCGACCTGCTGGACGCAGCGGTGGCCATCGCGCCGCTGATCGCGCTGGCCCTCGTGCTGGCCTGGCGCTCGCCGCAGCGGCCCCGGATGCTGCTGCTGTGCCTGGCCGGCTGCGTCCTGCTGTATGCCGCAAGCGGCTGGCTCGTGCAGCACTACAACTGGGTGTTTCTGCTGCAGCATGCCGGCATGCAGGCGCTGCTGGGCCTGGCCTTTGCGCGCACCCTGCGCGCCGGCCAGCAGCCCATGGTTTCGCGGTTTGCCGCCATCATCCACGGCAGCCTGTCGCCCGCCCTGGCCCGCTACACCCGGCAGGTCACCTGGGCCTGGACCCTGTATTTCGCCGTCATGACCACGCTGTCGCTGCTGCTGTTCTGGCTGGCGCCGGTCAGCGTCTGGTCGGCTTTTGCCAACCTGCTGAACCTGCCGCTGCTGGTCGTGATGTTTTCTGCCGAATACGCGGCGCGCCTGTTGCTGCTGGCCCCGTCCGACCGGGCCGGTCCGCTGGAGGCGATTCGCGCCTACCGCCAGGCCAGCGCGGGCGGGCTGCCGCCCTCGCCCTGACCGGCCCACCGCGCTGCTGCAACATCTTTGCCTGCCCAAGCTCCTAGCCCATCCCAGCCCATGACCACCTACGCGCTCATCAGCCACACCCGTGGTGACGACATCCTGGCCTGGCGCTACGGAGAGATCGTCACGGTCCGCCAGTACCTGGGCGATGTGAAACACCTGGCCGCATCGCTGCCGCCGGGCAAACACATGCTCAACGCCTGCAGCGACCGCTACCATTTCGCAGTCGGCCTCGGCGCCGCCTTGCTGACGCAAAAGATCAGCCTGCTGCCTCCCACCCACACGCCGGAAATGATGCGCCAGCTGCGCACCCTGGCGCCTGATTCGTTTTGCCTGTCAGACGCCCCCCATGCGATCGAGCTGCCCGGCTTCGTCTACCAGGATGCGTTTGCGCACGGACCGTCTCACATCGACCCCGATGCGCCCTGCGACATCCCTTTTCTCCCCGGCGAACAGGCGGTCGCCGATGTGTTCACCTCGGGTTCGACCGGCCGGCCCCTGCCACATCGCAAGACATGGGGCTCGCTGGTGCGCAGCGCCCGCGGCGAGGCGCTGCGGCTGGGCCTGGACGACGCCGCGCCCTGCACCGTCATCGGCACGGTGCCGCCGCAGCACATGTTCGGCTTTGAGTCGACAGTCCTGCTGCCCATGCAAAGCGGCGGCGCCTTACATGCCGGCCAGCCGTTTTACCCGGCCGATATCGTCAGCGCTGTCAAGGCCGTGCCGCGCCCGCGCATGCTGGTCAGCACCCCCGTGCATCTGCGCGTGCTGCTGGCATCGACCGTTGAGCTGCCCGCGCTGGACCTCGTGGTGTCGGCCACGGCGCCCATGGCCCCGCAGCTTGCACAAAGCTGCGAAGCCCGTTTTGAGGCCCCGCTGTTCGAGATTTATGGCTCCACCGAAACCGGCCAGATCGCGTCGCGGCGAACTGCGCAAACCGCCCAGTGGGAACTGTTTCCGCTGGTGACCCTGACACCGCACGATGACCGCATGTGGGCCTGCGGCGGCCATGTCGAACAGGTGGTGCCGCTCAACGATGTGCTGCAGGTCATCGACAACCGCCATTTCCTGCTGCACGGCCGCCTCGAGGACCTGGTCAATATCGCCGGCAAACGCAACTCGCTGGCCTACCTGAACCATCACCTCAACAGCATCCCCGGCGTGCTCGACGGCGCGTTTTTCATGCCTGACGACAGCGGCCACGAGGCCGTGGTGCGGCTGATGGCATTTGTCGTGGCCCCCGGCATGACGGCCGCCGCCGTGCAGGCCGCGCTGAAGGAACGGATAGACACCATCTTCCTGCCGCGCCCGCTGGTCCTGCTCGATGCCCTGCCACGCAACGCCACCGGCAAGCTGCCGCGCGACGTCCTCGAAGCGCTGGCCCGCTTCCACCAGAGTCCCGCCGCCCAGGAGGGCCCGCCCCGTGCAGAGTGAACCCACGACGGTCTGTTTTGCCGCCGGTCACCCCGCTTTTGCCGGGCACTTTCCGGGCAGGCCCATGGTGCCGGGTGTGCTGCTGCTCGATGCCGCCCTGCACGCCGCCGCACAGGCGCGCATGAGCGTGGGGAACGGCCAGGGCCACGCACTGCGCTGCCAGATCACCTCGGCCAAATTCCTCAGCCCGGTGCTGCCCGGCGAGACGCTGACAATTTCCTGCACACCGACCCCTGCGGGCCACACACGTTTTGACATTTCCGGCGGCGGCCGGCAGGTGGCCACCGGCACCTTTGCCCTCGAAAGCGTCCCATGAGCCAGGCGCCCACCGGTCCGTCCGGCGCGGGTCGCCAGGCCGCCTGGCGGGACCGCCCGGAGCGCAGCAACATGCTGATGCTGCGCGTGATGACCTGGATTTCGCTGCGGCTGGGCCGCAGCGCGGGCCGCTGCGTTCTGTACGGCATTGCCGCCTACTTTCTGGTGGCCAACGCGGCCGCCCGCCGCGCATCGCGCGACTACCTGCGTCGCGCCCTGGCGCTGCCGGCGGGAGCGCGGGTCGCCTGGCGCCATGTGTTCCGGCAATTTTTCAGCTTCGCCTCCGTGATCCACGACCGGGTCTACCTGATCAACGACCGCTTCGGCCTTTTCGACATCCGCATCCACCAGGAGCACCTCGTGGCCGAACTGACGGCGGACCGCAAAGGCGTGTTTCTGATGGGCGCACATGTGGGCAGCTTCGAGGTGCTGCGCGCGATCGGCCGGCGCCAACCGGGCCTGCGCGTGGCCATGGTGATGTACGAGGAAAACGCGCGCAAGATCAATGCCGCCCTGAGCGCCATCAACCCGGCGGCGCAGCAGGACATCGTGGCGCTGGGGCATGCGGATTCGATGCTGCGCGTCCACGAGCTGATCGAAGCCGGCAGTGTGGTCGGCATGCTGGCCGACCGCTGCCTGAACCGGGACACCACGAAGTCCGTGCCTTTTCTCGGCGAGCCGGCCGAGCTTCCCGTGGGACCGTTTCGCATGGCGGCCATCCTGCGGCGTCCGGTGCTGTTCATGGTCGGCCTGTATGGCGGCGGCAATCGCTACGATATCCATTTTGAAACGCTGGCCGATTTCTCCACCATCCCTGCCGGCGGGCGCGAAGCGGCGGTACAGGCTGCGATGCTGCGTTACGCCGAACTGCTGGAGCAGCACTGCCGCGCGGCGCCCTACAACTGGTTCAATTTTTTCAATTTCTGGCAGGCCGGCAAACCGGCAGCTGCACCCCAACCCGGTCCGACCCCATGACTGATGCACCCCGCCTGACCACCACTTCACGAAAAACCTGGCTGGCCGGTGCCGGCCTGCTGCTGGCCCTCAGCTGCAGCCCCGCCTTCGCCGCCTGGGATGTGACCCAGCTGATGCAGGGCCTGGCAAAAAACAAGTCGGGTCGCGCCAGCTTTGTCGAAAAGAAATACATCGCCCTGCTCGAGGCACCCGTGGAGTCGTCCGGCGAACTGCTTTACACCGCGCCCGACCGGCTGGAAAAACGCACACTCAAGCCCAGGCCGGAGTCGCTGCTGATTGAGGGCGGCAGCCTCACCGTCGAACGCGGCAAGCGCCGCATGGTGCTGCGCCTGCAGGACTACCCGGAACTGGTCGCCTTCACCGAAAGCATACGCGGCACGCTGGCCGGCGACATGGTCGCGCTCCGGCGCGTCTACAACCTCGACCTGGAAGGTTCCGAGGAGCGCTGGACGCTGACCCTGCGCCCCATCGAAACAAAAATGCTGGAAGTGGTGCAGCGCGTCCGCATAGGCGGCAGCCACGCCGAAGTCCGAACCATTGAAATCGAGCAGACCGACAAGGACCGCTCGGTCATGGTGATCGACAAGCTGGCCGCCAAATGAGCCGGTTGCTGCGCCGCCAGTTTCTGCCGGTCTGGTTGTGGCTGGCCTTTTTGCTGGCCTGCGGCGCCATCATCAGCCGTACCCAGATCACCACGGACCTGTCGGCCTTTCTGCCGCGGAATCCGACGACCGAACAGCAGCTCCTGATGGACCAGCTCAAGGACGGCCTGGCTTCGCGCCTGATCCTGGTCGGCATCGAGGGGGAAGACGGGCCGGCCCGCGCCCGCCTGTCCAAGGAGATCGCCCGCAGCCTGCGCGCCAACCCGGCTTTTGTCGCCGTCAACAACGGCGAACCGGTCAACAAGGAACGCGACCGGACTTACCTGTTCAACAACCGCTACCTGCTCAGTCCGCTCGTCACCCCTGAACGCTTCAGCACCGACGGCCTGCATGCGGCCCTGGCCGAAAGCATCGACCTGCTGGCCTCGCCCGCCGGGCTGATGGTCAAGTCCCTGCTGCCGCGCGACCCAACCGGCGAAATGGTGCAACTGCTCGGGCAGCTGGACAGCGGTACGCAGCCGCGCCTGATCGACGGCGCCTGGGCGTCGCGCGACGGCGCCCGCGCCCTGATGCTGATGCAGACGCGCGCCGCCGGGTCCGACACCGATGCCCAGCAAAGCGCCATGGCCGCCATCCGGCAGGCCTTCGACACGGCACGCGGGGACAGCCCCGCCGCGAAGCTGGTGATGACCGGCCCCGGCGTCTTTTCGGTGACCTCGCGTGAGGCCATCCAGAGCCAGGTCAGCCGCCTCTCCCTGATCAGCGTGGTGATCATTGCCACGCTGCTGCTGCTGGTGTACCGCTCGGTGACCGCGCTGGCGCTGGGTTTCCTGCCCGTCATCAGCGGCGTGCTGGCAGGCGTGGCCGCCGTCAGCCTGGGCTTTGGCGCGGTACACGGCATCACGCTGGGCTTCGGCACCGCGCTGATCGGAGAGGCGGTGGACTATTCCATCTACCTGTTTGTGCAATCCGAACAGGCGGGCGCAGGACAGGAAAGCTGGGTCAAGCGTTTCTGGCCAACGATCCGGCTGGGCGTGCTGACCTCGATCTTCGGCTTTGCCTCGCTGCTGCTGTCGGGCTTTCCGGGCCTGGCGCAGCTCGGCCTGTACGCCATTGCCGGACTGGTGGCCGCCGCGGTCATGACGCGGTTTGTCCTGCCACATTTGCTGCCGACGCAGTTCCGCATCCACGACGTCTCGGCAATCGGCCGCGTGCTCAGCCAGCTGACGCGGCGCGCCGCAGCGCTGCGTTGGCCGGTGGCTGTGCTGCTGCTGGCGGCCTGCGCCGTCCTCGCGACCCACCGCGACACGCTGCTCAACGAAAAAATTTCCTCGCTGAGCCCCGTGTCGCAAGCCGACATCGCGCTCGACGAAAGCCTGCGCGCCGACATGGGCGCCCCCGATGTGCGTTACGTCGTGGTGATCTCCGGCAGCGACCGGGAAGCGGTGCTGGTGTCCGCCGAGCGGGTGTCCGCGCTGCTGCAAACGCAGGTGGACCAGGGCGAACTCGCCGGGTTTGAAAGCCCGAGCCGCTACCTTCCCAGCATGGCAACGCAGCGTGCGCGCCAGGCCAGCCTGCCGTCTGCGGAGGTCTTGCAGCCGCGCCTGGCCCAGGCAGTACAGGACCTGCCGGTGCGCGCCCAGGTGTTCACGCCCTTTCTGGCCGACGTGGAAACCAGCCGCAACCAGCCCCTGCTGCAGGCGACCGACCTCGAACAGACCTCCCTGGCCATGGCGGTCGATGCGCTGCTGCTCCAGCCATCACGCGGTGGCTGGACCGCGCTGCTGCCGCTTCGGGCGCCGGAAGGCGCAGGCATCCAGGCTGACCGCATCCGGGCAGCCCTGGGCAACAGCTCGCCGGATGTGCTGTTTGTGGACATGAAAGCCGAATCCGACCGCCTGTACGCCGGCTACCTGCGCGAAGCCACACTGCTGTCGCTGGGCGGGCTGCTCTCCATCGTCGTGCTGTTGCTGGTGGTGTTCCGCTCACCCACGCGTGTCCTGCGCGTCATCGCGCCCCTGGCCGCCTCGGTCATCACGGTCACGGCGGGCCTGGCCCTGGCCGGCCAGCCGCTGATCATCCTGCACCTGGTGGGGCTGCTGCTGGTGGTGGCGGTGGGCTCGAACTACGCCCTGTTTTTCGACCGGTCCGATCCCCTGACCCCCATCTCGCACCGCACCCTGGCCTCGATGGCGCTGGCCAACCTCACCACCGTCGCGGGTTTTGGCCTGCTGGCGTTTTCCAAGATTTCCATCCTGCAGGCCATGGGCGCCACGGTGGCGCCCGGCGTCATCCTGGCGCTGGTGTACGCCGCGATTTTTGCGAGGCAGCCCCATGATGCCCAGGCCTGAGCCGCGCTGGCACGCCACCCCGCTGGTCCGCGCCTCCCTGGCGCTGCACGGGCTGGCGCTGGCCACGGCCGTTGCGGCGCCCGGGCTATGGCCCTGGGTACTGGCCGTCGTTGTCGCCAACCACGCGCTGCTGGCCGGCGTCGGCCTGTGGCCGCGCAGCCACTGGCTGGGTCCGAACTGGTCGCGGCTGCCCGCGGCCGCGACCGCCCGAAACGAAATTGCCCTGACCATCGACGACGGGCCTGACCCGCAGGTCACGCCGCAGGTGCTGGACCTGCTGGACCGATACGCCGCCCGGGCCACGTTTTTCTGTATTGGGGAAAAGGCCGCGCGTTACCCCGAGCTGTGCCGGGAAATCGTTCGCCGCGGCCACGCGGTGGAGAACCACAGCCAGCACCATCGCCACAACTTTTCCGTCATGGGGCCGCGCGGCATGGCGCGGGAGCTGCAGGCCGCGCAGGACACCCTGGTTGCGATCACCGGCCGGCGACCGCTCTTTTTCCGCGCGCCGGCCGGCCTGCGCAATCCCTTTCTCGAACCCGTGCTCGCCCGGATGGGTCTGCGGCTGGCCAGCTGGTCGGTACGCGGTTTCGACACGCGGGTTGGCGATGCGGAGCGGGTCACCCTCAAGTTGCTGCATGGCCTGAAGGCCGGCGCCATCGTGCTGCTGCACGACGGCAACGCCGCCCGCACGCCAGGCGGCATCCCGGTGATTCTCGAGGTCCTGCCCGCCGTGCTGGCCTCCGCTGCGGCGGCCCGCCTCAAGCCGGTGACCCTGGCCGAGGCCCTGGCATGAGCACCACCCTGGTTCGCCCGCAAGCCCTGCCCTGGTACCGCCAGGCCGCACAGCTTGTGCCCCGCGACGTGGTCCTCAAAAGCATAGGCATTCCGGCTTTTATTGCCGTGTTTTTTGCCGCCTACTTCTATGTGCTCAACAACCCCGCCTACCCTGTCACCGTGATGCCGGTCACATGGCTGGACCGGCTGATCGGCTTTGAGCCGATGGCCCTGTCGCTGTATGTGTCGCTGTGGGTGTATGTGTCGCTGCCGCCGGCCTTCCTCGCGAGCCGGCGCGAACTCTATGTCTACAGCCTGGCCATGGCCGGCACCTGCCTGACCGGGCTGGTCGTTTTCTATTTCTGGCCCACGACGGTTCCCGCGGCTGACATCGACTGGACCCTGTACCCGGGCGTGGACTTCCTCAAGAACATGGATGCCGCGGGCAACGCCTGCCCGTCCCTGCATGTCGCCACCGCCGTTTTTTCGGGCTTCTGGCTGCATCACCTGCTGCGCCGTTTTGGCGCGCCGCCGTGGGCATACCTGACCAATGCACTGTGGTGCCTCGGCATTGTTTACTCCACGGTGGCCACACGCCAGCATGTGGCCGTGGACATGTGGGCCGGGCTCTTGTTGGGGACTTTCGCGGCGTGGTTGTCGCTGCGCCACGTGGTGCGCACCCGGGCCAACCACCATTGTCCCTACCTCGCTGTCTGACCGTCTCCTGGATCGCAGTTTTTCCGGTGGAATTTGCTAACATGACTTCACTTTTAGATCGGCTAGTTTTCTTCTGAACCCGCTCTGGCTCTCCCATTTCACCGCGACCAGCAGCATCGGTCGCGGCCTCCAGAAAACCCTCAACGCCCTGCGCGGGCAGCGCGGCGGCCTTGCGCCCTGCGCGTTTGACACGGTCGACCTGCCCACCTTTGTCGGCGAGGTGGCGGCGGTGGACGCCGTGGCGCTTCCCGCAGCACTGGCAGCGTTTGACTGCCGCAATAACCGCCTCGCACTGCTGGGCCTGATGCAGGACGGTTTTGCAGAAGCCGTTGCAGCCGCCAGCCAAAAATACGGCGCGCATCGCATCGGCGTCTTCATCGGCACCAGCACCTCGGCCATTTTGCAGACCGAGCTGGCCTACCGCCGGCTCGATCCGGCCACCGGCGCCTTCCCGCCCGACTTTTCCTACCGGACCACGCACAACACTTTTTCCGTGGCCGATTTCACACGCCAGGTCCTGGCCCTGGCCGGTCCAGCGGTGGTGGTCTCGTCCGCGTGTTCGTCCAGCGCCAAGGTGTTTGCTTCGGCGCACCGCATGATGGCAGCCGGCCTGATCGACGCCGCGGTGGTCGGCGGTGTCGATTCCCTGTGCCTGACGACGCTGTACGGCTTCAATTCCCTGGGCCTGATTTCCACCCAAGCCTGCCGGCCGTTCGATGTCGAACGCGACGGCATTTCCATCGGCGAAGCGGCGGCCTTCGCGCTGCTCGAGCCGGTGCCGGACCCGCTGGAGCCATTGAACGACGACGCCGTGCTGCTGCTGGGCATCGGCGAATCCAGCGATGCCCACCACATGTCCTCGCCCCACCCCGAGGGCCTGGGCGCGCGCATGGCCATGCAGGAGGCCCTGGCCACGGCCGGGCTGGACGCAGCCGAGATCGACTACATCAACCTGCATGGCACGGCCACGCCGAGCAACGACGCGGCCGAAACCAGGGCCGTGGCGGCCCTGTTCGGATCGGCCACGCCCTGCAGCTCCACCAAGGGCGCCACCGGCCACACCCTCGGTGCGGCGGGCGGGCTGGAGGCGGTGATCTGCGCGCTGGCCCTGCAGCACGGCCTGTTGCCGGCCGGCCTGAACACCCAGCAGCTGGACCCGGCCCTGCCCCTGAACTACCTGCTGCACAACCGCGAGCAGGCCGTCCGGCGCGTGTTGAGCAATTCTTTCGGTTTCGGCGGCACCAACTGCAGCCTGATTTTTGGCCGTGCCGGGTAAGACGACGATGACACATCCCGCATCCGCTGCACCGTCCCTCACGGTTTATGTCGAAGGCATCGGCCTGCTGGGCCCGGGCCTGTCAGGCTGGGCGCCCGGCCGCGAACAGCTGGCCGGCACTGCGCCCTACGAGTCGGCGCGCTGCGTGCTGCCGCTGCCCATGGCCCTGCCCCCGGCCGAACGCCGCCGCGCGGGCGCCGTGGTCAAGGTCTCGCTGGCCGTCGGCCAGGAAGCCGTGACGGCCTCGGGCCTGTCCGCCGCCAGGCTGCCCTCGGTGTTTTCATCATCGAGCGGCGACGCCATCAATTGCCATGAAATCTGCAGCGCGCTGGCATCGGGCGACAGACTGATCTCGCCCACGCGTTTTCACAACTCGGTGCACAACGCCTCTTCCGGCTACTGGAGCATCTCCAGCGGCTCGATGGCGACATCCTCCGTGCTGTGCGCCTACGATGGCAGCTTTGCGGCCGGCCTGCTCGAGGCAGTGGTGCAGGCAGCGGTCGATCAGACGGCCGTCCTGCTGGTCGCCTACGACACCGACTACCCCGAACCGCTGCACAGTGTGCGGCCCCTGCCGGACTCCTTTGGCGTGGCCCTGGTGCTGGCCCCGCAACGCAGCGAACGCAGCCTGGCCAAGTGGACCCTGGCACCGGCCACCTGCCTCACCGGCACCAGCGCAACCGCCATGGCCGACAGCGCGCTGGAGCAGCTGCGCGCCAGCATTCCCGCGGCGCGCAGCCTGCCGCTGCTGCGCAGTGTGGCCACGCAGGACGCCGGCAGTGTCGTGATCGACTACCTCGATGGTCTGCAGCTGGCCGTGCAGGTGGGACCATGCTGAGCGCTGCGCATCTTCCGGCCACGCTGCAGCACGAAGACATCGCGCGCCGCATCCCCCACCAGGGCACCATGTGCCTGCTGGACAGCGTCACCGCCTGGGACACCCAGCACATCATCTGCCAAGCCAGCAGCCACCACGCGCCCGACCATCCGCTGCGGGCCCACGGCCGGCTCGGTGCCGCCTGCGGCGTGGAATACGCCGCGCAGGCCATGGCCGTGCACGGCACACTGGTGGCCGAAGCCCTGGCCGGCGCGAACGCCGCCACCACGCCGCCGCGCGCCGGCTACCTGGCCAGCATGCGCAGCGTCACGCTGTTCGTCGACCGGCTGGACACGGTCGCAGGCGAGCTGACCATCCGCGCCGATCGGCTGACCGGCGACGACAACACCGTGTTGTACAGCTTTGCCGTGCAGGCCGGCGACCAGCCCCTGCTCAGCGGCCGCGCCGTGGTGGTGCTCGACGCATCGGCGCTGGCGCTGTCCCCCTCCAC
>NZ_NBZV01000072.1 GCF_002379095.1 Polaromonas sp. AER18D-145
GACGCGTTGATCGCGCCCATGGTGTCGACCACCTGGGACACCACGCTGCCGCCCCTGACCGCGACGCTGGAGGCCGTCACGGCCAGCTGGTTGGCCTGGCGGGCGTTGTCGGCGTTTTGTTTGACGGTACTGGTCAGCTCTTCCATCGACGCGGCGGTCTCTTCCAGGGAGCTGGCCTGCTCTTCGGTCCGGGACGACAGGTCGTGGTTGCCGGCGGCGATTTCGGCGCTGGCAGTGGTCACACTCAGTGTGCGCCCGCCCACATCATCCACCAGGGACTGCAAGTTCAAACCGGCCTGGTTTACGGCGCGCAACAACATGCCGATTTCGTCTACCCGATTCAGACTGATGTTGCGGCCAGGTTGGCCGCTGGCAACGCTCTGAGCTTGTTCCAGAACGGCTGCCAGCGGGGAAGCCACCTGCACTTCCAGCATCACGGTACAGAGCAGGGCGCCAACAAGCAGACCCACGGCCACCCCAATCAGAGACGCACCGGACACCCCAGTCACCAACGCGGCAACCAACGGAATCACCATCATCAGTGCTGCGGCCAGCCGGATGCGCCAGCGTACCGGCATCACCTGAAACAGCGAGGTCCACCCCATCAATCCAGTCCGGACAATGACGCCTTTGTGAAATGCCAGGCCGCGCGCGCCTCCCTCACGGAATCGCCGGTACAAGTCGTCAACTGCGCTCACTTCCCGCGCCTCGGGTTTGCTGCGCACCGACATATAGCCCGTCACCACACCACCGCGAAGAATAGGGGTGGCGTTCGCGCGCACCCAATAGTGGTCTCCGTTCTTTCTCCGATTCTTGACCAGTGCAGTCCAGGATTGCCCCGCTTTCAAGGTAGCCCACATGTCAGCGAAAGCCTGGGCGGGCATGTCCGGGTGCCGGACCATGTTATGTGGCTGGCCCATGATCTCTTCACGACTGAAACCGCTGACTTCAATGAACGCCGAGTTGGCGTAAGTAATATGGCTTTGTGTATCGGTGGTGGACATCAGCGTCACACTCTCCGAAAACTGATATTCGCGCTGCGTAACGGGGTGATTAGTTCTCATGTTCAGCCTTCTTTCATCAGGAATTGATGGTCAACTTACAAAAGGTGCACCCGCAAATCAATTTTCACGACACGGGCATCGCGACATGCCCCATGGCGTCGCCAGCCATGCGCCTGGCGATAGCAACCAGGATCGCCGCAGCGAAAACCACGGGGTCATCACCGCTACAGCGGTTGGGTTGGGTTGGCTTGCATGGGGACTCCTCAATCAGGTGGGCAGCGCTTCCGTAAGCGCTTCAAAACAATGACAACAAATGCGGCTATTTGTATTAACGACCACAACAAGAAAAAACTTTAGTTTTCAAAAACAAAACCGTCGAATACCTCCTGCCTCGTTCAACGGTGCTCACCCGGGCCATCCGCGGTCTCAGGACATCTGCCTCATGATGCGGACCAGTTTCCCGCCGTATTGGGGATCGGTCGCATAACCTGCACGCTGCAGACCATGCGCCGCTTCAGCCGGATCCTGCGTGGAGAGCACATTGGCGTAACGCGGGTTCGTCACCAGGAAACGCGCATAGTCGGAAAACGCTTCGTCATAAGAGCCGTAGGCCCGAAAGCTGGCCCGGCCCTTTTGCGCAACCCCGTTGACGTATTCGGTGGTCATGGTTTCGACCACTGGCCCCTTCCAGCTCTTGTCAGCCTTGATGCCGAACACGTTGTAGCTGGTCTGGCCGTCCTCCGCGCGGATCTCGCGGCGTCCCCAGCCGGACTCCAGCGCTGCCTGCGCCATGATCAGTTGTGCCGGAACACCCGTGGCCTCGCTGGCGCGCTGCGCCGCAGGCAGCATGCGCGAGACAAATTGCTCAACGTGCGCCTGCGGCAGGGCACTCCTGCTCAGGGTCGCTTGGGCCGTGGCGGTCTCGTACAAGGAGAGGTCCGGTGTCCGGACGACCGGTGCGACGGCAGAAGCCACAGGCTGCGGCGCCCTGGACACCGCGGCGCCAGGCATACCGGGCTGCTTGTCGGCGGGCAATGCGGCGGGCGGCACATCAGCCCCGCCGGCAGTCCGGTTGAGCTGCGCAAACATGGCCTCTGCCAAGCCCAGCCCCCGGCCGGACAGGTTTTGTGCCAGTTGCTGATCCAGCATCGATGTGTACATCTTTTCCTGCTGGCTGCCAAACATGCTGTCCGACGGCGTGGCTTCGCGCATGCTCTTGAGCACCATCTGCATGAACATCACTTCAAATTGCTTGGAGGCCTGTTTCATGCCTTCCTGCGGCGAGCTGCGCACCGTGCGCCGCAAGGCATCGACACCCTGAACATCCAGCGATAAACGCTGGTCGAGCACGCCTGCGGCAGGGGAATTCATGCTGTTGAGATTGGCAAAACCGGCGCTATTCATGTCAACCTCAAATGATCTCAAGTTCGGCCCGCAAGGCGCCGACGGCCTTCATGGCCTGCAAAATGGACACCAGATCCTGCGGATTGGCGCCCAGCGTGTTGAGTCCCTTGATCACGTCCGCCAGCGAGGCACCACCACGCACGATCTGCAGCGCGCCACCCGCCTGGCTGACTTCGACCTGCGAGCGCTGGGTCGCCACCGTGCTGCCGCCCGAGAGCGGTCCGGGCTGGCTGATGACCGGTTCGGTGTTGATCACCACCGACAGATTGCCGTGCGCCACGGCGCAGTCATTGATCCGGACGGTCTGGTTCATCACAACCGAGCCGGTACGCGCATTGATAACCACTTTCGCGATCGCCTGTGAAGGCGCAACATCGATGTTCTCGATGCGGGCGAGGAACCCGACGCGGTCTTCAGGCCGGGGCGGTGCGTTGACCTGGATCACCCGGGCGTCAAGCGCATGGGCCGTCCCGGGGCCAAAACTCCGGTTGATGGCGTCCACCGCCTTCTGCGCCGTGCCGAAATCGCTGGTCGTCAACTCCAGCATCACGGTGCCGTCCCCGCCGAGTGACGACTCCACAGCCCGCTCCACAATCGCGCCCGCTGGAATGCGGCCGGAGCTGAGTTGGTTGATCTTGACCTGGCTGCCATTGGCCGAGGCGCCAGCGCCGCCGATCACCATGTTGCCCTGGGCGAGCGCATAGACCTGCCCATCCGAGCCCTTCAACGGCGTCATCAGCAAGGTCCCGCCGCGCAGGCTTTTGGCGTTGCCCAGGGATGACACCGTGATGTCGATGGTCTGTCCGGGCCGCACAAAGGGCGGCAGGGATGCAGTGACCATCACGGCGGCCACATTTTTCAGCTGCATGTTGGTTCCGGGCGGCACCGTCACGCCGAGCTGCCCCAGCATGTTGTTCAGGCTTTGCGTGGTGAAGGGTGTCTGCATGGTCTGGTCGCCGCTGCCATCGAGGCCGACCATCAGGCCGTAACCGATCAGCGGGTTGTCGCGCACGCCCTGGATGCTTGCGAGATCCTTCAGGCGCTCCGCCTGCGATGGCAGCCCGACCAAGGCAGACAGAAGCAGGCAAAGTTTCAGGCAGGACGTCAGCGCCGAGCGCATTCTCCCCCGAGGCTGAAGCGAAGTGGGTGTCGTGTTCATGATCAGAACGGCAGCACGTTGAGGAAGAGGCGCTGGAGCCAGCCCATGGTTTGGGCTTCGTCGATATACCCTTTGGCGCTGTATTCCATGCGCGCGTCGGCGACCTGGGTGGAAGGGACGGTGTTGTTCGCGCTGACGGTGCGCGGGTTGACCACGCCCGAGAAACGGATGAACTCCGTGCCCTGGTTGATCAGCATCTGCTTTTCACCGCTGACAATCAGGTTGCCATTGGGGAGAACTTCAACCACCGTGACCGTGATCACGCCGTTGAAGGTGTTCGTGGCATTGGCTCCACCCTTGGCACTCAGTATGTTTTTTCCGCCTGCAGTGGCATCCTGTGCACTGGAGATCAGGCCGCTGAAAATTTTCGGAATCAGGCTCAGCTCGGTGCTGGCACTTCCGCTGCGGCTGGCATTGGCCGCCGAGTTTTTGCTCGCATTGACGTTCTCACTGACCAGGATGGTCAGGATGTCGCCCACGTAACGCGGCCGCCTGTCTTCAAACAGGGCCTGCGCGCCGAAACCAGTCCGGTAGATCGCACCATTGACCGGCGCAGCGGGGCGCACCTGCGCATCAGCACGCGAGCTCATGGGCTGATGCACCAGCGGCTCGCGCGGAATCTGCGCACAGCCGCCCAGCAACCCCGCGACGGCCAATATCCAGCCGCCTGTGCGCCAGCAGCTCTGCGGCAACCCGTGCATCACAGCTGCGCCAGGCGCGCAAGCATCTGGTCAGAGGTCTGGACAGCCTTGCTGTTGATTTCATACGCACGCTGGGTCTGGATCATGTTGACCAGCTCCTCGACGACGTTGACGTTCGACGATTCCACATAGCCCTGGTTGAGAATGCCGGCGCCGTTCTGGCCCGGTGCGGTCTCGTTGGCGCCACCGGAGGCATCCGTCGCCACATAGAGGTTTTCACCCTTGCTTTGCAGACCCGCGGCGTTGAGAAAGGTCGCCAGCTGGATCTGGCCAATCTGCACATTGGCCGTGCTGCCGGCCTGGGTGACCGACACCGTGCCATCGCGACCAATGGTCATGCTGGTGGTGTTCTGCGGCAGGGTAATGGCCGGCTGCACAGGAAAACCGCTGGCGGTGACCAGTTGTCCACTCTGGTCGGACTGAAATGAACCGTCGCGCGTGTAGGCCGTCGTGCCGTCCGGCATCAATACCTGAAAGAAGCCATCACCATTGATGGCCACATCTTTCGGGTTCTCGGTCTTCGTCGGATTGCCTTGTGTATGAATACGCTCGGTGGCCACCACCCGAACGCCTGTACCCAGTTGCAGGCCGGAGGGCATGCGCGTCTGGTCCGAGGTCTGGCCGCCGGTCTGGCGCAGGTTCTGATACATCAAGTCTTCAAACACGGCGCGGCTGCGCTTGAAACCCGTGGTGCCCACGTTGGCCAGGTTGTTGGCAACGACGTCGAGCTGCATCTGCTGGGCATCAAGACCTGTTTTGGCAATGGAAAGGGAACGAATCATGGGGAAAACTCCTGGGGGATGGCCGGGGCCGTGTTCAAGTCAGATCGGGCGACAAGGGGTGGGCGGCGAATCAGCCGTTGCCCAGCAGCTTGTTGGCCTGCTGGTCGTTGCTTTCGGCTGTCTGCAGCGTCTTCATTTGCATCTCAAAGCGTCGTGCGTTGGCAATCATGTCGACCATGGCCTCCACTGCGTTAACGTTGCTTCCCTCCAGCGTGCCGGACAGCAAACGCACGCCGGGGTCGGCTTGGGGGGCGGCCGTGCCGGCCTGCATGCGAAACAGGCCATCGTCGCCACGCACCAGCGCATCGACGGCCGGGTTGACCAGCTTCAGGCGTCCCACTTCCGCGGCACCCACGGCCGGATCACCGGCGCCCAGCGCTGTCACCACGCCATCGTCTGCCACCACCAGCGATGAGCCCGGAGGCACAACCATCGGGCCAGACTCGCCCAACACCGGCCTGGCATCCATGGTCATCAACTGACCGTCGGCACCCACTTGAAGGTTGCCGACGCGGGTGTAAGCTTCTCCGCCGTCCGGCGTCTGTACGGTCAGCCAGCCATCGCCGCGTATGGCAACGTCCAGCGGGCGGCCTGTTTGCATCAGCGGCCCGGAACGCATATCGGCGCCAGGGGTCGTGGCAACCACCATGGCACGGGTCGCCATCTCGTCGCCGACGACAGGGACTGCACGGTAGTTGTTGATCTGCGCGCGGAAACCGGGCGTCGACACATTGGCCATGTTGTTGGCCACCGCAGCCTGTTGCTCCATGGCCTGCTTGGCACCCGTCATGCCGACATAGATCATCCGGTCCATATTGCTTCCTTGGTTGTCCTGATTTTGTTGACGCCAGAGACCGTCTTGCCGGCGGTCATGGGGTCATCAACGCATGTTCATCAGGGTCTGCATCACCTGGTCTTGCGTCTTGACGGTCTGGGCATTGGCCTGGTAGGTGCGCTGGGCAATGATCAGGTTGACCAGTTCGGAGGTCAGGTCCACATTGGAGCCCTCCAGAGCCCCCGACACCAGGGCGCCCAGCTTGGTGCCGGCGCCCGGTGTGCCCGTCAACGGCTGCCCTGAGGCAGCGGTTTCGGCCCAGACGTTGTCACCCTTGGACTGCAGTCCGTTCGGATTCACAAAGGAAGACAGGACGATCTGCCCAAGCGTGTTGGACTGCTCGTTGCTGTATTTTCCGGTGATGGTTCCATCTGGTTCAATGGCCAGGGAGGTCAGCGTGCCAGACGCATAGCCGTCCTGCGTCAACTTTCTGACGTCATTGGCGTTGCCGAATTGGGTGGTGCCCGCGACGTTCATATCGAACGTCATCGGCGCTGAGCCGTTGCCCAAGGCAAAGCCGGGCGTCTTGAAACCAAGGACACCGTTACCCACGATGGCCGTATCCAGAATGCCGTTGCTGTCAAAGGTCAAGCTGCCGATCGCCGTGCCATTGGCCACAGCTGGCAGCACACCACCGTTATCCAGCGGCTTCCCATCGACGGTCGCATGAACATTCCAGGTGTTGACCGGGGCAGCTTGTTTTGCAAAGAAGGTGGCCAACTCATGGGGATTCCCCAGCGAGTCATAAATCGTCACCGAATTGGCATAGTTGTAGGTGCTTGAATCCGTGGCGTCGAATGCAGCCGTCGGGGCGGTGCTGCGCGAATCAAGATTGAACTGTGCGGTGATCCCCGTCACGGACCCGGTCGCCTTCGGCGCCATGGCGGCCGTTGGCATTTGCAGGGGGGCCGGGGTGCCGCCCGCAAGGTTACCGTTGGCCCCCACGGCATAACCGGTGAGCTGCAAACCGGCCGTGTTGACAATGTAGCCATTCTTGTCCATGTCGAACTGGCCGTTGCGCGAATAGGCTATCTCCCCTTCCGGGCTCGCGAGACGGAAAAAACCGTCGCCGTCACTGATGGCCACATCGAGTGCACGGGAGCTGGTTTGCACCGAGCCGGACGTGAAATTCTGCGCAACGCTGGCCACTTGGGTGCCCAGACCAATCTTCGAACCAGCATACACATCCGCGAACTGCACGCCCCCGGATTTGAAGCCTATCGTTCCGGCATTGGCAATGTTGTTGCCGATGACGTCGAGATTGGCTGCGGAGGCGTTCAGAGCGCTTACACCTTGTGCGAAACCCATGGTATTTCCTTCTGTTGAATTGACTTGTAAATCGAGACTGCCGCCAGTCGGTCAGGCTCAGAGAATCAGGCGAACTTCACTGAGCGCGGCCTTGCGACCAGCCCCGAGATCAAGCGCAACGCCATTGCTGCCCTGCGACACACTGGCGACGCCGGCATAGGTCAGCGCGGTCGCCGCCATCCTGGAATCCCCGGAGTAGGCCGCCACGTTGACGGTGTAGGCACCGTCTGCCAACTGCACCCCGCCATCTGACTTGCCGTCCCAGGAGAGTGTCTTGACCCCTTGCGGCAAGGCACCCAGATCGAAACTGCGAACGGTGTTGCCGGCCGCGTCGGTGACGGTGACTTTCACCGAATCAGCGCCCTGCGGCAGCTCGACGGCAAACGGCACGGCAGCGCCCTGCTCCAGCGCCAGCCCGGTTCCGGGCACGAGCACGGAACGACCGATCAGGGAAGCCGACTGCAGGACCTGGCTGGAGCCGCTTTGGGCCAGCAGGGACTGGAAGGCTGTATTGAGTTTTTCAATTCCGCTGACCGTACTCATCTGTGCCAGCTGCGAGGTCAGTTCGGCGTTGTCCAGAGGATTCAGGGGGTCCTGATTGTTCAGCTGAGTGACAAGCAGCTTGAGAAAACGCTGCTCTCCATCGGCGCTTGAAACTGTCTTTGATGACAGTGCGCCGGCCGCGCTGGCGCCGTCAGTGGAGGTGATTGCAGAAACAGTCATGAGAAATTCTCCGAAAATGGAAATGGCCGCCGACGGCCTTACTGGCCCACCGTCAGTGTTTTGAGCATCAATGTCTTGGCAGTATTGAGAACCTCGACATTGGCCTGGTAGGAACGCGAAGCCGAGATCATGTTGACCATTTCCTCGACCACGTTGACGTTGGGCATGGCCACGTAACCTTCGGCGTTCGCATGTGGATTCTTGGGGTCATGCACCATGCGCAACGGCGAGGGATCTTCGATGACGCGCGCCACCCTGACACCGCCTATGCCCTGGCCAGCCCCAGGCGACATTTCGAACACAACCTGACGGGCCCGGTAAGGCTGGCCATCCGGTCCGGCGACGCTGTCCGCGTTGGCCATGTTGCTGGCGGTGGTGTTCATGCGCTGCGATTGCGCAGTCATGGCTGAACCGGCGATATCGAAGATGCTGAGTGAACGGTTTGGAAACGGCATGAACGGGCTCCGCCTGGTTGTTACTGAACCGCTGACAACAGCGATTTGATTTTGGAACCCAGAATGGTCAGGTTGGCTTCGTAACGCATGGCGTTGTCGGCAAAATTGACCCTCTCGACATCCATCTCGACGGTGTTGCCATCGAGGCTTGTCTGATTCGGCGTGCGGTACATCAAGTCACTCTCGCCTGCCGCATGCGCTTCCCCGGACAGATGGCGGGACGACGTGGTGGACATCGACATGGACATGGGCTGCCTGCCGCGTTCAACCGCTTCCGCCAGCCTGCTCCCGAAGTCGAAATCACGCGCCTTGAAATTGGGCGTGTCGGCGTTCGCAATATTGGACGACAGCACTTCCTGCCGCCGCGCCCGCAGGCTGAGCGCCTCTTGATGGAAGCGCAGTGCTGAATCCAGTTTGTCTATCATTTTTCCCCTCGTTTCAAGTGACGCCTCTGACGGCGCAGCCGGCTTTGATGAAAATAATTGTAGGGAGACCCAGCTTGCGCAATCACCTGAACAGACGGCGTTTCAAGGTTCAATTCAACTCTTGCCGCAGCGTCGGCGTCCAACATTCCGCTTTCATGAATTGCATGCCGGGACCGATGATTTCAATCGACCAAACAGCATCCGGATTGCTGCGCAGTTCGACCCTTGGCCTCGTCGTCCAGGCTCCTAAAATTTCTGCAACTGCCCGGGCGCCGAGCGCGCGGGTGGCCATTGATGCCACTCCATTGAGGGATTTCATGAAGATGCCCATGCACAAAGTCTTGGCACTTGGACTTGTCACCCTTGTCACCTTTGGTAGCCTGCCCTTGCAGGCCCGCAGCGCGACGTCGCAGCCGGTACCCCTGTCGGGCAACGCACGCCCCGTGATCGAGCAATTCCTGTTGCGCCAGACGGCAGGCCTGCCCGGCAAGGTAGGCATCACCATGGATACGCCGATTTCGGGTGCGCTGCCGGCATGTGACTCACCCGAGCCCTTCCTGCCCGGTGGTGCCCGCTTGTGGGGGCGCCTGTCGGTCGGGGTGCGCTGCCATTCGGATCAGCCTTGGACCCGCTTTGTGCCGGTCTATATCGCGGTCCGGTCCGTCTACTATGTCGCGGTTCAACCCATTCCTGCGGGCCATGTCTTGACACTTGCTGATGCCACTGCACGCGAAGGCGACCTCACCACCCTTCCCCGCAGCGTGATCGTCGACCCGTCGCAGTTCAACGGCGCAACCGCCCTGAACCAGATCGCATCGGGTGCGCCCTTGCGGCGGGAGTTGCTTCGAGACGCCGTGGCAGTACAAAGGGGGCAGACCATTCGCGTACGCACCCAGGGAGCAGGCTTTGTGGTGAGCGCCGAGGGAAAAGCCATGACCAGCGGGGCCGTGGGCGCCCTGATTCAGGTCAAAATGCAGGGCGGCACACTGATCAGCGGCATCGTCGGCCCGGACGGAATGGTGGAACGAACCAATTGATCCTGTTAAATTGCAGTCATTCCCTCAAGTTTCGGGCTGGTCAGCCGTTATACCGGTGAGATCCCCTGAGGAAAACATCATGAAAATCAATCAAAACGTCACCTTCCTGAAAAATGCAGCCGACTCCTCGGCTGTGCCCGCGAGGGAAGGCGTCAAGCCGAACCGTGCGGTGTCAGGCATGCCGGCAGAGGCGGCCCAGGCCCGTCCGGTCGCAGCGACGCCGTTACTGCCCTCGACCAACGGAGACTTCGACGCGGCCCGTGTGGGCAAAATCCGCGAAGACATCAGTGCCGGCCGCTACCATGTCGACACCGCCAAAATAGCCGACGGCCTGCTCCGGTCGGTGCGTGATCTCCTGGGAGAAAAAGCGCCATGAGCGCCCCGCTGGTCGACCTTCTCGTTCGTGAACATGCCGCCATCGGCAAATTTCTCGAATTGCTCGCCCAGGAATTTGACGCCATGACTGATGGCGAATTCAAACGTCTGCCCGGTCTTGCCGAGCGCAAGTCACAACTGGCCGACCAAATCGCCCTGATCGGTCGCCAGCGTGAGATGGAGCAGCAGGCGCTGGGCTACGCCCCGGGACGCAATGGTTGTGATGCCGCTGCACTGGCCGGGGGAGAGGCCCTCCAAACTGCGTGGAGCAATCTGCTGGCGCGCGCAGCGCAGGCCCATGAGTGCAATCACCGAAATGGGGTGATGATTCACACCCATCTGGACTACACACGGCAGTCCATCAACTTCCTGAAAGCCAGTGGCCAGCCGCTATACGGACCGGATGGCACGCACAAGACAGGCTCCAGCAGCGGTAGCCGGTTTGCAGTCGGCTGAGACAGCCCCTTCCTGACGCGCGGGCATTTTTCATCCCCGCCATGTCCCAGGCGCTGCGGCGCCCATTCACCACCCCTGAACAAGCCCGGCAACCCATGTGGCAGCACCGGCAATCTTTCCTGCTGAGCGGATGGCCGGTGCGCACCAATGACGGATTTTCGGGACCCGCGTCGTACGGCGCAATGCCTACCGGTTGGGCAGCGTGAAGAAAAACGTGGCGCCTTTTTCGGGCTCTGCATCGGCCCAGACCTCACCGCCGTGCCGGGCCACAATGCGGTGCACCGTCGCCAGCCCCACACCAGTCCCCGGAAACTCTGTGCTCGAATGCAGGCGCTGAAAGGTCTTGAACAGCTTGTCGGCATGTGCCATGTCGAAGCCAGCGCCGTTGTCGCGTACAAAAAAGATGGGCTCTCCCTCGGCATCGGCGAGCTGGCCGACGGAAATGATGGTGGAGACCCGCTGCGACGTGAACTTCCACGCATTTCCAAGCAGGTTTTCCAGCACCACCCGAATCAGCCGGACGTCACCCCTGGCCTGCAGGCCAGGTGCGATGGTTACAGACACTTCTCGCCCATCCGGGCTTCCAAGGTGCCGCTCCAGCACCTGCGCAGCCAGCTGGCTCAGATCAACGATTTCGTTGCAAAAATCGGTCCGGGAGACCTGGGCCAGTGAAAGAAGGTCTTCGATCAGCCGGCCCATCTGACCTACCCCGGCTTCGATCCTGGCGAGGTAATGCCGCGCCGTATCACTGGCCTGCGGGCCCAGCTGTTTGGCCAGCAGGCGGCTGAAGCCGTCGATGGCGCTCAGCGGCGAACGCAGGTCATGGGATACCGAATAGGAAAAAGCTGACAATTCCTCGTTGGACAGCCGCAATGCGGCCTCCGTCGCCTTGATCTCGCTGATGTCCGTATCGATGCCTACCCAGAAGGCCACGTCGCCTTTTTCACTGAGTACCGGCCTGGCCTTGTACGACATCGTGTGATAGCTCCCGTCCCGGGACAGGATGCGCCGAACACCCGAATAATTCTCACGCTTTCGGAGTGAGCGCTGCCATGCCTCCCGCAGGTCTTCCCGGTCCTGCGGATGTACGGCCTGAAGCCACTTGTTGCCCATCCAGTCTTCCGGCTTGCCACCGACCAGGGCGTACCACTTGCGATTGGCATAGACCAGGCCGCCTTGCGCGTTGGCGTACCAGATCACCTGGGGCGCCTCCTCGGTCAACGTCCGGAGCAAGCTGTCCTGCGGCGGCAGGGTCGCGACAGGAACAGCCGAAACGGCCAGCGGCCCAGGAAGAGCACCGATGCCCTGCTGCGCAGAGTGAACCTGCGTCAGCACAAACAGGGACTTGCGTCCATCCTGGATCACCGGCCGAAAACGGGCGTCCAGGGGCAGTTCGTTTCGTTTCTGGCGCTGGTTTCTCGTGGGCATGAAAACTCCTATACGGTTTGATGCCAAGCCGATGTATCAGCCGACAATACGGCAACACACCTGCAGACCGGCCCCCCCCTCATCACCGTTTTCAAAAATTTCCCAAGCTGCCACCGGCCGTGGCCAGCTCGCCGCCGGGTGCAGCAGGCCTGCGCGGCGCAGCAATGGCCTGCCTGGCTTTGGGCGGCTGCATGGGCCTGGCCTTGGGACTCGCAGGACGGGCGGGCGCCTGGTGAGCCTGGTGCTGCACCTGGTCGCTGCCCAGCCGGAACACGCTGACCACCTGACTGAGCCCGCTGGCCTGCTCCTGCAGCGAGGACGCTGCCGCAGCGGCTTCTTCCACCAG
>NZ_NBZV01000073.1 GCF_002379095.1 Polaromonas sp. AER18D-145
GGGTGGCGGGGACGTCAGGGGGCGGGGTCACGGCCATCAATCGAGCTTGGCTCCCGACGCCTTGACCGCTTGGGCCCAGCGCGGCATTTCCGCGGCGATGAATTTGCCAAACTCGTCGCTGCCCATGAAGGCGGGGTCGGCGCCCTGGGTGATCATGCGGTTGCGGACCTCGGCGCTGGTCATGACCTGTTTGAAGGCATCGCTCAGTTTCGCCGTGACGTCCGCGGGTAGCCCGGCCGGCGCCAGGAAGCCGTAAAAGCCGACCACTTCGAAATTCCTGAAGCCGGACTTCATGACGGTCGGCACATCGGGCAGGGCCGGGTTGCGTGCCTTGCTGGTGACGGCCAGTGCGCGCACCTTGCCCTGCTTGTGGTACGCGGCCGCCTGCGGAATCGACTCGCCCATGAACTGGACCTGGCCCCCCATCAGGTCGGTGAAGGCCGGGGCGCTGCCGCGGTAGGGAATGTGCACCATGAACAGCCCGGTGGCGTTCTTGAACATCTCGGGCACCAGGTGGCTGATGCCGCCATTGCCGGCCGAGCCGTAGTTGATCTGGCCGGGCCGCGCGCGGGCGTAGTCGACAAACTCTTTCAGCGTGGTCACCGGCAGCTTGGGATTGACCAGCAGGGCCAGCGGCTGCATGGCGGTGCGGGCGATCGGCGTGAAGTCGCGCAGCGTGTTGTGGGGCAGCCGCGTGTACAGCGCCGGGTTGATGACCATCACGCCGGTGTTGGCCAGCATCAGGGTGTAGCCGTCGGGCGGGGCCTTCATCACGTCCTGCGCCCCGACCGTGCCGCCTGCGCCCGACTTGTAGTCGATGATGACCGGCTGCCCCAGCACGGCCTGTAGCCGCTCGGTCAGCAGGCGTGCGTGCTGGTCCAGCGGTCCACCGGCCGGAAAGCCGATCACCACGCGGATGGGCTTGTCGGGAAAAGCTGCCAGCGCTGCGGACGCGGCCAGTGCGGAGGCAGCGACCAGGCAGGCTGTGATCAGCGTCCGGGGACGCAGGGTGGGGAAAAGCGCGTGGGCGGAAAAAAGCTCATGGTGTTTCTTGGTGGTGTGGCCAGCCGGGAAATCGCACCCCGGGGCGGGCGGCGGGGACAGCGCCACCGGCCCGGCCGCTGGCTGCGCGCAGGGTTTCATCATAGTCAGGCGAGGTCGCTCAGGCGACACTGTTTTATCAGGAGCTTCCCCGATGGACGGGCGGTGCAGCTGGAGTAGGCTGTAGCTTCAATTTCCTGCAATCTGGAGCCCGATTTGTCCGACCCGAAAACAGCTGCAACGGCAGCGACCCAAAGCGCCGTCCCGCATACCCTGCATTACAAGGTCTGGCCCAAGCGCCTGCCGCACCGCATCTCGGCACCGTCCACCTCGCTGTGGCACAACCTGGCGGTCAGCGCGCTGCGTTACCCGAACAAGGCGGCGCTGGTGTTCTTCGGGCGCGTCTTCACCTATGCCGAGGTGCTGGACAAAGCCGAGCGCCTGGCGGCCACGTTGCATGAGATGGGGGTCAAAAAAGGCGACCGGGTGGTGCTGGACATGCAGAACTGCCCGCAATGGGTGATTGCCCACTTTGCCATCCTGCGGGCCAACGCCGTGGTGGTGCCGGTCAACCCGATGAACCGGGCCGAAGAGCTCAAGCACTACATCATCGACCCGGACGCCCGGGTGGCCATCACCGCGGCGGACCTGGCGCCCGAACTGGTCAAGGCCAATGTCCAGCTGCCGCCCGAGCAGCAGCTGCAACACCTGATCGTCACGCATTACAGCGATGCTTTTGATGTGCAGGCCGAAGCGGCAGCGTTGCCGCCGGCCTGGCAGGAGTGGCTGGGCACGCAGCACCCGGCACCCGCGGCCGGTGATTGCCACGTCATGTCCTGGGCCGAGGCGCTGGCGCAGGGCGCGCAGGGTCGGCTGCCCGACCACGCCGCCACGTCGCAGGACCTGGCGGTGCTGCCTTACACCAGCGGCACCACCGGCCTGCCCAAGGGCTGCATGCACACCCATGCGAGCATCATGCACAACGCGGTGGCCAGCAGCCTGTGGGGCAACAGCACGCCGGAAAACACCGTGCTCTCGGTCGTGCCCATGTTCCACATCACCGGCATGGTGTCGGTCATGCATGCCTCGATCTACGGCGGTGCCACGCTGGTCATCATGCCGCGCTGGGACCGCGAACTGGCGGGCCGACTGATCTCCAAATGGCGCGTGACACACTGGACCAACATTCCGACCATGGTGATCGACCTGCTGGCCAGCCCGAACTTTGCAGAGTTTGACCTGAGCAGCCTGGTCTACATTGGCGGCGGCGGCGCGGCCATGCCGCAGGCCGTGGCCCAGCGCCTGTGGGAGCAGTACGGCCTGCGGTTCGCCGAAGGTTATGGCCTGACGGAAACCGCCGCACCCTCGCACAGCAACCCGCCCGACGCCACCAAGCAGCAGTGCCTGGGCGTGCCTTTTCTCAATGTCGACGCACGCGTGATCGACCCCTTGACGCTGGAGGAAATGCCGCTGGGCGAGCAGGGCGAAATCATCATGTGCGGGCCGCAGAATTTCTCGGGCTACTGGAAGCGGCCCGAGGCCACCGCCGCCGCGTTCATCGAGATCGACGGCAAGCGTTTCTTCCGTTCGGGCGACCTCGGGCGCGTGGATGAAGAGGGCTACTTCTTCATCACCGACCGGCTCAAGCGCATGATCAACGCGTCGGGCTTCAAGGTCTGGCCGGCCGAGGTGGAGGCGCTGATGTTCAAGCACCCGGCCATCCAGGAGGCCTGCATCATCTCCACGCGCGACGCCTACCGCGGAGAGACCGTCAAGGCCGTGGTGGTGCTGCGGCAAAGCCACAAGGGGCAGGTCAGCGAGGCGGACATCATCGACTGGTGCAAGGAGAACATGGCGGCCTACAAGTACCCGCGTGTCGTGCAGTTTGTCGATGCCTTGCCGAAAAGCGGCTCGGGCAAGGTGATGTGGCGGACCCTGCAGGAGGCGGAAGGCGCCACCGCCTGAGGTTTTTGAGAAAAAAGTGCCTGCGGCCCTTGTCGGACGTTCGAGGACTGCTATCAAAACAAGAGCATTTTGGAGGACTCCGAAGTCCCGCGCCGACACGGCTGGCGCAATCGCCGGCGGTGTTTGACTCCTGGCAGGCGCCGGCGCTGCACCGCCCGCCTGTCGGCGGGTAGCGGGCCCGCAAGGGTGTTTGTTCTGAAAGCCGGCAGGGCGGCGGGGCGGGCGCCAAGCCGTCCCGGGCCACCCCCGCCCAGCCACATCGGTTAAGGTTCGTCTCCCGGACTTCGAACAGGTGCGACGCTGCAGACGCGTTGCCTGCGCTCATGGAACAAAATTCACCGCCCACCTCTGATCCCATGCACGACAAGCCGCTGGCCGGCTGGCGGCTGCGCCTCTACACCATCATTTTTGAAGCGGACACCCGCGCCGGACGCCTGTTCGACCAGGCCCTGATCGCCGTCATCCTGCTCAGCATTGCGGTGGTGATGGCGGACAGCGTGCAGGCTGTGCACCAGGTTTATGGCCGCGTCCTGAACGGCCTCGAGTGGATTTTCACACTGTTATTCACCGCCGAATACATCGCGCGCCTGCTGTGTGTGCGCCGCCCGCTGCAGTACGCCACCAGCTTCTTCGGCATCATCGACCTGGTCGCCGTGTTGCCGACCTACCTGGCGCTGTTTTTCCCCGAGCTGCATGCGCTCATCGATGTGCGTGTGCTGCGCCTGCTGCGCGTGTTCCGCATCTTCAAGCTTGCCGCCTATGTGGCCGAATACCAGTTTCTGGGGCGCGCCTTGGCCGCCAGCGGGCGCAAGATCCTGGTGTTCCTGTCGGCCGTGGTGATGGTGGTGCTGGTCATGGGCACGGTGATGTATGTGGTCGAAGGGCCGGGCAACGGCTTCACCAGCATCCCGACCTCGGTCTACTGGGCCATCAGCACGGTGACAACGGTGGGTTTTGGCGACATCACACCCAAGACCGACCTGGGCCGGCTGATTGCGTCCTTCATGATGCTGATGGGTTGGGGCATCCTGGCGGTGCCGACCGGCATCGTGACCGCGGAAATGGCCGCACAGCGCCGGCACCAGCTGTTGCAGACCCCGACCACGCGAACCTGCCACGAGTGCCTGACCGAAGGCCATGCCGCCGACGCGAATTTCTGCTTCAACTGCGGCGCCCGGCTGCCGCCTTACCAGCAGCAGGCCGGCAAGGCGTCCTGACGGTTGGCCCTAGCCGCCGGCCGTGAGCCGGATCGGCGTGATCTCGACCGACTCGCTGCCGGTGCTCATCCAGACCGTGCCGTCCTGGATCGTCACCTGCAGCTGCATGGTGCGGTTGGCCAGTTTGGCCAGCGCCTGGCTTTGCGCCGCCTCGATCTGCCAGACCACCAGGTTGGCGGCGCGGGTCAGCTTGCTTTCAATCGCCTTCCACCACACCGGCGTGCTGCTGGCAAAGCTGTAGACGGTGACACGTTCGGCGCGTCCGGCGGCGCGCATCAGGCGCTTGTCGTCGGGCTGACCGACGTCGATCCAGTGCAGGATCTGGTCGGTGTAGTCCTTGTGCCAGAGGGCCGCTTCGTCGACATCCCACAGGTCCTTGGCGAACTCCAGCTTGCCTTTGTTGTCGTCGGCCGTCACGTTGAGCGCAAAAGCCAGCAGCCGGATCATCATGCGTTCATCGGCCTCGGAGGGGTGGCGCGCGATCGTGACGTTGTGGTCGGCGTAGACCCCGCGGTCCATGTCGGCAATGGCCAGTTGTGCTTTGTAGATGGTGGCTTTGAGTGCCATGGGGGTCTGCTGGTTGGGTGAGGGGCGGGCGGTAACCCCCTATTGGAACAGACCTTTGTGCGGCCGCATGTCCGGACGCGGCAGGCTGGCTATAGTTCATGCATGATCCGATTGTCCGTTCTCGACCAGTCCGTCGCTGTCACCGGCCGCAGCGAAGACGCCTCCATCCGCGAAACGCTGGCGCTTGCGCAGCACTGCGAGGCCCTCGGCTACGACCGTTTCTGGGTCAGCGAACACCACAGCCACCCGACGATTGTCGGCAGCGCCCCCGAGGTGCTGATGGCCGCCATCGCCGCCACCACGCAGCGCATCCGCATCGGCAGTGCCGGCGTGATGCTGCCGCATTATTCGGCGCTCAAGGTCGCCGAGCAGTTCCGCGTGTTGGAGGCGCTGGCCCCGGGCCGCATCGACCTCGGTGTCGGACGTGCGCCGGGTTCGGACGGGCGCACGGCCCAGCTGCTCAACCCGAACGCACGTCACGCGGCCGATGACTTTCCCCGGCAGGTGCGCGAACTGCAGGCCTGGGTCGGCGGCGTCGACCTGCCCGAGGGCCACCCCGGCCACGGCGTGACCGCCAACCCGACGGGACCCGGCGCCCCCACGCTGTGGATGCTGGGCAGCTCGAATTACGGCGCGCAGCTGGCGGCGCATTACGGCCTGCCCTATGCGTTTGCGTACTTCATCACCGACGGCCAGGGGGCCGAAGAGGCGCTGGCCATCTACCGCGAGCTGTACCGGCCCAGTCCGCAACATCCGGAACCGCAGCCCGCGCTGTGTGTGTGGGCGCTGGCTGCTGACACCGAGGCCGAAGCCTGGCAGCTTTTCACCAGCCGCGAGCGCTGGAAAATCGACCGCAACCAGGGTGCGCTGGGGCCGCTGCAGTCACCGGCGGAAGTCGCGCAGCGGCCCTACAGCGCGGCCAAGCAGGCCGAGGCCGACCGGCTGCGGCGCACGGCGCTGGTGGGCAGCGCCGAGCAGGTGGCCGGCAAGCTGCGTGCGCTCTCCGACAGCCTGCAGGTCGAGGAGCTGGTGGTCATCACCTGGACGCATGACCCGGTGGCGCGCCGCCGCTCCTACGAATTGCTGGCGCAGGCGTTTGGCGCCGCCCCGGCCTGAGAGGCTGAGAGTCTTTTGTTCCTACCCGCTTATCACGCCAAAACGCACCCACTCGTCGTTGCAAATGCGCGCCATAGCCCGAGCTATGGCTGTGCTTTGCGCCTCGATTGGGCACGTTTTGACGCGCTACTCGGACACGACCAAAAAACTCTCAGCCTCTGAGCCCATCACGCCATCAGACAACAACCCCATGAGACAACAACCCGAGGACCCCTCCATGACTGCTCCCCTGTTCAGCGCCACCATAGCCGGCAGCCTGCCCAAACCCGCCTGGCTGTCGGAAACCCACAAACTCTGGCCGCAGTGGAAGGCCGAAGGCGCCGAGCTGGCCCAGGCCAAGGCCGATGCCACGCTGCTGTGGATCAAGGCGCAGGAGGACGCCGGACTGGATGTCATTGGTGACGGCGAGCAGTCGCGCCAGCATTTTGTGCACGGCTTTCTCGAGCAGGTCGAAGGCATCGACTTCGAGCACAAGGTCAAGATGGGCATACGCAACAACCGCTACGACGCCATGGTGCCGCAGGTCGTGTCGGCGCTCAAGCTCAAGGGGCGTGTGCATGCGGCCGAGGCGCAGCTGTTGCGCGCGCACACGACCAAAAAGATCAAGTTCACCTTGCCCGGCCCGATGACGATTGTCGATACTGTGGCCGACCAGTTTTATGGCGACCGCGTGAAGATGGCCATGGCGTTTGCCGAACTGCTGAACCAGGAGGCGCTGGCGCTGCAGGCCGACGGCGTGGACATCATCCAGTTCGACGAACCGGCCTTCAACGTCTACATGAAAGACGCCGCCGACTGGGGCGTGAAGGCGCTCGAGCGTGCCGCGCAGGGCCTGACCTGCACGACGGCGGTGCACATCTGTTACGGCTACGGAATCAAGGCCAACACCGACTGGAAGGAAACGCTGGGCCAGGAGTGGCGCCAGTACGAGGCGGTGTTTCCCGCGCTCGCCAAAAGCAGCATCCAGCAGGTCAGCCTCGAGTGTTACCACTCGCATGTGCCGCCGCACCTGATGGCCCTGCTGGAAGGCAAGGACGTGATGGTCGGTGTGATCGACGTGGCGAGCGACGAGATTGAAACCCCCGAGCAGATCGCCGACACCATTGGCGAAGCCCTCAAGTACGTGCCGAAGAACCGCCTGCTGCCCTGCACCAACTGCGGCCTGGCGCCCATGGACCGCGAGGTGGCCCTGAAGAAGCTGCAGGCGCTGGCCCAGGGGGCGGCGCTGGCGCGTGAGCGTTACGGCGCCTGAGGCGGGCAGCCATGACTGAACTGGCTTTTGCAGCGCCGGCCGAGGTCGGCCTGTGTCCTGACCGCCTGCAGCGCCTGCTGGCCGTGCTGCAGGCCGACATCGACCGTGGGCGACTGCCGGGCGCGGTGGCGCTGGTGGCGCGCCGCGGCAAGGTCGCCCTGTTCGAAAGCCTGGGCCGGCAGGACCCGGCCGCAGGCAGCCCGATGACACGCGATTCGATTTTCCGCATCTACTCCATGACCAAACCCGTGGTGTCGGTCGCGGTGATGATGCTTTTGGAGCAGGGCAAACTGCTGCTCAGTGATCCGGTGGCCAGGCACCTGCCGGAATTTGCCAACCAGAAGGTCGCGGTGGAGCGGAACGGCCAGGTGGCGCTGGCCGATATCCACCGGCCCGCCACCGTGCAGGACTTGCTGCGGCACACGGCCGGCTTGACCTACGAATTCCTGGGAAATGCCGACGTGCAGCGCCAGTACGCCAAGCTGCAGATGGGCTCGCGCGAGCGCAGCAACGCGGAGTTTTCCAGTGTGCTGGCCGGCTTGCCGCTGATGTACCAGCCCGGCAGCGTCTGGGAATACAGCCGCGCGACGGACGTGCTGGGGCGGCTGGTCGAAGTGCTCAGCGGCCTGACCCTGGGCGAGTACCTGCGCCGCAACCTCTTCGTTCCCCTGGGCATGCACGACACCGGTTTTTCGGTGGACCAGGACCATCACCCGCGTATTGCCGAGCCCTTTGCCCACGACCCGGACGGTGGCGTGCCGATGCGCGTGCTGGAGCCGCGCCGCGCGGCGGCCATGGAAAGCGGCGGCGGTGGCCTGTTGTCCACGGCCATGGATTACGCGCGTTTTCTGCAGTTCATGCGCAACCGGGGCGAACTCGATGGCGTGCGCCTGCTGGGTTCGCGCACCGTGGACTTCATGACCGCCGACCACCTGGGCGCCATCCCCGTCACCGGGGAGGTGTTGCCGCCTGGTTATGGCTTCGGCCTCGGCTTTGCCGTGCGCACCGCCACCGGCATCGCGTCCGTGCCCGGCTCGAAGGGGCTGTATTACTGGGGCGGCATCGCCGGCACCACGTTTTTTGTGGACCCGGCCGAAGACCTGTATGCGGTGCTGATGATTCAGGCGCCCAACCAGCGCGACCACTACCGGCCGCTGTTTCGCAGCCTGGTGTACGCTGCCCTGCTGGATTGAAATTGCTGGACTAGAAACTGGGTTTTCCGGAGACACACCATGAGCCACGACACCGGCCACAGCCATCCCCACGGGCACAGCCACGCGCCCGAAGGCACCGACTGGAAACACGACGGTGTGCGCGTGATCCCCGGGGGGCAACTGGACGGCAATGTGCCGTCCACGCCCGGCATGGACCGCAAGGCGGCGATCAATTTCGCCCGCGTCGGCGCGCAAAAGCTCTGGGCCGGCACGGTCACCATCCATGCCAACGCCAAGACCGGCGCGCACCACCACGGCCATCTGGAAAGCGTGATTTATGTTGTCAAGGGCCGTGCCCGCATGCGCTGGGGCGAGCACCTGGAGTTCACGGCCGAGGCAGGCCCGGGGGACTTCATCTATGTGCCGCCCTACGTGCCGCACCAGGAAATCAACGCGAGTCCGACCGAGCTGCTCGAGTGTGTGCTCTGTCGCAGCGACGGCGAAGCGGTGGCCATCAACCTTGATATCGCGCCCGTCGAAAAGCCCGAGCAGGTGTTGTGGATCGATCCAACCCACCCCCACGGTGGTGTGTAAAGCCCAAGTCAAGCCGCGGTGAGCCGCGGGTGAAGCTGTTCGCAAGTGAGCAATAACGCACACTTTGAGAGGGGTCGCGCTAACCTTTCCTTACGAATGTCACTTCGTCCTACATCCGCGTTCACATGAGTTGGTTACAACTGAGGCTCACACAAGGAGTACCCATCATGGATACAAACAACCAGACACCAGCCACCCCCGGCAGCCAGCCCGCCTTCTCGCAACGCATGCAACACAGTAAATCGCTGATCGCGATTGTGGCCGTGCTCGGGGTCACAGTGATGGCGCTCGCCGCCGCACTGGTGGTCAACCGCTCGGATGCGCAGCCGGGCGGTACCGAGGCCCAGGCCCCAACAACCCAGTCCAGCACCGCCGCCAAGCTGGCCAGCAACAGCGCGACCAGCACGACCACTCCCACGACCCGGCCGGCGCCGGCCAAACCGGTGGTCCAGCCCCGGCCTGTGGTCGTGGCCCAGGCACCCGCACCGGCACCCAAGCCTGTGGTCTGCGCCGACTGCGGCACGGTGGAAGCCGTGACCGCCGTGCAGCGCCAGGGTGAGGTCAACGGTGTCGCCGTGGGCAACACCACGGTTGGGCTGGGCACGGTGGCCGGTGGTGTCATCGGCGGCCTGCTGGGCAACCAGGTCGGCGGCGGCAGCGGCAAAACCGCCATGACGGTGTTGGGGGCTGCCGGCGGCGCGTTTGCCGGCAATCAGGTCGAGAAAAACATGAAGAAGGTCACCGTCTACCAGGTGCGCGTGCGCATGAACGACGGTTCAGTCCGCAACGTGGAAGTGTCCAGCTCGATTCCCGTCGGCTCCCGCGTGATTGTTGAAGGCAACAACCTGCGCATGGCCTGATGAGTCGCCGCTGCGGCGGCGCGATCCTGCACAGAACCACGGAAAAGCGTGATGGGTGACCATCACGCTTTTCTTTTTGTCTTTTCCCTTTTTTCGGCCAGCCGTGCAGTCCCTGCAGAGTGTGCGAAGATTGTTGGCAGGCAACCCCTTTTTCTCCTTTTCCCCCTCCCTACACGGCGGACCCCGGCAACCCATGAAAGAAGTGATATGAAGGCCATCTGGAAGGGCGCAGTGATTGCGCAAAGCGACGACACCGTGGTGCTCGAAGGCAACCACTATTTTCCCGAAAGTTCGCTCAACCGCGACCACATCACCTTCAGCAACCACCACACCATGTGCGCCTGGAAAGGGCAGGCCAGCTATTACTCGCTGCTGGTCGATGGTGAGATGAACACCGACGCCGCCTGGTATTACCCCGACCCGAAACCCGAGGCCGACAACATCAAGGGCCATGTGGCTTTCTGGAAGGGTGTGAAGATCGAACCCTGATGCCCCGGCCCGAGTGAATTTTTGTGAAGGAAGCCTGATCATGTTCAAACACATCCTGCTGCCGGTTGACGGCTCGTCCACCTCGATGATGGCGGTGGAGAAGGCCTGCGGGCTGGCCCAGGCCTTCAAAAGCACGGTGACGGTGATCTACGTGATCGATCCCTACGCCTTCAGCGGGGTCGGCACCGATTTTGCCTACGGCCAGGCCCAGTACCTCGGGGCGGCCGCGGTGGAAGCCAACGAAGCCCTCACGGGCGCCACGCAGGCGCTGGAAGCGGCAGGTGTGACGGTCAAGGCCTCCATCATCGAAGGCCACGCGATTTACCGCGGCATTCTGGAGACCGCCAGTGCGATCGGTGCCGACCTGATCGTGCTCGGTTCGCACGGGCGCCGCGGACTGGAAAAACTCGTGCTCGGCAGCGTTGCCGCGCAGGTGCTGGCGCATGCCCATTTGCCGATTCTGGTGGTGCGGGACTGAGTCGTTCACTCGGGCGGCTGCCTGATCCTACTGACTTTTGAATAAAAGAGGTCTGCAGTCCTTGCCCAGTGGTCGGTAACAGCTATTGATTTTATAGCGATCCATCTTTCAGGCTGTCATCCCGGACTTGATCCGGGATCCATGTTGGCGTTCCTCCGACTCCGTTCGGGCTGAGCTTGTCGAAGCCTGCGCAAGCTTGCGCGGCGGTGGGTCTTCCAGCAAGCTGGGTCTCGCCCCGGCGGGCTAGGCACTTTACTTTTGCTTCGCCAAAAGAAAGTACCCAAAGAAAAGGCGACCCGATGGTCTGGGTCCTTCCGCTTCGCTCCAGGCAACCTGCGCTGCTCGACTCTGGCGGGGGTCGGCAGAACTCGCTGCGCTCGGACAACTGCCGCCCTGATCCCGCCTCCGTCTGCGCTGCTCGGCCCAGCCCGACGGGTGGTGGGACAAGAATGCGGAAACGGAAACGGAAACGGAAACGGATGCGGATGCGGGGAGTCATGACGCGCGAAGCGCGTCATGTCGGACTCACGGGACTGTCATGTATGCACGCGGGTGCAGCACACGTTGCCAAATGAAGCTCCCCGCCATCGCCCAGCGGGGCGAGGGAGGGGCGGGGG
>NZ_NBZV01000074.1 GCF_002379095.1 Polaromonas sp. AER18D-145
TGAGTACGTGAATTTGGTATCGTTCTTCTCGGGTCAAGTGTTTGTAGGTCATGGTGCTTCGTTGAGACTGGCTGGTCACAAAGAGCCCATCCTATTGACTCTTGGCCCACCCTATTTCTGAACGTTGCACTTCGTACTTGAATCCGCCCTTTATGAAACTGCGGCTTCTGCGCTGCAATAGTGGCGAATCAGGCTGAGCAACTCATCTTCGGCATAAGGTTTGCCCAGGTAATGATCGACCCCGAGTTCCTTGGCGTGTTCGCGGTGCTTCTCGGCAATGCGCGAAGTGATCATGATGATCGGCAAATCGCTCAGACGGACATCGCCGCGGATGTTGCGCGCCAGGTCAAATCCGTCCATGCGCGGCATTTCAATGTCGGACAGAACCACCGTGGGACGCTCATCCTGCAGGCGTTCCAGCGCCTGCAGGCCGTCGGCAGCCATGGAGACCCGATAACCCTCACGCTGCAGCAGGCGCTGAGTCACGCGCCGCACCGTGATCGAATCGTCCACCACCAGGATCAGCGGAATCTGCGGCGTCGCCGGGACGGGCGAGGAGACGGACAAACCGCGCCCGTCGGCAGCGCCCAATTGCTCGAGCATGTGCGGCTCGGCACTGTCGGAGCTCCAGGCGCGCGCCTGCTGCCCGTAAACCGATGCGAGTGCGACGGGGTTGTAGATCAGGACAACGGCGCCCGAGGCCAGCACCGACATGCCCGCCAGACCCGGCAAGCGTGAAAGCTGCGGGCCCAGGTTTTTGACCACCACCTCCTGGTTGCCCAGCACCTCGTCGACGTGCAGGGCCAGCCGCTGCGCGGCACTTCGGAAAATGACGACCGGAGCGGTTTTACCCTGGGGCTCGCTGCTCATGCGGGAGGCCTGCAGCAAGGCACCTGACCAGAAAAACGGGACCGCTTCGCCGGCGACATCGAGCACGCCGCTGTTGTAGGCCTGCTGCAAATCCTTCGCCGAAATCCGGCGCACGGTTTCGACCACGTTCGCGGGCACACCGACAGAAGAGCAGCCAGCGCGCAACATCACCACCTGCGTCACCGCCGTGGTCAGGGGCAGCACCAGCTTGAAGTTGGTTCCCTTGCCGGCGACAGTGCTGGTTTCAATCCGGCCGCCCAAGGCGTTGACCTCGGAGCGCACCACGTCCATGCCGATACCCCGGCCGGAAAGCTCGGTCACGTGCGACGCCGTACTAAAACCCGGCATGAAAATCATGTTTGCCGCCTCATCGTCACCGATCTGCTGGCCCGGAGCCAGCAGGCCAGAGGCCGTTGCCTTCTCCCGGATACGCTCCAGGTTGAGGCCGGCGCCGTCATCGCGGAATTCGACCGACACGTCATTGCCCGACTGCTGCAGGCTCACGGTGATCAGGCCACTGGGGTCCTTGCCCGCGTCGGTGCGGGTCTGGATATCTTCAATGCCGTGGGCCACACAGTTGCGCAGCAGGTGTTCGAACGCCGGCGTCATGCGATCCAGCATGCCGCGGTCCATCTCGATCGTGCCGCCCTGCAGGTCCAGCCGGACCTGCTTGCCGGTTTCCTTCGAGGCCTGGCGCACCACGCGATACAGGCGCTCGGAAATACCCTCAAACTCCACCATGCGGGTGCGCAGCAGATCGCGCTGCAATTCGCGCGTCTGGCGTGCCTGGGCGATCAGATCGTCCTCGGTCGCCTCCACCGTACGCTGCAAGGTGCGCTGGACGGTCGCCACGTCGTTGACCGACTCGGCCATCATGCGGGTCAGCTCCTGCACGCGCGTAAAACGGTCGAACTCGAGCGGGTCAAAACCGAGCTGCGCTTCCTTGGCCTGCTGCAGGCGCGACTGCATCTGCGTTTCAGAATGCATTTCCACGTCCCGCAGCTGCGCACGCAGGCGGTTCAAGTTGCCGCTCAAATCGTTGAGCGAGCCGCGCAACTGGTTCAGTTCTGCTTCCAGGCGCGACCGCGTGATCATCACCTCGCCGGCCTGGTTGACCATGCGGTCCAGCAGCTGTGAACGCACGCGTATCGAACCCGAAGCCGCCGGACGCAAAGGTTGCAGTGCGGTGGCCTGGGCCATGGACATCATGACTTTGCGCGAGCCCGGCTCGGCTGGAACGGCGGGCACGGACTGCGACGCCCCGGCCGTCTCCTGGGTATCCGGTACCGGAGCACCCGCCGCTTCGGCGGCAGGGGAAAGTGGTGCCAGTGCTTCCAGCGCCTGGGTTGCCTCGCCGGGATGGCGCAGGGCCTCAAAATTGGCCTGCATCGCGTCAAAAGTGGTCAGCAGCGAATCAAAATCCTGCGAGGCGGCGGCATCGGAGCCCATATGCTCAATGTCCGACTCGATGCGGTGGGCCATCTCGCCAAGCCGCATGGCGCCCGCCAGACGTGCACTGCCCTTGAGGGTGTGCAGGGCCCGCAACACTTCGTTGCGTGCGCCATGGTTGTCGGGACGGGCCGACCATTGCCGCAGGGCGCCGCCCAGTTGAGGCATCAACTCGGCACCTTCTTCTTCGAAGATCGGAAACAGATCCGGATCGATGGCGTCGACCGCGTCGATCTCGTCATCCATGTCTTCACTGAACGCTGCGGACGCAAACGATGCAGCCGCTGCAACCGGCACAGCCGCAGGGATGGCAAGTGCCACCGGCACCGCAGCGGGCGCGGCGGCAACAGGGGCAGCGGGCACGACCTTGACGGTCACCGAGAGGGAACGTTCCTGTGCAGGAATGACCGTGCCCGTGGGCGGAACGCCGGCAGGCGACACTGGCGCTGCCGGAGGGGCCGCTGCAGAAACTGCTTCCTGCAATGCCGCGGGACTTTCAGCAGCCTCCGGGCTGGGGATGACCATGGAAGCCTCACTGGCTTCGTCGTCAAAATCAATTGCCCGCAATGCCTGAAGAATCCCGGAATCCGGCTGCTTGAGAAAGCCGGCTGCAAACTGATGCAGCAGGCGCCGGATGTCTTCCGCTGCATCAATGAACAGCCGGTTGTGCCTGCCGCTGCTTTTCCCATGCTGGCTTTGCGTCTGCTGCAAGGCGTTCTCCAACGCGCGTGCCATTTCAGACAGGGCTTCGAATCCAACCGTCGCCGAACTGCCTGCCAGCGAATGGGTGAGCGCCAGCGTGGAATCGCCAATGGGGCGGTCGCGCTCCATTGTCCATTCCGTGACCTCGGTGACCAGCCGGCGTGACCATTCGTCAGCTTCATTGAGGTATACGTTGTAGAGCGGAATGCCAATACGCAACGACCCGATCACCTTGATCTGTTCATCCCCAGCCGTTTCGCCGGATAACGCGTCGTCGGAAGGATTCTCGAAGGATGCAGTCGGCGCCTCTTCCCGCGCAGTCGCTGTGGGCGGGATCTCAAGGTGCTCCGGCACGGCAAAGACAAAATCATCCGTGACACCTGTCACCGCCGATTCGGGCAGGGCCGCCGAAGCCCGAACAGGCTCGTCCTCCACGGCAGGCTGACCCAGAAAATGCACGTCAAAATCACTGGCCGACAATTCCAGCGGTTCGGCCTGTTCAGCGGGCGCCGGATCAGCGAAGTCCAGCTCAAACACGATTTCTGAAGGAGCAGCCTGCGCTGCGATCGGCAGGTCTGCAGCGGGTCCTGACAAGGCCGCCAGGCTGTCAAAGTCGATACCCTGTATATCCGCCAGCGCTGGGGCCACCGGCGCGGCGGGCTGCAGATCCATCACGAAATCGAAATCCAGATCCGTGCCCTGCACCACTGGCAAAGAGGCCAGGTCCTGCCCTTGCGCAACAGGAGAAGCGACACTCGCTGCAGCAGGCGCCTGCGGCACAGCAGGCTGCTGGATCGGGCTGAAACGCCCCTGCTCCCGCATCGCATCGGCACCGGCACGAAATGCGGAGGACGTCCACGGCGTCTCACGGCTGGAGGCGATGTCCTCGATCCAGGCAGCAAACCCGTCCATGGCCTGCACGCACAATGTCCGGAACTCTTCACTTGAAGGCTTCTGCTCGGCCAGCCAGCCATTGAGCATTTGCTCCATGGCCCAGGCGGCTTCACCAAATTCGTTGAGCCCGACCATGCGGGAGCTGCCCTTGAGCGTATGGAAAGCCCGACGCAATATGGTCAATTCGCCGATGTCTCCCGGCTCAATGGCCAAGGCGGCGAGCGCAGCCTGCGCATGGCCGGCCACTTCGCGCGCTTCCTCCAGGAAGATGTCGCGCAAGTCGTCTTCCTCGAAATCGTCGGCGCCGGTGGCCGATCCCGCCGGGGCAACCTCTGGCGCAGCAACCGGTGCAGCAGCGGCCACCAGACTGGTCAGGGAACCGGCATTGGACTGCGGGCCCTGGCCGGTAACGGCCAGAGCAACATCACGGGCGGTCTGGGCAAGTGCAGGCTGGTCAGCCAGCGCCGCATGGGTTGCCAGAACATCGAGCTTGACGCTCAGACTTTCGGCGGAATCGCCTGCCTGGGCATCCTGAACAACGGACAGCACCTCCTGGGACAACTCGTTGTTGACCGTTACCGCTGCGGCTACATCCTGCGCGGTGTGAATGCGCCCCATCAAGGGCTTGAGTTCGCCCTTGACATCGTCGTACACAAAAAGCTTTTTTGCCAGTGCAGGCTGGTAATTGAGCATGTCGATCAGAAAGCTCAATGCGCCGAGGTTGTTGCCCAGCTGCTCGAAGGTTCCGGAAGTACGCGCCAGCTGTTCGTCCACTTCGGTCACCAGCATCTGCTCCACACTCTCGCGCATGCGCAGTACCGCCTGAGCGGCCTGATCCAGCCCCAGCACGGACAACACACCGCGCATCTGTGAGAGCTGGCCCGGAACCGCGACAAGAGCCGTTTTTTCCTGGGGGTTGCGGAAGAACACATCCAGCGATTTTTCAAGCTCGCTCAGCGAAATGCGCAGTTCGCCGACCACGCTGCCCATGGTTTGTTTGTCGCTGACGCGCCGGTACAGCTCTTCCATCCACGATTCAAGCGGCTGTGCCTGGCCACCGCTTCGCGCGCTGTCGAGCCGCTGGGCCAGCCGGGCCGTCCGGATCGCCAGTTGCGGATCGGCGGGATCCAGGTCCTCAAAAGCAGCCTCGAGGTAGAGCACGGCCGTGGCCACCTCCAGCGCCAGCTCGATTGGAGGCGCCTGCCCGGAGCGAACCGTCGCGTCAATCACCTGCGACAGCGCAGTGGCCAACGGCTCACTGGGCGGATGCAACTTGACCAGGGAGTCGGTCACCAGACTGAATTGGTCAGCCAGCGTCTTGAACTTGCTCACGTCCCCCGCCGTCAGCGAGGACCAGGTTTCCTTGGCCGAAACAATCCGTTTGCGGGCCTGGGCGAGCAACGCGGGGTCGAAACGGCCAAACTGGACCGCCTCGTAGTCAACCGGCTTGAACCGGGTCAGCCCGTAGCTGGCGCGAATGGCCGACAGGACAGGCGTATCGGCAGCATGGGCCGCCACGGCCTGCGAGCAAAAAAACAGCAGATCCTGGGCCAGTCTGTCCGACGCATCGGTGCCGCCCTTGGCAAAGGACGCATATTGCAGAAGCACGCGCGATGCGGCGCGTTTGACGTAGAGATCCACCTTCAGCAAACCATAAGCCAGCGCTTCAAAATAACCGGCTGCGATTTTCCAGAAAGCCCGGGGCTCGCCCGCAGACTCGGCTTGGGCAAACCCCAAGCACATATCCCTGAAGCTCTGTGCGGCCTGCGGGTCGCCCGTACGCATGATTTTCAGGATCAACTGGTCCAGCGACTGCCTCGACGCATCATCGTAAGCGGCTGCATGAACGGTGACCGCCAGCGCCGGGTCCATCCAGCGCCATTCATACATCCAGAGATCGGCCGGATGAATGCGGTCCGCACCGACCAGCCCCTGAACATCACGGTACTGGGGGAACAGCGAGACGGCAGACACCGGCTTGTCGGCCAGCACCCCTTCGAGGTATTCGGTCAAGGCGAAACTGGCCTGTTCGACCTTGGCCGCCGCCTCCTGACTACATTGCTCCGGCCGCTGGACAAACCGCTGCACAGCGGCCTCCATCGCGCGCAGCAACAGCGCGGGGGCACCCAACCCAACCATCTCCAGCGCACCCACGGCCTGGTGCAACTGCTGACGTGCGATACGCAACTGGCTGGCGTCAAGGGCCGCGAGGTCGGAGCCACGTGCCAATTCGGCGTCACGCACGAACCGCTTCAGGGCCTTGGCAGCGCCGTCCAGGGATTTTCGAAGTTCGTCCAGCACCCACGCCAATGGACCCAGATCATTCACGGCCAGGTCGAGTTCGGCAGGAGATGAATTCGGAGCATTCGATTGCATAGATGGCAGGCCGGTTCAGAAATCGGAGGTCACGGACAGGAAAAAATCAGCGATGCGTCAGGCGATCTTGAATCGCGAGACGGACTGCCTGAGTTCTTCGGCCATGCGGGACAAATCCCGCACCTGCTGCGCAGTGGATCGCGTGCCTTCTCCGGTTTGCTCGGTCACCGCAAAAATGTGCTGGATGTTGCCGGCCACCACGTTGGCCGATTCCGCCTCTCTGGAAGCCGAGTCGGAAATCTGCTCAATCAGATCAGCCAGCCGGCGTGACACCAGGTCAATTTCGGACAGTGCGGTACCGGCGCTGTCCGACAGTTTGGCCCCTTCGACCACACCCTGCGTGGAGCGCTCCATGGCGGCCACCGCATCCTGTGTATCGGTCTGAATGGCTTTCACCAGCGCAGAAATCTGGCGCGTGGCATCTGCGGAACGCTCAGCCAGTCGCTGCACCTCCTCGGCAACCACCGAGAATCCGCGGCCGGCTTCACCAGCGGACGCGGCCTGAATGGCCGCGTTGAGCGCCAGCACGTTGGTCTGTTCGGTAATGTCCGAAATCAGTTCGGTGATCTCGCCAATCTCCTGGGAAGACTCACCGAGTCGCTTGATCCGCTTGGAGGTTTCCTGGATCTGGTCGCGGATGGAGTTCATGCCGCCAATGGCGTTTTGCACCGCCTGCAAACCCGATTCGGCGGCGGTCAGCGATTGACGCGCCACCTGGGAAGATTCCTGGGCCTGGGTGGACACCTGGTTGATTCGGGTCGCCATGTCGAGCACCGACTGGCCGGTTTCGCGAATTTCCCGCAGCTGCTCGGTGGACGCTGCCAACAGCTCGGTCGAAGTGCTTTCCACCTGGGCCGTGGTTTGCGCCACCCGGGTTGCCGTGTTCTGCACGTTACCTACCAGCTGGCGCAACTCTTCCACCGTGTAGTTCACCGAGTCAGCAATGGCGCCGGTGATGTCTTCGGTCACGGTCGCTTCCTGGGTCAAGTCACCTTCAGCCACTGTCTGCAACTCGTTCATCAATCGCAAAATGGCGGCCTGGTTGGCGTCATTGACGCGCTTGGCGTCCTGCTCCATGCCTTTGGCTTCCAGCCGCTGATTTTCCGCAACACCCTGGCGCTGCCGGCTGTCAAGCACCTGCAAACGGGCTAGGCCTGCCGCGCAAAGCAGTGCAAAGGCAGCAGCAGCAGCCAGCGTCGCCAGCGCGCCGACACCCAAACCGGTTTGTGACGACAGCTTGCCCTGGATGTCTTCCAGACCCCGGCGCAAAGGCTCGCTGTCGGCAATGATCGACGCCTGGGCCTCACGAGCCGACACCAGACCCTGCAAGTTGCCCAGAATCGCACCGGCCTGCACGCGGGTCTGCTCATACAGCGCCATCAGCGCCTCAAGCCGTTCGCGGGTCTGCGGGTCCTTGGAACCCGCCAGACGGAGCTCGGGGCTACCCTCCTGCAGGCCCTGTGCAATTTCCTTGAACGAGTTCAAATCCTTGCCCAGCAGGAAAACGGCTTCGGGACTCACGCCTTCCATTGTCAGGAATTCGTTGGCGGATTTACCGATACGCTGGGTCAACATCACCAGCTGGCCGGCCGCAGAAATTTCTGCGGGCGCCGCGTTCTGCTGGAGCTTGAGCGAAGACACCGTCTCGGCAATTTCAAGCAGATCCGACGACTGCCGGTTGATGGTGCGCAGCGCGTTACCCACCTGCGTCAAAATCGCCTGCTGGGCCATCACGGTTGATGCATTTTTCTCGGCGCGTTCCATCAGCGGCGTCACGGTGTCGACATCCGGCTGCAGGGGATCGGCGACCGGTTCCAGGCGCAGGGACTCATCGCCCGACCTCAGGCCGCGCACGGTTTTGGCCAGAACGTCAGAACTTTCACGCACGTCCGGGAAAGCCTGGGCACTGCCCACCAGAGCCTGGGACACGGACTTCGCGAGCCGCTGCGACTGCATCAGCGACTGCCCGGTGGCGGCCACCTGCTGCGCGACCCTGTCCGCCTGGTTCAGTGCAACAAAAGTCACGGAACCGAGCACCACGACCGCGAAAGCAAGCAAGATCACCAGGATCCGCTGGTGCTCGCCCATGGACCGCCGGCCCAGGACCGGCAAGGCCAGCGTTTCGACATTTTCTGAACCGTCCTCGGCGGACTGGCTTTCCGGACCGTCACCCAGGCGCGCCATGGCGGCCGAACCACCCGAAGCGTCCATGGCCCCCGTTGCCAGGGGATCCACCGACATGTCCAGAGAGACACCATCCATGCTGTCCTCGGGCGGCGCAGACTTTGTTTTGAACAGCTTCTGAATATTTTCGACAACAGACATGGTGAGCCTTCCGGGAAAAACGTGATAGCGCTAGGCGCTGATGGTCAAAAAATGGGCTTGTTGCGCCAGCAACTGCAGATTGATTTCCTGCCAATGCACACCGTTCGAATCCACATAGCTGTGGCCGAAAAACTCCGGCGCGTCCGACGATCTTTCGGCAAAGTCCGTGAACGCTTCCGGATTGCGCAGGCCGGCCAGCTTGTCGATCTGCAAGGCGCAATTGATCTCCAGAGCGCTGTTGAGCGCCACCAGCCGCGACTCGGTGCGCGCCAGCTCACTGCGCGCCGGTGGCATTTTGCCGGTCACAAAACTCGCCAGATCCACCACACCGTAGAGGCCACCACGCAGATTGGCCACCCCGGCAAACCAGGCTTGCGTGTAGGGCACATTCTGGGCACTGACCCAGGGAAAGATTTCTCCGGACTGATTCAGGGGGAAGAGGTATTTCCCGCCCCCTGCCTCAACGGCCAGCCAGGACGCCGAAACACCCTGGGTCTTGGCCGCCTTCAGCCTGTCGGCGAGACGGCTTTGCAGTTCTCTAAGTGCTTGTCGGTTGGCCATGCTTTAGCGGGATCGGTGCGGGATCAGCCCAGCGCCTTGATTTTGGCCATCAGGTCGTCAGCATCCACCGGTTTGGTGATGTAGTCCTTGGCGCCCTGCCGCATGCCCCAGACGCGGTCGGTTTCCTGATTTTTGCTGGTACACATGATGATGGGCACGTCTGCGTACAGCGGGTCCCGGGTAATGGCGCGCGTCAGCTGGAAACCATTTTGCCCGGGCATCACCACGTCCATCAGGATCAGGTCGGGCTTTTCCTCGGCCAGCCGACGAAAGGCGTCTTCCGCGTTCTCGGCGGTTTTCACGGCAAACCCTTTTTTGCCCAGCAGGTCGGTCATGAACATCAACTCCGTTTTAGAGTCATCCACAATCAGAATCTTTTTAATCGCCATCACGCTACTCCTTGTTTTGCGCTACCCAGCTCCTGAACGGTGTGCAGCAACTGGTCTTTGGTAAATGGTTTGGTCAGGTAGTCTTGCGAGCCGACCATCCTGCCTCTTGCCTTGTCGAAAACACCGTCCTTGGAAGACAGCATCACAATCGGCACATTGGAAAATTTCGGGTTGCGCTTGATGATGGCGCAGGTCTGATAGCCGTCGAGACGAGGCATCAGGATGTCGCAGAAGATCAGGTCGGGCAGGTAGTCATTGACTTTGGAGAGCGCGTCAAAACCATCCTCGGCCAGCAGGACCTCATGGCCGCCCTGCTTCAGGAAGATCTCCGCGCTGCGCCGGATCGTGTTGCTGTCGTCGATGACCAAGACCTTGAGACCCGAACTGGTAATACTCACTGACTGTGCTCCTTGAACCGCGCCGCCGGCCCGGCACTGCCCACTGCGCGTTTTTGTTTAGACACCTGGCTCGGCCATTCAGATTTGAACCATTTCGAAGTCTTCCTTGCGCGCACCGCATTCAGGACAGGTCCAGTTCATCGGCACCTGGGCCCAGGGCGTGCCCGCCGCAATGCCATGTTCCGGCGCGCCGGTTGCTTCGTCATAAATCCACCCACAAATTAAACACATCCAGGTCATTGATTGAGTCACAGCTTAAGTTGCCTTCGAATAGAATGCAACAATTGTATCGAGGCGGCGTTGCTTATTCGCTTACGAGGCAAAATTCCAGCCCTATGGCAAACCCCACCCCCACTCCTCTGGATACCCCGCAAATGGAAACAGAGGACAGCGAAACCTCTCCCGCTTGCGTGATGAGCTTCAACGCCAATGACCCCAGCGGCGCTGGCGGCCTGACGGCCGACATCAGCGCCATCACGTCCGCCGGCGCCCATGCGCTGGCGGTCGTCACCGGGGCCTATGTGCGTGATACGGCCGAAATTTTCGATCATGTTTCCTTTGATGAAGAGGCAGTCACCGAGCAGGCCCGCACGGCGCTGGAAGACATGCCGGTCGCCGCCATCAAGGTTGGTTTTGTCGGAAGCCCGGAAACCATCAGCGCGATCGCGGAAATTGCGTCGGACTATGCCGATGTACCGCTGATAGCCTACATGCCCAACCTGTCATGGTGGGAAGAAGAGGCGATCGACAGCTACCTCGACGCTTTCCGTGAACTGATGCTGCCGCAAACCACGGTGCTGGTGGGCAACCACAGCAGCCTGTGGCGCTGGCTGCTGCCGGACTGGACCGGTGACAAGAGCCCGTCGGCACGTGATATCGCCAAGGCCGCTTCCGAGTTCGGGGTGCCGTACACGCTGGTGACCGGCGTGCCCCTGCCCGACCAGTTCATTGACAACGTGCTGGCCACGCCACAGGCCATTCTCTACAGCGAAAAATTCGAGCGTTTCGAGGCGGTGTTTGCCGGCGCCGGCGACACGCTGACGGCCGCCCTGACGGCGCTGCTGGCCAACGGCCACAACCTCCAGGCCGCCACGGCCGAAGCCCTGACCTACCTCGACCACAGCCTGGACGCCGGCTTTCACCCCGGCATGGGCAATATCGTGCCTGACCGGCTGTTCTGGGCCCAGGCCGAAGACGACGCCATGGACGCTGACGACGAAGGCAGCGATCCGGGTGCCCCCCTGCTCCCCCTGCCCCCCTTTGACCTAC
>NZ_NBZV01000075.1 GCF_002379095.1 Polaromonas sp. AER18D-145
CTTCCCGCCACCCCGCAGACGGACGAGACCTCTGCGGCGCCCCACAAGGGTTGGCCCTTTGCCGAAGGATCGCAGAACCACCTGGATGAAACCTCGGCGCCGTGGCCGCGTCCATCGGCCAGGCCGGCCCCTGTCCAGCCAGCCCGGCCGTCGCCGGAAAAATAAACGGCCGTAAGCTCAGTAGCTGCCGATGTAGTCCTTCTTGCCGATGTCCACGCCGCTGTGGCGCAGGATGGCATAGGCCGTCGTGGTGTGGAAAAAGAAATGCGGCAAGCCGTAGTTCAGCAGGTAGGACTGGCCGCTGAAGATCTTTTCCTTGGGCGTGCCGGCCTGCGTCACGATCTGGCGCGCTTCGCTGCCGTCGATCTGCGCCGCACTGAGGCTGTCCACAAACGCCAGGGTTTTGGCAATACGCACCTGCAGGTCGGCAAAACTTTCTTCCTTGTCCTCAAAGCCCGGCACCTCCACACCGGCGATGCGTGCCGACACGCTTTTTGCAAAATCGCAGGCCACCTGAACCTGGCGCAGCAGGGGAAACATGTCGGGGGAGAGCCGCGCCTGCAGCAAGGCGGCGGGCGTGATGTTGCGGGCCGTGGCGTGCGCCTCGGCCTTGGCCAGAACGCCGCTCAGGCCTCCCAGCATCTGTTTGAAAACGGGAACGGGTCCGCTGCGGGGGGTGATGGATGCCGGCGTAGACCGGCAGACGCACCTCGTGCCACGCCTGCCATTATGGCCAATCGGACCGGACAGCGTCGGTGCCGACAGGCGTGGCCCTCAGCTGGCACAGGCCGGCCGCCAGCGCCGGAGACTCAGGCTGGCTTCCGGCCCCGCATGCGCTGCACCAGCGTCACAGCGCCCAGCACCAGCGCACCGGCGACCATGCCCACCAGCGCGTCGGCCAGCAAGGGGGTGACGGCGCCCAGCACGCTGCCGGCGCGCGCGGCCAGCGCTTCAATGGCGTGGCGCAGCGCGGGAACGCCGTGCGTGAGGATGCCGCCGCCAACCAGAAACATCGCAGCCGTGCCGGCCACCGACAGCGCTTTCATGAGCCAGGGCGCCGTCAGCACAATGCCGCGACCCAGGCTGCGCCGCAGGCGGGTCGCCCCGCTGTCACCTGTTTTCTGGCTCAGGTAGAGCCCCGCATCGTCAAGCTTGACAATGCCGGCCACCAGGCCATACACCCCCACCGTCATGAGGATCGCAATCCCGCTCAGAACCGTGACCTGGGTGACGAAAGGACTGGCCTGCACCGTGCCCAGCGTGATCGCAATGATTTCGGCCGAGAGGATGAAGTCGGTCCGTATCGCGCCCTTGATCTTGTCCTTCTCGACCACCACCAGGTCCACCGAGGGGTCGATCAGCGCCTCCAGCAATTCTTTTTCATGGGCCTCGTCTTCGGCCCGGCTGTGCAGGAATTTGTGCGCCAGCTTCTCGAAGCCCTCGTAACAGAGGAAGGCGCCGCCGACCATCAGCAAAGGCGTGACGGCCCAGGGCGCAAACGCGCTGATGGTGAGCGCCACCGGCACCAGAACAACCTTGTTCAGGAAGGACCCCTTGGCCACCGCCCACACCACCGGCAGCTCGCGGTCCACTTTCACCCCGGAGACCTGCTGGGCGTTCAGTGCCAGGTCGTCACCGAGCACGCCGGCGGTTTTCTTGGCGGCCACCTTGGTCAGCAAGGCGACATCGTCGAGCACGGTGGCAATGTCGTCAATCAGCGCAAACAGGCTACTGGCCATGGAGGTATTCCTGCAAAGTGGGTGAATGAAAAAAACGTATTGTCGTCGGGCATGCGCCATCACAGCGCCGGCCATGGCAAATCCGCGGAGAATGGCTGCAGCCATGAAAAAACCACTGACCGCCTACCTCGCCACCCTGCTCTTTCTTGTCGTGGCCGACGGCATCTGGCTCGGGCTGCTGATGCCGCAGCAGTACCAGGCCTGGATAGGCCCGCTGATGCGTGCGCAGCCCCTGCTGCTGCCGGCCGCCGCGTTTTACCTGCTGTACCCGGTCGGCGTGGTGGTGTTTGCCGTGCTGCCCGCCCTGGAGCAGTCCAGCTGGACCCATGGGGCCGCCCTGGGCGCGTTGCTGGGCCTGCTGGCGTATGGCACCTATGACCTGAGCAACCTGGCCACCCTGCAGGGCTGGCCGCTGCAGCTGACGCTGGTGGACATGGCCTGGGGCAGCGCCTTGACGGCAGCGGCCGTCACGGCGGCTTTCTTTGCAACCCGCGCCTGGGGCAACCCGCGCGTCTAGGAGGAGGCTGCACAGCCAAGCCTCTTGTCTCTTGTATTTGGCTGCTTTGCAGTGCGCGTGTTGCTGGCGCACCAGCCGCGCAGCGCGCACGAGGCAGAAAAAGCCGGCTTTGACCTGCAGCTGTCGGGCCACACCCATGGCGGGCAATTCTGGCCCTGGAATTTTTTCGTGCGTTTCCAGCAGCCTTTCACCGCCGGCCTGCACCGGCTGGAAAAGCTCTGGATCTACACCAGCCGCGGCACCGGCTACTGGGGGCCACCCAAACGTTTCGGCGCGCCCTCGGAAATCACCCACCTGCGACTGATCGCCGTGTGAGGCTTGCCGGCTGATCAGTAACGGCTGGCGGTCAGGCGACCAAGCACAAATCCGGCCAGCACCGCAAAACCGACGGCCTGCAGCGGATGGTCCTTGATGTAGGCCTTGGAATGGTCGACCGCCTGCAGGGGAGCGTCGCTCAGGCGGTGCGCCTGGTCGCTGAACTTGCCGGCTACCGAGTTGGCGCCGCTGGCCAGTTTGTCCACCGTGTTGTGGGCTGCGCTTGCGGCCCGGTCCACGGTGTTGCGGGCAGGTTCGGCCACCTTGTCAATCGTGTGATGAAGCGTGCTGCCGGCCTGGTCTACGCCGCGCATCAGTGCGCTTTCGCTGGACGAGGTGGCGGAACCGGGGTAGGCGCTGGCGGTGGATTTGTCCATGGTGAAGTCCTTTGGTAAATGCGATGGGAATCAGAAAATTGGCGTGTCACCCAGCCATGGCAGCGCATGGCCTGGGGCGCACAGTGCACTTTCCCGCATGCAGCGCCTGCACCTTGTGCGGAGGGGGAGGCGCTGGCTGTAGGACAAGGGAGCCAGAGGGCCGAGCCCGCCTTGCTCGGCGACCGGCGAGTCAGTCGAACAGGCCAGGCGTGCCGCGCATGGCACCTTCGATGAGCAGCAGCCTGAGCTTGGTCCGGACGCCGCCGCTGGCTGAAAACCCGCCCGGCTGGTCGCCGGCCGCCAGCACGCGGTGGCAAGGCACCACGGGCGCAAACGGGTTGCGCCCCAGCGCCTGGCCCACCGCACGCGCCGCGCCCGGCTCGCCCAGGCGGGCGGCCACCTCGCCGTAGGTCAGGGTCTGGCCAGGTGCGATGTTGCGCGCCACCGCATACACACGCTGGTGAAATTCGGGCACGCCGCGCATGTCGAGCACCAGCGCGCTGAAGTCGTGCGCCTGCCCGCGCAGCATCGCCACCACGCCTGCAACAGCGGCCTGCACATCGGCCGGCGGCGCCGCCTCCTGCCCGTCGGGGAAACGCTCGCGCATGCGGTCACGGGTCTGCTGCGCCCCGGCCTCGGGCAGCTGCACACCCCGGACGCCGGCGTCGCCCCAGGCGATGCCGCAGCAGCCGATGGCGGTGTCAAACAATGCGAAAAAGGGGGTGTCGGTGGCGGTGCTCATAGAAGCAGTCATCGTAATACAGTGCGGTCATGTCGGGCGCCGCCCTGCCGGTCGGGCATGCTATCCAATGCATAGCTGTCCGCACAATGCAGGCAAGGGCCAGAGGCCAAAATCGTGCATAAAAACCAGCCCCGGCCGCTGCGCCGGTGCGTCGCACTGTCGGCCTGCGCTGACAGGCGAACAGAGGTTTTTCCCAAGCGCTGGTTGCGGCAAACGGCGCAACATGGGGTCCCACCACAGCCCAGCGGAGCACATCATGACAGCATGGATCAGCAGCGGCAGCGACAGCGGGCGCCGTCACCGGGACAGCCCCGAAGAAGCCACCGGCCAGGACGAGACCGACGACCTGCCACTGACTCCGGAAGAAGACATGCCGGTGATTCCGGACGACGAACGCGTGATCGACGTGCCGTCCTGAACCCGGTGGCGGGCTGGTTCAGCCCACGTCGCGCTTGAGGCGGATTTCCTCGAGCTTGACGGAACCGATCACCACGGTCTTGAGCGAGGTCATCTCGCGTTTGAAGCCTGCGCGTTCATGAAAGCGCAACGCACGCTCGTTGCGCACCGGTACCCAGATGGTGACCTTGGTGCAGCCTTCTTCCTTGAGGCCGTCGTTGGCCGCATCCCACAAGGCCACGCCCACGCCCTTGTCCCAGTGCGCCGGGTCCACAAAAATGGCCCAGATCTCGCCGCAGGTGGAAGGTGTTCCCTTGTCGCGCGAACGGTCAAAGCCGACAAAACCGACCACACGCTCGCCGTCGGTGGCCACATGCACCTGCGGCTCCATGTATTCGATGGCATCGCGCCAGAACTGCTGGCGCTTGTCCACCGCCAGGGTGCCCAGCTGGTCATCGGGCACCAGCCCCTTGTAGGCGGCGCGGGAAGAGGCGTCGTTGATTTCGGCGATGGCTTTGGCATCGCGCACGGTGGCGGGGCGAACTTGGTAGCTGGACATGAAAAAAGACGCGCTGAGGAATCGTTGTTGGGGGACCCGGATTGTCGCAGCAAATGCGTCCGCGCCTCCTGCCGCACCCAGACCGCCGTCACACCGCCTTCATACCGCCGTCAGGCCGCCATCGACCGTGTGGGCATGCCCGGTGACAAAAGAGGCCGCGTCCGAGCTGAGCCACAGCACCACGGCCGCCACTTCATCGACCTCGCCCAGGCGCCCAAGCGGGTGCATCTGCGCGGCGGCCACGCCGATCTGCGGATCGGCCGCAACGGCGCGTTCGTACATGGCGGTGCGAATCACACCCGGGCACACCGCGTTGACACGGATGCCCTTGCGCGCGTATTCGATCGCTGCCGATTTGGTCAGGCCCAGCACTGCGTGTTTGCTGGCGCTGTAGGCCGCCATCTTGGGCGCGCCCACCAGGCCGGCCACCGAGGCGGTGTTGACGATGGCGCCGCCGCCCTGCTGCTGCATCTGCGCAAGCTGGTACTTCAGGCACAACCACACGCCCTTGACGTTGATGCCCATGATGCGATCGAAGGTGGCTTCGCTGCAGTCGGCCAGGCGCAGGTGTTCTTCCTCGATGCCGGCGTTGTTGAAGGCGCAGTCGAGCCGGCCATAAGCTGCCACCGTGTGGGCCACCATGGCCTGCACCTGGTCTGCCTGCGTCACGTCGGTGCGGATGAAACTCGCCTCGCCGCCCGCGGCCTGCACCAGCGCCACCGTTTCCTGGCCGGCGTCGGCGGCGATGTCGGCCACGACCACACGGGCCCCGGCCCGTGCAAACGCCAGCACGGTGGCCCGTCCTATCCCGCCGCCGCCGCCCGTGACGAGGGCGACCTTGTCCTTGAATGATGTTTGCACTGATGGATCCTTGAACCACAAAAGGGAAAATCATACGGACAGCCCTGCCAGGACCTGTCCCGCCTGGGACCTGCCGTCGCCTGCGCGGCAGCGCCCATGGCGCGTGTCGAAACCCAAAACAATCGTAACGCGCCATCCCTCACCCCGGCCCTCTCCCAGAGGGCGAGGGTGAGATCGTCCAATTCACTGTCGTGTATTTGGAAAAGATCAATAAACTGGCGCCATGCCCGCAGCTTTCGACAACAACGCCGTGTTCCACGCCCGCCTGGGATCTGCGGGCCCGCCTTTCGCGGCACCCGCCTCGCAGTCCCTGCTGCAGTCGGCCCTGCAGGCCGGCATCCTGCTTGAAAGTTCCTGCCGCAATGGCACCTGCCGCAGTTGCATCTGCCGCCTGGCCAGCGGCCAGGTGGTCTACCGCATCGAGTGGCCGGGCCTGAGCGCCGAAGAAAAAGCCGACGGCTACATCCTGCCCTGCGTCGCCTACCCGGTGGCCGACCTGGTGATCACGCGGCCGGCCTGAGCGCCGGCCAAAAAATGAATGAAATCAGCCTCCAGCCCAATAAGGTCGGTCGCAAGCAGCTATACTTTTAATAGCATCCTCAGACCAGCCGCAACAGGCTGCGCCGCACATCGTCTTGTCACACCGCTGTGCCAGGATGGAGACATGGACTTTCTGCGCCCGCCTGCCGGCGGTTTTGACCTCTCCCGTCTGGCGGCCAACCCCGACGGCGCCGCCACCTTTGCCGAACAGGAAGAACTCAAGGCCATCCTGCTGGCCGGCAGCACGCATTTCGACATCCAGACGGTGGGCGAGATTGCCACCCGCGGCCCTTCTTTCGCGCTGTACACCGCCAGCATCGGTTCGCGTGACCCGCGGGCGCCCGCAGTCGGTTTTTTCGGCGGCATCCACGGCCTGGAGCGCATCGGCACCCAGCTGATCCTGGCCTGGATGCGGGCGCTGCTGTTCCGCCTCGAATGGGACGAGCTGCTGCACCAGCAACTGCAAAAGGTGCGGCTGGTGTTCATGCCCATCGTCAACCCGGGCGGCATGTGGGCGCACAAACGCGCCAACCCGCGTGGCGTGGACCTGATGCGCAACGCGCCGCAAAAGGCCGAAAGCCCGGTGCCCTTTCTGGCGGGTGGGCAGACCTTCGGCCCGCTGCTGCCCTGGTACTGCGGCCGGCCCGGCGCACCCATGGAAATCGAAAGCGCGGCCCTGTTGCAGGTGGTGCGTGAGCAACTGGCCAGCCGGCCCTTCAGCCTGGCGCTGGACTGCCATTCGGGTTATGGTTTTGACGACAGCCTCTGGTTTCCCTACGCCAAGACGCGGCGGCTGATGGCGCACCTGCCCGAGATGTTCGCGCTCAAGACCATGCTCGAGCAATCGCATCCGCACCACGGCTACAGCTTCGAGCCGCAAAGCAACCAGTACCTGCTGCACGGCGATCTCTGGGACCACGCCTATGACCAGGCGCCGGCCCACCACGTGTTTCTGCCGATGACACTCGAGCTCGGCTCCTGGCTGTGGATACGCAAGAACCCGCGCCAGTTGTTCTCGCGCCATGGCATGTTCAACCCGATCAAGGCGCACCGCGTCAAGCGGGTGCTGCGCCGCCATGCGGACCTGCTGGACTTCCTCACACGCGCCGCGTTCTCCGCACCGGGCTGGCTGCCCGCGGGCGAGCAGCGTGCCCAGCTCGCCCAACTGGCGGTAGCGCACTGGCGCCCAAGGCGGGCGCCATGAGCTGGGTCCTGTTGCGCGGCCTGACCCGCGAGGCCAGGCACTGGGGCGACTTGCCGCAGCAACTGGCCAGCCTCCCGGACGCCGGCCAGGTCGTGACACTGGACCTGCCGGGCAACGGTGTGTTTCACCGCCAGGTGTCGCCGGCCTCGGTGCGCGGCATCATGGCGCTGGCACGCCACCAGTTGCAGGCGCAGGGCGTGGCGCCCCCCTGGAACCTGCTGGCCATGTCACTGGGCGGCATGGTGGCGACCGACTGGGCGCAGCAGCATCCTCAGGAGGTCCACCGGCTGGTCCTCATCAACACCAGCATGCGACCCTTCAGCCCCGTGACCGAACGGCTGCGCCCCGGCAACTGGCTGGCACTGGCGCTGCTGGCCGCGCGCTGGCGTAGCGCAGACTACGCCGAACGCACCATCCACCGGCTGACCTGCAACAACACCTCATCGCGCGAGGCCGATGTCGCCGTATGGGTCCACATTCGCCAGACGGCCCCGGTGAGCCCGGCCAACGCCTGGCGCCAGTTGCTGGCCGCTGCGCGGTTCTCGAGCGGACCCCTGGCGCCACCCTGCCCCACGCTGGTGTTGTCGTCGGGCGCGGACCGGCTGGTGGACCCGCGCTGCTCACACCGGCTGGCCGGCGCCTGGCAGGCGGCCCACCACAGCCACCCCTGGGCCGGCCACGACCTGCCGCACGATGACGCCGGCTGGGTCTGCCAGCAGCTTGCCCGCTGGCTGGCCGGGCCATGAAATGGCTCCCCTTTGATTGCTCCTCTTTTGATAGCTTTCCACGCTTTCCCGAAAAGCGCCGACGGGCCCCTGGCCGCCAAAGTGCACAGGATCGGTGCAGGGTCTTGCAGGCGCCGGCCGGCAGGGCCCGGACAAGTCAGGGAAAATTCAGCTTTGCCTGCCAAGCTCAGCACTTCCATGAAGATGCCAACCGCAACTGCAACCGTTCACCCCCAGGAGACCGCAGCACCCGCTGCCGGGTCGATTCACGTCGCGCCCACGCGCGACAAGCGCATCTGGGCGCTGGCGCTTGGCACGGCGGCGGTCTGGTACCTGGACCCGGCTTTGGCAGAGATGGCCGAACTGGTGGGCAGCATCGCCTGCGCGTCCAACAAGTCGCTGGTCCGGGACGAGATCTCGGACATGCGCCTCAAGGCCGGAGCCTTGCGCCAGCAGGTCGGGCCGCTGCCGGCCAGCGCCCTGGCCAAGGTGGTCAGGCGTACCGAGGCGGCCAGCGGCGCGGTGCTCGACAAGGGCGCCCGCATGAAGGAGCTGCAGGCCAGCTGGGACCACTTCCTGGCCTGTCTGCGCAGCAGCCCCAAACGCTAACGTACCCGCCGGGACCGCCCGCTGCCGCCGCGCTGACCATCTTCATCGGCAACGCGTTTGTGACCGGCGCCCCTGCCCCAAGGCATGATGCCCCCGTGAAAACATTTTTATTCCTCCCCTCCACCGCGCTGGCCCACCTGCTGGCCGCGGCCATCTGGCTGCTTGCCGGTACGGCGGGTGCCGCGCCGTTTGAAGACACCATCGCCCAACGCACCCTGGCCTGCACCGCCTGCCACGGCGCCCAGGGACGCGCCGGCCCCGACGGCTACTACCCGCGCCTGGCCGGCAAACCCGCCGGCTACCTGTACAACCAGTTGCTCAACTTCCGCGACAGCCGGCGCCACTACGCGCTGATGACGCAGCTGGTCGATCCGCTGTCCGACGACTACCTGATGGAAATTGCGCGCTACTTTTCAGCCCTCGACCTGCCCTACCCGGCCCCGGCCGCGCCGGCTGCTGCGTCTGACGTGTTGCAGCGCGGCAAGGCGCTCGTCATGCAGGGGGATCCTGGCCGGCGCCTGCCGGCCTGCGTCTCCTGCCACGGCCAGGCCATGACCGGCGTCACCCCCCATGTTCCCGGCCTGCTGGGGCTGCCGCGGGACTACCTGAACGCCCAGCTCGGCGCCTGGCGCACCGGACAGCGGCGCGCCCACGCGCCGGACTGCATGGCCAGCATCGTCGCCCGGATGAGCGACGCAGACATCCATGCCGCCACCAGCTGGCTGGCGGCCCAGCCCCTGCCGACCAGCAGCAAACCGGCGGCAACCCTGCCGGCCGCGCCCGCCGGCCAGGCGCTCCCGGCGTGCGGCAGCGCCGCCGCACCACGGGGCACGCGGCCATGAAACGGCTGGCCACCTGGCTCCTGGGCAGCGCCGCGGCGGCGCTGGCGCTGGCCGCCCTCGTCTGGCAGCTCAACGTGCGCGATGAACCCAACGTCACGACTCCCGTGGCCACCGCGGCCGCCCTGCCGGCGCGGATAGCACGTGGCGCCTACCTTGCGCGCGCCGGCAACTGCATGAGTTGCCACACCGCGCGCGGCGGCACGCCGTACGCCGGCGGCCGCGGCATAGACACGCCGTTCGGCACCGTTTTTTCGAGCAACCTGACACCCGACCGCAGCACCGGCATCGGCCAGTGGTCACCCACCCATTTCTGGCGTGCCATGCACAACGGCCGCTCCAGGGACGGCCACCTGCTTTACCCGGCCTTCCCCTACACCAACTACACCGAAATCACGCGCGAAGACTCGGACGCGCTCTACGCCTACCTGCACAGCCTGCCACCGGCCACGCAGCCCAACACCCCCCATACCCTGCGCTGGCCCTTCAGCACGCAGGCGGCGCTGGCGGTCTGGCGCGCGTTGTACTTCAGCCCGGCGCGTTACGCGCCCGACACCAAACAGACGGCCGAATGGAATCGCGGCGCCTACCTGGTGCGCGGCCTGGGCCACTGCAGCGCCTGCCACAGCACGCGCAATGCGCTGGGGGCCGCCAACACCCCGCTGGACCTGGCCGGCGGCCTGATCCCGATGCAGAACTGGTACGCGCCCTCGCTGACCTCCGCATCGGAGGCCGGCGTGGCCGACTGGACGCCGGAACACATTGCGGCCCTGCTCAAGACCGGCGTGTCGCCGCGCGGCTCGGTGCTCGGGCCCATGGCCGAGGTGGTGCTGCACAGCACCCAGCACCTGAGCGATCAGGACCTGGCGGCCATGGCCGTGTTCCTGAAGTCGCTGCCGCCTGCACCCGTGGCCCGCGCTTCCACCGCAGCGGCAGGCCGTCTGCCGGCCGCCGGCGCCAAGCTGTACGAGCAGCATTGCGCGCAGTGCCACGGCGACCAGGGCCAGGGCGTGCCGGGCGCCTACCCGGCCCTGGCGGGCAACCGCGCCGTGACCATGGACTCCACCGCCAACCTCGTGCAGATCGTGCTCAACGGCGGTTACGCCCCGGCCACGGCCGGCAACCCGCGCCCCTTCGGCATGCCCCCGTTTGTCCTGGTGCTCGACGACACCGAACTGGCCGAGCTGCTGACCTACCTGCGTAGCGCATGGGGCCACCAGGCGAGCGCGGTGACGCCGACCGAGATCAATCGCATGCGGGGTGAGAACCAGCGGTGAGGGTTGGTTGGTTGGCTGCCTGGCTGCCTGCCTAACTGCATTTTTTGCTTGCTCGATCTGGAGTAGTACCTTCAGCAGGCCGGGTCTCGCCCCGGCGGGCTAGGCATTTCCTGTCGGTCGCCCCAAAACTCACGCTGCTTTTGGGGCTTGCGATGGACAGTGGGTCCGACTCCCCACTCCCTCCCCCCGCCCCTCGCCCCGCTGGGCGATGGAGGGGAGCTTCATTTGGCCGCGTGTGTTGCTCTCGCGTGCAAACATGATGGTCTGCTGAATCCGACATGACACGCTTCGCGTGTCATGTTTCCCCGCTTTCTGGCTTCGCTCCCCAACCCGTTTGGCTGGGCCGAGCAGCGCAGATGGAGGCGGGATCAGGGCCGCAGTTGTCCGAGCGCAGCGAGTTCTGCGGACCCCCGCCGCAGTCGAGCAGCGCAGGTTGCCTGGAGCGAAGCGGAAGGACCCAGACAG
>NZ_NBZV01000076.1 GCF_002379095.1 Polaromonas sp. AER18D-145
GCAAGTCACGCACCGCCGAGCCGCTGTACCCAGGCTCGTCTGTAGGCAGGTGCCTTGTCCACGGCGGGCGGGATATCTAACCCACTGGAAAATCCATGTCGTTATCCCCAAACCCTCAGAAACTACCCACAGATTCCCCGGACGAGCCAGAAAATATTACCCATGAAACAAGCAGCTTTGGCTCTCAATCTCAGTGTGAAGAAAACTCGCAAACGCGAGTTCCTGGAGCAGATGGAGCGAGTCGTGCCGTGGGGCGCGCTGGTCGAACTCATTGCCCCGTTCTATCCAGAAGGTCGCAATGGCAGGCCACCCTTTTCGTTGATGACCATGCTGCGGATTCACTTCATGCAGCAATGGTTCACCTTGTCGGACCCAGGTATGGAAGAGGCGTTCTTCGACACACCTTTGTTGCGCGAGTTTGCGCAGCTTGAGGGGTTTGCCCGCCTGCCCGATGAATCGACCATCCTGCGCTTTCGCCACCGGCTGGAGAAACACAAACTCGCAGAGAAAATTCTGGTCACCGTCAACGAACTTCTGACCCAGCGCGGATTGCTACTCAAGGCTGGCACCGCAGTAGACGCCACCCTAATTCCAGCACCGTGCTCCACCAAGAATAAAGACAAAGCACGCGACCCTGACATGCACTCCAGCAAGAAGGGCAACCAGTGGTACTTTGGCATGAAAGCTCATATCGGCGTCGATGCGGATTCTGGATTAGTGCACACCGTGCGTGGAACCTCTGGCCACGTCAGTGATATCGTTGAAGGCAGCACTTTGCTGCACGGGCAGGAAACGGTTGCCTTTGGTGATGCGGGTTACCAGGGAATCGAAAAGCGCCCTGATGCCAAGACGGGGGTCACCTGGCATGTGGCCATGCGTCCTGGCAAGCGCCGTGCGCTCAACAAAGAAAACGAGGTCGACGCCATGATCGACCGGGCAGAAAAACTCAAGACGGGCATCCGGGCCAAAGTGGAGCACCCGTTTCGGGTGCTCAAGTGCCAGTTTGGCTTTGTGAAGGTTCGCTATCGTGGCTTGAAGAAAAACACGGCACAGCTCTTCACGCTGTTTGCGCTGTCCAATCTGTGGATGATGCGCAGCAAATTGATGGTGACTGTTGCATGAGTGCGCCCGAAAACAGGGCGAAGGCTTTGCAAAGGGCGAAACTAGCCCAACAGGTCCCCGAAAACAACGAAATTCCAGGGGATTGCTCGTAAAGTCCCACCGCCTCAAAACTAACCGACCACTACTCCAATTGGCGGTGAGTTATTCAGACCATCCTTAACGGCGGATAGGTGAGAGCAGTCAAGACAATCGCCCAGCTGCGGCAGCTGCGAGAGCAGCCGCTGTGGAAGCTGCTCGCCTCAGATAAAGCCCCGATGGTGCTGGGAGTGTTGCAACACCTGCTGTAGCTGGGCGAGGAGAAGGTTGTTCCCGCTTCGGTGCTGCTCGAGAAGCTACAGCAGGAGTTGCAGCAGCTCAAAGGCGCCGGAGAGGACATGGCGCAGAGCGCCCCAGCGTATTTGACCTTGTGGTTGTCAGAGGGATGGCTTACACGGCGCCTGGCGTCGGCGAAAAGAGGTTCCTCCGGAACTTGACAAACCGGCTGCTCGATGAAGGTGGCAACGTGCACGAGGTGCTGCAGACTTTCTCGCGCAGCTTGCGTACCTTCGTCCAGAGTCGGGAGTACCAGGAGCAACGCCGCTTCAGCGCCGTTCTGCGGGAGTCCCAGCGCGACGCCTTGGCCATCAAGGAGCAGATTCGCCCCAACCAGGATGTCGGCTTCTCGTTGTGGCTGCCGAGCGCCCAGCTACGCTCGGCAGCGCAGTGGCGGCTCTACGATCCGGCAGACCGTGCCGCCGCTGGCGGAATGGAGGACGCGCCCAAGTCGGGCATGACCTTGCAGGACATTGCGAGCATGGTGCGCAACTCCGAAATCGACTTCGGCGTTCTGCGCCGCAACATTTACGAGCGCCTGCAGCAGTCCTCAGTGGTTGGCATCGAGGAGCTGCTGCGGGTCTACCCGCATCGCGCCACTTCTTTGTGCAGTGCGGTGTGCCGTCCTGGCAGGAGACCGAGAAAACGCTGGGGGTGATCGGCACGCCGCTGGTGAACACGCACTCGCACTTTTTGCGCACCGCCACGTATGGCGACACCCTGGATATTCACACCTCCATCCCCGAATGGCGGGAGAAAAGTTTTGTGCAGCGTTACCGGGTGATGCGGGCGGCGAATCTCATCATGGAATGTGATGAAGTGCGCATCTTCGCCGGCCGCCGCGCCGACAACCCGGAAGCAATCCGGGCCTTGCCGATTCCGCCGGAGATTCGCAGCCTCTGCGATTGAAGCCAGGCAGGCGTCGGGGCGCCTATTGCGAAAAAAGGCGTGCAGCCAGCGTCGTTCTGGCGCGCTGCAATGCGGGCAGGAAGGCGTCTCGAAACTCGATCATGGTCATGCGTTCGGCACGCACGGCGATACTCATGGCGCCGACGGCATTGCCGGCCCGGTCGCCCACCGGAACAGCCATCGAGCGCACCCCGGTCTCCAGCTCTCCGTCATTGGTCGCATACCCGTCGTTGCGGCAGCGCTCCACCAACTTCACAATCAGCGATGCGTCGACCACGGTTTCGGCTGTAAGCCGCGGCCGAGGCATGCCATGCACCCGGCGTGCCGCGTCTTCCGGAGCCATGCTTGCCAGCAAGACCCGGCCCATGGCGGAACAGTACACCGGCAAGCGCGAACCAATGCCCAAGCCCGTACTGAGGCTGCGCCGGGCCGTTGACCGCGCGATGATGATCGCGTCATCGTCCAGCAAGGTTCCCAGCGACGCGGATTCACGCGTCCGCTCCGACAACGCGTCCAGCAGAGGCTGGGCCAGCGAGGGCGTGGGGCGCGAGGCGAGGTAGGCGTGGGCAACCAGCAGGCTACGGGGAAGCATCCAGAAATGCTTGCCGTCACCGCCCAGATAGCCCATCGCCTGCAATGTGAGCAGCGAACGCCGGGCCGAAGCGGGTGAAACATCGGTCAACCGGGCCACTTCCGAAACAGTCAGGCGGCTGTGCTGGCGGCCGAAACAGGTCAGTACCTCCAGGCCCTTTTGCAGGGAAACAACGATATTTTTGTCCTGCATGCTCTGATCTCCATCAAGAATTAGGGACACATTTTGCGCATTACGAAAATGTAGCTTGTTTCACCGGCTCCTGAAAGGGCACACTCGACATCCTTTGACGTGGTTACGGAGACTAATAAATGACAACACCTTTCAACCGGCGTATCGGCGCCGCGCTGCTCGCCAGCGTCTGCCTGATCGGCAGCGCGATCGCCCAGCCAACGGACAAGTCGGTCAAGCTCATTGTTCCCTTTCCAGCGGGCGGAACGGCCGACATCCTGCCGCGCATTCTTGCGGAAAAAATGCGCGGGAGCTTCCCCGCAGGCGTCGTGGTGGACAACCGCGCAGGCGCGGGGGGCAACATTGGCGCCGACCTGGTGTATCGCGCCGAGCCGGATGGCACAACGCTGCTCGTATCGCCACCGGGGCCCATCGCCATCAACCACAACCTCTACAGCAAGCTCGCTTTTGACCCGACGCGCTGGACGCCAGTCACCATTGTCGCAACCGTGCCCAACGTGCTGGCTGTCAGCAACAAGCTCCCGGTCAAGAGCCTGGCCGAGTTCATTGCTTACCTGAAGGCCAACCCGGGCAAGGTCGGTTATGCCTCGCAAGGCAACGGGTCCACCTCGCACCTGACAGCCAGCCTGTTCATGCAACTGACCGGGACCGAAATGACGCACATCCCCTACAAGGGAACCGCTCCGGCGTTGGTGGACCTCATCGGCGGACAGGTCGACGTGTTTTTCGACAACCTGAGTTCTTCCATGCCTTTCCACCAGGCCGGCAAGCTGCGGATCCTCGCGGTAGCCGACGAGCAGCGATCGACAGCGTTGCCGCAGATCCCCACTTTCGCAGAATTGAAGCTTCCTGCCATGAATGCGGTGACCTGGTTTGCCGTCGTGGCGCCCCCGACCACGCCCGCGGCGGTGGCGGGGTCCATGCAGAAGTCCTTCGCCGACGCCCTGGCTTTGCCGGACGTCAAGCAAAAATTCGCGGAGCAGGGGGCGGAGCCGCGCGGCTGGTCGCCCGAGCAGACCGGCCGCTTCATCCGCGCCGAAACCGAAAAATGGCACAAGGTGATTCAAAGCGCCAAGGTGAAACTGGAGTAAGCGGCATGCGTGAACAGCCTATCCACTGGAGAAGCCCCGCGCTGACGCGGATTCCCTACAGCCTTTACACAGACCGAGATCTGCCATCGCTTGAACAGGAACGCATTTTCAGGGGAAACATCTGGAACTACCTCTGCCTGGAAGCCGAACTGCCGGACACGGGCAGCTACCGCACCACTTTCGCCGGGGAGACACCGGTCGTGGTGGTGCGTGACGGCGACAATGAAATCTATGCCTTCGAAAACCGCTGCGCGCACCGGGGCGCCTTGATTGCCCTGGAAAAGTCGGGCAAAGCGGAAAATTTCCAGTGCGTCTACCACGCCTGGAGCTACAACCGCCAGGGCGACCTGACCGGCGTGGCCTTCGAGAAGGGCGTCAAAGGCCAGGGCGGCATGCCGCCCGACTTCTGCAAGGAAGAGCACGGTCCGCGCAAGCTGCGCATCGCCACCTTCAGCGGCCTGGTGTTCGGCAGCTTCTCCGAGGACGTACCCGGCATCGAGGAGTACCTGGGCGACGAAATCTGCCAGCGCATCGAGCGGGTCATGCACAAGCCGGTGGAAGTCATCGGGCGCTTCACCCAGGCCCTGCCCAACAACTGGAAGCTGTACATGGAGAACGTCAAGGACAGCTACCACGCCAGTTTGCTGCACCTGTTCTTCACCACCTTCGAGCTGAACCGCCTATCGCAAAAGGGCGGCGTGATCGTCGACGAATCGGGGGGCCACCATGTGAGCTTCTCGATGATCGATACGACAGCTGAAAAGGATTCCTCTTACAAGGACCAGGCCCTGCGTTCGGACAACGACCGCTACCGCCTCAAGGATCCCAGCCTGCTGGCCGGCTTCACCGAGTACAACGACGGCGTGACACTGCAGATCCTGTCGGTCTTCCCCGGCTTCGTGTTGCAGCAGATCCAGAACTGCCTGGCCGTGCGACAGGTTCTACCCAAGGACGTGGACCGCACGGAACTGAACTGGACCTATTTCGGCTATACCGACGACACGCCGGAGCAGCGCAAGGTGCGCCTCAAGCAGTCCAACCTGGTCGGCCCGGCGGGCTTCATTTCCATGGAAGACGGCGCCGTGGGCGGCTTCGTGCAGCGCGGCATTGCCGGCGCCAGCAATATGCAAGCGGTGGTCGAGATGGGCGGCGACCACGCCGGCTCGAGCGAAGGCCGCGCCACCGAGACCTCGGTGCGCGGCTTCTGGAAAGCCTATCGCCACCACATGGGCGCCTGAGCTGTCACACGACAAGAGAACCATCCCATGATCGACCTGCTGGCCCTATGCACCTTCAACGCCGCCTACGCCCATGCCATCGACAGCGATGCGCTGGAGCAGTGGCCCGGCTTTTTCACCCCGGACTGCCACTACCGGATCACCCATGTCGAGAACGAACAGGAAGGTTTGGCTGCCGGCATTGTCTATGCCGACTCGCGGGCCATGCTGGAGGACAGGATTGCCGCCTTGCGCGAAGCGAATATCTACGAACGCCAGCGTTATCGTCATCTGCTGGGCATTCCCCTGCTGGAATCAGCCGACGCCGGCGCCGCCCGGGCGCGCACGCCCTTCATCGTGGTGCGCATCATGGCGACAGGCCAGACCGAGGTATTCGCCACCGGCGTGTACCGCGACCGGTTTGTGCGGCAGGACGGAAAGCTGCTGCTCGCCGAGCGCGTCGCGATCTGCGACAGCACGGTCACCGACACCCTGATGGCCCTGCCGCTGTGAGGCCTGCCACACCGCGCCTGGCGCTGGCGCTGGGCGACCCCAACGGGATTGGCCCGGAAATCGCCCTGAAGGCACTCCATGCGCTCAGTGCGGAGGACAGGCAGCGGATCACGGTCTTCGGGCCCGCCGCCGTGCTGCAGCGGACCGCCGCCGCCCTGGACCTGTTGGCGCTGCTGCCGGAACTGCACCACGTCGAAGCCGGCGCGCTGCCGGACAGCGCGGCCGTGCCGGGCCGCATTGACCCCGCCGCGGGCGCCTCGGCGGTCGCATCGGCGACCGCCGCGATCAACGCCTGCCGCGCGGGCAAATTCGGGGCGGTCATCGCCTGCCCCCACCACGAGACCGCCATCCACCAGGCCGGCATCCCGTTCAGCGGCTACCCCTCGCTGCTCGCCCGCGTGTGCGGCTTGCCCGAGGACGAGGTATTCCTGATGCTGATCGGCGGCGGCCTGCGCATCGTGCATGTCACGCTGCACGAAAGCGTGCGCACGGCGCTGGACCGGCTGACGCCCGAGCTGGTGCAGCGTGCGGTGCGCGCCGGGGCCCGCACCTGCGCGCTGCTCGGCGTGGAGAACCCGACCATCGGCGTGTTCGGCATCAACCCGCACGCCTCGGAAGGCACGCTGTTCGGCCCGGAAGACGCGCACACCGTGGTGCCGGCGGTGGCGCAGCTGCGCACGGAGGGTTACCGCATCGACGGCCCGCACGGCGCCGACATGCTGCTGGCGCAGCGCCGGCACGACCTGTACGTGGCCATGCTGCACGACCAGGGACACATCCCCATCAAGCTGCTGGCGCCCAACGCGGCCAGCGCGCTAAGCATTGGCGCCAACGCGCTGCTGTCCAGCGTGGGCCACGGCAGCGCCATGGACATCGCCGGCCGCGGCGTGGCCGACCCGACGGCCTTGCTGCGCACCATGGCCCTGCTGTCGGGCGTGCCGGGCCGCGAAGAACAAAAGTCAATTCCGGCATGACCCATCGCATTTCCATCGACACTGCCGAGATCGCCTTCGACTGCACGTCCGGTCAGAGCGTACTTGACGCCGCCTTGCTCGCCGGCATCGAGCTGCCCTATTCGTGCCGCAAAGGTGTTTGCGGCAGTTGCGCAGGTAGCCTTGCCGCCGGTCAGGTGACGGGCATCAATGGCGCGGCGATCCGCAACGACGCCTGCACGTCCGGCCAGGTGCTGTATTGCATGTGCACGCCTGTTGCCGACGTGGTGCTGCGGCCCACGTCCTGGAAGCGGCTGGACCCCTCCGCACGCAAGACTTTCACCGCCAGGGTGTTCAGCAACGAACTCGCCGCACCCGACGTGTCCGTGCTGCGCCTGCGCCTGCCCGCCGGTCAGCGCGCCAGGTTCCAGGCCGGCCAATACCTGCAGGTTCTGCTCGATGACGGTAGCACCCGCAGCTACTCCATGGCCAACCCGCCGCAGGAAAGCGATGGCGTGACCCTGCACATCCGACACGTTCCCGGCGGACGCTTCAGCGCGCAGGTGGCACAGCTGGTCCCTGGTGACACACTGCAGGTCGAACTGCCTTTCGGTCAAGTGGCGCTGCGCGCTGACGATGCCCGGCCCATCGTGTTCGTCGCTGGCGGCACCGGCTTCGCGCCGGTGAAATCCATCCTCGACGACATGCTCAAGCGCCGCGTCAAGCGCCCCGCGACCCTGATCTGGGGGGCGCGCGAGGCGAACGGCCTTTACCTGCGGCCGGCGGTGGAGCGCTGGCAAAAGCAGTGGCCGGACTTCCGCTTCATTCCGGCGCTCAGCGACGGTCCGGTCGACTCCGTCACGGGCGCCTTCACCGGCCGCGTAGACCAGGCGCTGCGTGCGAATTTCACCGCCCTGTCCGGCCACGTGGTCTACTGCTGTGGCTCACCGATGATGGTGAGCGCGGTACGCAGCGCCGCTGCAGAAGCGGGGCTCGCTCCCGATGATTTCCATGCGGACGTGTTCGTCCCCGGCCCGTCCGCGCAGCCAGCGTGACCGTCTGACCGGGGTTCTGTCGCGTTGCCGGCTGATGAACGTGTTTTGGGTAGGAACGGATGCCAGCTCCTCAAACGGGACGGATTTGTCCTGCCAGTGAATAAAACTGGTCAGCAAAAGACAGCTTGATGCAGCCTTGCAGCAGGAGCTGACCTTTACGGATCATGTGCATGAGTTCGATGCCGGCCAGGACATTTCTGGCTGCCCGAAATGACTTGAAGTTGAGCATCGGTTTGGTGACTCGCTTTACTGCCCTGTGGTCCTGCTCAACGATGTTGTTCAGATATTTGAATTGCCGCACGATGATGGGCGTTTCGCCTCGGCCATTGATTTCATCCATGGCCGCCTTGTTAGCACCGCTCTTGTCCATCGTGACCTTTTCGGGAAAATCGCTGGCCTTCATGGCTTTTTCAAAGAACCGCAAGGCTGCGGCCTTGTCGCGCCTGGCCGTCAACAAAAAGTCAACCGTCTTGCCTTCCTTGTCCACGGCGCGGTACAGGTATTTCCAGGCGCCCTTGACCTTGATGTAAGTCTCGTCCATGCGCCAACTGCCGCTCACCGGGCGCTTGTGCTTGCGAAAGACCTTTTCAAGCAAGGGCAGAAACTGGATCGCCCAGCGGTTGATTGAAGAGTGGTCGACAAACACACCGCGCTCCTCCATCATCTCTTCGAGATGGCGGTAGCTCAACGGATAGGCCGCGTACCAACGGATGCACACCAAAATGATGTCGATTGGAAAGCGCATTCCTTTGGTTGCCAGCATCTCGTTTCATACCCGTCGTAAAAAAGAGCTCAGCATAAATGAGCAGGCGGTACGACCGCCAATGCGACAAAACCGCTTCAGCCCGCGTCGTCCGCGAATTTCTCGCCGACGTCGCCGATCACACGACGCGAACATGGGTGGTTTCGGACTATGGGGCGGATCCGCACTTGCCCTGGCGGCGTCATGTCGCCTTGGGCTGACCGGGGCCCCGATCTCGGCGTTCCACAATCCCCCCGTCAGCGTCCCCAGAAACACCGCTACATCCACGTCGAAGAACGCCGCATTGCAGTCGGTCAAGCACAAGCGGGTGCAGCTCGCGGACGCCTCAGGTCAACGGCGGGGCGTTCAGCCGCTCCAAGGCCCTCTGCCGGATTTCCTGGACCAGCCGGCTCATTGCTTCCGAGGGAGAGCGATCGACTCGCTGGGTCAGACCCACAGGACCTTCGGTCATTCGTGTGTCGAGCGCCAGACGGACGAGCGCGCCTTCGCTGAGATCGTCCTCGACCACGCCGAGCGGCACGCACCAGACCGCATCCGACTGCAGCACGTAGCTGCGGCCGAACGAGACGTCGATTGTCTCGATCGTCTCTTTCGCCAACCCCATCCCACTGGCCAGAAAAAACCGGTCTGCGGCTTCGCGGATCTGGGTGCCGGCATCGGGCAGGACCAGCCGGTACCGGGACAGCGTGTCGGCAGTGATGCGACGGCGTCGTGCCAGCGCGTGCGCGGGGCGCACCGCCAACACGAGAGGCTCGGTATAGAGGTGCTCGAACGTGAGCGCCTGCATGGCCGACGGCTCCGCCAGGCGACCAATGACGAGGTCAAGTGCACCTTGGTGCAGGGCCGCAATCAGCTGCGCATTGCTGCCAGTGCGCACCGTGACACGTGCATGCGGTAAGTCGGCGGCGAAGCGCAGCAGTGCCGGCGGCAGTATGGTTGCTGCGACGTTCGGCAACGCCCCGATCAACAAGGCGGGCGCATCGACGGTGCGCTCGTCCGAGATGCTGTCGAGGCCTTCGCGGATCGCTCGCAGGCCGCTGCCGGCGTACCGCAGCAGCACCCGGCCCGCACTTGTGAGTTTCAATCCCTTGGGCGTGCGCTCGAACAGGCGTTGGCCGACGATCTGCTCCAGATCCGCGAGCGTCTTGGATACGGCGGGCTGCGTGACCGAAAGCACTTCAGCAGCGCGCATCAGCGTGCCTTGTTCCGCAACGGCCACCAAGGTATGAAGGTGTCGGATCTTGAGGCGGTTGATGCTGACCATGCCGAAGCATAACAAGGTGGAATACCGCCGCGACGGAGTTTCAGTGGCCAGCGGCGGCCAATCTCCTTAGAGTCGCCCGATGTCCACGCGCCGCCCCAACTTCGTCATTTTCCTTTCCGACCAGCACCGCGCCGACCTCTTGGGCTGCGCTGGCCATCCCGTGTTGCGAACCCCGCACATCGACAGCATCGCGGCACGCGGTGTTCGTTTCGAGCGGTTCTATGTCGCCAATCCCGTGTGCATGCCGAACCGGGCGAGCCTGATGACCGGCCGGCCATCGTCCGTGCACGGTGTGCGCAGCAATGGGCTGCCGCTGCCAATGGACGAAGTGACCTTCGTCGAGCTGCTGGCAGAGGCCGGCTACGCCACCGCACTGGTGGGCAAGGCGCACTTGCAGAACAACACCGGCCTGCCCCCCAAGCTGGAGCGCGCCGCACCCC
>NZ_NBZV01000077.1 GCF_002379095.1 Polaromonas sp. AER18D-145
AGTCAAGCGGTCGCCATGTTTGAACGTGATCGCAGCGCACGCGGCCAAATGAAGTCCCCCCTCCATTGCCCAGCGGGGCGAGGGCAGGGGCTAGGGGTGGGAGTGGGAGTGGGAGTGGGGAGTCGCTCCTACTGTCCAGAGCGAACCGCAGGCGCAGCGTGATGCCGCTCCGGTAACTTACTCAACCTTGCCGAGCAGCAAAAACTCCATCAGCGCCTTCTGCACGTGCAATCTGTTTTCCGCCTCGTCCCAGACCACCGACTGCGGCCCGTCGATCACATCGGCTTCGACCTCTTCACCGCGGTGCGCCGGCAGGCAATGCATGAAGAGAGCGTCGGGTTTGGCGGCCTTCATCATGTCGCTGTCCACACACCAGTCGGCAAACGCCTTTTTGCGTTCTTCGTTCTCGGCTTCGTAACCCATGCTGGTCCAGACGTCGGTGGTGACCAGGTCAGCGCCGGCGCAGGCCTGCATCGGGTCCTTGAAGACCTTGTAGCTGTCGGCCGAGCGGATGCCGGCCACCGACTGGTCCACCTCGTAGCCGGTCGGTGTGCTCAGGTGCACCTTGAAACCGAGGATCTCGCTGGCCTGCAGCCAGGTGTTGGCCATGTTGTTGCCGTCACCGACCCAGGCCACGGTCTTGCCCTTGATGCTGCCGCGGTGTTCGATGTAGGTGAAGATGTCGGCCAGGATCTGGCAGGGGTGGAACTCGTTGGTCAGGCCGTTGATCACCGGTACGCGCGAGTGTGCGGCAAACAGCTCGATCTTGGTCTGCTCGTAGGTGCGGATCATCACCAGGTCCACCATGCGGCTGATCACCTTGGCGCTGTCCTCGATCGGCTCGGCGCGGCCCAGCTGGCTGTCGCCGGTGGTCAGGTGCACCACGGAGCCGCCCAGCTGGTACATGCCGGCTTCAAAACTGACGCGGGTGCGGGTCGAGGCTTTTTCGAAAATCATGGCCAGCGTGCGGTCCACCAGCGGCTGGTGTTTGTCGTAGGCCTTGAATTTTTTCTTGATGAGGGCGGCGCGCTCGAAGACGTAGGCGTACTCGGCGGCATTGAGGTCGCTGAACTGCAGGTAGTGGCGGATCGCCGTGCTGGCCGGGGTGCTCATGGTTTCTCCGTCAGCAGCTGCTTGATCAGCGGGCACAAAATGGCCACGACTTCGTCAGCCTCGGCTTGCGTGATGATCAGCGGCGGCACCAGCCGGATCACGCTGTCGGCCGTCACGCTGATCAAAAGGCCCTTGTCGGCAGCGCGTTTGACCAGGTCGCCGCAGGGTTTGGCCAGGTCGATGCCCAGCATCAGGCCCATGCCGCGGATTTCCTTGACTGCGCCCGAAGCCAGCTCGGCAGCCAGTTCGTGGCTGAGGGCGGACTTCAGGTGTGCGCCCACCTTGGCCGCATTGGCCAGCAGGCCCTCTTCTTCCATGATCCGGATGGTCTCCACCCCGGCGCGCATGGCCAGCGGGTTGCCGCCGAAGGTGGTGCCGTGGTTGCCGGGGGCAAAGATGTGCGCCGCTTTCGGACCCGCCACGACCGCGCCGACCGGCACACCCGAGCCCAGGCCCTTGGCCAGCGGCATCACGTCCGGCTTGATGCCGGCCCACTGGTGCGCGAACCACTTGCCGGTGCGGCCCATGCCGCACTGCACTTCGTCGATCATCAGCAGCCAGTCGCGCCTGTCGCACAGGGCGCGCACCTGCCGCAGGTAGTCGGCGTCCATCGGGTTGACACCGCCTTCCCCCTGGATGGCCTCAAAAAAGACGGCCACCACATTCGGGTTGCCGGCGGTGGCGCTTTCCAGCGCGGCCACGTCGTTGAGCGGCACCCGGATGAAACCCTCGACCAGCGGACCAAAACCGGCCTGCACCTTGGGGTTGCCGGTGGCGCTCAGCGTGGCAATGCTGCGGCCATGGAAGGCTTTTTCGTACACCACGATTTCAGGGCGGTTTATGCCCTTGTCGTGGCCGAACTTGCGCGCCAGCTTCAGTGCGGCCTCATTGGCTTCCAGGCCGGTGGAGCAGAAAAACACGTTTTCCAGGCCCGACAGCTCGACCAGTTTGGCCGCCAGCACTTCCTGGTTGGGCACGTGGTAATAATTGGAGCTGTGGATGATTTTGGCAATCTGGTCCTGCAGGGCCGGCACCAGTTTCGGGTGGTTGTGGCCCAGGGTGTTGACCGCAATGCCGCCCAGCGCGTCGAGGTAGACCTTGCCGTTGACATCCCAGACGCGGCAGCCCTGGCCATGCGACAAGGCTATCGGCAGGCGGCCGTAGGTGTTCATCACGTGGGGGGAGGCGGCTTCGATGTGCTGGGGAAGGGCTGCGGTCATTGGAAACTCCGGGGACAGGGCTGAAAAACAGGGAGGCCACCATCGAGGCGGCGGCTCTGAAGTGATTTTAGGCGCAGACCCTGCGGCCTTTGGTGAGGATCCTGCATCACAGCCATGCGTGGCCGTGTGGGCGGAAAGCCAAGGCTCCAGTCTTATATAAGATAGAATCGTTGTGCGCTGCAACATGGGGCTCGATCCTGGCCCCGGGCACGCAAAAACCCTCCACCCGATGGTCTCCAACACCGCCAAAGAAGTCTTCATTCAAGGCATCACCCGCGACGGCAAAACCTTTCGCCCCAGCGACTGGGCGGATCGGCTGTGCGGGGTGATGAGCCAGTTTCGCCCCGGTGGCCCGCAGCCCGGCAGCCATCTGACCTATTCCCCGTGGTGTGTGCCCACGGTGATCAACGGCGTCAAGTGTGTGGTGGTCAACAGCGAGTTGCGCGACGCCGAGCCCATGGCCTGGGACTTTGCGATCAATTTCGCCAAGGACAATGATTTGCAGATCGCCGAGGCCTGCCTGATTCCGGACAAGCCATAGCGGACGAGCCATAAAGCTACTGCGCGGTTGCGATGCGGCGTTGCGCGGTGCTCGCAATCCTCATGTACCTCAAGTACATTCCGGTTGCTGCGCTCCGTGCGCCTTGCCTCGCATCCGCTCGCTACGCTTTCTGACTCATCCTTGGGGGGAGCGGAAAACAAAAAAGCCGTCGAAAGACGGCTTTTTTGCTTTGCTGGCAGCGCACCCTGCAGAACGGCGGACTGAAGATCAGTCCGGGCGGGTTGCCTGATTGCTCAGGCGGTGGGTTTTACGCGGCGGGAGTGGCCAGGGCGAGTGCCTTGACCTTGGTGGACAGGCGGCTCTTGTCACGCGCTGCCTTGTTCTTGTGGAAGATGCCCTTGTCGGCGATCGTGTCCACAATGCCCTGCGCCTTGGCGAAGAGCTCGGTGGCTTTGGTCTTGTCGCCGGCGGCGACAGCTTTTTCGACGTTTTTCACGGCGGTGCGGTATTTCGAGCGCAGCGAGGTGTTGGCGGCATTGAGTTTGCTGTCCTGGCGGACGCGTTTGCGGCCGGAGGCCAGGCGGGGGTTCTTTTTCTTGGGTTTGGCGGTAGCCATATAAGTGTTCCTTTAAATGAGGAAGGGTCTGCGGATGATGCTTAGCAAAGCCTCTGATTATACCCCCACGGTCGCTCACTGCGTGTAGCTCCCTGCCCCCCGAGGGGGCCGCTGCGCCTGCGGGCCGGCAAAGCCGGACCCGCGGCCCCTGCTTGAAATAGAAGGGAGGAGGGGCTGGAGCATGGTTCCGCAGCATGTGAAGTGAGCGGTGTGGGGCCTTAAACTCCCGTTGTGTCACTTTTCAAATCCGCGTCCACCGTTTCCCTGTTCACGCTGGTGTCCCGGATCACCGGTCTGGTGCGGGAGCTGTTGGTGGCCTCGACGTTTGGCGCCAGCGCCATGACGGACGCCTTCAACGTCGCTTTCCGCATTCCCAACCTGTTCCGCCGCCTGTTTGCCGAGGGTGCGTTCAGCCAGGCGTTTGTGCCGGTGCTGGCTGCCAGCAAGGCCCAGAACGGCGAGGCGGCCACCCAGGTGCTGGTCAACCGGGTCGCCACCTTGCTGGCCTGGGCGCTGCTGCTGACCTGCGTGATCGGGGTCGCGGCGGCTCCGGTGCTGGTCTGGCTGATGGCCAGCGGGCTGAAGCAGGAGCCGCGCGGTTTCGAGGCGGCGGTTTTCATGACGCGCTGGATGTTTCCCTACATCGGTTTCATGTCGCTGGTGGCCCTGTCGGCCGGCATTCTGAACACCTGGAAGCGTTTTGCCGTGCCGGCTGCCACCCCGGTGCTGCTGAACCTCTCCATGATTGGCGCGGCCTGGCTCGGTGCGCCCTGGCTCAAGACCCTGGGCATTGAGCCGATTTACGCGATGGGCGGCGGCGTGATGCTGGGCGGAGCCCTGCAGCTGGCGGTGCAGGTGCCGGCCCTGCTCAGGATAGGGCTGTTGCCGCGTATCGGCCTGGGCTGGACGGCCATCCGCAGCGCCTGGGCCGACCCCGGAACAAAAAACATCGCCCGCCTGATGATGCCGGCGCTGCTGGGGGTCAGTGTGGCCCATGTCTCCACCATCATCAACACCCAGATCGCCTCGCACCTGACGCCCGGCAGCGTCAGCTGGCTGACCTACGCGGACCGCCTGATGGAGTTCCCCACCGCCATGCTGGGGGTGGCCATCGGGGTGGTGCTGATGCCGCAGCTGGCCGCCGCCAAGGCCGCAGGCGACGCTGACGCCTATTCCGCCATGCTGGACTGGGGCCTGCGCATAGTCGTGCTGATGGCGGTGCCGAGCGCCGTCGCCCTGCTGACCTTTGCCCAGCCGCTGGTGGCCACGCTGTACCACTACGGCGCCTTCACCGACCGCGATGTGCAGCAGACCACGACGGCGTTGATGGGCTATGGCGCCGGGCTGGTGGGCCTGGTGGCCATCAAGGTGCTGGCGCCCGGTTTTTACGCGAGCCAGGACATCCGGACCCCGGTGCGCATTGCACTGGTGGTGCTGGTGATCACGCAACTGCTCAATCTGGCGCTGGTGCCGCTCTTGCAGCACGCCGGGCTGGCGCTGGCCATCGGCATAGGCGCGCTGATCAATGCGCTGTGGCTGCTGATCGGCCTGCGCCAGCGCGGCAGCTACAAGCCGTCGCCCGGCTGGGGCATGTTTTCTCTGCAGGTGCTGGCCGCCACGGCGCTGCTCGCGGTCTTTTTGATGTGGGCCGCCCAGGCCGTCAGCTGGACCGGGCTGCGGGCCGAATCCTTCAAGCGAATCGGGTTGCTGGCCCTTGTCCTGTCTGCGTCAGCTGCTATTTATTTCGGAGCGCTTTGGGCCACCGGCCTGAAAGTGCGAAAGTTGATGCGGCGCTGACGTTTTTCGGTCGTGGCACTCGCGTCGCCCGGCGCTTTGTGAGAAAGTAGCGTCATGCCGCTCAATCTGGATGTTCCGTCGCCCCTGCAGTACTTTGCCAGCCTGGTGCAAAGCGATGAGCATTTTCCGCTGCTGGAAGCGGCGGTCAGTGTGGCCCAGGACGAGTACCCGGATCTGGATGTGGAGCAGGTGCTCGGTGATGTGGACCAGCTGCTGGCCCGCCTCAAGCGCCGCTTGCCGTCCGACGCCTCGGCCCTGCAGCGGCTGCGGGCGCTGAACCAGTTTTTCTTCCGCGACCTGAACTTCGGCGGCAACATCAATGACTACTACGACCCCGACAACAGCTACCTGAACGCGGTGCTGAAGACCCGGCGCGGCATTCCGATCTCGCTGGCGGTGCTCTGGCTGGAACTGGCCGGCGGTGTCGGGCTCAATGCCCGCGGCATTGCTTTTCCGGGCCACTTCATGGTCAAGGTCAACCTGCCCAAGGGCCAGGTGGTGATCGACCCCTTTACCGGCCAGTCACTGAGCCGCGAAGAGCTCGCCGAGCGGCTGGAGCCGTTTCGCCAGCGCAGCGGCCTGGTGGATGACTTCGAGGTGCCGATCGGCCTGTACCTGCAGTCGGTGCCGTCCCGCGACATCATCAGCCGCATGCTGCGCAACCTCAAGGAAATCCACAAGACCCAGCAGGACTGGCCGCGGCTGATCGCCGTGCAGGACCGGCTGATCGTGCTGCATCCCGCGTCCTGGCCCGACTACCGCGATCGCGGCTTGGCGCTGGCCGAGCAGGGCGAGGCCGGACGCGCCGTGCCGGACCTGGAGACTTACATTGCGCATGCCGAGGACGCGCTGGACCTCGATGCCATCGCCGACCGCCTGGCCCGACTGCGGCGCCAGAAAAGCTGAGCCGGATGGCTGGTGCAGGGGGCCGCACGCAGTAAGCGATCGTTGAGGATTTTTTTCAAGCAGGGGCCGCGGATCTGGCTTTGCCAGTCCGCAGGCGCAGCGCCCCCTCGGGGGGCAGAGAGCTACACGCAGTGAGCGAACGTGGGAGCCTGTTTAACCAGCGCTGCGTTTCAAAAACCGGGGAATCAGCGGGCTGTCGGCGGCGCGTGCGGGGCGGACCAGGGTGGGCAAGACCGGGGGACGCACCGGGGCGGGCGCGGTCCGGCTGGCGCTCAGGGTGGACATGCGGCCACCCTGGACCATGGACTCCTGGGCCGGCATCAGGCTGCCCGGCAAAGAACCCAGCCGCCTGGACACCACCTCGCCGGGCGCGGTCAGGGGTGACACCGCGCCTTTGGGCGCCAGGCTGCGCGCCGGGGGGCGCACCACGCCTGGGCCGTCGTTGGCGGCCTGCGGCGGGTAGAGCTGGGGCTTGAGCCACTGCAGGATGGGCGCCCACTGGGCCAGATCGGCAGCCGCCAGCTGGGGCTGCAGGTCAAAAATCGTCAGGCCACGCTCCAGGCTGCGTACGTAAAGCTGCGTTTCGCGCAGGGCGCCCAGAAAAGGCACGCCCAGCGATTCCGACCATTCTTCGAGGGTCTGGGCGGCATGGGTGCGCCCGTCGATACGCATGCCCACCACCGCCAGGCGGCAGCGGCCGCTGGCCACACGCGGCATGGCCATCAGTTCTGCGTGGCAGGCCTCGGCCGATTCGCGGTCGAACATCGAGTTGCACACCGGCATCACGATGGTGTCGGCAAACATCACGACGCGCGCGAGTTCAAAGCCGTGCATGCCGCCGGGGGTGTCAAGCACCACGTGGGTGATGCCGGTGGGCACACGCAACATGTTTTTCTGGTCCACCGCCCAAGGCGCGATGGCCGGCAGCGAGGCGTCGCGCCGTTTCAGCCAGGCACGCTCCGATTGCTGCCGGTCCACATCGCCCAGCATGACGGCGCTGCCATTGCGCGCGCACCACGCCGCGATGTGGGCGGCCAGTGTGCTTTTGCCACTGCCCCCCTTGCGGTTGACGACTGCGATGACCGGCATGAATGCTCCAGAAACGGACAGAAGCAACAGTTTGATACAAGGTGGCTAAAAAGTCCAGTCTGCCCAATGAATGCGAGCGCAAGCAGCTAGTATTTTTGTAGCAAAAATGTCTTATTCAGGGGAGGCCGCGGCGTCATCGTAGACCCGTGCACCGCGCCAGTACCCCAGCAGCGCCAACGCCGCCAGGCTGAAGACCGCGCCCGCGACAAAGGTCACCGGGGCGCCCAGCTGGTCCCACAACACCCCGGCCACTGTGCTGGCCAGCAGCATGGCCAGGCCGCTCATCAGGTTGAAAAACCCGAAGGCGGTACCGCGCAGGTCGGCAGGTGCGGCGTCGGCCACCATGGTGGCCAGCAGGCCCTGGGTCATGGCCATGTGCAAGCCCCACAGGGCAATGCCGGCCCAGACAAAAGTCCAGTGGTTGCCCGAGGCCAGCACCACATCGGCGGCGATCAGCACCACCAGTCCCGCGGCCAACAGTTTGGTGTGGCTCATCTGGTCCGACAGTTTGCCGAAGGGGTAGGCGCCTAGGGCGTAAACGACGTTCATGCCGATCAGCACCAGCGGCGTCCAGGCGATGGGCAGGCCGCCCTGCAGCGCGCGCAGCACCAGAAAGGCTTCGCTGAAACGCGCGAGGGTGAAGACGGCGCCAATCACGACCACGCGCCAGTACGGGGCCCCCAGCCGCCGCAACTCGTCCCGGCTGATCGGGTTGCGGCGTGGCGCCGCGGCCTTATCCGGTGCCGGTGCGGCTTCCTGCACCCCGAACAGCAGCAAGGCCACCGCCATGAAACCCGGAACCATGGCGACCCAGAAGATCGCCCGGAAGTCGTTGGCCCAGAGCAGCATCAGGCCCATGGCGAGCAGCGGCCCGACAAAGGCACCCACGGTATCGAGGGACTGGCGCAGCCCGAAGGCCGCACCGCGCATGCCGGGCGGGGCCAGATCAGCCACCAGCGCATCACGCGGTGCGCCGCGTATGCCTTTTCCGGTACGGTCGATTAGGCGGGCGGCCAGCACCATGCCGGTGGTGGTGGCCAGCGCAAACAGGGGTTTGGAGGCGGCGCCCAGCCCGTAGCCCAGCACCGCCAGCGGTTTGCGCTTGCCCCAGTAGTCGCTGAGCACGCCCGAGAAGACCTTGACGATCAGGGCCGTGGCCTCGGCAACACCTTCAATCAGGCCGACGGCCCACATGCTGGTGCCCAGCACCGTCACCATGAAGACGGGCAACAGGCTGTGGATCATCTCGGAGGAGATGTCCATCAGCAGGCTGACAAAACCCAGTGCCCAGATGGCGGCCGGAAGCCGTTGTGGCGGGACAGCAGGGGTGCCGGGCATGGCGGCGTGATCCTTGGGCCTGTGGCGCCTGCCCTAGCTGACGGTGACCGCGGCGCCGTCGCCTTGGGGCGCAATCACACCGATCTCATACACCTGCTCGCCGGCGTCGCGCAGGGTGTTGGCGGTGGCCTGGGCGTGGGCGGCATCCACCACCACGACCATGCCGATGCCGTTGTTGAAGGTGCGGTTCATCTCGAAATCGGAAATGGCGGCGGTTTTCTGCAGCCAGGCAAACAGCTCGGTTTGCGGCCAGCTGCCCTTTTTCAGATGGGCGGCCGTGCCTTCTGGCAGCACGCGCGGAATGTTTTCCAGCAGGCCGCCGCCGGTGATGTGGGCCAGCGCCTTGATCGGGTGGGCGGCCAGGGCGGCCAGCACGTTTTTCACGTACAGGCGCGTCGGCGCCATCAGGGCCTGCCTGAACGGTTGGCCATCCAGCGTCGCGGGCAAGTCGGCGCCCGCGCGTTCAATGCACTTGCGCACCAGGCTGAAACCGTTGGAATGCACGCCGCTGCTGGCCAGGCCCAGCACCACGTCGCCGGGCTTGACATCCTTGCCGGTCAGGATTTTGGACTTTTCAACGGCGCCCACGGCAAAACCGGCCAGGTCGTATTCGCCCTCGGGGTACATGCCGGGCATTTCGGCGGTTTCGCCGCCTATCAATGCGCAGCCGCTGAGTTCGCAGCCTTTGGCAATGCCGCCGACCACGGCGGCGGCGGTGTCCACATCGAGCTTGCCGCAGGCAAAGTAGTCCAGGAAGAACAGCGGCTCGGCGCCCTGCACCAGCACGTCGTTGACGCTCATGGCCACCAGGTCGATGCCCACGGTGTCGTGCATGGCCCATTCGAACGCCAGGCGCAGCTTGGTGCCCACGCCGTCGGTGCCGCTGACCAGCACCGGCTCTTTATAGCGTTTGGGCACCTCGAACAGCGCGCCAAAGCCGCCAATCCCGGCCAGCACGCCTTCGCGCATGGTTTTCTTGGCCAGGGGCTTGATGCGTTCAACCAGGGCGTCGCCCGCGTCGATGTCAACGCCGGCGTCTTTGTAGCTCAGGGGGGAGGGGGAGGAGGTGGTCATGCTGCTTGGGTGG
>NZ_NBZV01000078.1 GCF_002379095.1 Polaromonas sp. AER18D-145
GCCCACCACCCACCTCCTCTACCTCCACGGCTTCCGCTCCTCCCCCCAATCCGCCAAAGCCCGGCAGGTCGCCGCGTGGATGCAAAGCCGCCACCCCGAGGTGGTCTGGTGGTGTCCGCAACTGCCGCCTTCACCGCGGGAAGCGATGGAGAGGGTGAGCCAGGGCATCGCCGGCTGGCCGCGGGACACCATGGCGGTGATGGGTTCGTCGCTGGGCGGTTTTTACGCGACGCATGTGGCCGAAACCTGCGGCTGCAAGGCCGTTCTGCTGAACCCGGCGGTGAATCCGGCGCGCGACCTGGCGAAGTACATCGGCGAGCAGACCGCCTGGCACGACCCGAACGAACGCTTTTTCTTCGAGCCGCGGTTTGTGGATGAGTTGCGCGCCATGGAACCCGGTCCCGTGGCCCGGCCGGAAAACTACTTCGCCCTCATCGCCAAGGGCGACGAGGTGCTGGACTGGCGCGAAATGGCCGGCCGCTACCCCGGCGCGCACATCCGGTTGCTCGAAGGCGGTGACCACGCCATCAGCGACTTCGAGCGCCACCTGCCGGAGCTGATGGACTTCCTGGAACTCGCCTGAGGCCAGCCCAAGGGCGGCTGATTACACTAGCTGGTACCGCAGCCCGGACGTAGCGAGATGTTCGGTTTGCAGTACCAGAGTAACCAAAGGATGTCGTTTTGTTTGTATTGTTTGAAGAGGCCGGCAAGTTTCTGGCCGGCCGCATCTTGTCCGAAGCCGATACCTCGCTGCAGGTGGAGCTCGACTCGGGCAAACGTGTCAAGGTCAAGGCGGCCAACGCGCTGCTGAAATTTGAAAAACCCGCGCCTGCCGAGCTCGTCGCCGCCGGCCAGCGCTTGAGCGCGGAGATCGAGCTGGACCTGGCCTGGGAATTTGCGAGCGACGAGGAATTCGGCTTTGCCGACCTGGCGCGCGACTACTTCAGCGCCGACCCGGCCAAACCGGCCTCCACCGAGCAGCAGGCCGCCGCCCTGTTCCGCCTGTTCGAGGCGCCGCACTACTTCCGCCGCGCCGGCAAGGGGCGCTTTCGCAAGGCGCCGGGCGAGATCCTCCAGCAGGCGCTGGTGGCCATCGAGAAGAAAAAACAGGTCGTCGCGCAAATCAGCGCCTGGGCCGAAGAACTGACGCAGGGCAACTGCCCGGCGCCGGTGCGCGAGCAGCTCTACAAGATTTTGTTCAAGCCCGACAAGAACAGCCCCGAATACAAGGCGGTGGTCGAGGCCTCGCGCTCGGCGCACAAGGCGCCGCTGGACCTGCTGCAGCAATCAGGTGCGATTGCCTCGCCCTACCAGTTCCACTGGAAACGCTTCCTGTTTGAAAACTTCCCGAAGGGCACGGGTTTTCCGGCCGTGCAAGCGCCCGCCATCAGCGACGAATTGCCGCTTGCGGACGTCCGGGCGTTTTCCATCGACGACTCCAGCACCACCGAGATCGACGACGCGCTGTCGGTGCAGGGCCTGGGCAGCGGCACGGTCACGCTGGGCATCCACATTGCCGCGCCGGGGCTGGCGGTGTTGCCGGGCAGCCCGGTGGACGCCGTCGGGCGCGCACGCCTGTCCACGGTGTACATGCCGGGTTACAAGCTGACCATGCTGCCCGATGAGGTGGTGCAAAGCTACACCCTGCAGGAAGGGCGCAACTGCCCGGCCCTGTCGCTGTATGTGACGTTCGACGAAGCCACGCTGGCGATCCGTGAGTCGGTGACGCGGCTGGAGCAGGTGCCCATCGTGAGCAACCTGCGCCACGACAAGCTGGACCACACCTTCAACGAAGCTTTCTTCGAAGCGGCGCAGGCCACGCCACCTGCCGGCGTCGCCTGGGGCGTGGAACTGGCCTTTTTGCACCGGCTGGCCATGCACCTGAAGGCCCAGCGCGAAGTGGTGCGCGGCAAGCCGGAAAACTTCAACCGGCCCGACTACAACTTCTCGCTCGACATTGCCCCGGGCAAGGAGCCGGAAGGCAACGAGACGGTCAGCATCGGCATCCGCAAACGCGGCGCGCCGCTGGACCTGATTGTCGCCGAGGCCATGATCCTGGCCAACAGCACCTGGGGCGAGTGGATGGCCACACATGGCGTGCCCGGCATTTACCGCAGCCAGGCCAGCCTGTTGCCGGGCGTCAAGGTCCGTATGGGCACCAAGGCCCTGCCGCATGCCGGCATCGGCGTCAAAAGTTACGCCTGGGCCACCTCGCCGCTGCGCCGCTACACCGATCTGGTCAACCAGTGGCAAATCATCGCCTGCGTCAAACACGGCCGCACGGCCGCGCTGGCCGCACCGTTCAAGCCGAAAGACGCGGAACTGTTTTCCATCATCTCGGGCTTTGATGGGGCCTACAGCGCCTACAACGGTTTCCAGGCCGGCATCGAGCGTTACTGGACGCTCAAATACCTGCAACAGAACAAGATCACCGAGCTCACGGCGACGGCCTTCAAGGACAACCTGGTGCGCGCCGACGACCTGCCGCTGGTGTTGCCAGCCGCCGGGGCCCAGGGGCTGCCGCGCGGCGCCAAGGTGCGCATCCGGCTGGGCGACATCGACGAGATCACGCTCGACATCCACAGCACGGTGCTGGAGCGCCTGGACGCCGTGGTGGACGAAGCCGACGCCGAGCAGGTGGCCGAGGAAGACAACGAATCGGAAATTGCCGCTGGTCCGATTTCCATCGCCGTCGATCTGAACGAGCCGGCCGACGACGCCGCCGCCGCGGCGGGCGCTGCTTAGGGCCTGTTCACACTATTTATGCAAGATGCGTTGCGAGTCAAAAAGGCCATGCGCGAGGCGCAAAACGCAGCCGGGCTGGCGCCCGGCCAGGCTTTGCAACGCTGCGCATGGCCTTTTTGGCCGCAACCCGGAGGGAACGTGGTGAAAACAACGCCACTCGTCGTTGCACTCCTAGCCCAGCCGCCCAGGCTGAGCGTCGTCGCGCGCCTAGATTGGCGCTGTTTTAACCACGTTCGCACTTGTATAAATGGTGTGAACAGGCCCTCACCCCGATAATCCAGTCCTGTGAAGTCCCCCAGCACCCTGCAAATCGCCCTGGGCGTATCGCTCGCCCTCCATGCGGTCCTGCTGACCGTGCGTTTTGTCGATCCGGAACGTTTCAACCGGATTTTCCAGGACACGCCGCTGGAGGTGATCCTCGTCAATGCGAAGTCCAGCGAACGCCCGGACCAGGCCAAGGCCATCGCCCAGGCCTCGCTGGCCGGTGGTGGCGAGGCGGAAAAAGGCCGGGCCACCAGCCCGCTGCCGCCTTCGGCACTGACCGAACTGGGCGACGCCAGCGAAGATGCGCAGCGCAAGGTCGAGACCATGCAGGAGCAGCAGACCATGCTGCTGGCACAGATCAAAAAGCAGCTCGCCGCCATGCCGCCGCCTGACCCGAAGGTGCCGTCCGCCGACCCGGCCCAGGCCGAGCGCGAGGAAAAGCGCAAGCAGCTGATCAAGATCCTGGCCGAAATCGAACGGCGCATCAACGAGGAAAACGCGCGGCCCAAAAAGCGCTACATCAGCCCCGCCACCCGCGAGGAGGTGTATGCCGTGTACTACGACACGCTGCGCCGCAAGATCGAGGAAAAGGGGACGGTGAACTTTCCCGAGCAGGCCGGCAAAAAACTCTACGGCGAACTCACCATGGTGCTTACGGTGAACCACGACGGCCGCATCCTGTCCACCGAGGTGGCCGAAACCTCGGGCAACCTGACGCTGGACCGGCGGGCGCAGGGCATTGCACGCAACACCGGCCCGTTTGACCGTTTCAGCGAGGCCATGCGCCGCAAGGCCGACCAGATCGTGGTGGTCTCGCGTTTCAAGTTCGCGAACAATGAGACGCTGGAAACCAAGCTCCTTGAGCGATGAGCGGCCCCATGGATCACTATTGCGTCCTCGGCAACCCGGTGGAACACAGCAAGTCGCCTGCCATCCACGCGCGTTTTGCCGAGCTGACCGGCCAGGCCATGGACTACCGCAAGCTGCTGGCGCCGCTGGACCACTTCGCCCAGGCGCTGCAGCAATGGATAGACAGCGGCGGACGCGGCTGCAACGTGACCGTGCCCTTCAAGTTCGAGGCTTTCCGGCTGGCCACCGTCGCCACCGAACGCGCCCAGCTGGCGCAGGCGGCCAACACGCTGAAATTCGACGCCGGCCGCATCGAAGCCGACAACACCGACGGCATCGGCCTGGTCAATGACATCCAGAACAATGCGGGCGTCCAACTGGCCGGGCGTGACCTGCTGCTGCTGGGCGCCGGTGGGGCCGCGGCCGGCGTGCTGGGGCCGTTGCTGGCGGTCGGTCCGCGCCGCCTGGTTGTCGCCAACCGCACGCATACACGCGCGGTCGAGCTGGTGGCGCGCCACGCCAGCCATCCCTCGCTGCAGAAACTGCTACAAAAAACAGAGCTGGTGGCGCAGGAGCTGCAAGGGCTGGACGCCGATTTTGATGTGATCGTCAACGCCACGGCGAGCAGCCTCAGCGGCGCGGCCATCACGCTGGACCCACGCCTGCTCAAACCCGGTGCGCTGGCCTACGACTTGATGTATGGCGCGGCTGCCCAGGGGTTTACCGACTGGGCACGGGCCCACGGCGCGGTGCCGCGCGACGGCCTCGGCATGCTGGTGGAGCAAGCCGCCGAATCCTTCCTGTTCTGGCGCGGCGTGCGCCCGCCTTCTGCCCAGGTGCTCAAGGAAATGCAGCAACAGCAAAAGGCCGCGGCATGAAAGCCGTGCTGCGCTGGATCCTGCTGGTGCTGCTGGCCACCGTGGCGCTGCAGCTTTATTTTGTCGGCCGCATCGTGCTGATGGCCGTGGTGGATCCGCAGTCCACGGCCTTCCAGCGTTCCGAAGCGTACCGTCTGGTGACGGAAAAGGGCGAGCTCAAATGGCGCCAGCAGTGGGTGCCTTATGCCGAGCTGCCTGCCAACCTCAAGCGCGCGGTCATCGCGTCCGAAGACGCCACCTTCATCGAGCACGAAGGGGTGGACCTGGAAGCCCTCGAAAAGGCCTGGGAGAAAAACACCCAGGCCGAGCAGCGCGCCGACAAGGCTGCCAGCAGGCTGTCCAGCCGCGCCGCGCCGGCGGGCATGGCCAAGGCCGCCAAACCACCCAAAATTGTGGGCGGCTCCACCATCACCCAGCAGCTGGCCAAAAACCTGTTTCTCTCGGGCGAACGCACCCTGATGCGCAAGGGCCAGGAGCTGGTGCTGACCCTGCTGCTCGAAGCCCTGCTGAGCAAGCAGCGCATCCTGGAAATCTACCTCAACAATGTCGAATGGGGCGAAGGCGTGTTCGGCGCCGAAGCCGCGGCCCAGCACTATTTCCGCAAGCCCGCCTCGAAACTCAGCGCCTACGAGGCCGCGCGCCTGGCCGTCATGCTGCCGCGTCCCAAGTACTTCGAGACCCGCCCGGGCTCGGGCTACCTGGCGTCGCGCGCCTCCACCATCGCCGCGCGCATGGGCGGGGTGGAGGTGCCATGATGGAGGAACAAGGGAATAACGATTACGCTTCCCGACCAGCCGGGGCCGCGGAACCGGCTTTGGCCTGTCCTGAGCTTGCCGAAGGGCCGGGCCGCAGGCGCAGCGCCCCCCCGGGGGGCAGAGAGCGACACGCAGTGCGCGAACGTGGGGGCTCAAAATGTTAGCGAAGCTGATGAGCCTGTTCCTGCTCGGCCTGATCCGTGCGTTGACCGGCGCGCAGGCACGCTGGCAGGGCTGCCCGCCCAAGGCCGAGCAGCGCATTTATTTCGCCAACCACCAGAGCCACGCCGACCTGGTGCTGATCTGGGCCGCCCTGCCCAGCGAGCTGCGCAGCATCACGCGGCCCATCGCCGCCAAAGACTACTGGACCAAAACGCCGTTCAAGCAGTGGCTCACCACGGCCGTGTTCAACGCGATCTACGTGGACCGCGCCAAGACCGGCGACCAGGACCCGCTGGAGCCACTGATCGATGCGCTTGAAAGCGGCGACTCCATCATCCTGTTTCCGGAGGGCACACGCGGCAACCAGGAGGAGCCGCAAGCCTTCAAGTCGGGTCTGTACAACCTGGCGCAGAAATTTCCGCAGGTGGTGCTGGTGCCGGCGTGGATCAACAACGTGCAGCGCGTCATGCCCAAGGGCGAAGTCGTGCCGGTGCCCATCCTGTGTTCGGTCACCTTCGGTGCGCCCATGGCGCTGCAGGAAGGCGAGGACCGCGCCGCCTTCCTGGCGCGCGCGCGCGACGCCGTGCTGGCGCTGAGGGAGAGCTGATGAGCAGCTTTCTGCGCAACCTGAGCCCGTCCAGCCAAGTCGGCCTGCTGTTTGTCGTGGTGTTCGGCCTGCTGATCGTGGCCGGCATCGCGGCGCTCATCATGTCGCTGCGCGACAGCGGCGAGGACCAGATCCGCACCCAGGACATCAAGGAGTTCAGCAGCCTGCTCAACACCTCGTGGATCATGTGCACCGTGTTCTGGATCGGCTGGGCCCTGGGCGAGACGGTGGCCACCCTGCTGTTTGCGCTGGTAGCCTTTTTCGCCCTGCGCGAATTCATCACGCTGTCGCCGACCCGGCGCGGCGACCACCGCAGCCTGGTGCTGGCTTTTTTTGTGGTGCTGCCGGTCCAGTTCTGGCTGGTCATGACCGAGCGCTTTGACCTGGTGACGGTGTTCATCCCGGTGTATGTGTTCCTGGCGATCCCGGTGGTCAGCGCCCTGGCCAACGATCCGCAGCGTTTTCTGGAGCGCAATGCCAAGCTGCAGTGGGGCATCATGGTCTGTGTCTATGGCATCAGCCATGTGCCGGCCCTGCTGCTGCTGGACTTTCCGGGCTACAGCGGCAAAAACGCCTTCCTGGTGTTTTTTCTGGTGTTTGTCGTGCAGACCGGCATGCTGGTGCAACACTTGGCCGCGCGCAAGTGGCCGCGCCCGCCCACGGCGCCCCAGGTGAGCCAGAGTTTTCACTGGAGCAGCTGGCTGATCGGCTTGGGCGTCGGGGGTTTTGTTGGCGGGCTGATGTCGGGCCTGACACCGTTCAAGCCAGCGCAGGCCGTGGCCATGGCGCTGATCGCCTGCGTGGCCGGCTCACTCGGCCACCTGGTGATGAAAGCCCTCAAGCGCGACCGCGGCATCACCAACTGGGGCAGCGAAGGCCGGTCGGTCACCGGCGCCAGCGGCCTGCTGGACCGCGTCGACGCCCTGTGTTTTGCCGCGCCGGTGTTTTTTCATTCGGTTCGGTGGTATTTTGGCTTATGAGCCTGTTTAGCACGATCAGGAAAGTGCGCCGCGCCGGGCCGCCCCAAGCAAACACAGCCCCCTCGGGGGGCAGCGTATTACACGCAGTGAAAAGCGTGGGGGCTCGTCTCCAATGAGAATTCTCGGCATCGACCCCGGCCTGCAGATCACCGGCTTCGGCGTGATCGACGTGGAGGGCCACGCGCTGAGCTACGTCGCTAGCGGCACCATCAAGACGACCCACCTGGACCGCGGCAACCTGCCGGCGCGGCTCAAGGTACTGTTCGACGGCATCTGCGAAATCAGCGCCCGCTACACGCCCGACAGCTCGGCCTGCGAGATCGTGTTTGTCAACGTCAACCCGCAGGCCACGCTGATGCTGGGCCAGGCGCGCGGCGCCTGTGTCACGGCCCTGGTCAGCTGCAACATCGAGGTGGCCGAATACACACCGCTGCAGATGAAAAAGGCGGTGGCCGGTTACGGCAAGGCCGGCAAGCCCGAGGTGCAGGAGATGGTGATGCGCCTCCTGAAATTGCCGTCACTGCCGGGCAAGGACGCCGCCGATGCGCTGGGCCTGGCGATCACCCATGCCCATGTGGGAGGCTCCGCCGCCATCCTGGCGCGCGCCGCGACGCTGCAGCGCAAATCCACCGCATCGTTCAAGGACGGCCGGCATTACTGAAATGCAGCTGTGAGGTAGGTGAGAGGCCGCATGATGCGCACAGCCTTGACGCCTGTTCCTGTCAGGCCACGCGGTCCGTAATCAGTACGGCAAAAAAGACGAAAGCGGCCACCACGGTCCATTTGAGGATGGCGAGCCCAGCACGCTTGTAGCGGACCTGGGAAGTGATCGCATAAAGCGCAAAGGACGCGCCGGCCGCGAACAGCAGAAGGAAAATGGCGACACGAAAAACCGGCATTCATCCTCCTGCGTGCGACCCGGCAGCTACCAGGCCCGCGCCAGGGTCGCAAAACCCTGGGGCGCTTTTTTTTCATCGTCGAAGGTGACGACTTCCCAGGCATCTTCGTGCGACAGCAGCTCGCGCAGCAGCTTGTTGTTCAGCGCATGGCCGGAACGGAAGGCCGTGTAGGCGGCCAGCAGCGGCTTGCCGAGCAGGTACAGGTCGCCCATCGCATCGAGGATCTTGTGTTTGACGAACTCGTCGTTGTAACGCAGGCCGTCGGTGTTGAGCACCTTGTAGTCATCCATCACGATGGCATTGTCCAGGCCGCCGCCGAGGGCCAGCCCGTTGGCGCGCATCATCTCGACGTCCTTGGTAAAACCGAAGGTGCGGGCGCGCGCGATGTCGCGGCTGTAGGAGCCACTGCCCATGTCGAACTCCACCCGCTGGCCGGTGGAATCCACCGCCGGGTGGTCGAAGTCGATTTCAAACCCGAGCTTGTAGCCGTTGTAGGGCGACAGACGCGCCCATTTCTCGCTGGCGCCCTGCCCTTCCCGCACCTCGACCGGCTTGAGAACACGGATGAAACGCTTGGGCGCCGCCTGCAGTTCAATGCCGGCCGACTGCAGCAAAAACACAAACGAGGAGGCCGAGCCGTCGAGAATCGGCACCTCTTCGGCCGTGATGTCCACATACAGGTTGTCGATGCCCAGGCCGGCACAGGCCGACATCAGGTGTTCAACCGTGTGCACCTTGGCGCTGCCGCTGGAAATCGTTGAAGCCAGGCGCGTGTCGGTCACCGCCTGCGCGGAAATGGGAATATCCACCGGCTGCGGCAAATCCACGCGCCGAAACACAATGCCCGTGTCCGGCGCCGCCGGCCGCAAAGTCAGCTCGACCCGCTGACCGCTGTGCAGGCCCACACCGACCGCCTTGGTCAGGGATTTGAGGGTTCTTTGGGCGAGCATGGGTTATTTTAATGGGGGTAGGTGAACCGCGGGTAAAGCACGGGTAATAGGGGATGCACCAAGACAAGCCTGCACAAGCTTCCAAAGCATTGGTGCTTCAGACAAGCCGGGTCTCGCCCCGGCGGGCGAGGCACTTTACTTTTGCTTCGCCAAAAGAAAGTACCCAAAGAAAAGGCGACCCGATGGTCTGGGACCCTTCGCTTCGCTGCGGGCACCCTGCGGTGCTCGCCGAAAGTGGGGTCGAGCTCGAACTCGGCTGCGCCTCAGACAATCGCTCGCCCTGATCCACTTTCGGCTGCGCTCCTCGGCCCAGCCCGACGGGTGGGGAACGAATGCAGGATCGGATGCGGGGAGACGTGACGCGCACAGCGCGTCACGTCGTTCTTACGCGGCAGTCATGTTTGCACGCGAGTGCAGCACACGTAGCCAAATGAAGTCCCCCGCCATCGCCCAGCGGGGCGAGGGAGGGGTTAGGGG
>NZ_NBZV01000079.1 GCF_002379095.1 Polaromonas sp. AER18D-145
AGCGAAGAACTTGGATGCATTCATGATGAAATTTCCTTGGAAGAGTGAATAAACATGTCCGGGCATGGCGGGCTCATTGATCCCGTCTGTCCAGCCTCGGTGAGTCGTTTATTGGTTGCGGCTCATCGATGTATGAACTTTACTGTTGCTGATAACAAAGAAAAATAGCATTTAATACAATTTAATATTGCTACATACGAAACAATAAGGACTTGAATTTGTCTTCGTCACGTTCAAGGGACCTTACGGCTGGACGTGATTTGACGCCCTTGATTTCATGCGGCATGATGGCATGAACGTTTGAAAGGGCGCGCCATGCTCAAGGAAGTCGGCGCCAGCGGCCAGATCTCGCTGGGCAAAAAATACGCGGGCCAGTTGTTTGATGTGGTCTTCTACCCCGACGGCCGGGTGGAACTGGTGCCCATGAAGGCCGTGCCTGCCGTGCAGGACACCACGGCCGCCTCTGCGCCTGCCCGTGTGCAGGAAGAGCCCGGCGCCTACCGCGTCGGCGACGGTTGGCTCACGCCCGAGCGGCTGGCGGCGCGCAAGGCGGCGCAGGAGCGCAGCGCTGAGGAAATCGAGCGATTGGCCGTGCAGTGGGAGGCCGAAAACAAGGACACGATTGACGCCTACAACCGTCGCATCGAGCGTGAAGGCAGCATGGGCTGGCGCATTTACGAATGGCGCAGGAAACAGGCGGCCCTCAAAGCCCCGGGCGCGGAGCCCGGCTGATGGCGCAATTCGACGTTTATCCCCATCCCGTGGAAGAGTGGCGAGATCAGTCTCCTTATGTGGTCGACATTCAAAGCGATTTCGTTCGCGGCGTACGCAACCGCCTGACCATTCCCCTGACGCACGTTTGGGTGGAGTCACCCACCGAACGCCTGGCCCCTGTGGTCCAGGTCGAAGGCGAGGCGCTGTTTCTGGACACCTTGGGTTTGCTCGCTTTTCCATCCGCTGATCTGCGGGGTGCGGTCACCAGCTTGCGCAGCGAAGCGCCGCGCATCTGGTCGGCCCTTGACTACGCCCTGCACGGCTACTGAAAAACCATGACCCCCCAAACTTTCATCACCAAATGGGGCCCCGGCGGCCCGGCCTTTCAGCTCAACGAAGAGCAGGGCGCGCAAAGCCACTTCATTGATTTGTGCGAACTCCTGGCCGTGCCCAAGCCCGGCAGCGAGGCTGGTTATTTGTTTGAAGAGAAAAACGCCGTCATCGGCGGGCGCACCGGTTATGCCGATGTCTTCAAGCGCGGCGCGTTTGCGTGGGAGAACAAGGCGCCCGGCAAAAACCTGGACGCCGCGCTCAAGCAGCTGCTGACCTACAGCCTGGCGCTGAGCAACCCGCCGATTCTGGTGGTGTGCGACCGCTTGACCATCCGCATCCACACCCAGTTCACCGGCCACCCGACCGAAACTTTCAATGTGGCGCTGGCCGAGCTGGACCAGCCCGACAAACTGGCCCTGCTGCGCCGCATCTGGACCGACCCCGAAAGCTTCAGGCCCAAGAAAACCAGCCGCGACATCACCGAGGCGGCTGCCAAGAGCTTTGCCACGCTGGCGGGTCAGCTCAGGAAAGCCGGGCACGAGCCGCAGAAAGTCTCTCACTTCTTGACGCAATGCCTGTTCTGCTTTTTTGCGGAAGATGTGGGCCTGCTACCCAACGAGTTGTTCAAGAAGATGATCAACGCAAAGTTCGATCTGCCTACGCGGCACGGCATGCTGCCGAGCGAAAAACTCACCGGTGGACTCGCGACCCTGTTCACGTCCATGCGCACCGGCGACCTGTTTGGCGTGCATGACATTGCACGGTTCAATGGCGGCCTGTTCAAAATCATTGACGTGCCGAAACTCGACATCATGAATGTCACTGAACTGCGCAACGCGGCGGACCAGAACTGGAGCGCGATCGACGTGTCCATCTTCGGCACCCTGTTTGAACGCGGGCTGGACCCGAGCAAACGCAGCCAGCTCGGCGCCCACTACACCGACCCAGCCACGATTCAAAGAATCGTCGAGCCCGTGCTCCAGCGTCCTCTGCTACAAATATGGGAGCAGACCGCGCAGGAAATACGGGCGCTCATGGCCAAAAACACCCGCAAAGGCGACAAACACTACAAGGCGGCCAAGGCCAGGTTCATCGGCTGGCTGGACCAGCTCAGCAGCTACCGCGTGCTCGACCCGGCTTGCGGCAGCGGCAACTTTTTGTTCCTGGGCCTGAAGACGCTGAAAGACATCGAGCACCAGAGCCACATTGACGCCGCCATGCTGGGCCTGGACCGCGAGGCTGATCTGGTGACCGGCCCGCACAACATGCTGGGCATTGAACTCAACGAATACGCCGCCGAACTCGCGCGCGTGACGGTGTGGATAGGCGAGCTGCAGTGGCGCCTGCAACACGGCTACGAGTTCAAGACGAACCCGGTGCTGGAGCCGCTGGACCACATCGAGTGCCGCGATGCACTCTTGTCTTTTCTCCCTCTCCCGCCGGAAGAGGGCTCTCAAAAATCCCCTCTCCCCGTGGGAGAGGGCCGGGGTGAGGGCTCCCCGCGCGCCGTCGAAGCCATGTGGCCCAAGGCCAGTGTGGTGATTGGGAATCCACCGTTTCTGGGCGTAAGCCGCAAGCGCCGCGAACTGGGCGAAGCCTACACCCGGGCACTCGATGAAATTTACGCACCCGGCGTGCCGGGCGGCGCGGATCTGGTGTGCTACTGGTTCGCCAAGGCGCTCAAGGCCATCGAAACCAATGGTTTGGGCGCAGCGGGGCTGGTCGCAACCAACTCCATCCGCGGCGGCGCCAACAGAAAAGTGCTGCAAGCGATCACCGAACGCAGCAACATCTACGCGGCCTGGAGTGACGAGCCCTGGGTGAATGAAGGCGCAGCCGTCCGCGTATCGCTTATTTCTTTTGGCCACGACAAGAGCGCACAACTCAATGGCGTGACCGTGCCGCAAATCTACGCTGACCTTACCGCGCCAACGATGGCCGGTGATTTGCTGGACGTTAGCAAAGCGCACACGCTGGCCGAGAACCTCGGGGCCAGCTTTCAGGGGGCATCGAAGAAAGCCAAGTTCGAGATCGACGCCAAACTGGCGCGCGACTGGCTGCGCCTGCCCAACCCGCACGGACGGCCCAACAGCGACGTGCTCAAACCCTGGGCGAATGGCTTTGAACTGAGCCGCGGGCCGCAGCACCAATGGATCATCGATTTTGGGAACGACCTTGCCGAGGCCGAAGCTGCACTATACGAAAAGCCGTTTGGCTACGTTGTCGCGCGCATCAAGCCAGAGCGAGTCAAAAAATCAGAACCAGCTTTACGCGATTGCTGGTGGCGCTTTGGCAGGCCTCGGGTCGAAATGCGTATTGCGTTCAAACCGCTCACTCGCTTCATCGCCACGGTTGCGCATTCCAAGCACAGGTCTTTTGTGTGGCTGCCCGTGACTACATCGCCAGACCAGGCGCTCATCACGGTGGCGCGTGCCGACGACACGACGCTTGGCCTGCTGCACAGCCGCTTCCACGAACTCTGGTCGCTGCGCGTGGGCACCTCGATCGGCGTTGGCAACGATCCGCGCTACACCCCCACCACCTGTTTCGAAACCTTCCCCTTCCCTGAAGGCTTGAGCCCCGCCGACACGGCGAACCAGGCCACTGAAGCCATCGATGGTGGCGCGCTGATTCCCGCCGGGCTTTCCTCTGGCTCCGTTCGGGCTGAGCTGCCTGTCCTGAGCACCGTCGAAGGGGTCGAAGCCTTGCCAAATGCGAAGAACCCTTCGACAGGCTCAGGGCGAACGGGTAGTGATGTGCGGGGCGTTGCAGAAGCCATCGCCCGCGCCGCCAAACGCCTGAACGACCTGCGCGAAGCCTGGCTGAATCCGCCCGAGTGGACGCAGCGGGTGCCCGAGGTGGTGCCGCTGGGCATGACGGTCAGCCCCTACCCCGACCGCATCCTGCCCAAAGACGGTTTTGAAAAAGAGCTGGCCGAACGCACGCTGACCAAGCTCTACAACCAACGCCCGGCCTGGCTGGACGCGGCGCACAAAGAGCTCGACGCTGCCGTGGCAGCGGCCTACGGCTGGGTCGACTATCGCGCAGACATGCCAGACGAGGAAATCCTCAAGCGGCTGCTGGCGCTGAATCTGGAACGGTCTGGCGCCGCTTGACCTGAGTTGCGGACTGGCTGATTTGTTGTAAACCATGGATTACAATAGCCATGTTTGAAATCATCAAAACCGAAGTCTTCGAGCGCTGGCTGCTGGGCCTGAAAGACCGGTCGGCGCGGATTCGGGTGTTGGTGCGGATCGACCGGCTGGCTGACGGAAACCCGGGGGATTCCAAGTCTGTGCGCGACGGCATTTCAGAGCTGCGCATTGACCATGGCCCCGGTTACAGGGTTTATTTCACGCGGCGCGGCCCGGTGGTCATCGTGCTGCTGGTCGGCGGTGACAAACGCTCACAGGACGCCGACATTGAACGCGCCATTGCGATGGCTAAAGACTGGAAGGATTGAGGCATGGCTGAAAAAATTCTCCCCGAAAAGTTCTCCCCTTGGGACAGCGCCGATTACCTCAAGACGGAAGAGGACATTGCGCTTTATTTTGAACTTTGCCTTCAGGAAGACCCGGGTGACGGCAGCCTGATTCGCAGGGCGCTGGGCTCCATCGCCCGCGCGCGCGGCATGAGCCAGCTGGCGCGCGACACGGGCCTGGCGCGTGAGGGGCTGTACAAGGCCTTGTCGCCCGAAGGCAACCCGGAGTTCGCGACGGTGATGAAAGTCATCAAGGCGCTGGGGCTCAAGTTGGGGGTGTCGTCGGCGCAGGTGTGAGTTGGACGCCGCCGAAGCGGCGCACGCCCGTCAGCTCCGGTTGCATGCATGCGCACGGTCCGGGCGGGTGGGGATGGATCCCGGATCAAGGTCCGGGATGACAACCGGGGCCTGGGATGACAAATCGGGATCGCGAACCCGCCTTTCCTGTCGCGCCGAAACAGGCCTTCATTCATTTCTTCAAGCCAAAAGTGGCTCCAGTCCAGGTGGGTACTGCGCGGGCAGCTACTGATTTAATAGCAATCTGACAGCCAGAGGCGGCTCTCAGCAGCCCGGCGCGTCCGCCGGCGGCCTCGCGTGCCACCCTGCCGGTCTCCCTGGGTGCGCTGCCGTTAGCTAAAACCGTTGAATTTTCAGAGACTATTCAACTTTCATACAAAAAAATGTCTGAAAGTGATTTAATTAGACCATGTTGCACCGCTACGCGTTTTCAAACTTCCAATCTTTCCGTGAGCGAACAGAGGTTTCCTGGTTGCTGGACGGCCGGGTGCCTGTTGCCGTCTGGTCAGGTCAGGCGACCACAGCGGCGCGGGTCAGCACGGTGATGGCTGTTATTGGCCCGAATGCCAGCGGTAAAACGGCTTTGCTCAAACCCATCCTGTTTTTAGACTGGTTCATGCGCCATTCGTTTGGCACCGACCCCAGCGCCCCGCTGCCATTGCGGCCGCATGCTGCGGCGCAAAGTGAGCCAACCGAGTTCGAGGTGGAGGCGGATTTCGACGGTCGCCTTTGGCGCTACACGCTGCGCTGCACGCCGCAGCGCGTATTGCACGAAGCCTTGTATGTGAAGCACGAGCGCATGCGCTATGTGTTTGTGCGCGAGTGGAATGAAAGCTCGCAGAGCTACGATGTGAAGCAGCAGGATTTCGGCTTGGCGCCGGCCGAGGCGCGCAAGGTGCGGCCCAATGCCTCGTTGATTGCGACCGCAGCGCAGTACGGCGTGCCCTTGGCCCAGCGCCTGGTCAACAGCCACATATCGACCAACATCCACCAGTTTGGCCGGTTGGTGAATGACACAGACCAGTTGGTTCGGGCAGCAACGCACTTTGCCACCGAGGAGTCGCAGCGTCAGCAACTGGTGCGCTTGCTGGCTGCCTGGGATCTCGGCCTGAGCGACCTGCAGGTGCGCGAGATGGAGGCCGTACTTCCCGATGGCAAGACGGAGAAGTTCTGGCTGCCTTTCGGCATTCACCGCGCGGCTGACGGCGTGTCGTTTGAGCTGCCGTTCGCGCTGGAATCCAGCGGCACGCAAGGCGCCTTTGTGTTGCTGGGCCGGCTGCTGCCGGTGCTGGCTGCAGGCGGTCTGGCGGTGATCGACGAGTTCGAGAACGACTTGCATCCGCACATGCTGGAGCCAATTCTGGACCTGTTCGCCAACCCGGCCACCAACCCGCATCGCGCGCAACTGCTGTTCACCTGCCATGCGATGGAGGTGCTGAACATTCTGCACAAGTCGCAAGTCATGCTGGTGGAAAAGGACGAAAACAATGAGAGCAGCGCCTGGCGGCTCGACAGTGTGGATGGCATTCGAAGTGACGACAATTTTTACGCCAAGTACATGGCGGGTGCTTTTGGTGCCGTGCCTCAGCTATGAAGGGCGGTGCAAAGCGGCGCCATGTGGCGCGCACCGTGCTGCTGGTGGGAGAAGGAGATTTCGAGGTCGTATTGCTGCGGCATTTGAAGGCCCTGTACGTCCAGCGCGGTTCTGGTGTGGCGGTGACCATCAAGAACGCTCGCGGCAAAGGAGCAGCGCATGTGGTGGACGTGGCGGTGCGCCAGTCGCTTAACGCGGCATTTGACCTGAAAGTAGCGCTACTGGACACCGATACGGACTGGAACGACAAGACCCGGGCGATTGCGCGCAAAGCAAAGCAAAGGTACAGGTTGTTGCGGCTGACCCCTGCCTTGAGGCGCTGCTGCTGACCGCCCATGGATATCCGGTACAGGGCAAAACCACGGCCAGGCTGAAGCAGGAATTTTCAGATCGCTTCGGTGGCGCGGCCTTCGAGTCCAAGGTCTATGAAAAGTATTTTTCAAAGGAATTCATGGAGAAGGCGCGGATAAGCTCGTTGGCACTGGACCAGCTTCTGAATGTGCTTGTGAAGTGAAAAATGAGCGCGCCATTGCGATGGCGCCGGAACGAACTCCCATTCATTTCTTCAGGTGAAAAGTGCCTCCAGCCCAGGTGGTTATTGCGCAAGCAGCTATAAATTCAGTAGCATTTTGATGGCGGTACGCAGCGTGGCTCAGCAGCCGGATGCACCCTCCGGCGGCTTGGCCATACCCTGCATGAACACCTCGAGTTCGTCGATCGGCAGTGGCTTGCAGAACAGATAGCCCTGGAAGCAGTGGCAGCCGTGGCGGGCCAGGAAGTCGCGCTGGGCTTCGGTCTCCACACCCTCGGCCATCACGTCCAGCCCCAGGCTTTGCGCCAGGCCGATGATGGTGCGGGCAATCGCCGCGTCGTTGGGGTCGGTCAGCACGTCCTTGACGAAGGCGCGGTCGATCTTGAGCTGGTCCAGCGGCAGGTGTTTCAGGTAGGACAGTGCCGAGTAGCCGATGCCGAAGTCGTCGATGGACAGCGTCACGCCGGCGTTTTGAAGGATGCCCATCTTGGCAATCGTCACGTCCATGTCGTTGGCCAGCAGGCTTTCGGTCAGCTCCAGCTTGAGCCGGTGCGCGCTGATGCCGGCGTTGGCGATGGCCGCCATGACCTGCTCGACAAACTCAGGGTGGCGAAACTGGCGCACGCTGACGTTGACCGCGATGCTGAACTTTTCGGTGAGCGGACAGGCGGCCCAGCGCGCCAGCTGGGCGCAGGCGGTTTCCAGCACCCACTTGCCCAGCGGCAGGATCAGCCCGCTCTCCTCGGCCTGGGGGATGAAGCTGTCGGGAAACACCAGGCCGCGTTGCGGATGCTGCCAGCGCACCAGGGCTTCGACGCCGACCATGAAGCCCTTGGGGCCCACCTGCGGCTGGTAGTGCAGCACGAACTCCTGGTTGCGCAGGCCCTGGCGCAGCTCGTAGGTCAGTGCCGCGTTGGCCGTTGCCACCGCCTGCATGCCAGGGTCAAAAAAGCAGACGGTGTTGCGCCCCGCGGCCTTGGCCTGGTACATCGCCAGGTCGGCCTGTTTGAGCAGGTCGCCCACGCTTTTTTCGTGCTGGGTGATCAGCGTGATGCCGATGCTGCAGGTGCCGTCATAGTCCAGGCCCGACAGGTCGCAAGGCTCGCTGAGGGTGGCCAGAATTTTCTGTGCCACGACTTCGGCCTTCCTGCGGGCCAGCAGCGGGTCGTCGCCCAGGTCTTCGAGCAGGACCACGAATTCATCGCCGCCCAGGCGGCCCACGGTGTCGCGCAGCCGCACGCAGCTGTTCAGGCGCGCCGCCACCTTTTGCAGCAGCAGGTCGCCGGTGGCGTGGCCGCGCGTGTCGTTGAGCAACTTGAAGTTGTCGAGGTCGATGAACATCAGCGCCCCGGTTTTGTCGGGGTTGCCTCTGTGGGACAGCGCCGTGCGCAGGCTGTTCATCAGCAGCTGGCGGTTCGGCAGCTGGGTCAGCGTGTCGTAAAACGCCAGGTGCTCAATCTCTTCCTCGGCGGCCTTGCGCTCGGTGATGTCGCGCGCCACGGCCACCCAGTGCGTCAGGCCGCGGCTGAAATAGTCCACCGGCACGATGTCGAGCTCCAGCCAGAACTGCTCGCCGTTTTTTTTGTAATTGATGAGTTCCGCGCGCACCGGCTGCGCCTGCTCCAGCGCCTGCCGGATGCGGTCCAACTCGGCGCGCTGCGTGCGCCGCCCCTGCAGCATGCGCGGTGTCTGGCCCAGCACTTCGGCCGGGCTGTAGCCGGTTTGCCGCTCGAAGGCATCGTTCACAAACACAATGCGCGGGCCGGGCGCGTCCACCGGACCGGCCTCGGTGATCAGCACGATGTCGTTCAGGCGCGAGATGCTGGTTTGCAGCAGCAGCAACTGCTCCTGCGACTGGCGCCTGTCGCTGACATCGCGAAGGTACACGGCCACCCCCTCTTCAAAAGGATAGGCGCGCAGCTCCAGCCACCCGTCGGGAATGGCACAGAAGACCTCGAACTCGCGGCTGGCGTCGCTGCCGAGAATGTCCAGGATTTTCTGGCGCACCCGGCTGGTGCTGTTGCCGTCCAGCGCGTCCCAGAGCGTCTGGCCCAACAGCGCCGTGCCGGGGGCGCGCAGCAGGCGTTCGCTCTCGCGGTTGACGTAGGTCAACCGGCCTTCGCGGTCCAGCGTGGCAAAAGCGTCGGTGATGCTCGCCAGCGTGGTTGCCAGCCGCATGGTCAGGCTCTGGCTTTCCTGCTCGGCGCGTTTTCGGGCCGTGAGGTCCTGCAGAACCCCGGACAGCTGCACGACGGCGCCCGAGGCATCGCGCCAGGCCTCGCCCAGCGAGCGCACCCACAGGCGCTGGCCGCGCCCGGTGATGACCTGCACCTCTTCGTCAAACGCCGTGCCGTCGGCCAGGCAGCGTTCCAGGGCCGCGGCCATGCAGGCGCGCGATTCGGGCGCATAAACATCGAGTGCGTTGGCCCATGACGGCGCCTGCTCCGGCGTCATCTCCAGCAGGGCGGACAGTTGCGCCGTCCATGTCAGATGGTGCGACGGCAGCGCCAGCATCCACGCGCCCGCACCGGTGGCCCGCTCCAGCAGCGCAAGCGGGCCGGGCGGCGATGGGGCAGGGTCCGGCGTGGGGCCGGGG
>NZ_NBZV01000080.1 GCF_002379095.1 Polaromonas sp. AER18D-145
GATGCGGGGGATGCTGCGGTAGGGGTAGGGTCGGTCATGGTGCTTTGTTTATACAGCGCAGCGCTCAAGTGGTGTTTATGCCGCCTCGGAGTTGGCTGGCGCTCCTTCATTTGCAGGATGTGAAGCACGAATCTTCGCGTCTATGATCTGCGGTGTTTGGTGCCTGTTTTATCGACCTGACCGGAGTGCGCGATGTGGATGAATTTGTTATCTGACAAGGGCTTGGCGGTGATAAAGCTGGGCTGGTTATACCGCAGCCGGCAAGTTATACCGCAGGGCTTGCGGTCTCCATTGCGTTGAACTAAACCGCTGACGCGGTGGCTGGTTCTCAAAAATTTGCACCAACCAAGCTAATACGCGGCGGAGGTCGTTATAGTTAGCCTGGTCGGCAAGGGATCTTTATTTTTCACAATGTGAGTCGAACCTTACATTCCCCTATAGGTTCTCGACGAGTTCGGGATACCTCTCCCGCCGCCAAAACAGCAGTCTGTCCGCTTCGTCAGCGGGCGGTTCAGTCCAACAAGGTTTATCTTCCGCGGGAGGCGTTCTTGGTTTCTACGAGCATTGCAGCGCGGCTGATAAACGCTAATCGTTAAGTCGCATATGTCTTGGCCAACCCGCTACATGCTTGCTCTGTTACCCGCCGCTGTCACGCTCGGTGGTTGGCAGCTTGCTGGTTGGGCGTATGACCACTTCGGTTGCCATGGCAATCTTAAAAGTCTCGCTCCCTGCTATGCCGGCTCGATCGACTTGCTGCCCTGGCTTGGCCTTGGCCTCTTCTGGCTTCAGCTTTTGTGTTTCATCACGGTGCCCATTTCCGCGTGGTTTCTAATCCAAGTCGGGGCTAAACATATTGGCTCACACAATGGCGCCAAGACTTAACCTTTCGCTCGGCACGGCCACGCAGCAGCAGGATGCCGCTGCGCGGCGCATGCCGCGTGCCGGGCAGCTCGAACGTTAAACCTCTCATTCGCCGCCGAGCTCAGATGAAAGCACTCAGGCCTAGTTCCACTGCCACGCGCATCGCCCACACTCGGGAATGGATTCCGGAATCGTTCGATGCACTTCTGGCCGAAATCGACGCGCTGAAGCAGCGTGCGGCAGATGAAAAGTGCCTGTTGATCTATCGTGGACATCGTCGGCGTGAATGGCGCCTGGACGCCACATTCGTCCGGTCAGTGAAGTCGCGCTTGTTCGACATGGAAGCGCAGGAGGGCTTCTCCGCGCGTCTGAAAGACTCAGGCGACTTGAACTCCGCGCTTACCAGTTTGTTGCTCTTGAAGTTTGGAACTCTGCTCGAGCCTAGCGCTGAATTGAAGGCGGTGGAATCCGATCACGGAGTTGACGCGTGGTTCGAGCTCATGAAGCGGTATCAGCAGTATCCGGAAGAGGATGTCCTCGCACTTGCGGGGACGAATTTTTTGGATTGGTCTCAAAGCAGCGACGTCGCGCTCTTTTTCGGGAACGATGGGCGTGACGGCGAAGGCGCGCTCTTTGTGTGCGACGCCACCGCAACGGGTGAGACATTGCAGGTGTTACCCGTCGTGGAGATTCTGCGCAAAGTCCGTGAGCAGTTCATGCGCGGTGAACCGAGCGGGTTGCCGCTCCTCTTCTCTCCACCCAAGCAGATCGCGAATGAGCGAGCGAGGAACCAGCAAGCAGTTTACTTCGCTCAGATGGAGCTGCGCTTGGATATGCTTGAGTCTTGGCGCTTGCTGGAATCGTCAAAGGACGACGATTCGATCATTTTGAAGATTGTCCTTCCACGGGGAACCGAAGGCGATCTTCGGAAGTACCTGGAGGCCAAGAGCATTACCGAGCCTTTCGTCTACCCAGACAAAGTGGTGACAAAGAGGGGCGAGGTTTAACATTTCAAACGACGCGGGCAGGAAGCGGCTTCGCCGCAAGTTTTGGTGGTCCGATCATTTTTACGTCAGCGAAATCAGGGTCAAGTCTCCCATCTTGCATTTCACTCAACGCATCTTTTCCAGCTGGTGACCGCTCATCATGAGCCTACTCAGTTTCTCCCTCCCGACCGCTGATACTGCGGCATGTGCGTCCGCACCAGTTGCTCCGCCACATCAGCTTGCAGAGCGTCCTTGATGCGTTTCTTCGGGTCGCGCCCCGGGGCGTTTGAGATCATGCGTTTGATGGCCACGAAAGTCAGCGGGTCCATCGTGTTCATCACTGCCATGTGGCCTGTCTCGGCGACAACTACCTGGCTGAACCGCTGAGCGCTCAGGATTTTGTCGGCACCTTCAATCTGAACGGCCCACAGGTCGTTTTCATCGCTGCTCATGCGAAAAGGGTGCGGCTCACCCTCTTTGGCGATGCGCCGGATGACGTCCACCTCAAAGCCTGAATCGTTGATGGCCGTCTGCTTCTGGTCTTGCTTCACCCTGAAGGTTGGGTCGGCTTTGCGCAAGGCACCAATAAACGAGCTGTCCATGCGCCGCATGTGAGAGACGAACGACATGCGTTTGCGGCTGTCAAACAACAGGTCAATGTCCTGCGTCGCCAGGGCGTCTGGCATGAAACGCACGCCGCAGGCGCTCTCGTAGGCATACAGGGCGTGCGTGCCGATGGTCACGAAATGGTCTTGCAAACCAACCGCCTCCAGCGCATTGAGTGTTTTGATGACGATTCCGGGCACACGGCCAACGCGTAGTGCTTTGTTAAGGCGTTGCTGGTTGTGCGCTGCGACGGTTAAGGAAGCAAGTCGGCTTGAGGCCTCGGCTTTCCGGGTTTTGAAGCGCTCGTAAATTTGCTCGTTCTCCGCGCTGCGTGGCCCCAGCGATTTTTGTGCGCCACGGGACGATTCGCGGATCAGGTACTCGGTGCCACTTTGCGTGCGCCAAAACATGGACCCCCGCACCTCAGCGGCCTCTGCCCTGACACGGCGCAGCTCCAGAAAGACGGTTTCAGCATCGATATATTGCCGCGTCTGATTCGGGAGCAGCTCCAGGATAGGGGGCATTTTTCAGGTGCTTTTGTAAAAATTTCAGTTTATCCTGAAAACCAATATAAATCAAAGATAAATCATTGATTATCTGTCGCAATGCGGCAAGTTTTGTTCCGTTTGAGTCAGGTGGATTTTGATTAATGCAACAAAATTGCGTTTATGATGCCCAGTCGTGCGAGACCACACAAATTTCAGATACATGACGTCCGCCATCCCCGCAAATGATTCGATCACCGGCCCCATTGACGCCCTGCTGTCCGCCCACGGCCTGCGGCGTACCGCGGCTGCGCGCCGGGTGCTCGGCTGGCTGCTGGCGCACCCGGACACGAGTTACACCCATGCGCAGTTGCAGGCGGCGCTGACCGAGGGAGAAGAACAGCCTGGATTGCGGATCAAGTCCGTAATGACAAAGACGGGAAAGAAGGCGAAGGCGGCGGAAATTGCGCCGCTGGACCGCGTCACGCTGTACCGCCTGATCGACCGCCTCACGCAGGTTGGCCTGCTGCTGTGCCGCGTGGACGCCAGCCGGGTGCGGCGTTACCAGGCGATGCCGGCGGGTGTGCATGCGATGCCGCACTTTGAATGCCAGAGCTGCCACCGCGACAGCCCGCTGGAGAATGCCTTGCAGGCCAGCGCCGGCGACCTGGAGCGTGCAGCGCAGACGGCGCTCGATGCGCTCAAGGCATTGGGTTACCAGGGCATGAGCCTGGACTTTGCCGTGCGTGGTGTGTGCGCCGACTGCGCCACGGGCAGCACCAGCGGTCATCGCCAGCGGGGTGTCGCCGCGTGATCCGTACGCGGCAACTGGCCTACCAGTACCCCGGCGGGCCGGCGCTTCGCTTTGACGACATTGACGTTCCACAGGGCGGGGTGCTGTTGCTGCGCGGCGCATCGGGTTCGGGCAAGTCCACCTGGCTGGCGCTGGCGGCGGGGCTGCTGACGCCGACCGCGGGCGACATCACGGTGGCCGGTCAGTCGTTGACCGCACTGGGCAAGGTGGCGGGTGATGCCTGGCGCGCGAAGACGATTGGTTTTCTGCCGCAAAAACTTCATTTGAGCAGCGCGCTGACGGTGCACGCCAACCTGGCGATCGCGCAGTGGGCGGCCGGTCAGGCGCAGGACGATGTGCGTATCCGCGAGGCGCTGACGGCGCTCGGTGTGGATGAACTGGCGGCGCGTAAACCGGCGCAGCTCTCGGGTGGGCAGGCGCAGCGGGTGGCGCTGGCGCGGGCGGTGCTGCTGCAGCCCAAAGTCATCCTGGCCGACGAACCGACGGCCAGTCTGGACGACGAGGCGGCGACGCAGGCGGTGGCGCTGTTGCAGGCGACGGCCATGCGCTACGGTGCGACGCTGGTGATTGCCACGCACGATGCCCGGGTTGCGGCGAATCTTGATGATCAAATCGGCTTTCAGCCCTTATTTCTCGGGCGCCAGTAGCTATGAAAACAATAGCATTCGCCTGGCGTTTTCTCTGGTCCCGGCCGCTGGCGGCGGGGCTCAATGTGCTGCTGCTCAGCCTCGGGCTGGCGTCGCTGAGCTTTGTGCTGCTGGTCAGCCACCAGATTGACCAGGCGTTTGAGCGCGACCTGGCCGGCATCGACGTGGTGGTGGGCGCCAAGGGCAGCCCCATGCAGCTGATTCTGTCGGGCGTGTTCCACATCGACGCGCCGACCGGCAACGTGCCGCTGGCGGCGGTGAAGGAACTCGAACAACACCCGCAGGTGGCCAAGCTGATTCCGCTCAGCCTGGGCGACAGCTTGCGCGGCTTTCGCATCGTCGGCACCACGCCGGACTACCTCACGCATTACCAGGCGGCGTTTGCGCAGGGCGGCGTGTGGACCGCGCCCATGCAGGCGGTGCTGGGCGCGCAGGTGGCGAAGCAAACCGGCCTGAAAGTCGGCGACCGCTTCGCTGGCAGCCATGGCCTGGGCGGCGGCGGGGACAGCCATGGGCAGACGCCTTATGTGGTCAGCGGCGTGCTGGCGCCCGGCGGCTCGGTGCTGGACCGGCTGGTGCTGACAGCGCTGGATTCCGTCTGGCAGGTCCATGAAGATCACACCGCTCTTGACGCCGACGACCGCCAACTGCTGGAAGAGGAGCGCGAAGTGACACTGGCGCTGATCCGTTACCGCACGCCGCTGGCGGCGGTGACCTTTCCGCGCTTTGTGAACAGCAGCACGGAGATGCAGGCCGCCGCGCCGGCGCTGGAAATCACGCGCCTGCTGGGCATGATCGGCGTCGGCACCGATGTGTTGCGCGCGCTGGCCGGTGTGCTGCTGCTGACGGCGGGCCTGAGTGTGTTCATCGCGCTATGGAGCGCCGTGCGCGAGCGCCGCGCCGACCTGGCGCTGCTGCGTTTGCTGGGCGCGCCACCGCGCAAGGTGGCGGCGCTGCTGCTGTGCGAGGCGCTGTGGCTGGCGCTGCTGGCGACCGTGCTTGGTGTGCTGGCGGGCCAGGGGCTGATGGCGCTGCTCGCCTGGCTGCTGCAGCTGGACAAATCGGTTCTGGTCGGTGCGCTGTCGTGGCCGGTCGGGTTGGTGAGTGTGCCGGCGCTGGCCGTGGGTGTGGCGCTGCTGTCAGCGCTGCTGCCCGCGTACGAGGCCTACCGGGTCCCTGTGTTTGAACTTTTACAGTCGAGGTGAACTCCATGATCAAAAAATATATGAAAAAAGTGCTTCCTACCCTTGCCACGCTTGCGCTGACAGCTACGTTTTCGATAGCGCATGCGCAACACAAGGACGCAGAAACCAAGGAAGACATCCAGCGCCACCGCGCCATGGCGGCCGCGCACGAAGCGGCGGCCAAATGCCTGGAGGCGGGAAAAAAGGAAGATGTCTGCATGAAAGAGCTGCAGGCTTCCTGCAAGGGGCTGGCGGTGGGAAAATACTGCGGCATGAAACACGGGCATTAACGCGCCGCCACCGCAACGTTTCTGGAGAACCCATGAATATTTCTGCTTTCACAGTTTCCAAGGCCTCGCCGTTATTGCTGTCGCTGCTGCTGACCGCCGGAAGTACGAATGCGCAGCTGAGTTCGCCCCTGCCTGCCGGCAGCGGCAAGCCCGCGGCGGGCAAGGCGGCACCTGCACCGCTTGGCAGCATTGATCTGCCGGCCGGGCAGGGCGCGGGTGTGCACGGGGCCAACAGCCCGTTTGCGCCGCTGGCCCCGCGCGGCGATGTGGTGCCCTGGTCGGTGCTGACCGACGTGAAAACCAAGAATGAGAAAAACCGCATCCTGCCGGTGTTCAATGAGGGCCAGCTCGGCATGAACGGGAAAATACAGCGCATCCAGGGCTTCATGATGCCGCTGGAGCCGGGCAAAAAGCAGCGCCACTTCCTGCTGTCGTCGGTGCCGCTGACCTGCTCCTTCTGCCTGCCGGGCGGGCCCGAGAGCATGGTCGAGGTCAAGACCAAGGCGCCGGTCGAATACAGCATGGAGGCGGTGGTGGTGGAAGGCCGCCTGCAGGTGCTGCATGACGACTCGTACGGCCTCTACTACCGCATCAACGATGCGGTGACGGTGAAGTAAACACCATGGTCTTGCGGCGCATGGCATGGCGGGCGGCCTGGGGCTATCTGGCCCTGGTGCTGCTGCTTGCGCCGGTGTTGGGCCTGCTGCACGGCGTGGTGCACAGGGCGGGCGACCACCCGCAGGCTGTGCACAAGCAGACGCAGGCCCAGGCCGCCGAAGCCGGCGGCCTGGCGCATGGCCACGGCTGGATGGACGAGCTGTTTTCGGCCCACGTCAATGATTCCGATTGCCGCGTCTTCGGCCAGCTTTGCCACAGCCAGGCGCCTCCCGCGCTGCCCCTGCTGGTGCTGCCGATAGTGCTGTCGCCGTTTGTCTTTCACTTTCTGGACGGCGAGGTACTCGCCCGTTGGGCCGCGCTTTTTGAAGCGCGCGGTCCGCCCCTGGCTCGCTGAATCCCCTCCCTGAAGTCCCGTGTGATGCCTGCCGGCATGAACACGGCGTTTCCGTCTTCCGATTCAACGAGTCCGCATGAAAAAAACATTCCCCCGCAGTGCCATCGGCACGGCTACGCTGTCCCTGCTCGCCCTGGCCAGCGCGGCGGCCCAGGCGCAGGCCCCCGCGCCCACGCTGAAAGAAATCACCGTCACCGGCAACCCGCTGGGCGCCACCGACCTGATGGCCCCCGCCACGCAGTATTCGGGCGCCGGCCTGCTGCTGCGCTCCAAAACCACGCTGGGTGAAACGCTGGACGGCACACCTGGCGTCAGCAGCACCTACTTCGGCCCCAACGCCAGCCGGCCTGTCATCCGCGGGCTGGACGGTGACCGCATCCGCATCCTGGCCAACGGCGGTGGCTCGCTCGATGCGTCCAGCCTGAGCTACGACCACGCGGTCACGGCTGACCCCATCAGCATCGAACGCATCGAGGTGCTGCGCGGCCCCGGCGCCCTGCTGTACGGCGGCAGCGCCGTCGGCGGTGTGGTCAACGTGATCGACAACCGCATTCCGCGCGAGCCGCAGTGGGGCGAGCAGGGCGGGATCAGCGGCAAGGCCGACCTGAGCCTGGCCAGCGGCAACTCGGAGCGCGGCAAGGGGGTGCTGCTGGAAGGCGGCAACCAGCGCTACAGCCTGCACGTGGACGCTTTCGACCGCCACACCGGCGACGTGAAAGTGCCGCGCGATCTCAATTGCACCAAGGCCGGCGTCACCACCCGCTCGCGGCGCATCTGCAACTCCGCGAGCGAGGTCAGCGGCGGGGCCGTTGGCGGCTCGGTGTTTTTCGACAACGGCTACCTGGGCGCATCGGCCAGCAATTACCGCAGCACTTACGGCACGGTGGCCGAAGACGAGGTGACCATAGCCATGAAGTCGAATCGCTATGCGATCGAAGGCGAAGTGCGCAACCTCGGCGGGCCCTTCCAGAGCATCAAGGGCCAATACAGCCAGACCGACTACGGCCACACCGAGTTCGAGGGCGCGACCGCCGGCACGGTGTTCAAGAACAAGGGCAGCGACTTCCGGCTGGAAGCGCGTCATGCGAAGCTCGGCAGGCTTGACGGCGTGCTGGGATTCCAGGCCGAGTCCAACCGATTTTCCGCCGATGGCAGCGAGGCCTTTGCGCCCTACAGCAAGACGACGCAGTCGGCGGTGTTTGCCTATGAAGAACTGGGCACGGACTGGGGCAAGCTGAGCCTGGGCGGGCGGCTGGAGTCGGTCGAGGTCGCGTCCTTCGGCAACCCGCGCGTGGCGCGTTTCACACCGGCGAGCAAAGACTTCGCACCCGGCAGTTACGCGCTGGGTGCCTTGTGGAACGCCGCACCGAGCTGGCAACTGACCAGCAACATCGCCTACACCGAGCGTGCCCCCAAGGACTATGAACTGTTTGCCGACGGCCCGCACATTGCCACGGCCGCCTATGAAGTAGGCAACGCCGGCCTGAAGAAGGAAGAATCGGGCAACCTCGATGTGGGCGCGGCCTGGAAGTCGGGCGGGCACAGCTTCAAGGTCAACAGCTATGTGAGCCGCTTCAAGAACTACATCGCGCTGAACCAGACGGCGGGTGTCACGCGCAATGCGGAAGATGGCACGGTCAACCCGGTGGAAGACACTGGCAACCCCGGCTTCACCGCCGCGGGTGCCGAGTTCAAGCCGTTGGCCGAATTCCGTTACGAGCAGGTGCGGGCACGCTTCACCGGCATCGAGGCCAGCGGCAACATCCGCCTGCTGGAAGGGGCTTCGCAGGTGGACCTGGCGCTGCGCGCAGACGTGGTGCGCGCCACCAACCTCAGCAACGGCCAGCCGCTGCCGCGCATCGCACCCTGGCGCGTGGGCGCCTCGCTGCTGTTGGCCAGCGGGCCTTGGGGCACCAGCCTCGGCTTCGACCACAACGCCGCCCAGAAGCGCGTGCCGGCGCCGCCTGTGGGCGCCACGGGAGCCTACACGTTGTGGAATGCCGCCGCGTCTTACCGTGTGAAGGCCGGCGCCGCGACGCTGCTCTGGTATGCGCGGCTCGACAACCTCACCGACAGACTGGCCTACAGCGCGAGTTCGGTGCTGACGAGCACGGCGTTCCCGAAAGCGCCGCTGCCGGGACGCAGTTTGAAGGTGGGTTTGCAGGCTAGTTTCTAGGGTCTGTTTTTCCTGCCTTTTTATCAAGCGTCACGCTGCGTCTGTTGGCTGCCTTGGACAGTAGGACGGACTCCCCACTCCCTCCCCCCACCC
>NZ_NBZV01000009.1 GCF_002379095.1 Polaromonas sp. AER18D-145
GGTCGGGTGGGCATAGGATAATCGGGCCAGCTTTCACAAACGGGTTTATCTCATACTTCCGATGCATCGCGCATCCCGCTCGCGTTTTATTCATTCTCCGGTCGCCCATGCCGTCTTCAGCCTTGTGTCCTGCACCATGCTGGGCTTGGGGCATGGCGGACCGGCTTACGCCCAAAGCCCTGCGACTTCCGGGCAGGCGCAGGAACTGCCGGGTGTAAAAACCAGTGATGGCGCACCGGTGCTGCTCAGGAGCTCGTCCATGCTGGCCGAGCAGCCGCCGGGCGGCCCGGGCATCGAACTACCGACCTTTGTTTTTGGCAACCGCGTGTCGGGCCGCCCGGATCTCGAAACCGTGGTTGACGGGGAGGCTGAGCTACGCCGCGGCGGCTCCGCGATACGCGCCGACCGGATCGAGTACGACCAGCCGACCGATGTCGTCAAGGCCCGGGGTAATGTGCGCGTCAACAGCTCGGGCAACCTGTACAACGGGCCGGAGCTGGAAATCAAGCTCGACACCTTCGAGGGCTTTTTCCTGACGCCGGACTACCGGTTTTTGCAGAACGACGGTTATGGCGCAGCCGACCGCATCGACTTTCTGGACGACAAGCGCCTGGTGGCGCACAACGCCACCTTCACCACCTGCCAGCGCGGTGAGGGTCCGAGCTGGATGCCGGCGTGGATTGTCAACGCGACCACACTCAAGCTCGACAGGGAAGCGGATGTCGGCGAGGCTTCGGGCGGTGTCCTGCGCTTCATGAATGTGCCGATTCTGGCGGCGCCCACCTTCAGCTTTCCGCTCAGCGACAAGCGCAAGTCGGGCGTGTTGCCGCCAACACTGGCGATCGACAGTCTCAGTGGCACGGCCGTGACCGTACCCTATTATTTTGATATTGCGCCGAATCGCGATGCCACCTTCTCGCCGACCTTGATGAGCAAACGCGGCGTGGACCTGGCTGGTGAGTTTCGTTATCTGGAGCGCGGCTACAAGGGTGAATTGCGCGCCAGCTTGCTGGCGAATGACCAATTGCGCAACGCAAACCGGTGGTCTTACAACTACCTGCATAGTGGTAGCTACAGCACCGGACTGAAGTCCGTGGGCAGTGTGGGCTACAACCTCAATTTGAACCGGGTCAGTGACAACAACTACTGGCGTGATTTTCCGGGAACAGGCATTGGTGGGGCCAGTGCCTTGTTAACGCAGCGGCTGCTGACCAATGATGCCAACTTGAACTGGGGCAAGGGATATTTTTCGGCCACGCTGCGCGCCCTCAAATACCAGACGCTGCAGGATGTGAATTCACCTATCGTGCCGCCGTATGACCGCATGCCTCAACTGACCGCCGCCTACAACCGCGTCAATGTGCCTGTGGGCGGGCTGGCGGGGCTTGATTATTCAATCAGCACAGACTTCACGCGTTTCGAATCGGACCGGCGGTTGACCGGGCAGCCCAATGCCAGCCGTGCATTTGCACTTGCACAGATCAGCCGGCCCTGGATCCGGCCGGAGGGATACATCACGCCCAAGCTGATGCTCAATACCACCTCTTACCAGTTTGATGGTCCGCTGGCCAATGGTTCACGCACAGCCTCCCGGACGGTGCCTACCTTCAGTTTGGACAGCGGCCTTACGTTTGAGCGCGAGTCCAGTTATTTCGGGCAGGCCTACACCCAGACGCTGGAGCCGCGTGCGTTTTATGTGAACACACCCTATCGTGACCAGCGTTTTCTGCCCAACTACGACTCGGGTGCCAACGACTTCAATTTCGCGACGGTGTTCACTGAAAATGCGTTTGTTGGCAACGACCGCATCTCGGATTCCAACCTGCTGACGCTGGGCCTGACCTCGCGCCTGCTGGACCCAGACACCGGTGCCGAGGCCTTGCGTGTGGGCGTGGCCCAGCGCCTGCGATTCAAGGACCAGCTTGTCACCTTGCCCGGTGGCGTACCAGTGACGGATCGCTTCAGCGACCTGTTGTTCGGTGGCTCTGTGAACTTGACAAAAGCCTGGTCGCTGGACAGCACGGTCCAGTACAACCCGAAGACCAGTATTTCCCAGCGTTCGACGGTGGGTGCCCGCTACAACCCGGGCAATTACCGCGTGATCAGTGCGGCCTACCGTCGCCAGCGCAATGTCAGTGAGCAGTTCGATGTAGGCTGGCAATGGCCGATCAATGATCTGTGGGGCGACAAGGGCAAGGACCTGGGTGCCGGGCGCGGCCAGGGTGCCGGCCGTTGGTACAGCGTCGGCCGCCTGAACTACAGCGTGCCCGACAAAAAATTTGTGGACATGGTGCTGGGCATTGAATACGACGGCTGCTGCTGGATCGGCCGCGTTGTGCTGGAGCGGACGCAGCTTGGTACCGCTCTGGCGGCTTCTTCATCCAAGGCCAACAACACGCGTATCCTGTTCCAGCTGGAGTTCGTCGGTTTCTCGCGCATTGGTGCCAATCCCCTGAAAACCCTCAAAGCCAACATCCCGCGTTACCAGTACCTGCGAGAGCAGGGCACGACACCCAGCCGCTTTACCAACTATGACTAAATCCAGTTTTCTCCCCCGTCCTGGCTTTTGCGGCGCCGCCGCGCTGGCGCTGGTGTTTGGCTTGCCTGCCTTTTCCGCGCAGGCCCAGGCCTTGCGGCCGCCCGGCCAGTTGCGGGTGCCGGGTCTGGGAACCCTGGGTACGGGAGCGGGTGTGCAACGGCAGGCCGACTACATCGTGGCCGTGGTCAACTCCGAGCCCATTACCAACAACGAGGTGCGCGCGCGCATGCTGCGCACCGAGCAGCAGATGGCGCAGCAAGGCACGCCGCTGCCGCCCAAAAACGAGCTGGCACGGCTGCTGCTCGAACGCATCATCGTGGAGCGCACACAACTGCAGCTGGCCAAGGAGCTGGGGGTGCAGGTCAGCGACGCCATGGTGGACGAGGCGGTGCTCAATGTTGCCCGGCAAAACCAGGTGTCCGTCGAGGAGCTGCGCCAGCGCGTGACCGCCCAGGGGCTGGTTTTTGCCCAGTTCCGCGCCGACCTTCGCAATGAAATCCTGCTGACCCGGATCCGGGAGCGCGAACTCGAGTCCCAGGCCAAGGTCAGTGACCAGGAAGTGGAGCAGTTCATTCGCGAGCAGGCCACCGGGGCTGACCCCGCCGCGCAGGAGATCAACCTCGCGCAGATCCTGGTGACCGTTCCCGAAAACGCCACCCCGGCCCAGGTCGCCAGTCTGCAGGCCAGGGCACAGCTGGCGGCAGAGCGTGCGCGCAGCGGGACGGACTTCACCGCGCTGGTGAGCGAGTTTTCCACTGCGCCGGGGCGCAGCGCCGACGGTCAGATGGGCTTGCGTCCTGCCGATCGCTACCCGGAGCTTTTTGTCGACACCACGAAAAATGTACCGGTTGGGGGTATCGCCGGCCCGGTGCGCAGCGGTGCCGGTTTTCACGTACTCAAGGTGCTGGAGCGAAAACGCGCCGGCATGCCGGCAACCACGGTGGTGGAAACCCGCGCCCGTCATATCCTGCTGCGCCCCACGGCCCAGCTTGGCGAGGCGGCCGCCCTCGCGCGGCTGGCCGATTTCCGGAAACGCATTGCTGCCGGACAGGGCGACTTTGCCGCGCTGGCCCGCGAGCACAGCCAGGACGCCTCGGCCAAGGACGGCGGTGACCTCGGCTGGGCCGGCCCCGGCCAGTTTGTGCCCGAGTTCGAGGAGCACATGAACAGCCTCGCGCCCGGCCAGGTCGGGGATCCCGTCGTGTCGCGTTTCGGCGTTCACCTGATCCAGGTGCTGGAGCGGCGCAACACCAAGCTGTCCCCGCGCGAGCAGCGTGAAATTGTGCGTGCCTCGCTGCGTGAGAAAAAGTTCGAAGAGGCCTACAGTGCCTGGGCGCAGGAAGTGCGTGGCCGCGCCTATGTGGAATACCGGGACCCGCCGCAGTAGATGTTGCCCCCACGGTCGCTCACTGCGTGTAGCTCCCTGCCCCCCGAGGGGGCCGCTGCGCCTGCGGCCCGGCGAAGCCGGTTCCGCGGCCCCTGCTTGACGGGACCGTTCATGCGCTCGTCGGTTCGCTTGCCGCGCTGACCTATTGCTTCGGCCCTCTGTGAAACACATCCCCCGCAAACGATTCGGCCAGCATTTCCTGACCGACCGCGCCATCATCGACGACATCGTGCAGGCGATTGCCCCCCGGCCTGGCCAGGCCATGGTGGAAATCGGCCCCGGTCTGGCGGCCCTGACCCAACCACTGGCCGAACGCCTCGGCCACTTGACGGTGATCGAGCTGGACCGCGATCTGGCCCGGCAACTGCGCGCGCATCCACAACTGACGGTGGTTGAATCCGATGTGCTCAGGGTGGATTTCACGCAGCTGGCCCGGCAGGTGCAGACCGACGCCTCTTCCCGGGGCGGCGCCGCAACCGAGGCGGCAGGGGAAGAAACCGGCAAGCTCAGGGTGGTGGGCAACCTGCCTTACAACATTTCTACGCCCATCCTGTTCCACCTGCTCGACGCGGTGGAGGTCATTGAAGACCAGCATTTCATGCTGCAAAAAGAAGTGATCGACCGCATGGTGGCCCGCCCCGCGACCAGCGACTACGGCCGGCTCAGCGTGATGCTGCAGTGGCGTTATGCGATGGAGAACGTGCTGTTTGTGCCACCGCAGAGTTTTGACCCACCGCCGCGGGTGGACAGCGCGGTGGTCCGCATGGTGCCCCGGGCTGCGCCGGAGAAGGTGGAGATCAAGCTGCTGAGCGAGGTGGTGCGTGTGGCGTTCAGCCAGCGCCGCAAGCTGTTGCGCCACTCCCTGGGCCAATGGCTGGAGCAGCGGCCGCACAGCCCGCCTTTCAATGTGCAGCGCCGCGCCGAGGAAGTGCCGGTGGCCGAATATGTGGCGCTGGCGCAGGCGCTGGAAAGCGGGCCGGGCGTCTGAGCCGCTGGTCGGCCGCCATCGTTGCTTCTGAATTGATAGCGGCTTGGGCCCATCCGGCGGGCGCTGCCTACCGTTTTTTCCTCATTCCGGTGGTGATCGACGAGGCGACGGTTCGCCATGAAAAAAGCCCGTCGAACAACGGGCTTTTTCTGCAGCTTGTTTGCAAGCGTCAGGCTGCGGCCAACCAGTATCCCGCGTTGAACGGGCTGCTCATGCGCAGCGCCAGCGGCGACACGTCGAGCAGTTTGTCGGTTGGCATCGGCTCTTCGCCGTCTGCGCTGTTTGCTTGCTGGGCCTCATTCGCCCGATCCCCTTGGCCAATGTCTGGGGAGCGGGCTACAGAAAAGAATAGAAACATCTGAACGGGATTTTTCGATCCGCCCAGTAGTCCGCAGCATCCCTGAAGATGTCCAGCAGCTGTTCGCGTGCTTCCTTGTCGAATTTTGCATTCGCAGGGATCTGTTCCAGCAGGACGATAAAGCCGGGCTGCGGGCCGGACTTGTGAACCAGATCCGTCATGCAGTCGTACAGCGCGTCAAAGTTTTTGCCAAAATGCGCCGGGAAGGTGTACTGTGCCGCGATCATGTCCAGCACGTCCTGCTTGCTCTGGGCGTTGCCCAGGTTGGCATAGAGGAAGTGGTGGCCAAGCTGGGTGGCGGCATCCTGCAAGTCCTGCACGCGGAAGGCGCGTATGGACTGCACGATATTGGGTCTAACAGTACGAAGTGGTGTTTCCATCTCCGCGTCTCTTTCTTAAGTCAATAATTCAAAGTTGACGATCACTGTTGAACCTTATTGAGCGATTCTGCGAAAACTCGCGTAGTGATCATCGGTGTAATAACAAGCATCGGGCGTGGTGGGTACAAAACCACCACAAACGATGCGCCGGGCGCCCCGACTGCGCTCCCCTGGGGTTCTGACGGTGTATTCACGGTAGTAACCGCGATTTTTGGCGGGAAGTATTCTTTCCCGATTGCCAAACACCGAACCGTCCTTGTCGTACCTGAACGGGCCCCCTTGGTAAATCAACCGGACCATGTGGCGTCCCTGCTCCGGCAGGGACGCAACTGAAATCGGGCTGACTTCGGCCGCGGGGACTGGCCCTTTGGCCTCTATGCCGGACGGGCTGAACCCCGTGCTCAAAGCAGCCAGAACGACTGCTGCGGCTAGCCGCCAACCGGCCCCACTTTTTCGCAACATGGAAAATTCGTCTTTCTTGAACCAGAGCCAATCGCCAATCGTTGAGCAGTTGCCGGGTTAACCCTTAAATTTCAAGAGGTAGAGTTTGACGCATCCCGCAGAAAAACGCAAGGGCCTGCCCGAAATTCAGGCAGTCAGCTCCCCACTCGGGACAATGATAAGTTAGTGCTAGCTGTCTAAAAAAGCCTATCGGGATGCGTTGGCATCTGCCACGGTCAAGGCTGTCATGTTGACAATCCGGCGCACTGTGGTGCTGGCGGTCAGGATGTGCATGGGTTTGGCGGCACCCAGCAGTACCGGGCCGATGGCGATGTTGCCACCCGCTGCCGTCTTGAGCAGGTTGTAGGCAATGTTGGCCGCATCGATGTTGGGCAGGACCAGCAAATTGGCCTCGCCGGACAGTGTGCTGTTGGGCATGACCGCTGTGCGCGCCGCAGGGTCCAGTGCCACATCGCCGTGCATTTCACCGTCGACTTCCAGCCACGGGGCTTCGTCGCGCAGCAATTGCAAGGTGTGGCGCATTTTCAGGGCGCTCGGAAGATTGGATGAGCCAAAGTTCGAGTGTGACAGCAGCGCAGCCTTGGGCTTGATGCCAAAACGCATCATTTCCTCTGCCGCCAGAGTCGTGATCTCGGCCAACTGCTCGGCCGTGGGGTCGTAGTTCACGTGGGTGTCGACCAGAAACACCTGGCGGTCCGGCAGCATCAGGCCGTTCATGCAGGCGTAGGTACAGACGCCCGGGCGCTTGCCGATCACCTGGTCCAGGTAGTTCAGATGGTGAGCGGTGGTGCCCCAGGTGCCGCAGATCAGGCCGTCCACATCACCTTTGTGAAGCAGCATGCCGGCGATCAGCGTCAGGCGGCGGCGCATCTCAATCTTGGCCATTTGCACGGTCACGCCCTGGCGCTCCATGAGGCGATGGTAGGTTTGCCAGAAGTCGCGGTAACGGTGATCCTGCTCGACGTTGACGATGTCGTAGTCCAGCTCTTCCTTGAGCCGCAGCCCGAATTTCTCGATGCGCTGGGCGATGATCGCCGGCCTGCCGATCAGCGTGGGTCGTGCCAGGCCTTCGTCGACGACGATCTGGCAGGCGCGCAGTACACGTTCTTCTTCACCTTCGGCGTAAGCCACGCGTTTCTTGACGGCTTTTTTGGCAGCCGCAAAAATCGGCTTCATGGTCGTGCCCGAGGCGTAGACAAAGCTCTGGAGTTTCTCGCGGTAAGCGTCCATGTCGGTGATGGGACGCAGCGCCACACCGCTGTCGGCGGCCGCCTGCGCCACGGCTGGCGCGATCTTCATCATCAGGCGCGGGTCAAACGGCTTAGGAATCAGGTATTCCGGCCCGAACGCCAACTGCTCGCCAGTGTAGGCGGCTGCCACCACCTCGCTTTGCTCAGCCTGCGCCAGCTCGGCAATGGCATGCACCGCGGCAATTTCCATCTCGACCGTGATGGTGGAAGCGCCTGCGTCCAGCGCACCGCGGAAGATGTAGGGGAAACACAGGACGTTGTTGACCTGGTTCGGGTAGTCGGTGCGGCCGGTGGCCATGATGGCGTCATCGCGTACCGACTTGACGTCTTCAGGCGTGATTTCGGGATTGGGGTTGGCCAGCGCAAAGATGATGGGCCGGGCGGCCATCTTCATGACCATGTCTTTCTTCAGCACGCCGCCCGCCGACAGGCCCAGAAAGATGTCTGCACCTTCAATGATTTCGCCCAGGGTTCGCGCCGTGGTCTTCTGCGCAAACTGGATCTTGTCTTCGTCCATCAGCTCGGTGCGTCCTTCGTAGACCACACCGGCCAGGTCCGTCACAAAAATGTTGCTGCGCGGAATACCCAGCTTGAGCAGCAGTCCCAGACAGGCCAGCGCCGCGGCACCCGCGCCCGAGGTCACCAGCTTGACCTGCGTCGGGAGCTTGCCGACCACCTTCAGGGCGTTCAGGATGGCGGCGCCGACCGTGATGGCCGTGCCATGCTGGTCATCGTGAAATACCGGGATTTTCATGCGCTTGCGCAGCTCGCGCTCGATGTAAAAACAGTCCGGCGCCTTGATGTCCTCGAGGTTGATGGCGCCGAAGGTGGGCTCCAAAGAGGCGATGATGTCGACCAGCTTCGCCGGGTCCTTCTCGTCGATCTCGATGTCGAAGACGTCAATGCCGGCGAACTTCTTGAACAGCACGCCCTTGCCTTCCATGACCGGCTTGGAGGCCAGCGGACCGATGTCGCCGAGGCCCAGCACGGCTGTGCCGTTGGTCACCACCGCCACCAGGTTGCCGCGGCTGGTGTATTTGAAGGCCGCATTCGGGTCCTTGACGATTTCCTCGCAGGGGGCTGCGACGCCGGGCGAGTAGGCCAGCGCCAGATCGCGCTGGTTGACCAGCTGCTTGGTGGCCGCGATTGCGATCTTGCCGGGGGTCGGAAACTCGTGGTATTCCAGTGCGGCACGGCGCAGCTCGTCGCGTTTTTCCTGGCTGTCTGGGGTGGCTGGCACGGCGGGCATGAGTTTGTCTCCTGAGCGGCGGCCCTGGCAGGGCCGTCAATTTTTTGTAAGGTCTGCGATTGTAGGGCGTTCAAGGGGAAAACCCTAGTACGTGGATCTACGCAAAACGGTGCAGCGCTTTTGACTTTTTCACATAGATCACGGGGCACTTCATCGGGGGCAGCGCCTGTTGCCGGCTGTTGCCCGTTGCATGACGGGCGATCACCGATGTAAGCCGCTTTTTGCGGCAATACCCGCCGCGACCGCTGGCGTCCGGGTAGCGCAGTTGGTATGCAGGTCAGACCCGCGCCGATAAAGCGGATGTCGCGGGTTCAGGCGTTGGCGCCCACCGCTGCCGGTCGTGCGGCGGCCCCAGCGTTGCCAGGCCTTTTCGTGGAAGAAAAAGGCAATCGCCTGAATCGCTGGCTCGAGCAGGCTCAGCGTGAGGGACAGCAGCAGGTTGCCGGTCACGGCATAGGCCACCCCCGCTGCAACCGTGACGTGAACCACGTAGTAGCTGGCGGTCTTTTTCAGTGTGGGCAAATTGGCACGTACAAGCTTGGCCATGTTCAGACTCCTTGGGGCTGAGGCGGGGGAAGCGCCAGTTTTTCATTCCTGACCTTTCAATAGCTAAAAATTATTGAAGATGTGCCAACTATATAAATTAACTATTTAATTGGCCAATTGAAATTGGCTACCGTATGGATAGAAGTTGTCGCCAGCGTGGTTTTTGCATGTTCGGCCACGTTGTTTTCTGCGCATGGTCTTGTGAAAACCCTTGTGCAACTGGCGATTCGGCGGTGCTGGTGCAAACCTTGCGCGAAACGGCTGACCAGCGCCCCGGCATTGTTTCTGTGAGTGTTAGCCGCGAGCGGGTGGCTGCCAGCACGGCTTTCCGGTTGCCTTGCCCAAGGGCCTGATGGCCCTGGCTGGTGAGGCGCCGGTGGAAGCCACGACGCTTTCCGGCAAGCCGCTTCCGGTCTGGTTGCGGGTTGATGCGGCCTCGGGTGGGTTCACCGCAGCGGGGAAGCCTTCGCGCGCGTTGCCGTAGCAGCTTCGTATCGGCCTGGGGTCGCTCTCCGTGGTGTTGACGGTGTCCGAAACGGCTGTTGCGCCAACGGCGCTGCGCAATGCCGCGGCACAGACCCGGTAGCAGGGCGGCTAGCCGGCCTTGATAAATTCTCAAAGCGTAAACGGCAGGGACGTTGTTTTCACCCGCAGCGGCACGCGCACCGGATGGTAGGACGTGACAGCCTGGCCCAGAATGCCGGCCGCCAGCGTTTGCGCCTGCCGGCCGATGGGCTCGATAAAACGGCTGACCTGTCCGTTGACGGAAATGCAATCGCCCAGGGCGTGAATGCCTTCCACGCTGGTGGCCAGCGAGTCCGGCTGGACATCAATGCCCTGGTTCCACGCCAGGCCGGCGCTGCGCGCCAGCCGGCTCGGTGTCTGCAGTCCGGCGGCCACGACGATGTGGTCGACCATGAAGGTCTGGCCAGATTGCGTGCTGAGCTGTTTGTCCCCCTGGCCTGACGCTGCCAGCGACGTCACCCCGCTGACCTGCACCCCGCCGACAAACCGCAGCGGCAGGTCGCGCCAGGCCGCCAGCAGTTGCTGCGATTGTGCTTCCGACAGGCAGGTCGCGAGCGGCCGCGTCTGCACATCAAGCAAGGTGACCTGGTGGCCCGCCAGCGCCAGGTCGTTGGCGAGTTCGGAGCCAATCAGGCCGGCGCCCACGATGGCGATGCGCTGGACGGAGTGACCGAGGGCCTCGCGGAATCTGGCGTAGGCCTGCAAATGGTTGATGCGCCAGCACAGGGCGGCAGGCAGTTGCGGCAGGGAGCGCGCCTGGGCCCCATGCGCCAGCACCAGGTGCCGGTAGCGCAGCGTGCCGCGGGTGGTGCGCAGCTGGCGGCTGCCCGGCGTGATGCTGACGGCCTGCGTGTGGGCCAGCAAGCGCACACCGAGGCGTTGCGCCGCCTGGTCGCCGCTTTCGCGCGCCAGTTTGTCGACGGCCATGCCGCGCGCGATGGCCACCGACAGCATGGGTTTGTCGTAGAGGTCGCCACTGCAGGTGGTCACCAGGGTGATGGGCATGTCGGCGTCGCGTTCGCGCAGGGCTTGCGCCATCTGCCAGCCGGCGCGCCCTGCCCCGACGATGACTGTGCCCGCGTTGTGCCGCGCGGTTGCGGGTTGCGGCAGACGGGTGGCCGGGCTGGCGGCCCGCCGCTGCGGTTGCTCGGCCACCACATGGGGTTCAAAGTCGGCCTTGCCCACACCGCACAGCGGGCAGGCCCAGTCGTCGGGGATGTCGGCAAAACGCGTGCCCGGCGCCAGCCCGCTGTCGGCATCACCCTTGGCTTCGTCATAAATCAGTCCGCAGGCCTTGCAGATAAAAAGTGCCCAGGGCAAGCCGGACGCATCGGTGGTGACGGCTTCGGCAGGCCGTGCTTGCGGCGGCAGGATCATGCCGGCTGCTCCTCGGCGCTCAGCCGTGCGATTTCCTTGCGCAGGTGCTTGATGGCCGGCGTGACGATGGCGACAAAATGCGACTCGCGCACGCGCCGCTGAACTTCGGACGACATCAGGTAGCCGCGCGCCCCCTGGTGCATCAGCGCCGACTGGGCGGCGCGCAGGCACAGCTCGGCGCCGTGGGCGCGGGCATCGAGCACGTCGATGAAAAATTCGGCTGATGGTTCAAACGGCGTTTCGGCGAGTTGCATCACGCGCCGGGTCAGCGCATCCAGTTCGGCCTGCAGGGTGTCGGGCCGGTCTTCCAGGAACTGGTTGACATGGCCGAGTTGCGGCTCCACGGCCCACATCGAGTCAATCGCACCCTGGGTGATGCCCACCGCCATGCCACACTGCAGCATCACAAAAGCCGCGCGGATGCGCGCAATGTAGGGCTTGGCCGGATCGGCCATGATCTCGTTCGCGCCAATGAAATGGTCCTTCAGGCGCACGCCGTAGGTGCCGGTGCCTTCCATGGCCGAAAAGCTCGGGCACTCGCGCAGCTCCACGCTGGGGGCGTCGCAGCGCAGCAGGAACATCACCTCCCGCGACGCGGCGGCGGCGCCTCCTGTTGCAGCGGTCGGCGCGTCCCCTGCGATCACCGCGGCAATCGCGCCGAAGTAGTGGTCCGGCCCCAGGTTGCTGACCCAGGGCAAGGTGCCGTTGACGAGGTAGCCGCCATCGACGGGGGTGGCCTTGAGCAGCAGGCTTTCGATCTGCGCGTAACTTTTCATCGGGTTGGACAGCGCCGTGCCACCCAGGCCGGCACCGCTGGCGTGCCGCAGCAACAGGTCGCCCAGCAGGGCCGGGTTGCCCGACTGCTGCATATACAGGCCGCACACGGCCTGGCACCACATCATGAAGCCGGTGGCGCCGCAGACGCGCGAGACGTCGGCCATGGCCTGGATCGCCAGCGCGTAACTGCCCGCGCCGGCGGGCGCGTCCAGGTGCGCACTCATCGCGCCCAGCTTCGCCAGTTCCTGCAGCACAGCCCGCGGGTAGTGGCCCTGCCGGTCGATCGCTTCCACCTGCTGCTGCAGCGGCCCCTGCGCCACCGCGCGCACGGCGGCCAGCAGGGCGTCGGTCGCCGGCGGCGGCACGCAGGTCAGTTCACGGGGCAGATCAGCGGGATTCATGAGCAAGTCCTTGCGGTGGTGGAGCGGTCGTGCAGGTTGATTCCGATCAGTCGGCCAGGGCAATTTCGAAGGGGATGGGGTTGCGCATGCTGTTGGCCACCGGCGAATAGAAGTTCGCATGCTGGACAATTTCGTCGAGCATCTCCCGCGGCGCATCGCCCTCGATCACGATCTTCACGCGGATCGCCTGGAAGCCCATGTCGGGCGCTTCCTTGGTGGCGCCGCCGGCACCCCAGGCCGCCGGGTTGCCGATGTCGCCTTCCATGAAGACCTCCAGCCTGGACAGTTTGACCTTCTTCCAGGTCGCCACGGCGGTGATGCCGACGGCCAGGCAGCCGCCCAGGCCCGACAGCACGATTTCGCCGGGTGCCGGCGCGGTGTTCTCGCCGAACAGGTGCAGGGGCTCGTCCACCACCACCGGCGTGTGCTCGCCCACGTAGCTGAGCGAGCGGTACATGCCCTGCATCACGGTGTGGACCTTGTTGGTGCCGCGCGAGGCCGGGTTGGCACGCCCCTTGGCGGCAAAGGCAGCCAGGCCCTCGCTGTCGATGGGTTGGAGGTAAGCCTTCATGGTGTTCGGTGCGGCGGGGGCGATGGCAGTGTCCACGGACATAGGGAAGTCTCCTGATCAGGTTGTCAACAAAAGAAGGGAAAGCGAAAGAGGGGAAAGTGGCAGGGCCTCGTTCAGGCGGCCAGGGCCAGCGACGGTGGTTTGGCCTTCATCACCGGCGCGTCGGTTTCAATCGGCAGCGAGTCGTCGCGCGACCACTCGTTCCACGAACCGAAGTACATGCGCACGTCGCTGAAGCCGGCCTGCTTGAGCGCCAGGAAGGTGTTCGACGCGCGGGCGCCCTTGAAGCAATACAGGTAAACCGTGTCGTCTGTGCCGATGCCAGCGGTGGCGCATTCGGCCTGCACTTCCAGTGGCGACTTGAACACCGGGCCCTGCGCCGAGGGCTTCATGAAGCGGTACCACTCGATCCACTTGGCGCCCGGCAGGCGGCCCTTGCGCGGCGCGAAGTCCTTGCCATAAGGCGACGAGCTTTCGCCGGTCCATTCGTCGATGTCGCGCACGTCCAGCAGCGCGATATCGGTGTACAGCGCTGCGGCCACATCCTCCTTGGTCAGCATCACGTCGGTCATCGCGAGGTCGGACGGGAAGGTGGCGGGTGTGGGCGTTGCCGCCTCGGTGCTGACCGGCAGGCCCTGCGCTTTCCAGGCCGAGAAACCACCGTTGAGCACCTTGACCTTGGGGTAACCCAGCCAGGTCAGCAGGTAGTAGCCGCGGCAGGACTGGCCGTAGCCGCTGTTCAGCGCATCCTCGTAAAACACGGCGGTTTCGGCGCCCGACAGGCCGACCAGCCCGAAGTGTTCGGCAAAGGTGGACTTGAGCGCGGTCAGGCCTTCGGCCGTGGACGTGGCCAGGAAAGTGAAGATCTCGCGCATGTTGACGGCGCCGGGCAAATGGCCGGCGGCATAGGTGTCGGCGTCCCGCGTGTCGATGATGACCACGGGCTCGGCCGCCATCATGGTGGACAGTTGTTCGGGAGAAACGAGAACGCTGGTCGTCGAAGAAGGGGTCGTCATGGCAATCTCCAGAGGAAGTCACGGCACATGCCGTCCCTCCCCTCATTGCAACCCGCGTGCCATCTCGTTCCGTTTTGAAGATCAATGATAAAAAAGGCTGTCAGCCCTTATCCAGTGGGCGCAGACAGCTATTAATTCAGTAGCAAACAAGCGTTCCCCCGGAAACCCCGGCGCCTGCCCGGCCGACACAATGTCTACACATTGTCGACATTGTGCAGACCCAGTTTGCGCAACCGGTAGCTGAACTGCCGCACCGTCAGCCCCAGCGCCTGGGCGGCGCGTGACTGGTTGCCACCATGCTCGCGCAAGGCCTGCTGCAGCTGCGCCGCCGGGTGCGATTGCGCGGCCAGGTAGTCACGGACCACGGGCGCCGAAGCCGCAGCCGCAGCTTGCTGTGGGGCCACCGGCTGGCCTGGCGTTCGGCCGTCCTGCTCGTGCGGCAAAAACCGCGCTAGCTCTTCGACGGAGACCATGGCGCTGTCGGTCAGCAGCACCAGGCGCTCGATCACATTGCCCAGTTCTCGGATGTTGCCGGGCCAGGGGTGTTGTTCGAGACGGGCCAGCGCCGCCGCGGACAGGCTCACATTGCGCTGGTTGGCCTGGTTGATGCGGCTTAAAAAATGGACGGCCAGCGCGCGGATGTCCTGCCGGCGTTCGCGCAGCGAGGGCAGGCGGATCGGGATCACGTTGAGCCGGTAAAACAGGTCGCGCCGGAAGCTGCCGCGCTGCACCTCCTGCGCCAGGTCGCGGTTGGTCGCGGCCACCACGCGCACCGTCACCTTGATCTCGCGTTTGCCGCCCAGCCGCACGATGGTGCCTTCCTGCAGCGTGCGCAGCAGCTTGGTCTGCAGGGCCAGCGGCATCTCGCCGATCTCGTCGAGAAAAATCGTGCCGCGGTCGGCCTGCTCGAACCAGCCGGCGCGGGCGTTTTGCGCGCCGGTGAAGGCGCCGCGCTCATAACCGAACAGCTCGGACTCGAACAGCGTGTCGGGAATCGCCGCGCAGTTGACCTTGATGAAGGGCTGGTCGCGCCGCTGGCTGGACAGATGCACCGCGCGCGCAAACAGCTCCTTGCCGGTGCCCGACTCACCGAGCAGCAGCACGCTGGCCGTGGCCTCGGAGACGCGTTCCAGCTCGCCAAGCGCCTGCAGCAGCGCCGGCGAGGTGCCGATGATGCCGTAGCGCGCGGCAGCCGTTTCCAGCGCGCGGGTGAGCAACTGGTTTTTGGCCTGCAGCGCCCGCGTTTTCTCGGCCACCAGTGCCTGCAGCTGCAGCAGCTGGCCGGCCAGCGTGGCCAGGATCTTCAGCACGGCCACATCGTCCGCCAGTTGCCGGTCGCGGCTGCGGATGCGGTGGCAGGCCAGCACGCCGATGACCTCTCGGTTGACCTCGATCGGCAGCGCAATGAAGGCGACGGTGTCGGGCGGCAGCTGCGCCCGTGCGACGGAGCGCGCCAGGAACTGCGGCTCGGCGTCGATATCCTGCACGATGATGGGCTGCGCCGTGGCCAGCACGCGGCCGGTGATGCCTTCGCCCGGGCCGTAACGCCCGCGCGCCATTTCGGTTTTTGTCAGGCCGTAGGCATAACGGATGGCCGAGGCCGGTGCGGGTGCACCGGCGGGGCGGTCTGCCGGCTTGCGGTCCGCCAGCCCCTGCAGGGCAATGTCGCCCACGAAATCGGCCAGCACGATGCGGCCGCGGTTCAGGCCCAGCAACTCCGACATCAGGTGCAGCATCTCGCGCATCACCACTTCGGGCGCCAGGCTTTTGCCAACCAGTCGCATGACCTCGCTCATGAGCAGCAGCTCCTGGGCACGCCACTGCGGGTCGGCGGCGGGTTTGGCGGGGAAGGTGGACTGGGCCATGTTCCCGACAAGCAATAACCCAGCCATCCTCCACGCCGCCTGTTGCAACTTTATCCTGAATGGCGCAAAATGCGCCATAAAGGAGTTAATCATGGCCACACCCAGCAACTTTGCCTCTGTCAAACTTCCCACGGCCCTGGTCGAGCAGGCGCGCGAGGCAGCGCAGCCCCTACGGCGCTCGGCCGCGGGTCAGATCGAATACTGGGCCACTTTAGGCCGCGTGGTCGAGCATTCGGGCTTGACGGTTCAAGAGGCGCGCGCAGCGATTGAGGGCTATGAAGCCGCAGCGCGCCAGGCACAACAAACGCGCACCGTGGCAGACCTGACCAGCCGCTTGCTGGCGGCAGAAGTAAGCGGCTCGCTGGCACAACGGGTACGGGAAGTGGTGGAAGAAAACCGCAAACTCGCCAGCTAGCTGCATGCCGGTTTTCCATCTGCTGGCGGGTCCCAATGGCGCGGGCAAGTCCACCCTTTACCGCGCCTTGGTGCGCGATGGCATCTTCAGCGCCGACTTGGCATTTATTAACGCTGATCTTTTTGAGCGTGAGCACCTGCAACACATCATCGATCCTGTGCGGCGTTCACAAGCCGCCAGAGACTGGGCCGACGCGCAACGCGCGATCAAACTTGCCGGTGACGAGTCATTCGTCAGCGAAACGGTTTTTTCCCATGAGTCCAAGCTGGCCCTGATTGACGAGGCGCTTGCGCAAGGCTACGTGGTGGCTTTGTATGTCGTGGCACTGGACGACCCCCAGCGCCTGCTGGCGCGGGTGCAAGGCCGTGTGCAGGAAGGCGGGCATTTTGTGCCACCTGACAAAATACTCGCGCGCTATCCCCGCACCTTGAGTCATCTGTCCCACGCAGTCAGCCTGGCGACGGTGGCGTATCTCTATGAAGGGCGGGATCTGGAGGACGGCGGACCATACATGGTCGCGATGTGCGAGGGAGCCAAGGTGACCATCTTCGCCGATCAGCTGCCGCGCTGGGCCCAAACGGTGTTGGGCGTTGCGGAGGTCGGCTGATGCCTGGCAGCGGGCCTACCCCCGCATCAACGCTTCAATCTCATCGGCCTCCACCGGCACACCACGCGTCAGCAGTTCGCAGCCTTTGGCCGTGACCAGCGCATCGTCCTCGATGCGGATGCCGATGTTCCAGAACTCCTTGGGCACACCCTTGGCGGGCCGCACGTAAATGCCGGGCTCGACGGTGGTCACCATGCCGGGGCGCAGGATGCGCGAGGGCTTGCGCATCACGGTCTGGCCCAGCGCGTCTTTTTCTTCGCGCGGCTTGCTGCCCGGTTCGGTGTAGTCGCCGCAGTCGTGCACGTCCATGCCCATCCAGTGGCCGGTGCGGTGCATGTAGAACTGGCGGTAGGCGCCCGAGGCCAGCACGTCGTCGACCTTGCCGTGTTTGGCCTTGGACAGCAGGCCGGTGTCGAGCATGCCCTGGGCCAGCACACGCGTGGCCGCGTCGTGCGGGTCCGTGAAACGCTTGCCGGGTTTGGTCACCTTCACCGCGGCGTATTGCGCTTCCAGAACGATTTCGTACAGCACGCGCTGGGCCGGCGTGAACTTGCCGCCGGCCGGAAAGGTGCGGGTGATGTCGCTGGCATAGCCGTCGAGCTCGCAGCCCGCGTCGATCAGGCACAGCTCGCCCGGCTTGAGCTCGGCGTTGCCCGCCCTGTAATGCAGCACGCAGGCATTGGCGCCGGCAGCGACGATGCTGGTGTAGGCCGGAAACTGCGAGCCGTGGCGGCGGAACTCGTGCAGCAACTCGGCTTCAAGGTGGTACTCGCGCAGCCCGCCCGGGATGCCCTGGCGCAGCATGGCCGCCGAAGTCTGCATCGCGCGCACATGGGCGCCGGCCGAGATGGCGCCGGCACGCCGCAGGATGGCCACCTCGTGCGCATCCTTGGTCAGGCGCATCTCGTCGAGCAGCTTGCACAGGTCATGCTGGCTTTGCGGGCATTCGGCGCCGAAGCGGATGCGCGCGCGCACCTTGGCCAGCCAGCCGTCGACCTGGGTTTCCAGGCCCTTGTGCGTGGCAAATGGAAACCACACGGCCTGCTGGTTGGTCAGCAACCCGGGCATCTTGTCTTCGAGGGTGTCGACACTGAAAGCAGCATTCACGCCGAGTGCGGCCGGGGCGGCCTTGGGGCCGAGCCGGATGCCGTCCCAGATCTCACGCTCCATGTCCTTGGGCTGGCAAAACAGCGTGCTGTGGCCGTTAGCCTCGATGGCCAGCCAGGCGCCCGGCTCGTCAAAACCGGTCAGGTAATAAAAGTAGCTGTCGTGCCGGTAAGGAAAGCCGCTGTCGCGGTTGCGCGCCACTTCGGGGGCGGTGGGCAGCAGGGCGATGCCGCCACCGGCCGCCTTGAGGGCGCGTGCCACGGCGGCGCGGCGTTTTTCGTAGATGGTGGTCATGGGTAAAAGCGTTTTCCTAACGGGGGATGTTCAGTTCGGCCAGGCGTTCGGGGGTTCCCACGTCGGTCCATGCGCCTGAATATAGCGCCGCGGTGACATCGCCGCTTTGCATGGCCTGGCGGAGCAGCGGCGCCAGTGCGGCTTTCTGGCCGGCCGGCGTGTCGCTAAACAGGGCCGGGCGGTACAGGCCCACGGTGCTGTAGGTGAACTGTTGATCGGCACGCGTCAGCGCCAGGCCGTCGGCAGCGATGCCAAAGTCGCCCCTGGGGTTGTGCGGCGGGTTGGGCACCAGGTAAATGTGCGCCAGCGCGCTGGAGGCGGCAAAACGCTGCGCGTCGGCCGCCGGAAAATCAAAGCCCGGCATGAACACGTCACCGGCCACCAGCCAGAAGAGCGCGTCCTGCAGCAGCGGCAGGGCGGTGGCGATGCCGCCCGCGGTTTCCAGCGCACCGCCAAAACGTGCACCTTCGTGCGAGTAACGGATGCGCAGGCCGAAGGCGCTGCCGTCGCCCAGCGCCGCGGGAAACTGCTCCTCCAGCCAGGCGGTGTTGATCACCACGTCCGTGACACCCGCACGCGCCAGGCGCTCCAGGTGCCACACAATCAGTGGCTTGCCCTGCACGTGCAGCAGCGGTTTGGGGTGGTGGTCGGTCAGCGGACGCATGCGTTCGCCGCGACCGGCGGCCAAAATCAGGGCTTGGGTGCTCATGTGGCCTGAATTATGACGGCTTATAAGGAAAAACAGCCCTCTTCCCATGCGCATCGGGCGCTATCAGCTACCAAATCCATAGCATTCGAGGCTGGCGGCGTGCCGTCAAACCGCGCGGAGTGGCATCCCGTAAAATCAGGGGTTTTCCCGAGTGCCCGGTTTTGCCGGTGGCCGAGCCGGCACCGGGCGCTGCGACCTTCACACACCCTGGACTTCAAGCAATGGCTGACACCCCCACATCCCTCATGGCCAACTCCATCCGCGCTCTGGCCATGGATGCCGTGCAGCAGGCCAACTCCGGCCACCCCGGCGCGCCCATGGGCATGGCCGACATGGCGGTCGCACTCTGGGGCCGCCATCTGAAGCACAGCCCGCACAACCCGCACTGGTTCGACCGCGACCGTTTTGTGCTGTCCAACGGCCACGGCTCGATGCTGATTTATGCGCTGCTGCACCTGACCGGCTACGACCTGCCGATCAAGGAACTGAAAAACTTCCGCCAGCTGCACAGCAAGACGCCGGGCCATCCCGAGTTCGGCTACACCCCCGGCATTGAAACCACCACCGGCCCGCTGGGCCAGGGCCTGAGCAACGCCGTCGGCATGGCGCTGGCCGAGAAGCTGATGGCGGCGGAATTCAACCAGGCCGACCACAGCATCGTCGACCACCACACCTATGTCTTCATGGGCGACGGCTGCCTGATGGAAGGCATCAGCCACGAGGCCTGCGCCCTGGCCGGCGCCTGGAAACTCAACAAACTGATCGCGCTGTACGACGACAACGGCATCTCCATCGACGGCCAGGTCACGCCCTGGTTTGTCGACAACACCCCGCTGCGTTTTGCCGCCTACGGCTGGAACGTGATCGGCCCGATCGACGGGCACGACGTGGAGGCCGTCACGCGCGCCCTCACCGACGCCAAGAACAGCGCCGACAAACCCACGCTGATCGTCTGCAAGACCCATATCGGCAAGGGCTCCCCGAACCGCGCCAACACCGCCAAGGCCCACGGCGAGCCGTTGGGCGCGGAAGAAATCAAGCTCACGCGCGAGGCGCTGGGCTGGACGCACGCCCCGTTCGAGCTGCCCAAGGAGGCCTACGACGCCTGGGACGCCAAGGCCAAAGGCCTGGCGCTGGAAGCCGCCTGGGACGCGAAATTCACCGCCTATAAGGTGGCGCACCCCGAGCTGGCGGCCGAATTCACGCGCCGCATGAAGGGCGAGCTGCCGCGCGCCTTCGCGCAGATCGCGGTGGACACCGTGGTTGGTGCCCACACCAAGGCCGAGACCGTGGCGTCGCGCAAGGCCTCCCAGCTCGCGCTGGAAGCCTTCACCGCCGGCCTGCCGGAAATGCTGGGCGGCTCGGCCGACCTGACCGGCTCCAACCTGACCAACACCAAGAGCACGCCGGCCCTGCGTTTTGACCTGGCCGGCGACGTCGTCATGACCGACGCAGCCGACGGCGGCAAGGTCATCGGCCGCCACATCAACTACGGCGTGCGCGAGTTCGGCATGGCCGCCATCATGAACGGCATCGCGCTGCATGGCGGCTACATCCCTTACGGCGGTACCTTCCTGACCTTCAGCGACTACAGCCGCAACGCCATCCGCATGGCCGCGCTGATGAAAATCCGCGTGGTGCACGTGTTCACGCACGACTCCATCGGCCTCGGTGAAGACGGCCCGACCCACCAGTCGATCGAACACGCCGCCAGCCTGCGCCTGATCCCCAACCTCGACGTCTGGCGTCCGGGCGACACGGCCGAAACCGCCGTTGCCTGGGCCGTGGCGCTGCAGAACAAGGCCAAGCCGACCGCCCTGCTGCTGAGCCGCCAGAACCTGCCCTATGCACCGAAAGACGACCTCGGGCAAATCAGCAAGGGGGCGTATGTGCTCTCCGAGCCCACCGAAGTCGGGCTGAACAAAAAAGCCCAGGCCGTGATCATTGCCACCGGCTCCGAAGTGCAACTGGCGCTGAAGGCACAGGAGCTGCTGGCCACTTACAAAATCGCCGTGCGTGTGGTCTCCATGCCCAGCACCACCACGTTTGACAAGCAAAAAGCCGCCTACAAGTCGGAAGTGCTGCCCGAAGGCATTCCGCGCATCGCGGTCGAGATGGGCGTCACCGACGGCTGGTGGAAATACGGCTGCGCCGCAGTGGTCGGCATCGACAGCTACGGCGAGTCGGCCCCGGCCCCGGTGCTGTTCAAACACTTCGGCTTCACGCCCGAGAACGTGGCCGACACCGTGCGCAAGGTATTGTCGAAAAAATAAGCATCGTGGCGGCCCGAGGGCCGCACGGAGACCCCGGTTTTTAACTTCCAGGAGCAAAAGCAGATGACCATCAAACTAGGTATCAACGGCTTCGGCCGCATCGGGCGCAACGTGTTGCGTGCCGCCGTGCAGAACTTCAGCGACATCGAGATCGTCGGCATCAACGACCTGCTCGAGCCGGACTACCTCAAGTACATGCTGCAGTACGACTCGGTGCATGGCCGCTTCAAGGGCGAGGTCTCGGTCGAAGGCAACACCCTGATCGTCAACGGCAAGAAGATCCGCCTGACGCAGGAGCGCGACCCCGCCAACCTGAAGTGGAACGAAATCGGCGCCGACATCGTGCTCGAGGCCACCGGCCTGTTCCTCGACAAGGCCTCGGGTGAAAAACACCTGGCTGCCGGCGCCAAAAAAGTCATCTTCTCGGCCCCGTCCAAAGACGACACGCCGATGTTTGTCTACGGCGTCAACGACAAGACCTACGCCGGCCAGGCCATCATCAGCAACGCCAGCTGCACCACCAACTGCCTGGCCCCCGTGGCCAAGGTGCTCAACGACAAGTGGGGCATCAAGCGCGGCCTGATGACCACCGTGCATGCAGCGACCGCCACCCAGAAAACCGTGGACGGCCCGAGCAACAAAGACTGGCGCGGCGGCCGCGGCATCCTGGAAAACATCATTCCCTCGAGCACCGGCGCAGCCAAGGCCGTCGGCGTGGTGATTCCCGAGCTGAACAAAAAGCTCACCGGCATGTCTTTCCGTGTGCCGACCTCCGACGTGTCGGTGGTGGACCTGACCTGCGAGCTGAACAAGGAAGCCACGCTGAAAGAAATCTGTGCCGAGATGAAGGCGCAAAGCGAAGGCGCGCTCAAGGGCATCCTCGGTTACACCGAAGACAAGGTGGTCGCCACCGACTTCCGCGGCGAGACCTGCACCAGCGTGTTTGACGCCGACGCCAGCATCGCGCTGGACAGCACCTTCGTCAAGATCGTCGCCTGGTACGACAACGAATGGGGCTACTCCAACAAGTGCCTGGAGATGGTGCGCGTGGTCGCGAAATAATTCGCCGCCAGCAGCAATAAAAAAACGCGCCTTGGGGCGCGTTTTTTTGTTTGCGGTATCACTTCAAGCGCCAGTGATCTCCGGCGTCCCTGACGGCCTTTCTTCACGTCCATCCGGGTGCTTCGCAAACCGCAGTGGGTCGCGCCCATGCACGGGCGCGTCGTCGGCAAACGGCCAGCCGCCGAATTGTGTGCGCTGGTAGTCCGCCAGGGTCTGGGCGATTTCGGCCTGGGTGTTCATCACGAACGGGCCGTACTGCACCACCGGCTCGGCAATCGGTTTACCCTGCAGCAGCAAAAACTCGGCCTCGTCGCTGCCGCTGTTGCGCAGTTCCACCGCCGCATCGGCGCGCAGCTCGATGGCCGCATGCGCGGTGACGGTTTGGCCGGCGATGGTGACGGCGCTGCCCTTGAAAAAATACAGCTGGCGCCGTGTGCCTTCGCCCGCGGCGGCGGGCAGCGTCCAGCGCGCGCCGGGGGCCATGCGCAGCGTCCAGATCGCCACGTCGGCGTCGTCCTGGGCGGCCCACGAGTCGGGTGGCGGAGCCAGCGGCGCAGCGGCATCAGCGAGCTGCCCCGCAATCACCGCCACCTCGGTGCGGCGGCCTTCCGCGTCGGTGGCGCTCAGGCGCGGAATGTCCTGCGACCAGAACATGGTGAAGTGCGGCTTGGCCATCTTGCTCTGCCGGGGCAGGTTCAGCCAGATCTGGAACAGCTCCAGCGGGTTGGCTGCGGTGGCGTCAAGCAGGGGAAACATTTCCGAATGCACAATGCCCTGCCCGGCCGTCAGCCACTGCACATCGCCGCGGCCGAAACGCGCGGTGGCACCCAGCGAGTCCGAATGGTCAATCAGCCCCTTGCGGACGATGGTGACGGTCTCAAAGCCGCGGTGCGGGTGGGCCGGAAAGCCCGGCACCGTGGCGCCGTGGTACATGCTCCAGTCGTCCTTGCGCGAAAAGTCTTGGCCGATGGCCCGGCCCGCCAGCGAGACCGCCGGCCCCATTTCGGCGTTGGCCTTGGGGTAGGCGTCGTCGTGGTAGGCGCAGAACAAAAACGGGTCCATCGTCTCCCACGGAAAACCGAGAGGCTTGATCTGAACAATGGGAGGGGGCGTATGGGAAGAAGAGGACATGGCGTTGCTTTCAGGAGTCAACTCAGAGCTTACCGGCATCTGTTTTCCCGTGCCGGAGCCGCTTCGCGTGCACCCACGCGAACTGGGGATTCCGGCCACACCGGCCAATTGGGGACACGCCATTGTGGGTTCGTCCTACAGGGCATGGCCCGCACCGCAGGTAGATTTACTGTTCGTCCTGTGCATCTACCCAGAAATTATTTTAGGCAGTTCAAGGCCGAGGCAGGAAAAACTGCCTGCGCACAATTTCGCGCGCATTTTTCGCTCAAATTCCGAAAGACTCCCATGAAATATTCCATTCTGCTGGCCGCCCTGGTCGCTACCCTTGGCCTGACCGCTTGTGACCGCACGGTGGTCACGCCTCCTCCTGCCGTGGTGACCGTTCCCGGTCCTGCCGGCCCTGCTGGCGAAGCTGGTTCCACCGGCGCTACGGGCTCGACCGGTTCGACGGGCTACACCGGCGCAACAGGTTCCTCCGGCTCCACCGGCGCGACTGGTTCCACCGGCCCTAGCGGTGGTGCTACCGGCGCGACTGGCGCTACGGGTGCCACGGGCGCTACCGGTTCCACCGGCGCGACTGGCGCTACCGGCGACACCGTGATTGTTGTCCCGCAAAAGTAAGCTTTCATCGCGCGGCCAGCCCTTTCGGGGCTGGCTGGCGTGATGCGGGTGCGCCACCGGTGCACCACATGAAAAAGGCCCCAGCACCGAGGTGACTGGGGCCTTTTTCATGGCCGGGCAGGCATGGCGCAGGTGCCGGGTTCACCCCTTGATCAGGCCTTCATCAGGCCTTCAATTTCCAGCCGGTGCGAAAGATCCACCAGACGGCGCCCAGGCACAGCGCCAGGAAGCCCAGGATGGCGGCGACGCTGATGCCGACGTTGACGTCCGCCACGCCGTAAAAGCTCCAGCGGAATCCGCTAATCAGGTAGACCACGGGATTGAACAAGGCGATCTTCTGCCACAGCGGCGGCAGCATGTTGATGGAGTAAAACGCGCCACCCAGAAAGGTCAGCGGCGTCACCACCATCAGCGGCACCACCTGCAGTTTCTGGAAGTTGTCGGCCCAGAGACCGATGATGAAGCCGAACAGGCTGAAGGTCAGCGCGGTCAGCAGCAAAAAGCAGAGCATCCAGAAAGGATGCGCAATCTCATACGGCACGAACAGGCGCGCGGTCGCCAGGATCAGCAGGCCCAGCATGACGGACTTGCTGGCCGCCGCGCCCACGTAGCCCATCACCACCTCCATGGACGACACCGGCGCCGACAGCAGCTCGTAGATCGTGCCCGACCATTTCGGCATGTAGATGCCGAAAGCGGAATTGGAGATGCTTTCATTGAGCAGCGACAGCATGATGAGGCCGGGAATGATGAAGGCGCCGTAGCTGATGCCGTCGATGTCGCCCATGCGCGAACCAATCGCCGCACCGAACACCACGAAGTACAGCGAGGTCGACAGCACCGGCGAGGCGATGGACTGGGTCAGCGTGCGGAAGGTCCGCGCCATCTCGAAACGATAGATGGCGCGGACCGCGTGCCAGTTCATGCGGCCTCCTTCAGGGTGGCCGGTTTGTCGGCATGCACCAGGCTCACGAAGATGTCTTCCAGCGAACTCTCGCTCGAGTGCAGGTCCTTGAAGTCGATGCCCAGTTCGGCCAGTTGTTTGAGCAGTGCCGCAATGCCGGTTTCCTCGCTCTGGGTGTCGAAGGTGTAGACCAGGGTGTGGCCCTCCCCTTCCAGCGCCAGCGGCAACCCGGCCAGCGCCTGCGGTATGTGCTGCAGCGGTGCCTGCAGCTGCAGGCGCAGCTGCTTCTTGCCGAGCTTGCGCATCAGCACGGCCTTGTCCTCCACCAGAATCAGCTCGCCCTTGCTGATCACGCCGATGCGGTCGGCCATTTCCTCGGCTTCCTCGATGTAGTGCGTGGTCAAAATGATGGTGACACCCTTGCTGCGCAGATCGCGCACCATCTGCCACATGTCGCGCCGCAGCTCCACGTCCACGCCGGCCGTGGGTTCGTCAAGGAAAAGAATGGTCGGCTCGTGCGACAGGGCCTTGGCGATCAGCACGCGGCGTTTCATGCCGCCCGACAGCGCCATGATCTTGCTGTCCTTCTTGTCCCACAGCGACAGGTCGCGCAGCACCTTCTCGATGTAGGCCGGATTCGGCGGCTTGCCAAACAGGCCCCGGCTGAAGTTCACGGTCGCCCACACGGTTTCAAAAGCGTCGGTAGACAGCTCCTGTGGCACCAGCCCGATCTTGGCGCGGGCGGCGCGGTAGTCGTGCACGATGTCATGCCCGTCGGCCGTCACCCGGCCCGAGCTGGCGCGTACGATGCCACAGACGATGTTGATCAGCGTGGTCTTGCCGGCGCCGTTGGGGCCGAGCAGGGCAAAAATTTCGCCGCGCCGAATGCGAAGGTCCACCGACTTCAGGGCTTCGAAGCCCGAGGCGTACACCTTGCTGAGTTGTTCAATGGAAATAATGTCTGGCAAATCGGGGTTCCGGTTGTTGCCGGCGCGATGAAGCTTCGCCGGCCTGCGCCACTGTAACTGGATCGCATGAAGGCTGCTCGCGCCGGGCCAGCGTCACAGGTAGCTGGTGATGGCAGGCGCCTGGGACCAGTTGTCGTGTTTGCCGTCCACATAGGTGATGGGGGCCGCGGCCAGTTCTTCGGGCGTCACGTCTTCCAGGCAGCCCAGGTTCACGCCGTAGATGCTGCGGCCATCGGGGGTTTTGCCGATGCCGAAGGGGCGCACCCCGCAGTGTTTGCAGAAAAGATGTTCGTTGCGCATCGTGTTGAACAGGTATTGGGTCAGTTCCCCCTGGCCCGACAGCAGCCGGAACTCTTCGGGCGCGACGATCGCCGGCCAGAAACGGTTGCGTGAACAGATCGAGCAGTTGCAGCGGTAGGTACTGGCGCTCAAATCAATGTCGGCCTCAAAGCGGACGGCGCCGCAGTGGCAGCTGCCATGGAAAGCTTTTTTCATCGGGATCGTCATGGTAAATATTCAGGGCTTGGGGAAGCGGACCTCGTTGCTCAAGGCCCTCTCTTTGGCCGACGTCAGGGGCTGTATGGCGTTCATGGATGCGCCTGTCATTCAATCGCTGTTTTACTTCACCCGCCGGTAGGTGGCCGTCATGAAACGCTTCCAGCTGCCGTCGGCCTGAATCACCTGCGAGGCCAGCTCGTACGTGTCGGGCCCCTGCAGGGTGATGATGTCCTGGTAACGCACCAGCGTGCCGTCGCCGCTGAACGACGGGCCTTCCGTATCCAGCGTCAGCACCTTTCCGGCCGCGTCCAGCGAGCCCGCGTAGTGCCACAGGTGCGTCATCATCGAACCGACGAAGGTTCCGACAAAGGCGCTTTTCTGCGGGTCGTACCCGAGCGTGATCAGCATGTGGGCCGGGCTGCCGTCGGGCATGCTGCCATGGCTTTCGCACAGCACCCACAACTCGCCCAGGCTGCGCCCGGTTTGTTGACCCGAGTGTTTCATGGGCGGCTGGCCCGGGCCCATGTCCGCCTGGCCCTCAAACGTCCATTCGCCTACCAGTTGCTGCAGCCAGCGGTGCTGGGCCTGCGCCGCCGCGGCGGCGCAGGGGTCTTGTTCGGTACTGGACATGACAACACTCCTTTCAGGGCGTGGGCAGCGGGTTGATGACCATCCAGCCCACGCCGAAGCGGTCGGTCACCATGCCAAAGGACGAGGCGTAAAAGGTCTTGCCTAGCGGCATCTGCACCTGCCCGCCGTCGCTCAGCGCCTTGAACAGGCGCGCCGCCTCCGCGTCGGTGGGCGCGGTGAGCGTCAGCGAAAACCCCTTGAACTCCGGCTTGCCGCCGAAAGCCATGCCGTCCGAGGCCATCACCTGCGTGTCGCCGATGCGCAGGTTGGAATGCATGATCTTGTCCTCCGAGCCCGGGGGGCACATGCCCGGCTGCTGTGGCTCGGGGTTCTCCTTGAAGCGCATCATCGCCGTCACTTCGGCGCCCAGCGCGGTCTTGTAAAACGTCAGGGCCTCTTCGCAGCGGCCGTCAAAAAACAGATAGGGTTGGACAAGCATGGTGATCTCCCGGGTTCAGTGAGTCAGTGAGTTGGTGAATCAGTGGATGAAGGGGCGTTCGTGCGTGGGTCCTGCGGCCCTACTTGGCCCGCCCGTCGAAGTGCTGGACGGGGATGGCGGCGAGATCCACCCCGTCCAGGCAGCGGACATTGACCGCGGCCATGCGGTTTCCTTTGGGGTCCACACCCTCGCCATAGGCATGAATCCCGCAGGTCCGGCAGAAGCGGTGCCCGATGACATGTTTGTTGAAGGTGTAGGTGGCCATCGCGTCTTCCGGCGTGAGGAGGCGCAGCTTCTCGCGCGGCAAAAACCACATCAGCGCGCCCTTGCGGGTGCAGATGGAGCAGTTGCATTCCATGGCCCCCGTGAGTTCGCCTTCCACTTCAAACGCGACTTTGCCGCAATGGCAGCTGCCCTGGTAGACCATGCTTCAGGCCTCCTCAAAAGCGTGCTGCAGGCGCTGCACGTCAATCTTGTGCATCTTCATCATGGCCTGCATGGCGGCCTTCGACTTGGTGCCATTTTTGTCCTGCAGCATCTCGCCCAGCGCGGAGGGGATGATCTGCCAGGACAGGCCGAACTTGTCGGTCACCCAGCCGCACTGCTGGGGCTGCCCGCCTTCGGAGAGTTTGTCCCAGAGCTCATCGACTTCTTCCTGCGTCTTGCAGTCGACAAACAGCGAGATGGCCGGCGTGAAGCTGAAGTGCGGGCCGCCGTTGAACGCGATCAGCTCCTGCCCCTCGATCTGGAAACTGGCGGACATCACCGTGCCCTTGGGTGCGGGCCCGCCTTCGGCATACCGCCTGATGTCCCCCGCCTTCGAGTTCCTGAAGATGGAGGTGTAGAAGTTCATGGCTTCCTCGGCCTGGTCGTTGAACCACAGAAAGGGCGTGATTTTTTGCATGGGAGTGCTCCTTGGAATCGCTGGCCAACCATTGCCTGCGTCGTCAAACAGGGGTAGCGAGAAGGTCTTGTGTACACCGTCCACAAAAGAATAACAAAGATAATGGACGGCGTCCACATAAAAAGTAACAAACCATGACAGCCCTGTCCATCACGTCGCCGATCACGTCGCCGGCCCGCAGCACCTACCGCCACGGCGACCTGCGCCGCGCGCTGCTGGAAGCCGGCATCGAGCTGGCGCGCGCGGGTGGGCCCGAGGCCGTGGTGCTGCGCGAGGCCACGCGCCGCGCGGGGGTGGCGCCCAACGCCGCCTACCGGCATTTCGCCAGCCGCCAGGCCCTGCTGCAGGCGGTGCGTGCGGCCGCGCTGTCGGCCGTCGCCCAGGCCATGGAGGCCGAACTGGCCGCCGTGCCCGCCGGCCTGGGGCCGGCCGACTTCGCCCGCGCCAGCGTGCGCGCCGTCGGCACCGGCTACCTGCGTTTTGCCCAGCTTGAGACCGGGCTGTTCCGCACCGCCTTTGCCGCCTCCGACGACATGAAGGGCGAAGCCCCGCGCGACCCCGACAAGGCCGGCCCGGGCGGCCTGAACCCGTTTGAACTGCTGGGCGCCGCGCTCGACAAGCTGGTTGCCGCCGGTGTGATGCCGCCGGAGCGCCGACCCGGCGCCGAGTTCCTGGCCTGGTCCGCCGTGCACGGCCTGGCCATGCTGGTCATCGACGGGCCGTTGGGCCCGGTGATCGGCCCGCAAATGCAACTGGTCGGCCAGCGCCTGCTCGACATGGTCGAAAAGGGGCTGTGAGCCGTCCCTTTCTTTCAAACCCTGTGGAAAATACGGCGACACGCGAACAGGAGTCACCCCATGCCCCAGCCCATGCCGCAACACATCGGAATCGTCGGCTGCTCCGCGGAAGGTGCGGCGCTTTGTTACCGCACCATTTGCGCCGAAGGGGCGCAGCTGCTCGGACCCCACGCGCACCCCGAAATTTCCATGCACACGCCCTCGCTCGCCGCGTACGTGGACTGCCTGGAGCGCGGTGACGTGAAAGGCGTGGGCGAGCTGATGCTGGACTCTGCCTACAAGCTCACAGCCATTGGCGCCGACTTCCTGATCTGCCCCGACAACACCATCCACCAGGCCTTTGACTATGCGGCGCCGCGCTCGCCGCTGCCCTGGCTGCACATTGCCGAGGTGGTGGCGCAAGAGGCCGTGCAGCGCGGTTTTCGCCGCATCGGCATCACCGGCACCCGCTGGTTGGTGGACAGCGCGGTCTACCCGGACAAGCTGGGCGCGCGCGGGCTGCAGTACCTGCGGCCGAACGATGCCGAGCGCGACGAGCTGGGCCGCATCATCATGGACGAACTCGTGTACGGCATTGTCCGGCCCGAGGCCGTGGCCAGTTTCCTGCGCGTGATGGAAAGAATGAAAAGCGAAGGCTGCGACGCGGTGGTGCTCGGTTGCACCGAGATCCCGCTCATCATCAACGACGGCAACTCGCCGCTGCCCACGCTGGACTCCACGCGCCTGCTGGCGCGGGCGGCGCTGCAGCGTGCGGTGCACGGCACCATTTAGGCATAAAATCGGCCCGCAGCCCAATCATTACCTACGCAAGTTGCTATCGAAAATGAAGCAACCGGTGGGCGGACTCAAGCCGCGTACGGCAGCGGCCGCCGGCTCACAGCATTTTCTTGGGCACCAGGGCAATCGTCAGCCCCTTGGCCGTGACGGTGATGCTGCCGGGCTCCAGCCCCAGGCCGTCGGTCAGCATGAGGTCTTGCGGCTTGAGCTTGTGCAGCACCACTTCTTTCAGCGCCTGGCTGGCCAGGGTCGGGGCGTACGCCTGCAGCAGCGCCGCCGGGCCGGGCGCCATGTCGTCCAGGCGCAGGGCGTTGAGCCGTATCTGGTGCGCGCGCAGCGTCTGGTCGCTGGCTTCGTAACGCAGCGCAAAGTCCACGTCGAAAGTACCGGTCGAGGTGCGTGCCAGCGCCGGGCCGGCCGCGTCCACCACCATCTCGGTGCCCAGGCGGTTCAGCTCGGGCAGCAGGCGCACGCGCGGCGCCTGCACATTCAGGTTCAGCAGGCTGCCCATTTCATAACGCCGCGGGAAGCGCTGCGCCAGGGCCTGTTGCAGCTGTTCCAGCGTCACCTTGTAGCCGGTCCCGCCGGGCGCGTCCGGCGGGGCGGCGCGCGCGACACCGGCAAAGGCAATCCAGCCGGGCAGGGTCAACAACAGTCTGCGTTTCATCGGTCCTTCATTGGGAAGCGCATGCGAGCATGCAATCGGTCATTGTGCGCCGCGACTGTGCTGTCGCAGCGCATACCCGCCCTGCTGATGCGGTTGTCGGGCACATCCCGTTACGTGCAGACATGAGCCGCCTACAAGCCAACACATGCACGACACCTGCCGCGCGCTCAATGCATCAACCCGGCTGCTTGTGGACGGGTGTCAGGACACATCATGAAAACGACTCTTCTGGTTTTGACCGTGGCCGGCCTGTCCGGCTGCGCCGTTTACCCGGTGCCGGCCTACCCGACTTACCCGACCCATGGCGGTGGCCCGCCCATGGTGGTGGAGCAGCCGGTGTACATCGAAGGCGTGTACCAGCGCCGTGGGTATGCCAACGACTACCCGCGCGGCTACAGCCGGCCTGCGCCTGTGGTGGTGGTGCCGGTTCCGGTGCCGCGCGCCTTTCCGCATAGACCGCCGCCGCACGCGTCGCACCACGACCGTGGCCATGGCGACCGGGACCGCGACGGCGCACGCGATCATGACCGTGATGGCGACGGAGCGCGCGACCGCTCAGACCGCTGGCCCAACGATCCGCGCCGCAGGTAAGCCGGTTCTACCAACCGAGGTTCGCGGACAGGCGGGCCATGGTGGCGTCGTCGGGCACGCCGGAAGCCGGCAGCCCGGCACGCTGCTGGTACCTGACCAGCGACTTCTGCGTGGCCTCTCCGTACCACCCATCCACAAACCGCGCGCCGCCATAACCCAGCAGCATCAGCGCCAGCTGGACGGTGCGCACCGCCAGGTCGGGCAAAGGCCCGAGCTGGTAGCGTTTGTGGGCCAGCGCCAGCTTCTCGTCGTAGCGGTTTTTCTGGAAATCCTGCCCGTTGTAGCTGAAGGCAAACTGCACCCAGTCGGCGTTGCGCAGATGCCGCGCAAGATCCCCCTGCTCGATGAAACCCGCCATGGCGTCGAGCTGCGCATCTTCCGACGCCAGGCTGGCGCTGACCAGTGCATCCACGCTGGCAGAGCCGACCTTGCTGGCGTTGAACCCCATCACCTGGCCCAGGCCCCATGACGTGCTTTTCAGCGCCGCCTCGCGGTCGAGCATCATGGCCCGGGTGAGCCGCTCATACTGGGAAGCGCCGCCATTCCCGTAACCCCCCGCGCTGCGGTTGCTGATGTCGGGCGCTTGTCCATCGAAGCGCCCATTCGTGAGCCGGCTGAACCAATGGCGCTCGAACAGGATTTTGGGTCGCCGATCCGGCAGGAAGCCGCAGCCACTGGTTTCAACCGTCAGCACAGCCCAGAGCGCGGGGGCGTCCACCCCTAGCCGGCCGAGCACCGTTTCGATTCCCTGTTGCGACAGCGGTGACGCTTTGCCTGTAAACACCATGAGCCAATTTCCTTTCTGCCGCCCGTGATGCAGGAGCGATGCGCTCCTGAAAGCAGGCGTGTTTTTGAGAGTTGTTATGCTCCCGGTTGTAGCGGCCTGGCGGCGATTTGGCATCCCCCAAATGGAGGATAAAAACGCGCGGTGCAGCGGCCGTAGAACCAGCGGGTGAATGATGTTTTTGCGGCACACCATCCGTTCCGCCGCGCAGCACGCGGTGGCGGGTTGAAGCATCCAATCGGCCGCCGGCCCAATGAATACGGGGGAAGGCAGCTATAACAACAGGAGCGTCAGCGCGCCGTTGCGGGAATCGGCCGGCTGGCCCATCATCAGCAGCAAAGAGGCAAGCATATGTTTTTCAGCCATTCCAACGAGATCTGGACCCAGTGCCCCGAGCTGGTACCGGGCGCCATGTTTGTCCGGGGCATCAGCAGCAAGGCGGCGGTCGGCCCGCAGGTGGCGCGCTTCAGCGGCATCGCCGCGGCGCGGCTGGCCCGCAGCGGCGAAGGCGAGCTGCCGGAGATCAAGGCCTGGCGCCAGGTGTTCTCCAAGATGGGGCTCAAGCCCACCAAGTACCGCTGTGCGGCCGAGGCGCTGCTGCGTCGCCTGCGCAAGGAAGGGGCCCTGCCGCGGCTGCACCCGCTGGTGGACTTGTGCAACGCGGTCTCGGCGGCCTTTGCCATTCCGGTGGCCGTGTTCGACCTGTCCAAAGTGGTGGGCGACCTGCAAGTGCGTTACACCACCGGCCTCGAGCATTACCAGACCTTCGCCGGCGAGGTCGAGCACCCCGATGCCCATGAAATTATTTTTGCCGACGAGGCCGACAACGCCCACGCGCGCCGCTGGACCAACCGGCAGAGCAGTCTGTCGGCCGTCAGCGCCGACACCAGCACGGTGCTGATCGTTGCCGAAGCCCTGCACGAGTCGGCCTACGAAGACATGCGCACGCTGATCGCCGCGCTCATGCACGAAGTGCCTGCGGCCTGGCCCGCCGCCACGGCCAAGGCCCGCCTGCTGACCCGGTCTGCACCGCGCTTCGAGCTGCAGGCACCGGCAGCGCGCTGACAACCCGGCCTGGGTCATGGCGGTGCAGCCATGGCCCTGTCTCCAGCAACACCATGTAAAGCGCGCGTGCTGTCTTGAAACAGCATGTGTCTTGCGTCGTCAGGACGGCCGCGCCACACGTTGTACACGGGATCATCATGACTTCATCTGGTCACAACTCGCTTACTCAAAGGACTCTCATGAACAAATTACTCGCCACCCTGATCGCTACCCTGGTGACCGGCGCTGCATTTGCGCAAGCCGCCGCGCCCGCTACCCCAGCCGTGCCTGCGACGCCTGCGGTGGTCAAGGCAGAAGCCAAGGCCGACAAGTCCGTGGCAGCTGCTGTGAAAAGCGAAGCCAAGGTTGACGCCAAGGCCGACACCAAGGTTGAAAAGGCAGAAGTCAACGCTGCTGAAAAGAAAACCAAGGCCGTGACCAAGTCCGCCACGACCAAAGCCAAGGCACAAGCCAAAGCCGCCAAGGCCGACGCAGATGACAAAGCCAAGGCCACTGCCAAAGCTGAAAAAACCAGCGTGAATGCCGACGCCAAAGCCGACAAGACCATCATCAAGGCCGACGCCAAAGTGGAAACCGTCAAGGCCAACGCCACCGCTGACAAGGCCACCGCCAAGGTCGAAACCGGCGCTGTCAAGGCAGAAGCCAAGGCCGACGTGAAAGCCGCTGGCAGCAAGTAAACAGCGACGCAGCGGCTGCCAGCAGCCGCGCAAGCCAAAACAAAAAAGACAGGCCTGGCCTGTCTTTTTTTATGGGCGCCTGAAGGTTTTCAAGCTATGTCCGATGCTGTTCATTGAAGCGCCGCCATCCCCGTTCGGGCTGAGCCTGTCGAAGCCGGCCCTGAGTTTGACGACGAGTCCTTCGACCCTTCGACAGGCTCAGGACAGGCCGAGCTCAGGGTGAACGGTTCAAGTCAGCGGCATTCAAGCAAAATCGGCCGCCAGCCCTTGTTCTACCTGCGCAAGCAGCTATCAAAACAGGAGTATGCAGCGTGCCTAGCGCCCCACCACCGACCAGCCCGCCTTCAGGTTGGCCTTGTCGTTCTCGTACTCCCATGCCGTGCCGCAGCGGTCACAGCGGTACTTGGTGACGGTGACCAGCGCGCCGCCGCGCCTTTCCTGGCGGTTGGCGCCCTGCACCAGCTCCGGGTGCCCGGGGGCCTTGCGCCAGTTGCGCTGGATGCCGGCGCACGAGTCGCACAACTCCATTTTTTTCAGTTCGGTCTTTCGGTTCAGGTCGTCGGTCATGGTGGGGCTCTTGAGGTGGGGGTGACGCCTGGCCGGTGCGGGCACAAGGCTGGGCGTGGTGGGCTCCATTGTCGCGCCTTCTGCCTGCCGGTCATGGCGCTTTCTCGCCGCAACCCGTGCCCCCGCTTGTTCGGCAGGTGCATGTCGCCTCGCGGCAAGTCTTCGTAGTGCAGAGTCTGCGCAGGCGTTGGCTGGTGTCTTGCGGTGCCTTGCCAGGCGCTGACATCCCCACCACCGATCAACCGCACGCAGGTTAATTTGACGTTTCAGCGGGCTGCTGCCAACCGGGCACATTGACCGCATATCGCGTGGCCTTGCCCGCGCCTTGCCCGCGCAGCAGCCCCTTGGCCAGCAAGTCGGTCAGATCCCGCGTGGCGGTGGCCTTGGATGTCCCGGTGATCTTGGCGTACTTCTCGGGAGTCATGCCGCCCAAAAAGCCGCCGCCCAGCTCCGCGTTGCCGGCTTCCAGCAAGCGGTCCAGCACCCAGTGTTGCCGCGCATTCAGACCACATTGCGCGGCCTGCAGGCGGAAGGCGGACTTGTCCACTGCTTGCCGTACCACCGTCTGGCAGGTTCTGCAGCCCTGGACAAATGCCTGTATAAACCAGCGCACCCAGGTCGTCACGTCGATCGTTTCGCCCTGCGGCTTCGGCCGCCGGATGCACTGCGCCGTGTTCAGCCCGTCGTAATAGGCGGCGCGGGTCTTCAGCATCTGACGGGCCATGCCAAACACGCGCACCTGGGACACATCAGCGCCGTGGTCGTGCGCGTGCATGTCTTGCGCCAAAGCCATGTCCACCAGCGCGCGACCGATCCGGCCGTTGCCGTCTTCAAATGGGTGAATGGTCTCAAACCACAGGTGCGCAAGTGCCGCGCGGGCAACACCATGCAGATTCGGTGCGGCGCCTTGTGTGGGCCGGGTGGCCTCAAACCACGCCAGAAACTGTTCCATCTGGCCGGTCACCTGACTCGAAGGCGGGGCCTCATAGTGAACCACCTCCCGCCCAAGCGGCCCGCTGACGATTTGCATGGCGTCCGCATGGCTGCGTAGGCGCCCCACGGCAATGCGCGTGATGCCGGAGGTGCCCCCGGGAAACAAGGCTGATTGCCAGCGGCACAGGCGGTCCAGGTCCAGCGCGCTCTGGTGGTTTTCTATGGCGTCTTGCATAACCAACACCAGACCGTCCACATGCCGGTCATGGCTGGGCGCATCCGTCAAGCCCAGCCGGTGTGCCACTGATGATCGCACCGATTCCAGATTCAACTGCTCGCCCTCAATGGCTGCGGTGGCGATGGCCTCCTGCACCCACAGCTCACGTCGCACCTCTTGTGCCTGTCCCAGGCCAATGGCCTCCAGCAGGCCCAACAATTTGCCTTGTTCCATCCGCGCCAGGTCCAGCTCAGGCGCCATGGCAACAGCGTCAAACACCAGCGCGGGCCAGGCCGGGTGCTGCCAGATGTAGCGGGGCTGGGGGGCGAGGGTGTTGGTGGCCATGAGCCGCATTTTAAACAATACGGCTCAAAAAATGAGCCGCATTTCCCAAATTGCGGCTCAAAAACCGGGTAACAGGGCCAGCAGCCGCTGGTGCGCCGCATCTTCCAGGTCCACCGGCAACTGCTGCTTGGCGCGCAGGTAGTGGTTGGTGAACACGTCCAGGTAAGCCTCCAGCGTCTGCGCCGCCTGGGTGTCGCCGGCCAGCTCCAGGCACAGCGCGCCCACCTCCGAGGTGCAGAAGTGCGCATCGCGCTGCGAGCGGCGCAGGCGGTAGCGGGACAACTGCTCGCTCTGCAGGCTCAGCACCGGCAGCTTGTCGAGGTAAGGGCTTTTGCGAAACATCTTGCGCGCCTCGGGCCAGGTGGCGTCGAGCAGCACAAACAGCGGGCGCCTGGCCGGCGTGCCGCCCAAAGCCTCGGCGGGCAGCAGCGCCGTCACCACCCGCTCCTGCGCCACAAACTCCCCCGGAAACACCAGATAAGGCTGCCACTGCGGATCGGCCAGCAGGGCCAGTAGCGCCGGATCAACCTCGGTGCGCGCCCAGCCAAAGGCAAAGGTGTCGGCCACCACATCGGCAATCAGCCAGCCGGTGTTGCTGGGCTTGAGCGGCTCGATGTCGGCCATAACCAGGCACACGCCCGCCCGCACAGCCACGGCCGGACGCAAGGCGCATAGGCAGTGGCTGGGAACCAGCCGGCAACCAGCGCAGCGCTCCCCGCGCGGGCCGCCGCGCGCCAGAAACGGTTTGGAGCTGCGCGCCAGGCGCGCGCTGCGCAGGCGGCTGACCGCATGAGGGAGGACGTGGGGGGCTTGGGGCATGCGAAGGTTGGGGCAAGCGAAGGTTGGGGCAAGCTTGGTCGAGTAGGGGCGCACTGCAGCAATGGGGTATCACTGCACGCGCAATGACCGGTGCTCAACCCGGTGCTGTCTGAAACAGTGTCTCCAAGTGCCGCTACGGATTTTACACACTATACTACCAAAACTATAAAGGTAGTATATGCCGCTTTATGAAGAGCTTTCCGCTGCTGCCCAGACCGCTTTTGCCGGAGTGGACGATGCCGCGCGGCAGGCGGATTTAAAGCGCAGCATTGCTGATCTGCCAGGCGGATTTGCCAAAAAGAATGTTTCTGGCCGCGCCTACTGGTACTACCAGGTCAAAATGCCGGACGGCGAATTGCGCCAGTCCTATGTGGGCCCGGACGACGCCGCAACCCGTGCCCTGATCCAGCGCCATGCCGACCCGGCGGCAAAGCTTGCCAAACAGCAGATGGTGCGCATGACCAGAGCCGCGATTGAGCTGGGCTGTGCCGACATTCCACCCAAACATGCACGTGTGATCGAGCGCCTTGCAGACGGTGGCCTGTTTTCTGCCGGTGCCATTCTTGTCGGCACCCATGCTTTTCTGGCCTACCAGAACATTCTGGGTGTGCGCTGGAGTGCGGGTACCGCCACGCTGGACCTCGACTTCGCCCACGCCGGACGCAATGTCTCGTTGGCGCTGCCTGAAAACCTGAAGCTGGACACGACAGCAACCATAGAGTCGCTGGAAATGGGGTTTATACCCAACCAGAAGCACACGTCCTTCAAAAAGGCGGATGAACCGGATTTCGACCTCGATTTTTTAACCTCACGCGGCAGGGCTGGAGATGCACCGGTCACCGTGCCACGCCTGAACCTGACCATGCAGCCTTTGCGCTTCATGGAGCTGTCGCTGCAAGATCCGGTGCGAAGCACGCTCATCGCCCGCAATGGCCCGATTGTTGTCAATCTTCCACGCCCGCAGCGTTATGCGCTGCACAAGTTGCTGGTGTACGGTGAGCGGCCGCAAATCCAGCGAACCAAGGCGCGCAAGGACGTGGCGCAGGCCGCCGCGTTGATGGACTATTTGCTGGTTCACGACGCCACTGAAGTTGCCGCCCTGTGGCTCGACGTGACCGCCCGAGGACCCGGCTGGCGGCGGCGCTTGAAAGAGGGCTTCCAGGCGATGACCGATTTGTACCCGGACCGCGATTTTCAGGGACGGCTTGACCGGGCAGTTGCCGGAGTCTAATGACGTTGCCGGGTCAAGCCGGCCGGTGAATCACGCACAGCTTGTTGCCGTCCGGGTCGCGCAGGTAAGCCAGGTAGGGCTTGCCCGGGTGAGTTTCGCGAACGCCCGGTGGGTCTTCACACGTCGTGCCGCCGTTCGCCACCCCAGCCGCATGGAAGGCGTCGCCCTGTTCTGCAGACTCCAGCTTGAAACCGATGGTGCTGCCGTTGCCATGGCAGGCCGGCTCGCCGTTGATGGGTGTGGTGATGCCGAAAGTGCCGCCCGGGCTGCGGTAGAAATAGCGGTTCTTGTTGGCAACGCCCGGGGCGATGCCCAAGGTGCCCAGCACCGCGTCATAAAACTTCTTCGAGGCTTCCAGGTCACTGACGCCGACCATGACATGACTGAACATTGATTTTGTCTCCGTGGGGAACCCGCAAGCGGGCAAAAAAAGGCTGTGCGTATGGTACTTGAGCGGACTTGCGGTGGCGGTCGGGATTTGAGCCTGGCTACCTGGACGCTCTCAACGGCTGTCCGCGCATTCAAGTTCAAACAGCGGCACATCGAGCTTGCGGCTCAGCCACACGCCGCCGCCCAATTCGGTCAGGCCCTCCCGCAGGCCGCGCCGGTACAGCTCCGCCCGATGGCGATACAGGCGCGGGTCGGCAAGTTCATCGTCGATGATGTCGCGCTCGTAGTCCTCGCGCGTCGCGGCCTCTACATACAGCGCGCCCCGGCACAAGCGGCCCAGGTTGTGCAGGGCCAGCTTCAGGTCCGCCGGGCTCAGGTAGGACAGCACGGCCTGGCAGATCACCAGGTCGAACGGCTCGGCAGAAGCGTAGTCCACCACGGACCCACGCTCCCAGCCAAACCGTTCGCACAGGTACGCGCTGTACTCCACGCCCTGGTAACTCGCATCAGGAAAGTGCTTGGCCACAATCTCGCGCCACACGCCAATGCCGCAGCCCATGTCCAGCACCCGCTTCACGGGCACGCGCAGGTACTTGAGGTAGCTGCACACAAAGGTGCCCAGGCGCGCTGCATGCGCCGGGTCCACCACGCCGGTCTTCTCGTCAAAGTAATAGCGCTGGTAATACGCTTCGTCGAACCATTGATCACTTGCAGATTTCACGCGCTTTGCTTTCTTTCTTTTTTCAGGCCGTCGGCATGCTGCGCGACGGCAACAGCGCACGAGGCGTTCGGCAGCGTGTAAGGGAAATGGGGCAAGGCCCCGGGTCAATGCGCATGGTACTTGAGTCGATTTTCGGCCCTATGCGCCGCACATGATGCGGCGAATACAGCGGATGCGACCGCCCCGATCTGTCATTGCGGGCAGAGCCTGCCCCGGACCCCGGATCAAGTCCGGGGCAGGCCCGATCCGGGGACCCGCAATCCATGCCCCCGCCTTCGGTGCTGGCGCCGCTCGAAGCACCACCCATGCGGTCAGCCAGCCAATCGAAATAGAGAGGGCGCGGCGGCTTCGGCGCAGGATGGACGCCGTCACGGTAATAAACGGAGTATTCATTCATGGGACTTCTTTCTTCACCTCAAAACAGTCTGGCTGCCATGGCGGTGGGCGACCAGTGCGTGTTCAAAATCAGGCGCTCGTCGAACAATCAGTTCTACTGGACGTTTCATAACGTTCGGGGAAACACTGAACCCATGGCGCAAAGTGAAACGTATACAAGCAAACAGAGCTGCGAACACAGCATTGACCAGCTCAAGCGGTTTGCCGCTAACGCCGCAATAGACGACTTGTCTTGAAGCTTCAACATTAAAAAAAACTGGCTCACTTGGCCGGTTTGGTTTTTTCAGGTGTTGGTTTGGTCTTTGGCTCAGGCGCGAGACGGCGTGGGTCATGCGGAGAGTGGGGAAGCGGCTTGGGTGGGCGTGGCACGCACTGTAGCAGTGGGACGCATTGCACACGCGGCAAGCCAGGATCCTCAAGCGCGTGCAGCAAACGCTTTGCGATGACCTGCACCAAGGTTTGTCATTGCGGGCTTGACCCGCAATCCATGAACCCATTTGGGGTAAGCCTATAGCCTGGAGCGACTTATTTCTAGGCCGCTTCTTCCTGGGGACGGGTGGTCATAACCTTGATTCAGCAGCTCGATGCCGTCGTTGAATAGGCTTGCTACGTCGTCAGGTTCGGTCACTAAAAAGCCGAGCTCGTCGCGAGCTTTTTGCTTCGGATCTCCACGAAATGAGAGCCAATTAAAGCTTGAGACCACTGCGAATTTATCATCACAAACTAAGTGCTTTCTGTGAGTGTTTCCCACAAATCTCAGAGAAAAATTGGAGAAGCGCCGTTGCAAATCCTCTAACCCTTGCTGCGCAGCAGGTGAAATTGTTGGCTTCTGACGAGCCTTGTCTTTACCTTGAGCATCAACTTTATCCGCAAGGCCGTAGCCGATGTGTACATCAACGCCATTTCTCAACAATGTCTCAAGCGACGTGTAGAACGCACGGTCAACGACTTGATGAGTGATCCAAGGTGAGATAACGAGTAGCCGCTTAACGCTCGTGGTCAGTGCTTTTGTTAGCAGGCCAGGGTGTTCATGGCAACGAACCAGCCTCTGTGTCATGGCCCGTAACTTCGGCGGCGGCTTGCCAATTGGCTTTGCAGTTTTCCAAGATTGCTCCGCGGTGTCAGCAGCCAACTCGCCTATTTCATTTAAATCAAATAGCGCAGCCTTCAAGTCGGTGTTCTCAAGTACAGAAGAAACGTCTGGAACCTCAGCCGGAGCAAGAACATTTTTTGCCCCAACTTGGGCTGGCCCATCTAGCTCTCTAAAAGCATTCTCGTGCTCAACAGAAAAGTCATCGTCTTGATAAAAAGCAATCTGCACCTCATTGCCTTGCATCGCTTTATAGAATAGAAGCAAGCAGGGGGAAAATACCAATTCCCTGCGCTCAATGCGCCGCAGGGCAAGAAGCTCACTTTTCTCTTCATCATGTGGGCGTATGCGCGCAATGACTCTGTCCAGCTCGGGCAACGCTATGTCCTCTACCTCAGGACGGTTTGAACCGCAAAGAGGAATTTCTAGCCAACCGATCTCCTTGACTTCGCGCGGTTTGAAAAGCGACCCTGGCGGCACATGCACGAGGCGTTTCAAGAAAGGGTCAAAAACCAACTTTACTATGCGCTCCTGTGGAACGATAATTTTTGCATCACTTAGAGCCCCAAGGCCCTTAGCCGTTATCGCTACTTTGGCCGAAAAATCCCCAGTGGCTCGGATATAGCTAATGCACTCGCGTGCATTCAATGCAGCAAGAACACTCGTGAGAACCGTCTTTGGCAAACCTAAGAATGAACAAATCTCTTCAGGTGAAGTTAACCCTGAATCAGCAGCTCGCAAACAGCCTTCCTCTATAGGGCTTAGCGCTTTTTTTTCAAGAGTTAGCACCCGAGCCGTGAGTAAAAAAAATGGGAGTGCCGCCTCCTTAAATGTGGCAAGTGCATATCCGGGACGGGCATGCGCCGCTTGCTCAAGAATTAGGTCGAGACTCATTCCATCACCTCTTCCAGAGCACAAGTTTCCGGGTTGCCTTTGATATAGTCCAATACTTCTTTAAGTGGATTAGATTTGTCTTCCGCCTCTTGACAAAACTGATGGTCCCCTACAATGGCCAGCAGCTCCTTACCGCGAGAAAGCGCAACATTTATTCGCTCCATCTCTCTTAAGAACCCTAAGCCGGCGGGGTCTGAGCGTGTAACCGAAAAAATCACCATGTCTGCTTCCCTGCCTTGAAATGCGTCTATAACATTGACGTAAATATCTGAGAAGCTGGCCCATTCGTGCAGCTTTGTGTCGATCGCCGAGCGTAGGCGCTTTTTCTGTTCTCCATATCCGGTAAGAACGGCAACTGAAATCTTCTTTCCCTTTCCCTTTCCGTGTTTCATAACAAAGTCGGCTTTGGCTAACATCCGAATAATTAGCTGCACTTCAAGGTCGTTCGAGTGAGATGTACCTGCTGGTCGCGAACCTTTGTTATGTCGTGTGCTGGTAGAAAACCACGTAACCGGCCGCGGTAGGACTCCTTGAAGGTGTACGACTGGAGGGCGCTCGACACTTTTCAATTCTTTTTTGTAAAAGCATGACGAAATCAAGTCGCCAATCGCCGGAAGCATGCGGTGCTGAGTTGTTAGCGTTTTACGTAACTCAACCGGTAGTCCGTCGCTAAGCAGATTGAATAAAGTCGCTTTTTGATCCTCCACCCTTAATTGAAAGCGCTCAAGCAGGCCGGAGGTACGTAGCGCGGGATCTTGGAACGGAGACAGTTGTTTTCGATCCCCAACGAGCACTGTTCTTCGGGCGCGAGACATTGGCACCAGAACTTCTGTGGGTGTCGCGATAGAAGCCTCATCGACAATGCATAAGTCGTAAGTTATTTCATTTCTTCCGGGTATACCCATTACGCCTAAACAAGTTCCTGCGACTACTTGCGATGAGGCAATTAGAGCCGCGCGAAATTCTTGGCTACGTCCAAATCGAGCCTCCCAGTCTGCGTGTGCCACGAGGAGTTTTCGCAGTTGTCTGCCCTGCTCCGTATTCGGTGCATACACATCCGCCCAACTTCTAAGCTCAGCCGCAGAAGACTCCGCGAGATGTTTTAATGTTTCTTTGTCTTGCTCATATTTCCGTAGCTCGGAGAGTGACTCCTTCAGGTCGCGACTAAGTTCTTCCTTTTCCCTAATGAACCTATTTAATTGATCATCAAGATCGGCAAGCTCTTCGGCTTCAATGGACTTTCTTTTTTCCTCCAACAGCATGGGACGCAACTCCGCCACACGCGCCTCCACATACTCAACTCGTTCTGTCAGCCCAGCATGCCTCTCTAAAGCCATTGCCATGCGGGTATATCCAAGTTCAACTGATCTGTCGGTCGCCCATTTTTCAATGAATTCCTTGCCTTGAGAAAGTGCCGACCGTCGAAGCAACGGCAGTTTGTTATCGACCAGTAGTGCTTTGGTGCTAGCCGCGATTCTTTCGTCGTCTTCGTGCCCAATCCGAACGGCGCGAACTAGGCCATTGCTTTCCTTTGTGATGCGTTCAAGAGAATTGTCTAGGGCCACGTGGGTCTGGGATGTCAGCAATATTCTTGCTTCGCTGTTTTCGCGGAGAGTTTGAAGTACTAGCTCGGTTATGAATGTCGTTTTCCCCGTCCCCGGCGGACCCTGCACAACCATCACTGCCGGGCCCGCCATGGCTATGCGAACAGCGTCTTTCTTATCTTCGTCTATTTGTTGTTGTAAGAAATCCAGATCTTGTATCTGAGGGACCACGACATTTTCTGGATTGATAATGTGATCTCCAAGCAGTGGATCAACAGAGCGACCATAACGCACCGCATCTAGTGCAGATTTTTGCTTGTCTAGGGCTGCATCTGCCTTAGTTGTGTCGACCTCAAACTTTCCCGATTCGGGTATTGCATCTGCCTCAACGCGATTTCGTTGATTAGCCTGAATTAGTGCGACATCGTCGACGACGGATATGGCGGTGCCTAGATAAAAGTCACCATTAGGGAGTTCAACTCGAATATCTTGCTCTTCTAGAACGGTCACTGGTTGTCCAGGAGTCAGCTTAAATCTCACGGTTGAACCAGAAGCCTCAAATCTTTCATATCTAAATCGCAATTTTCGGCCGCGTTCCAATTCAGTTTTAGCACTTAACAGGTCCAGCCACGTCCTGTAAATAGCCTGCTCTCGTTGCTTTAAGAGCTGCACTTTATGATCAGCCCCAAATTGCAGGAGAAGCTCGTTGAGATCTGCAACGTTACGAGAAGACTCATCATTGGATATGCCAGAGAATGCGAGTCTGTAACCGGTTCTGCAGCTATGGTCTCGCCTTCTCTCCATATCTGAAGGTGGAATATCTAATGCAGAAACCAATAGCAGGCGTTGACCGTCTGGTGGCGTCATCACGGCAACATAGCCGTAACGACTTCCGTAAATGCGTACAGCTTTACCAAGGGACGCCGTACCATCAGGATGGGGCTTTGGTTCCCCCTTCTCATGCTCGCAGATTGCATCTGCCAAATCCGTTTCAATAAACTTCTGAATCGCATCTTCGGAAGTTAAGCCAAGATCGAATTCCACTATGCTCCGCACTTTGGTGGTCACACTGACCAAAATGGTGCCTTTGAATTCGTTAGCTTCTTTGGGTTGAAGGCGCTCAAACTCGCTCAGTAATTGAGCAGCGTTCTGCGGTCTATCCTTGGGACTTTCAATGCTCAGGCACCGGCGAAGTAGTCGTTTGACAGACTCATCAATGCTGAGGTTTTCAAGTGCTTCGAGTAGGTTCCGGTGGTTCTGAGGAGGGAGATCGACTAGCGTGGCGATGGCCAACGCGGCGAACCCAAAAACATCGCGGCTATAGCTGTAGGTTCCGTCATCCTGTTCAGGCGGGGCGTACGGAATCGATGCATACTGAGCCAGCGTAACACCTGGCTCAAGAAAATTCCGTATTTTTGATATTCCGAAGTCGCAGACTTTTACGATGCCGTCTGACGTGAGTAATACATTGCTAGGCTTAATGTCCCTATGAACGGTTGCATGAGTATGAGCGAATGCCAGTGCTTCTAGAATTTGGCGCCCGGAGGAGTTAAAAAAATCCCCCCAGTTACCAAATGGTTTGAGTTGACAGATGCTGGCCAAATCCTTTTCAATCCACTCCATAACTATGTAGTACTCGCCCGATTCGTCGTCAAATCCAGAGTCCAAGATCTGCACTATGTTTCTATGTTTTAGATCAGATAGCGCCTGCGTTTCTCGTCTAAACGATTCTTCGACAACATCATCTGTACCAGAGACAGGACGAAAAACTTTGAGTGCTACGTAAATTTCGTTTTGAGTGTCAAGCGCACGGTACACGCAGGCAATTCCTCCTCGGCGAGGTTCGCCGCTTGTCATGTAACGCCCGCCAGCAATAAATCGCTTGGTGCCGGGACGTAACGTTAACGTTTTTCCATTGCTCATAGATCGCTCTCTAAGAATTACAAATTTCTATGCTCGCCTGGGCTTTTTTACGTAGTTACATCAGGAAAACACTGCTTTTTTACAGCTAACCCAACTTTCCAAGATCAAGTTTGCGCGCAAATCCCGCTTCTCCGCTAATGGTGACTAATAAGCGGTGGGTCGCGCGAGTCGCACCGACGTAAAACAGCCGCGCCTCCTCATGCTCATCGTCTCCGTCCCCAGGCATCTGCCCAATGCCCGGCAACGCGACAACAGGAAACTCCAGCCCTTTACTGGCGTGCATGGTCAGCACCTTGATGGTGTCCGCACCCGGCTTGAAATCACCCGATGACTTGCGAACCTGATGCGGCAGCTTCTTGCGAGCCAGCGCGTTCGCGCATTCCTCCATCACCGAGTAATGCCGGCAGATGATCGCCATGTCGCCCCAGGCATGGCCTTCCTGGTGCGCATCGCTTAACAGCTCGGCAATCTTGTTGGCTTCATCACGCAAGGTCGGCAAACGAATGATCAGCGGCGCCTGGCCGTCGCGGCCAGAGCTGATCGGCTTGAGCAGCGGAATGCCGTCGTCGTCCTTGTCGTCTGCTGTCAGCAGGTCGGCCGCGATCAGGCTGGCCGTTTGCAGGATCTGCTTGGTGTTGCGGTAGTTGATCTTCAGGATGGTCGTGCGGCCTTGGGCCTGCACGCCCACGCTCTTGAAGCTGAACTGCTTGCTGCGGCTGCGCTCGTAAATGCTTTGCGCATCGTCGTAGAGCAGTAAAAGGCTGTTGGTGGCCGGGTCCACCATTTGCGTGACAAGCTTGAGCCATTCGGGCGCGAAGTCGTGGCCCTCGTCGATCAGCACGGCCTGGTACTGGCCTGAAGGAATCTGCTTGCGGTCCACGGCGCGGATCACGTTGTTCACCATCTCGTCGAACATGTTGGCGCCTTGTGCCGGAATCGCTTGCCCATAGGTCACGAGCTGCTGCCGGCACCAGCGGTGAAAGTTGCGCACATGCACCTTGCCGGCCAGCCCTTTGGCTTCCATCACTGATTCAAGTTTCACGGCCAGCGGCTCGTTGTAGCAAAGAATCAATATGGGTTTGGACGCTGGCGTGTTGGCCTTGGCCAGGTACTCGGCGCGGTAGCCGAGGATCATGGTCTTGCCCGAACCCGCCACGCCGTGAATCACCCGGTGGCCGTCGCCCAGGCTGCGGGCGAGCTGTTCCTGCTGGATGTCCATCACGCGCATGATGCTGGGCAGTTCCGCCTCGGCATCGCTGTCGTCAAACAACGTGCCCGGTGGTTGCACGCGTACTTCGGGGAACATGATCCAGCGCACCCGGTCCAGCTGAGGCAGCGACATGACGCCGCGCATCATGTGCGGAAACATGTCCCACAGCCGGCTCTGGAAGTCTTCGGCGTCCACGGACTCCAGCATTTCGTCCTGGCAGATTACGCGGTGCGGCTCAATCGCATGGTGCAACTCGGCGCTTTCAAACTGCTTGCGCGTGATGTTGCTGAACACCACGCCATAGCTCCACGGAAAAGCCAGCTTGCCTTGGTACTTGCCGTCGGGCTGAACCAGCTGCTTGTCGCGCTGCAAGGCGTCGATGACCTGGTGCGCGTATTGCCGCGCCTGCTCGAGGGGATTGGGAACGGTTTTGGGAATGCCGTCGGGAAGGATCTCCCAGGTCGTCTTGTCGGCGGTTCTGATCGTGCTGAGCCGCCAGTCCTTGACCTCCAGCACCAGCAGCCCGCGCCGGGGATGCATCACGACAAAGTCAGGGTGCGAATACTTGGGACCCACCGGTACGTCGTACCAGAGCAGGTAGTCATCGTCGAGCTTTTTCTCCAGCCGCTCGGCCAGACGTTTCTCGCCACCAGTCATGCGGGAAACGCAGCTGCTGATTGCCGGAATAAGAGTCGCCATTGAAGATTGCCGCCGTTCGATAACACCTGGTTACGAACATCATGCCTGTGATCGTGCGCAGGAGTGCCGGTTTTCTCGGTGATTTTTTTCCCCTTTCGCCGCGCGGACTCTGGGTATTCCCTTGTGGCCGCGGTATGGCCCGCGGGCTTTGAGGGCGAGTGGCTTCGGGTATCGTCGTCCCATCTTTCCAACCTTCAGAGGCTCCCTTGCCAGACGCCATCCACTTCTACGAACCCCGCCACGGCCACGGCTTGCCGCATGACCCTTTCAACGCCATCGTCGGGCCACGGCCGATTGGCTGGATCTCGTCGCAAAACGCGGCCGGGGCGCTGAACCTGGCGCCCTACAGCTTTTTCAACGCCTTCAACTACGTGCCGCCCATCGTGGGTTTTGCCAGCATTGGCTACAAGGACACGGTGCGCAACATCGAGGCCACCGGCGAGTTTGTGTGGAACCTCACCACGCGGGCGCTGGCCGAGCAGATGAACCAGACCTGCGCCGCGGTGCCGCCCGAGGTCAATGAGTTCGAGTTGGCCGGCCTCACGCCCGCGCCCTCGCGCGTGGTGGCGGTGCCGCGTGTGCGGGAGAGCCCGGTGGCGTTCGAGTGCCGGCGCACGCAGGTGCTGCAGCTCGAAGGGGTGGATGGCAGCAAGATTGACACCTGGCTGGTGCTGGGCGAGGTGGTGGCGGTGCACATTGCCAGGGCGCTGCTGAAAGACGGCGTGTACGACACGGCCAACGCCGGCCATGTGCTGCGCGGCGGCGGGCCGGGCGACTACTTCACCGTGGGGCCCGAGCAGTTGTTCCGCATGTACCGGCCGCGCTAGGCGCAATACCGTTCAGTTAAGCCGTTCGCCCTGAGCCTGTCGAAGGGTCGGGTCGCAGACCAACAAGGCTTCGACAAGCTCAGCCCGAACGGGTTTCGTGCTTAACTGAACCGTATTGGCGCTAGGCGCGTCTGGCCAGGCGTTCACCGTTCGGGCGCACCGGCACAGCGCCTAATCCGGTTTGATGTTCCCGTCCCGGATCACCTTGGTCCACTTGGCGCTTTCGTTGCGCAGTGCCACGGCGGCTTCCTGCGGCGTGCTGTAGGTTGCGATCACGCCCTGGGCCAGCAGCGATTCCTTCACGTCTGGCAGGGTCAGGATGGATTTCAGCGCGTCGTTGAGCCTGGTGACGATGGCGGCAGGGGTGCCGGCCGGCGCGGCAATGCCGAACATCGAGCTGACCTCAAAACCTTTCAGACCGGCTTCGGTGGCAGTCGGCACCTCCGGCAGGGTGGCTATGCGCTGGGCGGATGCGGCGGCAATCGCGCGCAGCTTACCGGCCTTGATGTGGCTTTGCGCGGCAGGCGCGGTCTCGATCATGCTGTCAACCTGGCCGCCCATGAGGTCGGTCATGGCGGGGCCGCTTCCCTTGTAGGGCACGTGCAGCATCTGCACGCCGGCGGCGCGCTGGAACATTTCGCCGGCCAGGTGCTGCGGCGAGCCATTGCCGGCGGACGCAAAGCTCAGCGGCGTGGGCCGGGATTTGGCCAAGGCAATGAATTCAGCCAGGGTATTGGCCTTGATCGATGGGTTGACCACAAACACCAGCGGCACGGTGCCGACGATGGCGACGGGCGCGAAACTCTTGTCCATGTCAAAGGTGGCTACCTTCGGGTTCAGCGCCGCGCTGATCGAGTGGCTGGTCATGGCGCCCATGAGCAGGGTGTAGCCGTCGGCCGGTGCCGCTGCCACGGCCGCAGCGCCTATGCTGCCGGCCGCGCCGGCGCGGTTGTCCACAACGACCTGTTGCCCCAGGGCGACTGACAGCTTTTGCGCCATCACCCGTCCAATCACGTCGGTTGCGCCGCCGGGCGGATAGGGCACCACCAGCTTGATCACCTTGTTCGGGTAGTCCTGGGCCAGGACCGGGCCGGTCATGCCAAGCACGGCAGCGGCTGCCATGCCGGCCAGCAGGGCGCGCCGGACAAGGGATTTTTCAAGAGGAAGAGGGCGCAATTTCAAGGGTGTCTCCTGGTGGTTTCAAACCGGTGCGTCGTGAAAAAAAGCCGCCTGATTTTTTTGATTTTTGATCAGGTACGCTTATCGACGCTTGCATCTTATGATCTGTCACTTTACCGCACTGCCTGTCGCGGGCCACTGAATCAACATGACCACCCCTACCTCTTCCAACAGCGCTGCGTCTCATTCCACCACGCCTGAGGATGCCGAATTCGGCATATCGCGGGGCTTGACCAATTACGGCGACAAGGGTTTCTCGCTGTTTCTGCGCAAGGCCTTCATCAAGGGCGCGGGGTATACCGACAGCGCGCTCGAGCGCCCGGTGATCGGCATCGCCAACACCGGCAGCGCCTACAACCCGTGCCACGGCAATGCGCCGCAACTGATCGAGGCGGTCAAGCGCGGCATCATGCTGGCCGGCGGATTGCCGATGGATTTCCCGACGATCTCGGTGCATGAAAGCTTTTCGCAGCCCACCAGCATGTACCTGCGCAACCTCATGTCGATGGACACCGAGGAAATGATTCGCGCGCAGCCGATGGATGCGGTGGTGCTGATCGGCGGCTGCGACAAGACGGTGCCGGCGCAGCTGATGGGCGCGGCCTCGGCGGGCATTCCCGCGATCCAGCTGGTGACCGGCTCCATGCTGACCGGCTCGCACCGCTCCGAACGCGTTGGCGCCTGCACCGATTGCCGCCGCTACTGGGGCAAGTTCCGCGCGGACGAAATCGACGCCGAGGAAATTGGCGCGGTCAACAACCAGCTGGTGGCCAGCGTGGGCACCTGCTCGGTCATGGGAACCGCCAGCACCATGGCATGCATTGCGGAAGCCCTGGGCATCATGGTGCCGGGCGGCGCGTCGGCCCCGGCCGTGACCGCCGACCGGATCCGCATTGCCGAGGAAACCGGCACGCTGGCGGTGCAGATGGCCAAAACCGGCATGACGATTGACCGCATCCTGACGGCCAAGGCATTTGAAAACGCGATGCGCGTGCTGCTGGCGATTGGCGGATCGACCAACGGCATTGTTCACCTGACGGCGATTGCCGGCCGCCTCGGCTTTGAGGTGGACCTGAAGGCGCTGGATCAAATGAGCCGGGAAACGCCGGTGCTGGTCGACCTGAAGCCCTCGGGCCAGCATTACATGGAGGATTTCCACAAGGCCGGCGGCATGGCGTCGCTGCTGCGCGAACTCAAGCCGCTGCTGCACCTCGATGCCCTGACCGTGACCGGCCGAACGCTGGGTGAAGAGCTTGAGCGCGCCGGCCCCGGCTTTGCGCAGGACGTGGTGCGGCCTTTCTCCAACCCGATCTACCCGCAGGGCGGCATCGCGGTGCTGCAGGGCAACCTCGCGCCCGGCGGCGCCATCATCAAGCAGTCGGCGGCGGCGCCGGCGCTGATGGAGCATGAGGGCCGCGTGGTGGTGTTCGAGAACGCGCACGACATGGCGCAGCGCATTGACGCGCCCGACCTCGACGTCAACGCGGACGATATTCTGGTGCTGAAAAACATCGGCCCGACCGGCGCGCCGGGCATGCCCGAAGCCGGTTACCTGCCGATTCCCATGAAGCTGGCGCGCGCGGGCGTCAAGGACATGGTGCGCATTTCCGATGGCCGCATGAGCGGTACCGCGGCCGGCACCATCGTGCTGCACGTCACGCCCGAAGCCGCCATCGGCGGACCGCTGGCGCATGTGCGCAGCGGTGACCGCATCCGCCTCAGCGTGGCCAGGCGCGAACTGAGTCTGCTGGTATCGGACGAGGAGCTGGCCGCGCGCGCGGCGGCCTGCCCGGTCACGCGGCCGAGCGCCGAACGCGGCTACCGCAAGCTTTTCCTCCAGACCGTGACGCAGGCCGACCAGGGCGTGGATTTCGACTTTCTGCGTGCAACGACCATTCGCCAGACCATCCCCGGGGCCAAGTAGGCCGCCGGGCGAGCGCGTGCCATCGCCCGCTGCTTGTTTTACTGGCGCTCGTCTTCAGTCTTCAATCTGCGGCAGTTCCGCCTTCAGCAGGCGCAGGCCCGCCCTCAGCAGATCGTCATAACGCTTGCGTTCGGCGGCGATGGCCTCTGGGGTCCACGGGAAAAAACCTTCGCCGGTTTTCATGCCCAGCCTGCCGCTGGCCACGCGCTCGGACAAGGCTCGGGCCGGCTCGGTAGTGGCGGCAAGCGACGGGTACATCGTTGCCGCAGCCGCGCAGTGCACGTCGATACCGGCATGGTCGCGTTGCAGCACCGGGCCGGCCGCCAGAAAGCGGAAGCCGAAGCCAAAGCGCACGGCCGCATCGACATCTTCCGGCGTGGCCACGCCGGCATCGATCATGGCAAACGCTTCGCGCGCCAGCGCATGCTGCAGCCGGTTGGCGAGAAACCCCGGCAGGTCCTTGCGCACCAGAACCGGCACCATGCCGCAGCCGCGCATGAAGGCCGACAAGGCATCGGCCAGTGGGGCGGCCGATGCCTTGCCGAGCACGACTTCCACCAGCGGCACGAGATGCGCCGGCATGAAAAAATGCAGACCGAGCATGCGCTGCGCGGTCGCCAGGCCTTCTGCAATGGCGGAGATCGGAAAGCTCGAGCTGTTGCTGCACAGCAGCGCATCCGGGCGGCTGCGCTGGACCAGCTCGGCGAACAGCGCCTGCTTGGGTGCCAGTTTCTCGGGGATGCATTCAATGACGAGATCGATCGAGGGCCAGTCCACCTCGTCCAGCGAGGCGCAGGCGGAGACCCGCTCGCGCCTGTGGCCGGCTTCCAGCGCAAGCAGTCCGTTGGTGAAATAGGCGTCGAGCCCCTGCCGGCGGGCATCACCGGGTTCCACGACGATGCAGCGGCAGCCGGCGCGCGCCAGCACCAGGGCGACGTCGGCGCCCATGGTTCCGCCGCCGACGACAAGCGCGCATGCGCGGGAAGGTTTGGGCAGGCCGTTGGACGGGGCGGCAAGCGGTGAGGCGTTGTTGTTGGCGTTGAGGGTATTCATGAGTGGCGAGGTAAAAAAGAAAAAACAGGCTGGCGAAACGGACACGACGGACAGGCGTGCCGGTCAAGCCGCATGGGCTCAAGGCATGCATTACACCGCGCTGATGCCTCCATCCACGGCGATGCTTTGACCGGTGATGTGGCGCGACGCTTCGGACGCGAGAAACACCACCACGCCCTTGAGGTCGTCGTCGCCGCCGATGCGGTGCAGGGGTGCGCGCGCAATCACCGTTTCTGCGACCTTTTCCAGCAGCCCGGCAGACATCCTGGAAGGAAAGAACCCCGGGCAAATCGCGTTCACGTTGATGTTGTACTTGCCCCATTCGGAAGCCAGCGCGCGCGTGAAATTGACGGCGGCGCCTTTGGAGGTGTGATAGGCGATGGTGCTGACGTTGGTGGCGCTGCCGCGCAGGCCGGCGACGGAGGCGATGTTGATGATCTTGCCGGCTTTGTTCGGAATCATGCAGCGGCGCGCCACTTCCCGCGACAGGAAAAAGAGGGCGTCCACATTCAGGCCCAGCACCTTGTGCCAGGCCTCGTCCGGGTAGTCTTCCGCGGGAGCGCCCCATGTGGCGCCGGCGTTGTTGACGAGAATGTCGATGGTGCCGAAGCGTTGCAGCACCTGATCGACCATGGCGGGGATCTGGTCGGTTTTTGACAGGTCATTGACAAGGGTCAGGACCTCGATGTTCATTTTTTCGAGATGTGTCTTCGCCTCGGCCAGCTCCTCGGCCTTTCGCGCCGTGATCGCCAGCCTGCAACCCATTTCACCCAAAGCCTGCGCCATCTGCAGGCCCAGCCCGCGCGAACCGCCGGTGATCAGTGCGACTTTTCCATCCAGCTTGAACAATTCTTTCACGTTCATCTTGCCGTCTCCTTATCCAAGAATGACCGAATCGCCGGCTCGCCAGTCCATGCGAACCAACCCTTTTCAAATCCTTTTGCGCCCGAGCACAGCGCACAGGACATCGGGCCAGCAGGCTCAGCCGCGCTGACTGTGGGCAGAAACGCAAAAGCGACCGCACGCCCGGGCGCGAAAAATCAGTTGGTGGATTTACAGGCCGGGCATGAAGGGCTACGATGGCCCGAGTTTTCGTGACGCACCGTATGTGTACATATTAACGACAAATACAGGAGACCTCGCCCATGCCAAGCCAGTCACTCAAGTCACTCCCGTCACTCCCGCGGATGGCCGCCCTCCTGGGCGTGCTGCTCAGCCTGCTGCTGCCCCCGGCCCAGGCCCAGACCGGCGCCTGGCCCACCATGCCCGTCAAGATTGTGGTGACCTTTCCGCCGGGCGGCGCGCCGGACACGCTGGCGCGCATACTGGCCGACAAATGGGGCCAGTCGCTGGGGCAGACCTTCACGGTGGACAACAAGCCCGGCGCGGGCGGCAACATCGGCTCTGACTTTGTGGCCAAAAGCGCCGGCGACGGCAACACCCTGCTGATTGCCACGGTGGGCACCCACGCCATCAACCCCGCGCTGTACGCCAGCATGCCGTACAACCACATCAAGGATTTCACGCCCATCAGCTTCCTGGCGGCCACGCCCAATCTGCTGGTGGTCAACAACGCGGTGCCGGCCAAAAACGTCAAGGAGCTGATCGCGCTGGCCGGCAAGACGCCGCTGACCTTTGGTTCCTCGGGCAGCGGCACCTCGATCCACCTCTCGGGCGAGCTGTTCAACACGCTGGCCGGCGTCAAGATGCAGCACATCCCCTACAAGGGCCGCGCGCAGGCCGTGCCCGACCTGCTGGGCGGGCGCATCACCATGATTTTCGACAACATGCCTTCGGCCCTGCCGCTGGTCAAGTCGGGCGATGTGCGCGCCCTGGCCGTGACCAGCGCCACCCGCTCGGCGGCCGCGCCGAACATCCCCACGATGGCCGAGGCCGGCCTGCCGGGCTTTGAAGCCTCGTCCTGGTTCGCGCTGATGGCGCCGGCCGGTCTGCCCAAAAATGTGCTGGCCCGCATCAACGCGGAGACCCTGCGGGTGATGGCCATGCCCGATGTGAAGGAAAAACTCGCGCTGCTGGGCCTGGACCTGGCCCCGGGCAGCCCGGAGGCGCTGGCCAGCCACATCCAGAGCGAAACCATCAAGTGGGCCAAGGTGGTCAAGGACTCCGGCGCCAAGCTCGATTAAAGTCACCTCACAGTCACCTCACCCACTTTTTGAACCCGCCCCATGAACATGAACATTGCCTCCCTCAAGCAAGTCGTCAGCGCCGAAGAATGGCAGCTGCGCGTGGACCTGGCCGCCTGCTACCGGCTGGTGGCGCTCTACGGCTGGAGCGACCTGGTCTTTACCCACATCAGTGCGCGGGTGCCGGGGCCGGAGCACCACTTCCTGATCAACCCCTACGGCCTGATGTTTGACGAGATCACCGCGTCGTCGCTGGTCAAGGTGGACCAGGCATGCAACAAGGTGATTGACTCGCCCTACCCGGTGAACCCGGCCGGTTTTGTGATCCACAGCGCCGTGCACGAGGCGCGGCACGACATGCAGTGTGTGCTGCACACGCACACCCGCGCGGGTGTGGCCGTCAGCGCGCAGAAGTGCGGCATCTTGCCGATCTCGCAGCAGTCGGCCTTTGTGCTGGCCTCGCTGGGTTACCACGACTACGAAGGTGTGGCCTTCCGCGACGACGAGAAGCCGCGCCTGCAGAAAGACCTGGGTAGCGCGCGGCACCTGGTGCTGCGCAACCATGGCCTGTTGACGGTGGGCGAAACGATTGCCGACGCCTTCATGAACATGTACCGCTTTGAAAGCACCTGCCAGATCCAGCTCAGCGCGCAGGCCGGTGGCGAGCTGATTCATTTCCCCGAGCAAATCTACACCGGCGACGACCGCGCGGCCACGTATGTGCGCGGCGGCGGCATGGGCGGCCCCTTTGTCTGGCCGGCGCTGCTGCGCAAGCTGGACCGCCTTGACACCAGCTACAAGGACTGAACCGCAGCCCTTTTTCTTGCCCTCTCGCCCTCCGGGAGAGGGAGTCAAACCAGCCCAGACGACCTGAGTAGTTGCGTTTGTGCGTCGAATCGGCCTCCAGCCCTTGTGGGGTAAGCGCAAGCAGCTATCAAAAGCAGAGCGAGTAGAAGGCCCGCAAGTCGCCCTCAGGCGGCCGCGGTGTTGGTCACTTCGCTGACCTGTACCTTCATGTTGCTGACTTCCAGCGGCTGCGGGCCGTAGTCGGAGATGAAGGCCACATCGGCGGCGTCGCGGCCATAGGCCAGCACGATGCGGCCGCCGCGCGGCGCTTTCTGCGTGGCGTCAAAGGTGTACCAGCGCCCGCCCACAAAGGCCTCGAACCAGGCGTGCAGGTCCATCGGGTCCAGCGCGTGCAGGTAACCCACCACCATGCGCGCGGGAATCTGCAGGCTGCGGCACAGCGCGATGCCCACATGCGCAAAGTCGCGGCACACGCCGGCGCCGTGGGCCAGCGAGTCCATGGCGTCGGTGCTGGCGTCGCTCACGCCGTATTGGTAGTCGAGGTTGGCGTTGATCCAGCCGCGGATGGTTTCTGCCTGCGCATAACCGGGCGGCGTGTCGCCGACGATCTCGCGCGCTTTTTCCGACATCTTGTCCGACGGGCAGTAGCGGCTTTGCAGCAGGTAGAGCAGCACGTCGTCGGGCAGCTCGGCCACGGGCGTGTGCGGCGCATCGGGCTGCACCGCGATCTGGTCCTCGACCTCCATCACCACTTCAACCTCGATGCGCATCTCACCGGCCGGCAGCACCAGGCGCTGGCACAGGTTGCCGTAGCTGTCCACGTACTCGGTGGTCGGCACCCAGGGCTGCAGCTCATAACGGTCGCTGACGATCCACTGCGCCTGGCCGCTGCGCGGGCGCAGCATGGCAACGATGGGACAGTCGGCGGCCGTGTTCACGGTCATGGTGCAGGTGGCTTTGAGTTTCATGGCGGCTCAGGCGTGGGTGGCCTGCGGCGCCGGCTGGGGCAACACGGTGAAGGCCAGCGCGCCCAGCGCCAGCAGCGCGGCAATGCTGGCCAACACGGCGGTGAAAGGCTCCACGCCGTGGGCCGAGGCCACGGAGGCCACCACGCCGGTGAACCACTGCATGGTGGCCACGCCCAGAAACATCGCCATGGTGAAGACCGACAGGGCGCGGCCGGTCATGGCCGCGGGGTAGGCGGCGCGCACGTCGGCGTATTGAAGAATCATGTAACCCGACAGCAGGCCGATGACGATGGGCGCCGCCACGTCGATGAGCGCGTTGTGCGTGAAGGAAAACGCGGCAAACAGGCCGGCCACCCCCAGCGTGAAGCCGGTGATCCAGCGGCGCCGCGTGGCCGGCCCGGGGTCGAACCGGCCGAACAGCGGCGGGCCGGCCAGCGACACCAGCGACATCACCAGCGCCACGTTGCCGCTTTGCACCAGTGAAAAGCCGTGCCGCTCGATCAGCAGCGGCCCCAGCCACAGGCCGCGCAGCGAGACGAAGGACGCATAGCCCACACTGGCCAGCAACAAAATGCCCCAGGTGTGCGGCAGCGTGAACAGCGCGCCAAAGCCGGCCAGGGCCTGGCCCACGGACTCTTTCTTTTTCAGCGCGTCCATGGGGTGGGCCGGTTCGTGCACCAGCGCCCAGATCAGCCCCCAGGCCAGCACGCCCCAGCCGCCCAGCACCCAGAAACCCATGCGCCACGAGCTGGCCTCGATCAGCCAGGCCAGCGGCGTGCCGGTCAGCAGCAGGCCGATGCCGCCCACACTCATGGCCAGGCCCGAGATGGCGGCAAAGCGGTGCGCCGGCATGTGCCGCGCGATGAACACCGTGCACACCAGAAAGGCCGGCGCACAGCCGATGCCGATCAGCACCTGGCCGGCCACCAGCATGCCGAAACTGGTGGACAGCGCCGACACGGCCGCGCCGGCAATCGCCACCGGAAACGCGGTGAGCACGGTGCGCCGCACGCCGTGCAGGTCAATGCCTATGCCCATGAACAGCTGCATGGCGCCAAAGGCAAAGTGAAAGGCGCCGGCAAACAGGCCCAGCGATTGGGCGCTCAGGCCAAAGTCAGCCTGCAGCGGCGTGGCCATGATGGCGGCCACGGTGCGGCAGGCCTGGCTCAGCGCAAACGCGGTGATCAGCGCAAACAGCATGACCCAGATGGCGCGCGGGGGAATGGCGCGGGGGTCAGGCAAGGCGGGCGACGCGTGTGCGGCGTGGGGTGGCGAGGGGGCGGCGGTCATGCCGGTGAGGTTACACGACCTGCCTGGCGCGCGGAACGACCTGCAGGGTCATGGTTTCCGGATCGGGTCCGGCGTGACAGCCGGGTGCGGGATAAAAACGGGAAGGAGCTTCAGCCTCAGTGCATCAGGCCGGTCTGGCTGGGCGGCAACGCCAGGCCGTCGAGGCTGTCGGCATGGGCCCTGCAATAGGCCACCAGTTCTTCCAGGTCGGCGGATTTGTCGAACACCCGGTCGGCGCCCAGCTGCAGGCAGCGGTCCGTGATGTTCTTGTGGCAATAACTGGTGAGCACCACCACCTTCTGGTTCGGCTTGCGGCCCTGGCAGTCGCGCAACACGCCAAAGCCGGAACCCTCGCTGAGGAAAAGGTCAACAATGGCCAGCTGCCAGTCGTCGTTGAAGGTGCGCAGCCATTGGCAGGCTGCGGCCTCGCTGGCGGCATGACCGACGAATTTGAGCGGCGCCACTTCTTCCATGGCTTCGACCACGGTGTCGCGTATCTCGGGCTTGTCTTCGACAAGGAAAGTGCTGAGCAACATGGCTCCCCTTTTAATGAAGGGGTAACCGTACGCCGCTGCGGCGGCTGCACCTGTGGGCCAGGGGCGCCTTGGCCTGTAGGCGTTATCCCACGTGTCGCGCAGGGCCTGCGTTTATAGCAAAACAGGGCTCTAGCCCATGTCAGACGGGCGCGGACAGCTATGAAAAAAGTAGCGATCCCGGAGGCGAGCTATCCAATCAGCTTGGGCAGCCAGGTCGCAATCGCCGGCATCCAGAACACCGCCGCGAGCAGGATCAGGCTCATGACCACATAAGGCACGACCGCGATGAAGATGTGTCCCATGGTGACCGACGGCGGCGCCACGCCGCGCATGGTCATCAGGAGCAGGCCGTGCGGCGGCAGCAGCAGGCCCAACTGCATGCAGATCAGGAACATCACCCCGAACCAGATCGGGTCGATGCCGAGTGCCTGCACGATGGGCATGAAGATGGGCAGCGTGATCATCATCATGCTGACCTGGTCGACAAAGATACCCAGGAAAATCAGCATCAGCATCATGCCGACCACAATCATGTTGGTCGACAGGCCCTGGCCGGTGATGAACTGCACCAGGCCGCTGCTGGCGCCCGAGAACGACAGAATCTGCGCAAAGGTCGTGGCGCCCAGGATGATGAACAGAATCATGCCCGAGATGCCGGCCGTGCCCTTGAGCGCCTTGATCACCGCGTCCCAGGTCAGCACGCGGTAACACAGGGCCAGCAGCATGGTGGCAAAGGCGCCAAGGGCGGCGCATTCGGTCGGGGTGGCCCAGCCAGCGGCCAGCGCGCCCACCACCACGCCGAAGATCGACAGCGTAGGCAGCACATAGGCAAAAAACAGGCTCCAGCGTGCCCAGCCGCGGTGTTGCACCACGTCGTCCCTGTCGGCCGGCGCGAGCTTGGGGCTGATGCTGACGCGGATGATGATCCACAGCACAAAGGCCACCGAAAGAATCACGCCCGGAATCACGCCGCCGATGAGCAGCTTGGAAATCGAGATGCCCGACAGCGAACCCAGCAGCACCGTCAGTGCCGAGGGCGGAATCAGCATGTCCACCGCACCGATGGCCATGATGGGGCCGGTGGCAATCGTCGGGTGGTAGCCGCGCGCCAGCATGATGGGCAGCATCAGCGAGCCCAGCATGGCGGTGGTGGCAATCGTCGAGCCCGAGATCGCCGAGAACACCGTGCCGGCCACCACGGCCACCACGGCCAACCGGCCAGGAACACGTTTGATCAGGCGCTCCACGCCTTCAATGACCTTGAGCGCCAGGCCGGTGTGGAACAGGATCTCGCCCATCAGCACAAACAGCGGAATCGGCGTCAGTGAAAAAGCCGTGACCGAAGTCACGCTGCTGCGTGCCAGCTGCATCAACCCGGGTTCGCCGCCCATGTAAAGCCAGGCGCCGATGATGTTGATGGTGATGAAGGTCAGCGCCACCGGCATGCCGATGAACAGCAGCACGGTGGAGCCACCCAGCATCAGCCAGGCGGCCAGGCCCCAGCCGCTCATGACAGCACCCTGGCGCTACGCGCCTTCCCGCCAAGCGGGAGCGATCCATTCTTCGGGCGGCCGTGCGAATGGATCATGCCGAACCCACGGCGTCGTGGCGCGGAGCGCGCGGGCCGCGTTGCAGCCGGATCATGCGAAAAATCATTTCAATTCCAAGAAGAACAAAGACCAGTGGCAGCGGCGCCAGTGCCCACCATTCGGGGGTGACCAGGGTCTTGATGTTGACGGCGCCCGAGGTATAGCTTGACCAGGCGGCCTGCGTGCCATACCAGGCGATCACCACGCAGCAGGCGAAGCCGATCAGGTCGCCGACCCATTCGAGCGTCCAGGCCAGCCGGGGCGGCAGCGCCTGCAGCATGATGTCGACCCGGATGTGCTGGCCCTGGCGCAGCAGCCAGGGCGCCACACACATGGTGATTAGGTAGAGCATGAGTTCGGAGATTTCATTGCTCCAGGCCAGGCCTTGCGGCAAGCCGGGAATGGGCAGGTTGCGCAGTGCCACATCGGCCACGATGATCAGCATCATGGCCATCAGGATGGCGCAGCCGAGCATGGCCAGCGCGCTGAGCGCCCTGCCGTAGTGGGTCGACAGGCGGTCAATCATGAGTCAAGCCACCGCAGCCAGAACACAGGCGGGTGAGGCGGCCATGCGCCGGCTGCGGCTTCCTCTTCATTTGGAAAACAGCGCCTTGAAGCGGGCGGCGATGTCCGGGCTCTGCTTGGTCGCACCGGCCCAGCCGATGTCGTAAGCCTTGTCGCGGAAGGCCTTGGACGTGGCGGCATCAAACTGGATGGTCTGGATGCCGGCGGCCTGCTGGCGTGCGGTTTCCGTGGTGGTGTACTTGGCCCAGAAGGTGTTTTCGGCTTCGAGCGCGAGCAGCTGTTTTTGCAGGTAGTTGCGCTGCGTGTCGGTGAGCTTTTTGTACGCCGGCAGGTTCATGATCAGCGAGACTTCGGCGTCGTAGAAACCGGGGTCAATGCGGAACTTGGTTTTTTCGTGCCAGTTCAAGTCGAAAATGCCGCCGATCGGCCAGCCGTAACCGTCGACCACACCGCGCTCGAGCGCGGTGTAGACCTCGCCCGGTGGCGTGGTGATGACGTTGGCATTGAGCGACTGGAAGAAGTCGCGGTACACCGGGGTGATGCGGATCTTCTGGCCAGTCAGGTCGGGTTTGTCGACTTTCTTGTTGGTGTAGATGTGGAAGGGCTGGTTCTCGACCATGCGGGCCAGGTACTGCATGTTGCCCTTCTCGTTCCAGACCTTGTTGATCGCGTTGAAGGCGCCGTTCTTGCGCTGCTCGGCCACGGGGATCTGGGTGAGCTTGAGGAAGTCGGCCTCGGGCATGACGTTGGTGTAGAACGCGCCGGTGTTCAGCGCCATGTCGACCACGCCGGTTTTCACCGCGTTGCCGGCTTCAAAGGTTGGGATGGCTTTCGGGCCGCCGAGGAAATTGATCTGCAGCACGCCCTTGCCTTCGGCGTTGACCTTGGCGATCCAGGGCTGCAGGCGCTGCACGTAAATGCCGTTTTCGGCAAACGCACTGACGAGGCGCAGCGTGACTTCCTGCGCGGCGACGCCGCCCGAAAAACTGGCGGCGACCAGCACGGCCGAAACCGTCCTGACGGTGTTTAAAAAGCTGACTTTCATGGGGTCTGTCTCCTGTTGGTTTGTTATCGATGATCCGCTCTGCACAAACACCCGTCAATGCGGGCGACTACCACTGAGGTTGTTTTTGGCAAACATAACACCTTGCCGTTCGGGCTGAGCCTGTCGAAGCCTGTCCCGAGCAGGACGAAGGGCCCTTCGACAGGCTCAGGGCGAACGGTAGTGAAGTAACTGTCATTCATGGATGGCCTCCCATACGCGCGGCGCTGGCCTACACCGTGGCCAGCATCTGGTCCAGCGCCTTGCCGCTGTCGTCGGCCAGCGCGGCCTGGCTCAGGGCCTGCAATGTCTGGGCGCCCTGCGGCAGGGTCTGGAGTTGCGGCAGCTTGGCCATCACGCGCTGGTAGCTGCGCCAGCCGCGTTCATGGGTGTCGCCGTAACCCTTGACCAGCCGCTGCGAGCGCGCCACTTCCAGCGCCAGCGCCGGATGGGTGGTCGCCAGGTTTTCGATGCTGGCCAGCCAGCCGCTGATGCGCTGCTGCTCCACCTGGAAACGCAGCGAGCGCGGGCGCAGTGGGCGCAACGCGGCAATGGCGTACAGCAGCAGGTAGCCGCGTATCGAGCTGGTCTGCACGATGCGGCCCTTGCGCGTGAAGGGCTCGATGCAGGCACGCGCCCAGGGCGTGGCCAGCAGCCAGCGCCCAAGGCCGGCCGGCAGCGTGTCGGCAATTTCCTCGACGCGCGGATGCAGAAACTCGTTGATGCCCAGGTGCTGCGCGTTGCTCAATTTGACTTCGCCGCCGACGCGCGCAAAACGCGAGCGCCGGGTTTTCAGGTCGGCCACACGCACGGTGTCTTCGTACGACATCCACAGCGCCAGGTGGCGCGCGGTTTCGTCCAGCAGCTCGGCGGCCAGCGCAGGGTCGGCCGGCAGGCGGGCCAGCAGCGGCTGCAGGCGGTCCAGGTAGGCCGCGGCGTAGGCCACATCCTGGTAGTCGGCCGCACGCACAATGCCAGCGGCCAGCGTCGCATGGCTGGTGGCCGGAAAGTCCTGTTCAATGCGCTGCGCCAGTGCCGCGAGCCGCGCGCCGACCGGCGGCATGGGCGTGGCGGCTGGCAGGGCCGCTGCGGGGGCAGGCGGTGCCAGCGTTTGCTGCGCCACGGCAAAACCCGCGGCAAAGGCCTGGAGGCTGGATTTCACGCCGACGCCGCCGCGCGTGATCGTCGCTTCGAACTGCGCGCGGGTAAAGGGCAGGCGGCCGGTGGCGGCCAGCGCGCCATACAGCGTGGGGCTGATCAGGCTGCCGGTGTCTTCGGCCAGCCGGGCAAAGTCGGCGCTGATGAAATGCCGGGCCGCGGCGCGCCCGCCTTCGAGCAGCTTGTCGGAGCTGACCCGGCCATCGCCCATGGCGGTGCGTTCGGTCATGGAATACACGCGGTGCGTGGAGGCCACAAAGGTGGTGCGGTTGGCCGTGACCAGGCCGCGCTGCAGTGCGCGGCCGGCTTCCATCAGTTCCGAGGCAATCACGATGTCGACCTCGCCGGGCACCGGGCTCAGCGCCATGACCGGCATGCGGCCCGCGGGCACGGCGGCTTCGGGGAACATCTCGAGGTAATACACGGTGGCGCCGGTGCGCTGCGCCACGCCGGGCACCGAGGTGGTCTGCGCGAAGTAGCCGTTCTGCTCGGCCAGGTCCACCAGCCAGTCGGCCAGCACGCCGCCGCCTTCGCCGCCCATGGCGAGAATCGCGATCGTGATGCTGCGCACGGGCGTCCGTTCGCCCTGAGCTTGTCGAAGGGTGCCGCCCGAGGTGGCCTCCGTTCGTCCTGAGCTTGCCTGTCCTGAGCTTGTCGAAGGGGTCGAAGGATGGGGCGGCCCGGCGGCGCTCAGTGCGGGACGGCCCGATGTCAGCAGTGTTTCAGTCATGCCGCAATCCCTTCCAGCCGGCGCTCGATGCGATTTTGCAGCCAGCCGATCACCGCGGTGCGCAGCTTCAGCTTGAAGCCGTCCCAGGCGGTCGGGTTGTTGATGATTTCGGCGCGGTAAAAAGACGGGCACAACACCGCGGCGTGCGCCACTTCGCCGCACAGGCCGCAGCCGACGCAGCTGTCGATCACGGTGGCAATCGGGTCGCGCCGCAGCGGGTCGGGGTTGGGCTTGATGGTCAGCGAGGGGCAGCCCGAGAGCCGGATGCACGAGTGGTCGCCGGTGCAGGTGTCGGGGTCGATGCCGAAACGTTCGCGCACCACACGCTCGCCGCCGGCGATCATCTTGCGGATCTGCGGCTTGACGCGGCGCTGGCGGTTCAGCATGCATTCGCTTTGCGCAATGATGACCTTGGGGCCTTTTTCTTTCGTGGTCAGCGCTTCGCGCAGGGTGTCGCGCATCTGCGCCAGGCTGTAGGTGTTGGTCACCGTTTTGGCCCATTTCACGCCGACGCCGCGCACGGCTTTCTCGATCGGGTTGTTGGTGCTGCGCAGCGGGTTGACGGCCTTGGACGACAGCACGTCCTGCCCGCCGGTGGCGGCCGAATAACCGTTGTCCACCACCAGCAACACATTGTCGGTCTGGTTGAACACGGCGTTGCCGACGCCGCTGGTCAGCCCGTTGTGCCAGAAGCCGCCGTCGCCCATCATGGCGATCGTGCGCTTGGAGGTTTCGCTGGTGTTGAAGGCCGAGGCCCCGGCCCAGCCCAGGCCGTAACCCATGGTGGTGGCGCCGATGTTGAAAGGCGGCAGGATGGAAAACAGGTGGCAGCCGATGTCGCAGCTCACATGGTGCTGGCCGAGCTCGCGCTCGAGCAGCTTCATCGCGGTGAAGATCGGACGCTCGGGGCAGCCGGTGCAAAACGAGGGCGGCCGGGCCTGCACTTCGGCGGCGGCCGCCTGGATCGCAAAGGCCTTGGGGTTGCCGCTAAGGACCGCCAGGCCGGTGGCCGCGGGCCGCGCCGCCAGCGGCAGCTCGCGGCCTTCCAGCAGCTCGGGCGCGTAGAGGGTGATGAAGCGGGCCAGGCCCTTGAGCACCACGCCGCCGGTGTATTCGCCGGCCATGGGCAACACGTCCTTGCCGTGTACGCGGGTCTGCAGGTCGGCCCGGCGCAGGATGGTGTTGACGTTTTGCTCGATGAAGTCGGGCTGGCCTTCCTCGACCAGCAAAATGCCGCGCTTGCCGGCGCAGAAGCGCTTGAACTCGTCGTCGATCAGCGGGTAGGTCAGGTTCAGCACATACAGCGGCACCTGCGACTGCCCGAACGCATCGGCCAGGCCCAGCAGCTCGAGCGAGCGCAGCACGCTGTTGTACAGCCCGCCTTGCATGACGATGCCGAAGTCTTTCGCATCTTCGGCAAAAAACTCGTTGAGCTGGTGCTGCTGGATGAACTTCACCGCAGCCGGCCAGCGTTCGGTGATTTTTTCCTGTTCCTGCGCATAGCTGGCCGGCGGCAGCACGATGCGGCTGGCGTCGCGCTGCGGGTTTTCCATCGCGTCCTTCAGCGTGAAGGCCGAGCGCTTGTTGTCCTTGGTCGGGAAACGCCCGTGCACATGGCAGGCACGTATACGCAGCTCCAGCATCACCGGCGTGCGGCTGGCCTCGGAGAGTTCAAAGCCCATTTCCACGGCCTGCACAATGCTTTCCAGGTTGGGGCGCGGGTCCATCAGCCAGACTTGCGACTTCATGGCAAAGGCGTGCGAGCGCTCCTGCATGATGCTCGAGCCCTCGCCGTAGTCCTCGCCGACGATCAGCAGCGCGCCGCCGGTCACGCCGCCCGAGGCCAGGTTGGCCAGCGCGTCGGAGGCGACGTTGGTGCCGACGGTGGACTTGAAGGTCACGGCGCCGCGCAGCGGGTAGTTGACGGACGCGGCCAGTGTGGCGGTGGCGGTGGCTTCGGAGGCGCTGTGCTCGAAACGCACGCCGAGCTCCTGCAGGATGTCGTTGGCGTCGGTCAGCACGTCCATCAGGTGCGAAATCGGTGCGCCCTGGTAGCCGGCGACATACGCCACGCCCGACTGCAGCAGCGCCTTGGTGACGGCCAGGATGCCTTCGCCGCGAAACTCTTCCCCCGCGCCCAGACGCAGTTTTTCCACCTCGGCGGCAAACGAACGTTCAGCCATGCGCCGTCCCGTTGGCCGCAACGGCGTCCAGGGTCTGAAAAATAGGTGCTTGCTGCATCAATGGCCTTCCGTTTGCAGCGCAATTTACGCAGCTTGAAGGCATCATGCAAATGGATTGTATGAATGAAGCACATTCGTTTGATCAATAATTCGGGACAACCCTGAGAACCCTTCCCAGAATTTTTTGCGAAAGGCGCGGCGATGAATTTCCGCCAACTCGACCTCAACCTGCTGCGCGTGCTGGCGGCCATTCACCGCACCGGCTCGGTGACGCTGGCCGGCAAGACCCTGGCGCTGTCGCAGCCGGCCACCAGCAATGCGCTGGCCCGGCTGCGCGACTTTTTCGAAGACGAGCTGTTTGTGCGCGCGCCGTCCGGCCTGAAGCCGACGCGCCTGTGCGAGCAGCTGGCGCCCGCGGTGCTGGCGCAGCTGCTGGCGCTGGAGACGCTGGTCACCGGCCACGAGGAGTTCGACCCGGCCAGCAGCGACATGCACTGGCGGCTGTCGCTGTCTGATCTGGGCGAAATGCTGTTCCTGCCGGAACTGGCCGGCGCCATGCGCAGCCAGGCGCCCGGGGCGCGGCTGTCCAACATCTCGGTGGCCTCCAGCGACGTGGCGGCCGCGCTGGAGGCGCGCGAGATCGACCTGGCCATCGGCATCCTGCAACCGCGCCACCGCGGCATACGCACCGAGCTGCTGTTTCGCGAGCGTTATGTGGCGATCGCCGCGCCGCAGTGGCGGCCCGCCTCCGGCCGCAGCGGCCGCGCCCTGACTCCGCAGCAGCTGGCCGAGGCCTCGTTTGTAGTGGCCGCGCCGACGGCGACTTTTCACGGCAGTGTCGAGCAGATGCTGGCGCGCATGAAGCTGGAAGACCGCATCGTGCTGCGGGCCCGCCATTTTGGCGCGCTGCCCGAGCTCGCGCTGAGCTCGGACCTGCTGTCCATCGTGCCGGAAATGTATGCGCGCAACCTGCGCCAGCGTTACGACTGCCGGGTCTGGGGCATCCCCGGCGTGCCGGCTTATGAGGTCCGCCTGGTCTGGCACAGCAGCACCGACAAGGACCCGGCGCACCAGTGGATGCGCGCGCTGGTGCACAAGCTGTTCAAACGGCCGGTGCGTACGGAGGCCGGCTGAGCCGGCGGGTTTTGAGGCCGGATGGGCCACCAGCCCATGTAAACCGGGCGTGAGCAGCTATGGAATGTGTAGCGAACCGGACGTGCGGCGCTTCAAAGACAGGGCCGCAGCGGCTTGCCTTCGAGCTGCGGCTTGAGCGTGTCGAGCTGTGCGCGCAGCGCGGCATCCACCGCCGCGAGTTTGAGGAGCTGGCCGCGTGCCTCGGCGCGCTCCTGCACCACGCGGGCGGTGCGCACGCCCTTGCTGGCCACCCGCGCGAGCTCCTTGTCGGCGTCGGCCTGCAGCGCAAAGCTGGCCAGGGCCAGCCCGGGGGCCAGCGCCTCGTTGTTGACCGCGCGGAAGGCCACGCCGCGCTGGCGCAACTCGTTGCGTTTTTTGGCCAGCGCTTCCTCGCTGGAGTATTTGCCCATGTAGACAATCCAGCGCGCCGGCTCGGCGCTGCTTTCGAATTGCCAGCTGCCGGCGGGCAGCACTTTCTCCAGTCTGGCCCGCAGCGCCGTGGTCTGTTGCTCGTTGAACAGGCCAGCCTGCAGGCATTCGGCGGTGGCTTCGGCCGTGGCGCTGGCGCCATTGGCCGGTCGGGCGGCGCTGCCGCTGGTCTCCAGTTGCCGGGCTTCGTCGGCCGTCAGCAGGCGGATCGCTTCGGGCCGGATCTGCGTGGCCAGGCGCTGGGGCTCGGTCTGCACGCTGGGCGCCATGCCCAGCGGTGCCAGCGCACCCTGCGACCAGGCGAAATAGACCACGTTGGCCAGCGCCAGCAGCAACACCAGCAGCCTCAGCATGGGCGCGCGCTGCCTGCGGTGGGGGTCGTCACGGGCCGGACGCTGACTTCGGAACTGGTGATTTCTTTCATGCCAGCCGCAGTATGCACCAGCAGCGCGCCGTGTTCACCGACCCCGTGGGCCACGCCCTGGGTGCCGTCGGACAGCTGCACGGCGCGCCCGGCCAGCGCGTCGCGCGCCGCAAACCGGGCCTGAAACGGCGCAAAACCAAACAGGCCGAAGGCCTGCACCGCCTGCACCAGCGGGGCCGCCACGCGCAGCAGCGTTTGCGCCACGTCGATGCCGGGCAGCAGCGTCTGCAGGGCGCCGGGCGCCAGCGCGGCCGGCTGGCCGGCGCCCGCAGGGGCCAGCGGCTGCGCCATCGGTCGGACATTGATGCCGACGCCGATGACCACATAACGCTGCTCGCCCCAGCTGGCGGTTTCGACCAGGATACCGGCCAGTTTGGAGTCGCCGCCGGCATCGCCCAGCCACAGGTCGTTGGGCCACTTGAGGCGGATGGCGGGTGCGGCGGGGTTGCCGGGCTCCAGGCTTTCGGCAATGCTGATGCCGACCGCCAGCGACAGGCCCGACCAGTCGGCCGGCTGCAGCGGTAGGCCCAGTGAAAAGGTCAGGCTGTCGCCGACGCTGCTTTGCCAGCTGCGGCCCATGCGGCCGCGGCCGGCAGTCTGCTGCTCCGCCACCAGCAGCACCGGTCCGCACGCGTCCGGCCCGGCGGACCGAAAGCGCCGCATCAGCTCGGTGTTGGTGGAGTCGATCTGCGCCAGCACCTCGACCGTGAAACCGGGCAGCACGGGCGCCACGGCTTCCCAGAGGGCCTCGGCGGGCCATCGGATGGGGGCAGCAGGAGCGGGATGCACGGCAGGGACCGCTCAGTCCTTTTTGCCTTTGCCTGGTTTGTCGGCCTTCCCGGCTTTTCCGGTCTTGCCGGCCTTCTTCAGGACTTTCTTGAGTTCCTTGTTGAGCGCTTTCTTGAGCTGCTTGCCCTTCACGGGCTGGTCGGCGCCGGAGGCTTTTTCCAGCTTGTTCTTCTTTTTTTCCTTCTTGCCCGGCTTGTCGTCTTTGGGGGCCAGCAGCGTGCCGCGGCAGTTTTTGGCGCCGCACCAGCAGGGGTACTCGGCCAGCAGCTTCTTGGTGTAGGGCGCGTCGATGATCAGGCCGTAGTCGTAAAACAGCTCGTCGCCGGCCTTGATGTTGCGCAGCGCCTTGATGAAGACCCGGCCGTCCTGCTCGTCAGCCTCGCAGTTGGGGTTGCAGCTGTGGTTGATCCAGCGCGAGGAGTTGCCGCCGTACTTGGCGTCGATCACATGTTTTTCATCGATGTGAAAGTAGAAGGTGTGGTTCGGGTCCTTCGGGTCGTGTGGGTGGCGGCGCAGGGCTTCTTTCCAGGTGACCACTTCGCCCACGTATTCGATCAGCGTCTCGCCTTCGGCGAGGTCCTGCACGGCAAACACCCCCTTGCCATGGACGTTGGAAACGCGGGTTTGAATCCGGCGGCCGGTGTCAGGCGCGGGCCTGGCGGGCGGGCTGGAAAGGGGGGCAGAGACCTGAGTTTTTGACACGGCGTATTTTTTTGGTATGGTTAATTCATGCATGTGCGCGCACATGCGGGTGCGCGCGTGCGTACGCGCGAAGCAGCTATTGTAGTGAAGCACGCAAGGAACAAGCCATGTTGAACCGCCGCAAGGCCCTCGGATCCGTCGCCGCGCTGGCCGCTGCGGGCTGGGGGCTGCCCGCGTGGGCCAGGGGCTCGGACAGCCCCCTGCCCGAGGTCGGCAGTACCCTGGCCTTGCCGGCCCTGAGCCTGCTGGACGGACGCCCCTGGACGCCCGAGCAGGTGCAGGGAAAGGTGCTTGTGGTGTACTGGTGGGCCAGCTGGTGCCCTTTTTGTGCGGTTCAGTCGCCCCACATCGAGGCTTTATGGCGGGCGCAGAAGGCGCGGGGCCTGGAGGTTCTGGCGCTGTCGATTGATAAGGATGCCGCTGCGGCGGTCAACTATATGAAGGCCCGGGGCTACAGCTTTCCCGCCGGGATGCTGACCCCCGACCTGGCCAAAGTGCTGCCCAAACCGGACGGTCTGCCGGTGGTGGTGGTTGTGAAAGTCAGTGGCAAGCGCGGAAAAGTGCTGTTTGCCGAAGCCGGGGAAATGTTCCCCGCAGATGTAGAAGGTTTGAAGAAGTACTTATGAAAACGCTGGTGATTGCAGAAAAACCCTCGGTCGCACAGGACATTGTGCGGGCCATGACGCCGACCGTGGGCAAGTTTGAAAAGCACGACGAGTACTTTGAGAGCGACGACTGGCTGGTCACCTCGGCCGTCGGCCACCTGGTGGAAATCCAGGCGCCGGAGGAGTTTGACGTCAAGCGCGGCAAGTGGAGTTTTGCCAACCTGCCGGTGATCCCGCCCTACTTCGACCTGAAGCCGATGGACAAGACCAAGACGCGGCTCAATGCCATCGTCAAGCTGACCAAGCGCAAGGACGTGGGCGCCCTCGTCAACGCCTGCGACGCGGGCCGCGAGGGCGAGCTGATCTTCCGCCTGATCCAGCAGTACGCCAAGAGCGCGCACCCGGTCAAGCGGCTGTGGCTGCAGTCCATGACGCCGGCCGCAATCCGCGAAGGTTTTGACAGCCTGCGCAGCGATGCGCAGATGCTGCCGCTGGCCGATGCGGCGCGCTGCCGCTCGGAGGCCGACTGGATGGTCGGCATCAACGGCACGCGCGCCATGACGGCCTTCAATTCGCGCGACGGCGGCTTCTTTCTGACGACCGTGGGGCGTGTCCAGACGCCGACCTTGTCGGTGGTGGTCGAGCGCGAGGAAAAAATCCGCAAGTTCGTCTCCCGGGACTACTGGGAAATCCACGCGAGTTTTCTGGCCGAAGCCGGCGAGTACCCGGCCAAGTGGTTTGACCCGAAGTGGAAGAAGGCCGCCGCGAATGCCGACAACGCCGAGCCCGATGCCGAGCTGAAAGCCGACCGCGTCTGGTCCGAACGCGAGGCGCTGGCGATTGCCGACGCCGTGCGCGGCAAGGCGGCGACGGTTACTGAGGAAAGCAAACCGACCACACAGGCATCGGGCCTGCTGTTTGACTTGACCTCGCTGCAGCGCGAGGCCAACGGCAAGTTCGGCTTTTCCGCCAAGACCACGCTGTCGATTGCGCAAAGCCTTTATGAGCGCCACAAGGCCCTGACCTACCCGCGTACCGACTCTCGCGCGCTGCCGGAAGACTATGTGCCGGTGGTCAAACAGACCTTTGAAATGCTGGCGGCCAGCCCCATGAAACACCTGGCGCCGCATGCCGCCACCGCGCTCAAGGGCAATTACATCAAGCCCAGTAAACGCATTTTTGACAACAGCAAGGTGAGTGATCACTTTGCGATTATCCCAACGTTGCAGGCGCCCAGCGGCTTGAGCGACGCTGAGCAAAAGCTGTATGACCTGGTGGTGCGCCGCTTCCTGGCGGTGTTTTTCCCGAGTGCTGAATATCTGGTGACGACGCGCATTTCGCAGTCGGTCGGCCACAGCTTCAAGACTGAAGGCAAGGTGCTGGTCAAGCCGGGCTGGCTGGCGATTTACGGCAAGGAAGCCGAAGACGAAAATACAGACGAGAAAGACAGCAAGACCCTGGTGGCGGTCAAACCGGGCGAGATGGTGCGCGCTGAAGTGGTGGAGGCCAAGGGCCTGAAAACCCGGCCACCGGCCCGCTATTCCGAGGCGACGCTGTTGGGCGCCATGGAAGGCGCAGGCAAGACGATTGACGACGACGAGTTGCGCGAAGCCATGCAGGAAAAAGGCCTGGGCACGCCAGCCACCCGCGCCGCCACCATCGAGGGACTGATCAACGAGAAGTACATGCTGCGCGAAGGCCGCGAGCTGATCCCGACGGCCAAGGCCTTTCAGCTCATGACCCTGCTGCGCGGCCTGGGCGTGGAAGAGCTCTCACGCGCCGACCTGACTGGCGACTGGGAGCACAAGCTCGCGCAAATGGAAAAAGGCAAGCTCAGCCGCGAGACCTTCATGGCCGAGATTGCCGACATGACCAAAAACCTGGTCGCCAAGGCCAAGGGTTACGACAAGGACACCATCCCCGGTGACTACGCCACCCTGAGCGCGCCCTGCCCCAATTGCGGCGGCGTCATCAAGGAAAACTACCGCCGCTACACCTGCACCGGCAAAAGCGGCGAAGGCTGCGGCTTTTCATTCGGCAAGACGCCGGCCGGGCGCACCTTCGAGGTGGCCGAGGTCGAGCAGTTCCTGCGCGACAAGCGGATCGGGCCGCTGGACGGCTTCCGCTCCAAGGCCGGCTGGCCATTCACGGCCGAGATGGTCATCAAGTTCGACGAAGAGACGAAGAACTACAAGCTCGAGTTTGATTTCGGCGACGACAAGGCCGGCGAAACCGGCGAGATCGTCGATTTTTCAGGCCAGCAGTCGCTGGGCGCCTGCCCCAAGTGCGGCGCCGGCGTGTTTGAACACGGCAAGAATTACGTCTGCGAAAAGTCGGTGCCGACCAACGCGCAGCCAACGCCGAGCTGCGACTTCAAGACCGGCCAGATGATCCTGCAGCAGCCGGTCGAGCGCGAGCAGATGGTCAAGCTGCTCACGACCGGCAAGACCGACCTGCTCGACAAGTTCGTCTCCATGCGCACGCGCCGGCCCTTCAAGGCCATGCTGGCCTGGGATGCCGAAGCCGGCAAGGTGAACTTCGAGTTTGCGCCGTCCAAGTTCCCGCCGCGCAAAACCGCTGGCCCGCCGCGGACCGGCACGGTGAAAACGCCGTTCGGGAAAACCGTGGCAGCCAAAAAAGCGGCCGGGCCCGCCACCAAAAAGGTGGCCGCCAAGAAAGTCGCGGCGAAAAAAGCGCCGGCTGCCAAAACCGCCAAGCCGAAAGTGGCGCGCGTGGCCAAGCCAGGCAGCGGCCTGAAACCCAGCGACGCATTGGCCGCGGTGATAGGCGCCGAGCCGGTGGCCCGCACCCAGGTCATCAAGAAGCTGTGGGATTACATCAAGGCCGAAGGCCTGCAGGACGCGGCGAACAAACGCGCCATCAACGCCGATGCCAAGCTGCTGGCCGTGTTCGGCAAGCCGCAGGTGACGATGTTTGAGTTGGCGGGAATTGTCGGTAAGCACCTGAGCTGACGCGCAGGTTCTCCGCTGCCCGAGGGCCGACCGTGGATGGCCGGTGGGCAGCGGAAAGGTGTCAGAGGGCCATCAGTTTGCGGTCATGCGCAGTTTCTGGTCGAGGAACTCGTTGGTGAACATGGCTGCCGGCTCGAACGGCTTGTCGATGCCAATCAGGTCTTTCACCAAGTCATAGTCGGCCTTCACGCGAGCGTTGTCAAAGCTGCCCAGGGCAACCTTGGTCGTGGCGTCGTCCCGCATCAGTTGCTTGATGCGTTCCCACTGGTCGCGCTGGTTGTCCGGGCTCAAGCCGCTGACATCGGCGGTCAGCGCCTGCAGGCAGGGGGAAAAATCCTTGACGCATTCCGCATAAGCGCGTTGCGTCACGGCGACAAATTTCCTGATGCGTTCCGTATTGGCGGCCAGATAGGCGCCGTTGACCACAAACGCATTGCCATACACATTGACGCCGATCGAGCGCCAAGCCACAAAGCCCAGGTCGGCGCCGAATTCGCGAACCTTCAGGTCATGTTCGTTGTAGAAGTCGCTGATGATGTCGACCGACTTGCTTTTCAGCGCGGCGACCTTGGCCGGAGGGCTGATATTCACAAAGGTCACGGCGGTCGGCGCCAAGCCGATTTTTTTGGCGAAGGCGGGCCACATCAGGCGCGAGGCATCGCCGGGTGGGTTGCCGATCTTGCGTCCGGCAAAGTCCTTGGGGCCATTGATTCCGGACGATTTGAGCCAGTAAAAGCCTTGCGGGGAATTGGCGTAAATCACCATGACTGCCTTGAGGTCTGCGCCTTTGCCTTTGGCCTGCATGGCTGTGGGAAGGTCGGCAATACCGACGTCGGCGCCGCCCGAGCCCACGCGTTGCGCTGCCACGCCAGAGCCCCTGCCGGCCTCGATCTTGAGGTCGATCCCTGCGTCGCTGTACCAGCCTTTGGATTTTGCGTAGTAGATCGGCGAATGATCAGCCGTAGGGGTCCAGTTCAACATCAGGCTCATGGGGTCTGCCGCCATGGCAAAGGAGGCGCTTGTCGCCAACAATACGGTGGCGGCGGATTTCACTAGACTTCGCATGGGTTCAACTCCAGAAATGATTGATCGGATTGGGCGCTTTCCAGTTTATATTACCAACTGTTTGGTTGAGAAGCAAATATGGCCACTTTATTGAAAACTCCTGAGCCTGCACTGCAGACGCCCAGGCGCGATGCCTCGGTCGCCAGGGCAGCCCTCATCGCGGCTGCCGTGGCGGAGTTCTCGCGCAAGGGCTTTGCCGGAGCGCGTGTGGACGAGATCGCGGCGGCGGCGGGTGTCAACAAGCAGCTGGTCTACCACTATTTCGACAGTAAGCAGGGGCTTTACCTTGTGGCGCTGGAGTCGGTTTACGCCGAAATACGGGAAAAGGAGCAGAAGCTGTCACTGGGGGCGCTGGAGCCCATGGAGGCCATGGCCCAGCTCGTGGGATTCTCATTTGACTACCTCGCTGAGCATCCGGAATTCATCGCGCTGCTGACCGACGAGAACCGCAACCAGGGCAGTCACATCCTGGCATCCGAGCGCCTGCAGAAGATGCACTCGCCCTTCATCGAGATGCTGGAAGCCACGCTCAAGCGTGGCGTGGCCGCGGGGGTATTCCGTTCTGACTTTGACGCGATCAACCTCTATATCTCCGTCGCCGGCATTTCGTATTTCTTCTTTTCGAACAACCATACGCTTTCGGCCATCTTCGGCAAGCCGCTGGGCTCGCGCGGTGCCCTGGTGCAACGCCGTCGCCATGTGATCGACTTTGCGCTCAACGCCCTGAGGCCCTGAGGCCCTGACGCCCCATGCACCCTTGTACCGTGGATCCGGCCCGGCGATGACCCTCAGTGTCCTGGATGTCTTCAAGATTGGTATCGGCCCGTCGAGTTCGCACACGGTAGGCCCCATGCGCGCTGCTGCCCGTTTTGTGCGCTGCCTGGAGCAGGGCGGGCTGCTCGAGCAAACCGCCGCAGTGCGAACCGAGCTTTATGGCTCGCTGGGCGCTACCGGCAAGGGCCATGGCAGTGGAAAAGCCGTGATTCTGGGGCTGCTGGGCGAGGAGCCGGACCGCGTGGACACGTCAACGATGGATGCCCGGCTGGCGCAGATTCGCAGCGACCAGAGCCTGCGCCTGCAGGGCACCCACACCGTGCGTTTTGTCGAAGCTGAACACCTGCTGTACTACCGCAAAAGCCTGCCGTTTCATCCTAACGGCATGCGTTTTGCCGCCCTGTCTGCCGACGGTGCCGTGCTGTGCACGCGTGACTATTACTCGGTGGGCGGCGGCTTTGTGGTGGATGACGGCGACCAGGCGCTGGTGGAGCTTGGCGCGCCTGTGCCTTACCTTTTCACCACAGGTGACCAGCTTCTGGGCCTGTGCCATGCGCAGGGCCTGTCCGTCAGCGCGCTGATGCGCGCCAATGAAGCGGCGTTGCGGCCGGATAGCGATACCTCGGCTGGTCTGGCGCGTATCTGGACCGTGATGCAGGAATGTGTGCGCAGCGGGTGCGCCCAGGAGGGTGTGTTGCCCGGGCCCATGCGTCTCAAGCGCCGGGCCCCCGACCTGCTGCGTCAGCTGCACAGCCAGCCCCAGGCCGGGCTGACCGATCCCTTGGTGGTGCTTGACTGGGTGAGCCTTTATGCCTTGGCCGTCAACGAGGAAAACGCCGGCGGCGGGCGCGTCGTGACGGCGCCGACCAACGGCGCGGCCGGCATCATCCCGGCGGTGCTGCATTACTACACCCGCTTCATCCATGGGGCGAATGCCGAAGGCGTGGAGCGCTTTTTGCTGACGGCTGCAGCGATTGCCCTCCTGTATAAGGAAAACGCTTCGCTCTCAGGCGCCGAAGTGGGCTGCCAGGGCGAGGTTGGCGTGGCTTCTTCGATGGCTGCGGGTGCGCTGGCCGAGGTGCTGGGCGGCACACCGGCACAGGTGGAGAACGCCGCGGAGATCGGCATGGAGCACAACCTGGGCCTGACCTGCGATCCGGTGGGTGGCCTGGTGCAGGTGCCCTGCATAGAGCGCAACGCCATGGGAGCGACCAAAGCCATCAATGCCGCGCGCATGGCGCTGCGCGGTGACGGCAGCCATTCGGTGTCGCTGGACCAGGTCATCAAGACCATGCGTGAGACAGGCGCCGACATGAAGACCAAGTACAAGGAGACTTCGCGCGGCGGCCTGGCGGTCAACGTTATCGAGTGTTAGTCCCGCGCGTCCCGCGCGCTGCCGGCTGCGCATGTTGAGCTGAAATTAATTCAACTAGTTGGTTGACAACAAGTCGAGGCAAATCTATTATTCGCGAATGACTGTTTGCGCGAAGGAATTCACATGAAGGCTCTCCTCGATGGTGTGGCGTTGGCTGTTGCACCGGAGTCGGACGGCAGCGGGCCACCCTGGCGGCGCTGGGGAATCATTGTGGGCATCCATCTGGCCGGCGTGTTGCTCTGGGAAGCCGTGGTGCGCATTTTCGCCATCCAGTCCTTCATCCTTCCGGCGCCCTCGCGCGTGCTGGCGACCCTTGCCAACACCAATCTGAGCTGGCTCAGCAACACCACGGTCACGGCGATCGAGATTTTCGGCGGCTATGCCTTGGGGCTGGTGCTGGGCATCCTGTGCGCCTTGCTGTTCATCACCAGCCGCCGGCTCACGCTGCTGGTGTTTCCGGTGCTGGTCACGCTGAACATGATTCCCAAGGTGGCGCTCGGGCCGCTGGTCATCGTCTGGTTCAGCTACGGCATAGGCACCAATATCCTGATCACCTTCAGCCTTTGCTTCTTCCCGATCCTGCTGACCACCATTCGTGGCCTCAATGAGACCGAGCCCGAGCTGCTCGACCTGGTGCGCGCGCTTAAGGGCTCACGCTGGCAGCTGTTTCGCTACATCCAGCTGCCGGGCTCCCTGCCTTACGTGTTTTCCGGGATGAAAGTCGCCACCATCCTGGCGGTCGCAGGCGCTGTTGTCGGGGAGTTCATCGCTTCCGACAAGGGCCTGGGTTACCTGATGATCCAGCTGCAGGCCTCGCTCGACACCCCCGCCGTCTTCATGGCCGTGTTGCTCATCACCGGGCTGGGCGTGCTGCTTTACCTGCTGGTCCTCCTGCTGGAGCGGCTCTTCATCACTCAAGACGCAAGAATTCAATGACTCACCTGTCAAATACCTCCCCTACCGTGCTGGAGGACCTGCCCTTTCCCGAAAGTTTTGCCGACGAGCAGGCCCTGGAGGACTACCTAGCCACGCCCTCGCTTGATCTGGTCCGTGATCTGGTGCGCCTCGATGGCGACCTGATGATTCTGGGTGTGGGCGGAAAAATGGGACCCACCCTGGCGCGCCTGGCGCGTAATGCCATGCCCGGGCGCCGTGTGATCGCCGTGGCCCGCTTCAGCGAACCCGGTGTGCGGGAGATGCTGGAAAAACACGGCATCGAAACCATCAGCTGCGACCTGCTGGACCGCGCTGCCGTGGCCGCCTTGCCGCAGTGCGCCAATGTGGTGTTCATGGCCGGACGCAAGTTCGGCGCCGACGCCAACAACCCGCTGACCTGGGCCATGAACGCCCATGTGCCGGCTCTGGTCGCCGAGACCTTCAAAACGGCGCGCATCGTGGCTTTTTCCACCGCCTGTGTCTATCCCTTTGTGCCGGTCATCAGCCAAGGCTCCGCCGAAGACTCGTCCCTGAGCCCCCCCGGCGAATACGCCAACTCCTGTGTCGGGCGTGAGCGCATGTTCGAATATTTCTCGCAGGTTCATGGCACGCCGGGCCGCCTGTTCCGCCTGAGCTACGCGATTGACCTGCGTTATGGCGTGCTGGCCGATGTGGCCACCAAGGTGTGGCACGGCGAGCAGATTGACGTAACCATGGGGCACGTCAACGTGATCTGGCAAGGCGACGCCAACGCGCAGGCCCTGCGCTGCCTGGCCGTCGCGACCGTGCCGACCTCGCCCCTGAACGTGAGCGGGCCCGAGACCACCTCCATCCGCTGGCTGGCCCAGGAGTTTGCGCGCCGCTTCGGCAAGCCCGCCCACATCGTCGGCGAGGAAGCGCCCACCGCCTGGCTCATGAACACCGGCGAGGCCGAGCGCCTGTTCGGCTACCCGCGTGTATCGCTGTCGCGCCAGATCGGCTGGGTGGCGGACTGGATTTCCCGCGAGCAGCGCCTCTACGGCAAGCCGACCAAGTTCGAATCACGCGATGGCAAATACTGAAGCGGCCGTCGTCGTCGAAACGCTGGGGCCGCTGACACCCGTCGTGCAGGCCGGGCTGGACGCCCTGGTGCTGCAAAGTGGCTGGAACCAGACGCCGCAGGACTGGGCGATTTTTTCGCGCGAAGGCACGGTCTGCGTCGTGCGTGATGCGCAGGGCCGCATCGTTGCCAGCGGCGCGGTGTTGCCCCATGGCCCGCAAGTCGTCTGGATCAGCATGATCCTGGTGGCGAGCGATCTTCGCGGCCGGGGCCTGGGCCGCGCGGTGTTTTTGCACTGCCTGGCCCTGGTGAAAGCCGCCGGGCGCACCGCCTGCCTGGACGCCACACCCGACGGCCAGCGCCTCTACAGCCAGTTCGGTTTTGCGCCGGTGTACGGGTTGACACGCTGGCAACGCGCTGCCCGGCCGCAGGCCGTGCCGGCCGCGCGCAGCCAGCAGCTTCCCGACGCGGAAGCGTTGGCCGCGCTGGATGCGCAGGCGCTGGGTGCGCCACGCCATGCACTACTGGCGGATTTGCTGGCGCGGCCGGACGCTGCCTGTGTGCGCAGCAGCGAGGGTTTTGCCATCGTGCGCCGCGGGCGCATCGCGCACCAGATCGGCCCTTTGCTGGCGCTCAATAAAGCCAGCGCCGCCGAACTGATGACACGCGCCGTGCAGGGCTTGGCGGGCCCGGTTTTCATCGATGTACCCGATGAACGCGCCTTGCTGGCCCGCCAGCTTCACGACGCCGGCTTCACGCCGCAGCGCAGTTTCATGCGCATGGTGCTGGGCGACCAGCCATTGCAGGGACAGACCCATTTCATTCACGCGATTGCGGGCCCGGAATTCGGATAAGCCGCTGCACCACAGACACAGGAGTTCCCATGCCCTTGAAACGATCCGACCTGCCTGAAGACGTGCTGGCACTGCTGGCGCAAGGCACGGTGATTCCCGCGCACCCGCTGGCACTCGATGCCGGGCGCCAGTTCGATCGCCAGCGCCAGCGCGCGCTGACGCGTTATTACGTGGATGCCGGCGCCGGCGGCCTCGCCGTGGGCGTCCACACCACCCAGTTCAGCATCCGCGAGCGTGGCCTGTACGAACCGGTGTTGCGCGCCGCCATGGAAGACCGGCTGGCCTGGTCCAGCCGTCCCATGGTCATGATTGCCGGCCTGTGCGGCAGTACGGCCCAGGCGCGCACCGAGGCGCAAACCGCGGTGGGGCTGGGTTACCACGCCGGGCTGCTGAGCCTGGCGGCGCTGGCCCATTCTTCCGAGGAAGAGTTGATTGCGCACTGCGAAGCCGTGGCGCAGGAGATCCCGCTGATTGGTTTTTACCTGCAGACGGTGGTGGGCGGGCCGGTGTTGTCCAGTGATTTCTGGCGCCGTTTCGCCCTGATCCCGAACGCCCTGGCCATCAAGGTCGCTCCCTTCAATCGCTACCGCAGCATCGACGTGGTGCGCGGCTTGGTCGATGCACGTGCCGAGGAGCGCGTTTTCCTCTACACCGGCAACGATGACCATATCGTGCTCGACCTGGCCCTGCCGTTTGCCGTCATGCGCGACGGCCAGCCCGTGACCGTGCGTTTTCGCGGCGGCTTGCTGGGCCACTGGTCGGTGTGGACGGCCAGCGCCGTCAGCCAGCTGGCACAGATCAAGGCCGAACTGGCGGCCAACGGCGGCGTGTTGAGTCCGCAGCTGCTGGCGCTCGATTCGCGGGTGACCGACTGCAACAGCGCCTTCTTCGACGTGGCCAACAACTTCCATGGCTGTATTGCCGGGTGCCACGAGGTGTTGCGGCGCCAGGGCCTGCTTGAAGGCATCTGGTGCCTGGACCCGGCCGAAGGCCTGGGCCCCGGCCAGACCGGTGAGATCGATCGCGTCTACCAGGCCCACGGCGACCTTGGCGACGACGCCTTTGTGCGCAGGAACCTGCAGCGGTGGTTGGCATGAGCGCGGCTTTCAGCCTTCCTGTGCGGGGCGAGGCTCTGATCAGCATAAACCAGTTGCGTAAGGTCTACCGCAAGGGCGCACAGGAGTTCCTCGCGATCTCCGACGTCACCCTGGACATCCACGAGGGCGACATGGTGTCGCTGGTCGGGCCCTCGGGCTGCGGCAAGTCCACGCTGCTGAAGATACTCGCCGGCCTGCATGGCCACGACGGTGGCACCCTGCAGATAGGCGGCCCCGGCGGCGCGGCCTTCAACCCGGGGCGCGACGTAGGCATGGTGTTCCAGCAGCCGCTGCTGCTGAAGTGGCGCAACATCCTGGACAACGTGTTGCTGCCCGCCGACATCCTCGGGCTGCCGCGCAAGGCGGCAGTGGAACGCGCACATGGGCTGCTTGAGATGGTGGGCCTGACCGGTTTTGCCGACAAGCACCCGTACGAGCTGTCGGGTGGCATGCAGCAGCGCGCCTCCATTGCCAGGGCCCTGATTCACGACCCCAAGCTGGTGCTGATGGACGAGCCCTTCGGCGCACTGGATGCGCTGACGCGCGAAAAAATGAATCTGGAGATGCTGCGCATCTGGGAGCAAAGCCGCAAGACCTTTGTGGTGGTGACCCACAGCATCCAGGAGGCGGTGTTTCTCGGTTCGCACTGCGCGGTGTTGACCGCCGGACCGGCGCGCATGGCCGACTTTTTTGCCATCGACCTGCCCGAGCCGCGCAAGCTGCACCTCAAAACGACGCCCGCCTTTGGCGCCTACGTGACGCGGATTTACGACCTGCTGGGTGTGGAGTAAACCGGCACCGCGGCCACCCGGCCGCCGGTGCGGATGTCAATCGCTACTGAATCAATAGCTTGGTGCGCAAGTCTCCCAAGGACTGCAGCCCAGTTTTGTCTGAATTTCTGGCCTCAACCCTGCCGCACGGGCCGGTTCATCATGCGGGCGCCGTGGGCCTTGCTTTCGCCGCCGCCACCGCGGAAAGAAAATCTTCCAGCACCGCCGCATCGTCAATCGTGTCCGACCCCGGCTGGTGAAACTCGGGGTGCCACTGCAGCGCCGCAATGTAGCTTTTCGACCGGTCCTTGCGGCGTATGGCTTCCACCATGCCGTCGGGCACGCTGAAGGCCTCGGCCTCGAACTCGGGCGCCAGGTCCTTGATGCCCTGATGGTGAATGCTGTTGACGCGCACGCGTTCAACGCCGGGGTACAACTTCGACAACTGCGTGCCCTGCACAATCTCCACGCTGTGGAAGTTCTGGTCGTAGATCACCGCGTCGCGATGCAGGAAGGATTCGGGCACCTGGGTGGCGATGTCCTGGTACAGCGTGCCGCCGAAGGCCACGTTGAGCAGCTGCAGGCCGCGGCAGATGCCGAACACCGGCTTGCCGGCTTTTTCGAAGGAGGCGACCATGGCCTTGTCGTAGTCGTCGCGCACGCGGTCGCCGGACCAGCGTTCTTCGAGCGGCTCTTCGCCGTAGCTGCCGGGCCAGACATCGGCGCCGCCGTGCAGCACCAGGCCGTCGAGCCACTGGGCGTAGTCGTCAAACCCCACATCGCCGCGCTGCGTGGCGCCGGTCGGGCAGGGCACCATCACCACCATCGCGCCCGAGGACATGATCCAGTGGGCGACTGTCTGCTCGACGTACTGCAGGGTTTTGCCGGTGAACAGCGAACGCGTCGGGTCGGCGTGTGAAAAGCAGGCCGAGAGGCCGATCTTGAGCCGGGTGCGCATGTGGCGCTGGCTGTTCATGGCTGTCGTTTTGCGCATCGCGGATCCAGTGGCAGGTCGTCGGTTCGGGGGCAGTGCCCAGTGTAGTGACGCGCCGGCTTTTATTCCTGCGGCAGGTCGGCAAACCCCATGAACCGGACGGTGATGCGTGTTCCCGGAGGCGTGTGTCCGGGCATGGCGTCATCGACCGCGACAGTGGCGCCATGCTGTTTGGCGATTTCCTCCACGATGGCCAGCCCCAGTCCCGAGCCGTCGACATTGGTGCCGAGTGCGCGGTAAAACGGCTGCAGCACCAGCTCGCGTTCGACGGCCGGGATGCCCGGGCCCGAGTCCTCGACCTGCAGCACCACCACGCCGCTGAAGCGGTCGGTCAGCAGCCGCACCGTGACCTGCCCGCCCTCGGGTGTGTAGTTGAGCGCGTTGTCGAGCAGGTTGCGCGCCAGCTCCTTGAGCAGGGTGGGGTTGGCTTCCAGCATGTTGGCGGCCTCGCCGGCCGGCGGGCCTTCGTAGCCGAGGTCGATGCGTTTTTCCAGTGCCCGCGGCACCGAGTCCTGGATGGCCTCGGCCAGGATGTGCACCAGGTCCAGCCGCTGCTTGGCCAGGCTGCGGCCGGTGGTTTCGGCGCGGGCCAGGGCCAGCAACTGGTTCACGGTGTGGGTGGCGCGGATGCTGGCGCGGCCGATCTGTTTGAGGGATTTTTTCAGTTCGTCGGCGTCGGTTTCGCGCTGCGCCAGGTCGGCCTGCATGCGCAGTCCGGCCAGCGGGGTCTTGAGCTGGTGGGCGGCGTCGGCGAGAAAGCGCTTCTGCGTGGTCAGCAGCACCTTGAGCCGGCCCAGCAGGTCGTTGATGGACGACACCAATGGGGCGACCTCTTCGGGCACGATGCTTTCGTCGAGCGGGCTCATGTCGTCGGACTTGCGTGCGCGTATGCGTTTTTCCAGCTGGTCCAGCGGCTTGATGCCGCGCACCAGCGCCAGCCAGACCAGCAGCACGGCCAACGGCAGCGTGACAAACTGCGGCACCATCACGCCCTTGACGATCTCGGTGGCCAGCGTCTTGCGCTTTTCCAGTGTCTCGGCCACCTGCACCAGGACCGGGTGGCCGCCCGGTACGTCGGTCTTGATCCAGGTGTAGGCCACACGCACGTCCTGCCCCTGCATGATGTCCTCGCGCAGCCGCACTTCGCCGTCAAAGGTCATTTCCTCGTCCGTCGGCAGGGGCAGATCGTGTTCGCCGCTGATGTATTCACCGCGCGCGCCCAGCACCTGGTAGAACACCAGGTCGGTGTCATCGGCACGCAGGATTTCGCGCGCCGGCGCGGTCAGGTTGAACTGCACCTGCCGGTTCTTGACCACGATCAGCTTGGCCAGCGCCTGCACGTTGTACTCGAGCGCGCGGTCAAACGGCTTGCCGGCAATGTTCTGCGCCACCAGCCAGGTCAGCGCCAGGCTGATCGGCCACAGCAGCAGCAGCGGCGTGAGCATCCAGTCGAGGATCTCGCCGAACAGGCTGCGCCGTTCGCGCTGGAAAAGCCTCAAGGCCACTGATCGGGAAACGCGTATGCGTTGTCTTCACGCCAGCCGGGGCCGCGGAACCGGCTTTGCCGGGCCGCAGGCGCAGCGGCCCCCTCGGGGGGCAGAGAGCTACGCGTAGCGAGCGAACGTGGGGGCCACATACCTAGCCTGGTATCTTTTCCAGGCAATAACCAAGTCCGCGGACCGTCGCAATCCGCACCGGGCCCTTTTCGATCTTCTTGCGCAGCCGGTGGATGTAGACCTCGATCGCGTTGTTGCTGACTTCCTCGCCCCACTCGCACAGGCGCTCGACCAGCTGGTCCTTGCTCACCAGGCGGCCGGCGCGCTGCAGCAGCACCTCCAGCAGGCCGAGTTCGCGTGCCGACAGCTCCAGCATCTGCCCGTCAATCGTCGCCACGCGTCCGGCCTGGTCGTACACCAGCGGTCCATGCTTGATGGTGCTGCTGGCGCCGCCCATGCCGCGCCGGATCAGCGCGCGCACGCGGGCTTCGAGTTCCTGCAGGGAAAAAGGCTTGGCCATGTAATCGTCGGCGCCGTAGTCCAGGCCCTTGACGCGCTCCTCGACGCTGTCGGCGGCGGTGAGGATCAGCACCGGCATGGCCGAGCCGCGTGCGCGTAGGCGCTTGAGCACTTCCAGTCCGTGCATGCGCGGCAGGCCCAGGTCCAGGATCAAGAGGTCGAACTCGGTGTTGGTCATCAGCGCGGCATCGGCTTCGGTGCCGCTGGCCACGTGGTCGGCCGCCGCGCCAGAGGCTCGCAGCGTACGCAGCAAGCCATCGGCCAGGACCTGGTCATCTTCTGCAATCAATATGCGCATGTTTGTCTCCTGACGGGGGTGCCCCCCGCGCGGTCCGGCGGAACGCTCAGGGCGAAATGGCTCTGTGGCCTGTTTTTCAAATTTTAGGCTTTTATCCCCTCTGGTTTGCTGACTGGCTGAGCCCTCACGCTTTTCACGTGTAATGCGCTGTGCCAATGCCTGCCCTGTCTTGCCGCGCAGGAGTTGTGCATAGTGAGCGACCGTGGGGGCTCTTCTACCCGGCATAGGCTTCCAGCCCCAGCGCCACCACGGTGGCGACGTCGGTGCCTACGGCCTGGCGGAACTCGGTTTCCGCTTGCGCGACTGCCGTGCGAAATGCCTGCAGCCAGAGCAGGCCCGATTCGGTGAACATCACGATGCGTGCACGTTTGTCGTAGGGGTCGGGCTCGCGCGTGACCAGGCCCCAGGCTTCGCACTGGTCTACCAGGTCGCCCATGGCCTGCTTGCTCATGCCGGCGCTCTGCGCCAGGTCGGTCAGGCGCGAACCACTGACCGCCAGGTGCCGCGTGATGTGGACGTGCGCCGCACCCACCTGGGCACGGGCCGCCAGGTTGGACAGCGCCAGCGGCACATCCACATTGCGCGCCATCAGCACCAGCACCCGCTCGTCAAAACGCCGCAGGGCGTGGCCGAGCAGGCGGCCCAGGTGGGTGAGACGCCAGTTTTCCTCGTCAGCGCGGGCGCTGAGGGGTGCGGGAACGGGGCTGGAATCCATGCAGAAATGATAAACCCAATTGGTCAGGCAAACTGACTAAAAACAGGGTTTACTTATTTATATGACGGTCATAAAGTACTGGTCATGCATCCAGCGCTGTGATTAAAAGCAGAGCCGGAATTCGAAGCCAAAGTTTTCCCTCACCTGACCCTCAAGGAGTTTTTCCATGGACCTGCCGAACAAGACCAACCCCGCCCTGAACACCGAAAAAGCCAAGGCCCTGCAAGCCGCGCTGGCCCAGATCGAGAAGCAGTTCGGCAAAGGCACCATCATGAAACTGGGCGCCGGCGAGGTGATCGAGGACATCCAGGTGGTCTCCACCGGCTCGCTGGGCCTGGACATCGCGCTCGGCGTCGGCGGCCTGCCGCGCGGCCGTGTCGTTGAAATCTACGGCCCGGAGTCGTCCGGCAAAACCACGCTGACCCTGCAGGTGATTGCCGAAATGCAAAAACTCGGCGGCACCTGCGCCTTTGTCGATGCCGAACACGCGCTGGACATCCAGTACGCGCAAAAACTCGGCGTCAACCTGCAGGAGCTGCTGATTTCCCAGCCCGACACCGGCGAGCAGGCCCTGGAAATTGTCGATTCCCTGACCCGCTCCGGCGCGGTGGACCTGATCGTGGTCGACTCGGTGGCGGCGCTGACGCCCAAGGCCGAGCTCGAGGGCGAAATGGGCGACTCCCTGCCCGGCCTGCAGGCCCGGCTGATGAGCCAGGCGCTGCGCAAGCTGACGGCCCACATCAAGAAGGCCAACTGCATGGTCATCTTCATCAACCAGATCCGCATGAAGATCGGCGTGATGTTCGGCAGCCCCGAAACCACCACCGGCGGCAATGCGCTGAAGTTCTACGCCTCGGTGCGCCTGGACATCCGCCGCATTGGCTCGATCAAGAAGGGCGAGGAAGTCGTTGGCAACGAAACCCGCGTCAAGGTGGTCAAGAACAAGGTCGCCTCGCCCTTCAAGATGGCGGAGTTCGACATCCTCTACGGTGAAGGCATCAGCCGCTTGGGCGAGGTGCTGGACCTCGGCGTGGCTGGCCACATCGTCGAGAAAGCCGGTGCCTGGTATGCCTTCAACGGCGAAAAAATCGGCCAGGGCCGCGACAACTCGCGCGAGTTCCTGAAAGAAAACCCGGAACTGGCGATGGAAATCGAAAACAAGGTGCGCGAGTCGCTGGGCATTCCCTTGATCCAGGAGGCGGTCGGCAACAAGCCGGAAAAGGCGGAGAAGGCCGAAAAAGCAGACAAGGCTGAAAAAGCACCCAAAGTCGCGGCCGCCTGAGCAGACGGGGCTGGCAGGTTAGGTTTGATGCCAAATCAGGCCCCAGCCCTTGTCTGTAAAGCGAAGGCGGCTATCAAAACAGTAGTGATTGACGGCGGAATATCGGCATGACACCGGACAAAACTCCCGCGGCGCCGGGTTTCGGCCTGTCCCTCAAAGGCCGGGCCCTGCGCTGTCTCGCACAACGCGAGCACTCGCGCACCGAGTTGGAGCGCAAGCTGGCTGCCCATGCCGAATCGCCCGAGCAGCTGGCCCAGGTGCTGGACGACCTGCAGGCCAAGGACTTCATCAGCGAGGCGCGGGTGGTGGAATCGGTCATCAACCGGCGCGCCGCGCGTTTTGGCGCTGCGCGCATCCGCCATGAGTTGCAGGGCAAGGGGCTGGCGGCCGGGGCGGTGGCCGAGGCGGTCAGCAGCCTGAAAGCCAGCGAGGTCGAACGCGCCCGCGAGGTCTGGCGCAGAAAGTTCGGCGAGCCGGCGGCAGACGCCGCGGCGCGCGGCAAACAGATGCGATTTCTGGCGGCACGCGGTTTTGGTGCAGAGGCGATTCTCCGTGTGGTGTCGCAAGCCGAGGACGACTGACGGCGCTCACCCCTGAAGGTTGCGAGCAAAATCGGCGTCCAGCCCAATAAACACGGGCGCCAATAGCTACAAAATCTGTAGCGTTTTACAGACCCAGCATCAGCTCGAGGTTTTGCACGGCAGCACCGGAAGCGCCTTTGCCCAGGTTGTCCAGCCGCGCAATCAGCACGGCATGGCGAAACTCTTCGTTGCCGAACACCCGCAATTCCATCTTGTTGGTGTCGTTCAGCGCGAGCGCGTCTATTGACGTGCTGTCACCCACCGGCTCGACCGTGACCCATTGGCTGCCCGCGTAGTGGCGCGCCAGCGCGTCCTGCAGTTGCGCTGCCGTCGGCTGGCCAGGCAGCAGGTCCAGGTGCAGCGGCAGCTGCACCAACATGCCCTGCTTGAAGTTGCCGACCGAAGGTGTGAACACCGGGCGCCGGCTCAAGCCGGTGTATTTCATGATTTCCGGCAGGTGTTTGTGCTTGAGGTTCAGGCCGTAGATCTGGTACGGGGGTGCCTTACCCGCCTCATAGTCTTCAATCATGGCGCGGCCACCGCCGGAGTAACCACTGACTGCGGGCAATGCCAGCGGGTAGTCCCGGGGCAGCAGGCCGGCATCAACCAGCGGACGAATCAGGGCGATCGCGCCGGTGGAATAACAGCCGGGGTTGGCCACGCGGTCGGCGTTGGCCACGGCTTCGCGCTGGCCGGCGGCGAGTTCCGGAAAACCAAAAACCCAGCCTGGTGCCGTGCGGTGCGCGGTGGAGGCGTCGATGATCTTCGGCCCTTTTTTGCCGCTGACTCGTGCCAGGTCGTCGATCATGGCCATCGATTCACGTGCCGCGTCATCATGCAGGCACAGCACCACCAGGTCGACCGTGCCCATCAGCGCGCGCTTGGCGGCGGCATCCTTGCGCAACTCGGGCGCGATGCTGACCAGCTCGATGGCGGGCATGGCCTGCAGGCGTTCCCGGATCTGCAAACCCGTGGTTCCTGCTTCGCCGTCGATAAAGACCTTGGCCATGTGGCTTTTCCTGTGGAAAGTGCGGATAAGAGCGGTGTAAGTCGCGCACAAGAATTGTGCATCGCAACATGATACAGTTCTGCGCTGCTGCGTGCAGTGACCGAAGGCGTTACATTTTGCTGAATTCTGCAGAAATGTGGCAGATTGACATCACTTCGGCGAACGCCCCTTTTTACCGACTCCTGGAAGTAATTTCATGAAAATTCACGAGTACCAAGGCAAGGAAATCTTGCGCAACTTTGGTGTCCCCACTCCACGCGGCATTCCTGCGTTCACCGTGCAAGAGGCCGTCGAAGCCGCCCAGAAACTGGGCGGACCGGTCTGGGTGGTGAAAGCCCAGATCCACGCCGGCGGACGTGGCAAGGGCGGCGGCGTCAAGCTGGCGCGCAGCATCGAAGACGTGAAAAAACTCGCCGGCGAGATCCTCGGCATGCAGCTGGTCACGCACCAGACTGGACCGGAAGGCCAGAAGGTTCGCCGTCTGTACATCGAAGACGGCGCCGACATCCAGAAGGAATACTACGTCTCCATCGTGACCGACCGCGCCACCCAGAAGGTGGCCTTCATCGCCTCGAGCGAAGGCGGCATGGACATCGAGGAAGTGGCGCACGCCACCCCCGAAAAGATCATCACCGAATACATTGACCCGCTGACCGGGCTGAGCGACGCGCAGGCCACGAAGATCGCCAACGGCATCGGGCTGCCGGCAGAGTCCACCGCCCAGGCCGTGGACGTGTTCCAGAAGCTCTACAAGTGCTACATGGACACCGACGCATCGCTGGTGGAAATCAATCCGCTGAACCGCGACAGCAAGAACAAGCTCATCGCGCTGGACGCCAAGTTCAACTTTGACCCGAACGCGCTGTTTCGCCACCCGGAAATCGTGGCCCTGCGCGATCTGGACGAAGAAGACCCGGCCGAAGTCGAGGCGTCCAAGTTCGACCTCGCCTACATCTCACTGGACGGCAACATCGGCTGCCTGGTCAACGGGGCCGGTCTGGCCATGGCGACCATGGACACCATCAAGCTGTTCGGCGGCGAGCCGGCCAACTTCCTGGACGTCGGCGGCGGCGCCACGGCCGAAAAAGTCACCGAAGCCTTCAAGATCATGCTGAAGAACCCCGATGTCAAAGGCATCCTGGTCAACATCTTCGGCGGCATCATGAAGTGCGACACGATTGCCGACGGTGTGATCACCGCCTGCAAGGTCGTGAACCTCTCGGTTCCGCTGGTGGTGCGCATGAAGGGCACCAACGAAGACCTGGGCAAGAAAATGCTGGCGGACTCCGGTCTGCCCATCATTGCCGCAGACACCATGGCTGAAGCTGCGACCAAAATCGTGGCCGCCGTCAAGTAAGCCAGGAGAACCAACATGTCGATCTACATCAACAAAAACACCAAAGTCATCACGCAGGGCATCACCGGCAAGACCGGTCAGTTCCACACGCGCATGTGCCGCGACTATGCCAATGGCAAAGAGTGCTTTGTCGCTGGCGTGAACCCGAAGAAAGCCGGCGAAGACTTCGAAGGCATCCCGATTTTTGCCAATGTGACCGAGGCCGCCAAGGCCACCGGCGCCACCGTGTCGGTGATTTATGTGCCGCCCGCCGGCGCCGCCGCGGCGATCTGGGAAGCCGTGGAAGCCAACCTCGACCTGGCGATCTGCATCACTGAAGGCATCCCCGTGCGCGACATGCTGGAAGTGCGCAACCGCATGAAAGCCAAGGAAGCGGCTGGCGGCAAGAAAACCCTGCTGCTGGGTCCCAACTGCCCGGGCCTGATCACGCCCGAAGAAATCAAGATCGGCATCATGCCCGGCCACATCCACCGCAAGGGCCGCATCGGCGTGGTCAGCCGCTCCGGCACGCTGACTTATGAAGCCGTGGCCCAGTTGACCGAAATCGGCCTGGGCCAGTCCAGCGCCGTCGGCATTGGCGGCGACCCGATCAATGGCCTGAAACACATCGACGTGATGCGTGCCTTCAACGACGACCCGGACACCGATGCCGTCATCATGATCGGCGAAATCGGCGGACCGGACGAGGCTGAAGCGGCCATCTGGTGCAAGGCCAACATGAAAAAGCCGATCGTCGGCTTCATCGCTGGCGTCACGGCGCCTGCCGGCAAGCGCATGGGCCATGCCGGCGCGCTGATCTCCGGTGGTGCTGACACGGCGGACGCCAAGCTGGCCATCATGGAAGAATGCGGCTTTACCATCACGCGTAATCCTTCGGAAATGGCCAAGCTGCTCAAGGCACTGCTCTAAATTTCCGCGTATTGCGGTTAGCCACAACAGACAGACCGGTTGTCATCGCTGACAATCGGTTTTTTTTGATTTTTCTGAGAGGTTTCCATGGAAGAGTTCATGACGGCTGGCTTCTGGCTCGCGGTTGGCCAGATCATCATGATCGACATCCTGCTGGGTGGCGACAACGCGGTGGTGATCGCCCTGGCATGCCGGAACCTGCCTCCCAAGCAGCGCACCCAGGGCATTATTTACGGCACCATGGGTGCAATTGTCCTGCGCGTGATCCTGATCGCCTTTGCGCTTGCCTTGCTGGCCGTGCCCTACCTCAAGATCGTGGGCGCGGTGCTGCTGCTCTGGATTGGCGTGAAGTTGCTGCAACCGGAAGACGACGGTGACCACAACATCAGTTCCAGCGACAAGCTCTGGGGGGCTGTCAAAACCGTGATCATTGCCGACCTGGTGATGAGCGTCGACAACGTCCTGGCCATTGCTGGCGCTGCGCAGGGTGCAGGCCAGCAGCACCAGTTGCCGCTGGTTATTTTTGGCTTGCTGGTGAGCATTCCCATCATTGTCTGGGGCAGCCAGCTGGTTCTCAAGCTGATGGGGCGCTTTCCAATCGTGATCACCCTGGGCGCCATGCTGCTGGGCTGGATTGCCGGCCAGATGGCTTACACCGACCCGGCAATCAAGGCCTACCTGCCTGACTCGGCGGTCTGGAGCTATGCGGCGGCCGCGGCCGGCGCCTTGCTGGTGCTTGCAGCAGGCAAGATCCTGCAGGCGCGTCAAAAGCCAAGCGACGCGGCCTGAGAGACTGAGAGCCTTTTGTTCACACCCGCTTATCACGCCAAAACGCACCCACTCGTCCTTGCAAATGCGCGCCATAGCCCGAGCTATGGCTGTGCTTTGCGCCTCGATTGGGCACGTTTTGACGCGCTACTCGGGCACGACCAAAAAACTCTCAGCCTCTGAGTCCCGGCCACCGCCGGGCTCTGGTACGCAGCCCCGGCGGCCAGCGGCACCAATTTGCAACATAAGCCTCTGGCCGTGTGCAAAAGTCCCTTGTCCGCGTTCTTGGCGTCTGTTAATGTCCAAAGGCGGTAAATTTGTAACCGTCTTGTAACGCCGGCCGGGTCACAAGTGAGCAAAAAATCGAAGCCGGCGCGGCTGGCGCACGGTCTGGCGAACCAGGACAAAAGGCGGGACCGACTTGGCCACATCATCAAACAAGCGCGGGCAATTCTGGCGAGCCGACTGGTTTGTGGGCGTGCTGGTGGTGCTGGCCGTGCTGGCGCTGCACAGCGCGACCGACTTTTTTGCCACGCTGGAGCGCCGGTATTACGACTTTGCCAGCACCAGCACGTCGCGCCTGCCGTCGGACCGCGTTGCCATCATTGCGATCGACGACCAGAGCATTGCCAACATCGGCCGCTGGCCGTGGCCGCGTGATGTGCATGCGCAGCTGATTGACCAGCTGGCGGCAGCCAAAGTCAAAACCATTGCGCATACCGCTTTCTTTTTTGAACCGCAGACCGACCGTGGGCTGGTGTTCATCCGCAAGATGAAAGAGGCGCTGGGCCCGGCCGTCAGCCCTGCCGATCCCGCTGTTCCCCAGGACAGCCTCAACGAGCAACTGGGCAAGGTGATTGCCGAGGCTGAGGTCGCGCTCGACACGGACGCCAAGCTGGCGGCGAGCATGGCCAGGGCTGGCAATGTGCTGGTGCCCTCGGTGTTTGTGCTGGGTGAACCCCAGGGCAAGCCCGACAGTCCGCTGCCCGCTTATGCCCTCAAAAGTGCGGTGGAGGAGTCAGGCGGGTTTTCGCTGCCAGCCATCCGGGGCCAGCAACCCATAGAGATCATTGGCAGCAGCGCGGCGGGGGTCGCCCACTTGAACCAGCTGCCCGACGTGGACGGCGCGGTCCGGCAGGAACCGCTGCTGATCAACTATTACGGCCAGGCGGTTCCGTCCATGGGCTTGCTCGCCGCAGTCAAGAGCCTGAACCTCGCCGCGACCGATATCAAGCTCAACGCCGGTGAATCGGTGCAGATCGGCAAGTTGCGCATCGGCACGGATGAGGCCGCCCTGATGTTGCCGCAGTTCTACAAGGGCCGGGACGGCAGGCCGGCTTTTGCCGTGGACTCTTTCTACGACGTGTTGTCCGGCAAGATTCCTGCGGGCAAATACACCGACAAAATTGTGATTATTGGTGCCACCGCCGCCGGCGTCGGCACGCAGTTTCCGACACCGGCCGGGCCCGGCCTGTCGCCGGCAGAGACAATTGCCCACATCACCTCCAGCATCCTCAGCGAACATTTCCTTGTCCAGCCCGCCTGGGGCATCTGGGTCACGCTGGGGGTCCTGCTGGTCGTCGCTGCCTACCTGATTGCCGGTCTGCCGCGCCTGTCGGCAGGCAAAGCGGCTGTTGTGACGCTGCTGCTGTTTGTATTGCTGCTGGTGATCGAGTTCGGTTTGCTGTCGGCGGCCGCGACCTGGCTCAAGCTGGTCTTTCCGGCCGCGCTGCTGGTGATCGGTCACCTGGCGCTGACCACCAAGCGTTTCCTGATGACCGAGGCCGGCAAACTCAAGTCCGACGAAGAGTCGGCCGAAACCAACCGCATGATGGGCCTGGCACTGCAGGGCCAGGGGCAGCTGGACATGGCCTTCGACCGTTTCCGCCGCGTGCCTTTCACCGACGCACTGATGGACAACATGAACAACCTTGCGCTTGATTTCGAGCGCAAGCGGCAATTCAACAAGGCCCAGGCGGTGTACGAATACATGGCCAGCTACAACAAGAACCACAAGGACCTGCAGTCCAAACTCAACCGGGCCAAAAACCTTTCGGAAACCGTCATTCTGGGTGGCGGCGGAGCACATCCCGGTGGCACCATGCTGCTCGACGGCGGCGGTGTCGAAAAACCCATGCTGGGCCGCTACCAGGTTGAAAAGGAACTGGGCAAGGGTGCCATGGGCGTGGTGTATCTGGGCAAGGACCCCAAGATCGGGCGTGTGGTCGCGATCAAGACCATGGCCTTGAGCCAGGAGTTTGAGGGTGACGAGTTGACGGACGCCCGTGAGCGCTTTTTCCGCGAGGCCGAAACAGCCGGCCGCCTGCAACACCAGAACATCGTGACCATTTTTGATGCCGGTGAAGAGCATGACCTCGCCTACATCGCGATGGAGTTCCTCAAGGGCAAGGACCTGCTGGATGTCACCAAGGACGGGCAGTTGCTGCCGATTGCCAAAGTGCTGTCAATTGTGGCGCGTGTTGCCGAGGCGCTGGCCTACGCCCACAAGCAGAACGTAGTGCACCGCGACATCAAGCCCGCCAACATCATGTACGACCCCGACAGTGACACCGTCAAGGTGACTGACTTCGGCATTGCGCGCATCACCGACTCCAGCAAGACAAAAACCGGTCTGGTGCTTGGCACCCCGAGTTTCATGTCGTCCGAGCAGATTGCCGGCAAGAAGGTCGATGGACGCTCAGACCTCTATTCTCTGGGCGTGATGCTGTTCCAGATGCTGGCGGGCGTCCTGCCTTTCCGCGGCGACTCCATGGCCGAGCTGATGTACAAGATTGCCAATGAGCCGGCGCCGGACATTCGCGCGATCCGCCATGAGGTGTCCGCACGGCTGGCGGATGTGGTGGCGCTGTCGCTGGGCAAAAAACCTGAAACGCGGTATCAGGATGGCGACCAGTTTGCCGCCGATCTGCGTGCCGCCATTGCCGAGTTGTCGGCTGTACCCACAGGCCTTGCGGTCCCCGCCAGTGCCATCACCACAGGTCCGGAGGGCAGTGAAAAGACGGCAGTACTCGCGGCCGGCGACAATCCTGCTTTTGCACGGACAATTGCAGCCCGCTCCCTGCCGGATCCTCCGGCCGGCATTGATGCTACCGATTTGAAGCCATAACAAAAATACGATGATCTACGAGATTTGCACCCAGACAGACCCCGGTTTAACCCGGGACAACAACGAAGACTCCGTCACGTTTGATGCCCCGACCCGCCTTTGCATTCTGGCTGACGGAATGGGTGGCTACAACGCGGGGGAAATCGCCAGCGGCATGGCGACGGCCTTTATCAAGTCCGAATTGGGGCGCTGGCTGGCGCAGGCTGGTAAGCATGCCAACGGCAAGGAGGTGCGCCGGGCGATGGAGATCTGTGTCGAAAACGCCAATCATTCGATTTTCAACGCGGCCAACTCCAACCCGCAGTACTCGGGCATGGGCACCACGCTGGTGGTCGGTGTGTTTCAGAACACCCGCCTGATGCTGGGCCACATTGGCGATTCGCGCTGTTACCGCTTGCGGGGTGGCCAGCTGGAGCAGATCACCAAGGACCACTCCCTGCTTCAGGAGCAGATCGACGCGGGGCTGATCACACCGGAGCAGGCGCTGACTTCGGTGAACAAGAATCTGGTGACGCGGGCTTTGGGTGTGGAGGACGCGGTGTTGCTGGAAGTCAACGAACACCGTGTGGAGCTGGGTGATATTTACCTGATGTGCTCCGATGGCCTGTCCGACATGATCAGTGACGAGGCGATTGCGGCTATTCTATCGGGATCGAAGTCGCTGGAGCAGAGCGCCAGGCAGCTTGTTGCTGCGGCCAACGACAGCGGCGGTCGGGATAATATTTCCGTATTGCTGGCTCAGGCCAAGGAGGTCTCGGTCAAACGCGGCCTGCTGTCCAGAATGCTGGGGAAATAGTCCGATTGAGTGACTTATTAAAAAATAGACAGGAGTCGGCCATGCCGAAAATGATCGTCTCTATTGACGGCGTTGTGATCAAAGAGGTTCAGTTGACCAAGGACCGCACGTCCCTCGGGCGCCGTCCTTACAACGACATCGTCATTGACAACCTGGCCGTCAGTGGGGAGCACGCCGTTCTGCAGATGTCCGGCAACGAGGTTTTTGTTGAGGACCTGAACAGCACCAATGGCACGTATCTCAACGGCAAGGCTGTCAAGAAGCAGCAGCTCAACAACGGCGACACCGTCGAAATCGGCAAGTACAAGATCAAGTATGTCAACGAAGCCGCGAGTGCGGGCTTTGAGAAAACGATGATCATCAAGGCCGGCTCGGCCGGGCTGGTCGCGCCAGCGGGGCCAGCGGCGGCCCCGGCGGCGTCTGCACCCGTCGATGGTGCGGGCACCAGCGCGGCCATCAAGGTCATGTCTGGCGCAGCCGCTGGCCGGGAAGTCGCCTTGGTCAAGGTGGTCACTACTATCGGCAAGCCAGGGGTGGCGGTTGCGGCCATCACCAAGCGGCCACATGGCTTTGTCGTGGCGCATGTGGAGGGGGACAACAAACCCACGCTGAACGGAACGCACATTGGCGTTGAGCCCGTGCCGCTGAAAAACGGCGATGTACTTGAGTTGGCGGGCACGCAAATGCAATTTGTCCAGCGCTGACTAGGCCGTTTCTCCGCGTTCGGCCGGAAAACCACTTCAAATCGCGGCTCTTCACGAGGCCTTATGCGACTTTTTTCCCGGCATTGGCCTCGCATTGCCGTCACGCTGATTCCGCTGGTTTTTGCCTTGCTCCATGCCAGCGGCGCATTACGCCTGGATGTCCTGCAGCGGCTTGACGACATTCTTTATGACGCCCGCCTTCGAGCCACCATGCCCAGGACGCTGGACGAGCGCATTGTCATCGTGGACATCGATGAAAAAAGCCTGGCGGAAGCTGGCCGCTGGCCATGGGGCCGCAACAAGCTGGCCACGCTCGTGGACGAGTTGCTGGGGCGGCAGCAGGCCGCACTGCTGGGATTCGATGTGGTTTTTGCGGAGGCTGACGACAGCTCCGGCCTGAAAAGGCTGCAGCAATTGGCCCGCAACGAATTGAAGGACCAGCCCGCCTTTACCGACAAGCTCGGCCAGATCCAGGCCAGCCTTGATTACGATGCTGTCTTCGCAAAATCACTGGAGAACAAACCCGTCGTGCTGGGGTATTACTTCACCAGCGACCGGGACGGCCGCGTCAACGGTGTTTTGCCCGCTCCCGTCATGGAGCGGGAGGCCCTCCAGGGGCGGCCCATCCGGTTCACCAGCTGGAACGGCTTCGGTGCCAACATCGATGCCGTCGCCAAGGCAGCGCCCCTGGCAGGGTTTTTCAACTCCATCACGGAAGGCGACGGGGTTGTTCGATCGATTCCCCTGCTGGCTGAATACAAAGGCGAGTACTACGAGTCGCTGTCCCTGGCGATGTTTCGGATGCTGGTGGGCCAGCCCGGCGTCGCGCCTGGATTTCCGCAGGAAAAACTCCTGACCCGCCACTACCAGGGGCTGGAAAGCATTTTGCTCAAGCAGGGCGATAAAACGCTCGCCATTCCGGTGGATGACCGGGTGGCGACCTTGGTGCCTTTTCGCGGGCCTGGCGGTGCGAGCGGCGGCTCTTACCGGTATGTCTCCGCGTCCGATGTGCTGGCCGGAAAGATGCCGCCGGGCCAGTTGAAGGACAAGATTGTCTTGCTCGGCACCACCGCGCCTGGCTTGCTGGACCTGAGGGTCACCCCGGTTGGGGAAACCTATCCCGGCGTCGAGACCCATGCCAATGTGATTTCGGGGTTTCTCGACGGCAAGGTCTTTGTCAAACCGGACTATGCGGTTGGGTTCGAGGTGGTGATTCTTGTGCTGTCGGGGCTGACGCTGGCCCTCGCCTTGCCGCTGCTGTCCGCTCCGCGTGCGGTGGCGACCAGTGCCGCGGTGACCGCGGCTCTGGTGGGGCTGAATTTCTGGCTCTATTCGACCTATGGCCTGGTCTTGCCTCTGGCTACCGCGCTGGTCATGGCGCTCACGGCGTTTGCACTGAACATGAGTTATGGCTATTTTGTGGAAAGCCGTTCAAAGCGGGAACTGGCCAACCTGTTTGGCACCTACGTGCCACCCGAGCTGGTCGATGAAATGGTCAAGGACCCCGACAGCTACAGCATGAAGGCATCGGCCAAGGAGCTCACGGTGATGTTCTGCGACATGCGCGGCTTCACCCGGATGTCCGAAACCATGGAGCCAACGCAGCTGCAGGCCTTGCTCAACAGTGTCTTCAGCCGGCTCACGGACCTGATCCGCAGCAACCGCGGCACCATCGACAAGTACATGGGTGACTGCGTGATGGCTTTCTGGGGTGCGCCCGTCGAGACGCCTGAGCACGCCGCGCTGGCGGTCAAGACCGCGCTGGAGATGGTGCAGGCAATGCGCCAGCTCAATGAAGAGCATCGCAGCAAGGGTTTGCCGGAAATTGGCATAGGCATCGGGCTGAACACCGGCAGCATGTGCGTGGGCGACATGGGCTCGGATATTCGCCGCAGTTACACCGTCATTGGCGACGCCGTCAACCTGGGGTCCCGCCTGGAAGGGCTGTCCAAAATCTATGGCGTCGATACCGTGGTCAGTGCGTCCACCCGCGAACTGGCCACCGGGTTTGCCTGGCAGGAACTCGACAAGGTCCGGGTCAAGGGCAAGGACCAGGCGGTGGCCATTTTCTGTCCGGTGGCGCTTCCCGGCCAACTCGACAAGCAGGTGGGCAGCGAATTGAGGGAGTGGGCGTTGGCGCTCAGGGCCTACCGCGACCAGGCCTGGGACGACTGCGATGTGCATTTGCTCAACTTACAGCGCATGAATGCGCAAAAGTACCTTTACCGCCTGTACGCAGAGCGTGTAGCCTCCATGAGGTTGCTGCCGTTCGATCCCGCGTGGGACGGGGCAACCAACTTCGAAACCAAATGACACAGCCTGCCAGCGCCTCAAGCCGGAAAAGACCATGAAAGTACGCGTACTGGGCTGCTCGGGAGCGATTGCCAAAGGCTGCCGCACCACCTCTTTCCTGCTCGATCACGACGTGCTGGTCGACGCCGGGACGGGTGTTGGCGATCTCACGCTGGATGAGATGCGCGGCGTCGACCACGTGCTGCTGACACACTCCCACCTGGACCATGTCGCGGCCCTGCCGCTGATGGTGGACGCGATTGCGGCACAGCGGACGACCCCGATACAGATTCATGCGCTGCAGGGCACGATTGACGCGCTGAAGGCCCATATTTTCAACAACACCATCTGGCCGGATTTTTCGAGAATCCCCACGCCGGAAGCACCGTTTGTCAGCTTTCATCCGCTGGCCGTCGGCCAGACGCTGTTGTTGGCAGGAAAATATGTGGAAGTGTTGCCCGCGGTTCATACCGTGCCCGCGGTGGGGTATGCGGTGGCGACCGGCGCCGGGTGCTGGGTGTTCACCGGCGACACCGAGCGCAACCCCGCGCTGTGGGCCCGGATCAACCAGCTCAATGTCGCCATGCTGGTGATCGAGACGGCCTTCAGCAACCGCGAACGCGACCTGGCCCGCCGTAGCCTGCATCTGTCGCCCCATGCGCTGGCCAGCGAGCTGGACTGCATCGACAAAGGCAGGAACTATCCGATTTACATCACCCATACCAAGCCGGCGGAGACCGAATTGATCATGGCCGAGATACAGCGTTTCGACCAGACGGCGCCGTTTGGTCCCAACGTCACCCACGACATACGCTGGTTGCGCGCGGGTCAGGAGTTTGAGTTATGAATGCCCTCGCACAGCAAGACCACGAAGACGCATTTTTTGACTCGCAAATGCTCCCACCGCAGGAGCGGGGAGTCACTTTTGAACTGCTTTATTTCCGCCAGCTGCAACTGGTCACCAACCGCATTCATGAAACCGAGAACATTGACCAGATCATGCTGGAGGCCAGCCAGGATATCTGCAAGCTGTTCAATGCCGATCGCCTGACCCTTTACGCCGTCAATGAAGACCGCACATCCATCATCTCCAAGGTCAAGACCGGGCTCAACACCAGCCGCGACCTGAAGCTGCCCATCAGCGCGCAAAGCATTGCGGGCTACGTTGCGTTGTCAAAAACCATGGTGAATATCGCCGATGTGTATGACGACGAAGCACTCAAGAAAATCCATCCCAATCTGAGTTTTCTGCAGGAAGTGGACAAACGCTCCGGCTACCGTACCAAACAGATGCTGGTTGCACCGGTGATGGATGGCACCACGCTTTATGGCGTCCTGCAGGTGATCAACAACCGCAGCGATCAGCCCTTTGCAAAGCTGGAAGAAGACGGTGCGCAGCAGCTGTGCAAGACGCTGGGCATTGCCATTCGCCAGCGCATGCAGAAGGCGGAAGACGGCCAGCGGCGCAGGGCGACCAAGTACGACGGCCTGGTGGCCGAAGGGGTGCTGAGCCAGGACGAGTTGCGCCACTGCATCCAGAAGGCCCGCGACGAGGTCCAGTCGGTCGAACATCTGCTGATGGCTGACTACCGCATTCGACCCGCGCAGATCGGCGCGTCGCTGAGCAAGTTCTTTGGTGTTCCCTACGAGGCCTACAACGCGGGGCGCCTACGTTCGGAAATGCTGCATGGCCTGCTCAAGCGGCACTTTGTCGAGCAGCAGGGCTGGATGCCGCTGGAAGAAACGCCGGACGGGCTGACCCTCATGTGTGTGGATCCTGAAGCGGTGCGAGGAGCCCGGGTGGTTCCGCAGGTATTCCCGAAAATCGGCAAGTTCGCCTACTGCGTGACCACCCAGACCGAGTTTGACGAAACCCTGAGCCAGCTTTTTGGCGCGGGCAACGAGGGGGGCTCCATTGACCAGCTTCTGGCCGACATGGACTCGCCGCTCGAAAACGATGCCAACGACGATTCGGCGCTGGAGTCGGCTGCTGCCGACAACGAACTGGTCAAGTTCGTCAACAAGGTCATCATTGATGCCTACAAGCAGAAGGCTTCCGACATTCACATCGAGCCCATGCCCGGCAAGGCCAAAACCGGTATCCGTTTTCGCATCGACGGGAGCTTGCTGCCCTATATCGAAGTTCCGGCCCAGTTTCGCCAGGCCATGGTCACGCGGCTCAAGATCATGTGTGATCTGGATATTTCCGAAAAGCGCAAGCCGCAGGACGGGAAAATCAAGTTCAAGAAATACGGACCGCTCGATATCGAGCTGCGTGTGGCCACCATACCGTCAGCGGGAGGTGTCGAGGACGTCGTCATGCGGATTCTCGCGGCGGGCGAACCCATCCCGCTTGAAAAGCTGGGGCTGACGGATCACAACCGGGAGCGGCTCGAGAAAACGGTCTCCAAACCCTATGGCCTATTTTATGTGTGCGGCCCGACCGGTTCCGGCAAAACGACCACGCTGCATTCCATCCTGAAATTCCTGAATACATCAGACAGGAAAATCTGGACGGCCGAAGACCCCGTCGAGATCACGCAAAAAGGTTTGCGCCAAGTTCAGATCAACAGAAAGGCAGGCATCGACTTTGCAACAATCATGCGCGCCTTCCTGCGGGCGGACCCGGACATCATCATGGTCGGCGAGTCGCGCGACAAGGAAACCGTCTCAATGGGCGTGGAGGCTTCGCTGACCGGCCACCTAGTGTTCTCGACGCTGCACACCAATTCTGCCCCAGAGTCCATCACCCGGCTGCTGGACATGGGCATGGACCCTTTCAATTTTGCCGATGCCCTGCTCGGCATCCTGGCCCAGCGCCTGGCCAAAAAGCTTTGTGACTGCAAGCAGGCTTCCCAGCCGAGTTCACAGGAAGTCAAGGACTTCGTCAGGGAGTACTCGGAAGAATTGCGGCCTACGCAGGCCTGGCAAGCTGACCCCGGTGGCGAAGCGCAGACCTTGCTGGACGGCTGGACGGAGCGCTACGGCCAGAATGGCCAGCTCACCATGTACCGTGCCGTCGGCTGCGACAAATGCAACCAGACCGGCTACAAGGGCCGTATCGGCCTGCATGAGCTGATGGTAGCTGATGACGCTGCGAAAAAGTTGATTCAGGAGCGCGCCCGCGTGGCAGAGCTGTTTGCGGCGGCCGTCAACAGCGGCATGCACACACTCAAAATGGACGGGATGGAGAAAGTGCTAATGGGGCTGACCGACCTCAAGCAGGTTCGGTCGGTCTGCATCAAGTGACAAAATTGTCAACAATGTCTCGATGGCTGACTAAAAGAGTAACTTCCGTTGCCAGAAGATGGTCAAAGTGGCTGATTTAGACCCGGTTTTGGTCTGGCACGGTATCTGCTGAATGGTCTCGCTAGTTTCTCAACCAAGGAGTTTTTTTATGAAGCGTTCCATGCAAAAGGGTTTTACCCTGATCGAGTTGATGATCGTTGTCGCGATCATTGGTATTTTGGCTGCGGTGGCTTTGCCTGCTTATTCGGACTACACCAAGCGCGCCAAGCTGTCCGAAGTGATTTTGGCATCTTCTGCTTGTCGCACATCGATCACCGAAGTGTACCAATCGACCAACACGCTGAGCCTGCCGACGGCCAACAACTGGGGCTGCGAAGCCTCTGTCGCTACCTCTAAATACGTCGCCAAGATTAATACCGATGCCAACGGCGGCATCATGGTGACCGCACAAGGTTTCGGTGACTCAGGCGTTGACATGATCGACACCAAGACGGTGAGCCTGGTCCCGACCGCTGCTGGCAAAGCAGCTATTACTGCTGCCGCTCCTCTTTCCGAGTGGGTTTGCGGTAATCGCACCGTACTGAATGGTGGTACTGCTGTCACGACCGTTCCCGCCAAGTTCCTGCCTGGCTCCTGCCGCGGAGTCTAATTTAGAGCGCATAGCGCAAAATAGTAAAAACGCCCCCTCTCTGGGGGCGTTTTTCTTTGCTGACCTCACATTCGTTCATGCTTGCTATCCCTCTTTTTCTCCTGAGCTGGCTGCTTCCTTTGCACTTTCCGCCCTGGGTTAGCTGGCACTTGGAGGCTGTGGCGTTTTTTGCGGTCATTCTGCTGGGCTGGGCTGGTATCGTCCGCATGCGTCGTGCTGCGGGCCCCCGGACTGCGGCCTTGCCTTTTGCGGCCTTGCCTTTTATTGCCTTGGGTGTTGTCGTTACGCTGCAGCGGGCCGCCGGACTTTTGCCCTTTTGGGGGAGCGTCTGGACGCTCTGGTTTTACATTGCGCTGTGCGTCGCTTGCCTGATGCTGGGTTTTGCCGCGGCTTCTGCGTCTGTGCAGCCTCGCCCGGCTTCTGCGGCACTCACGCCCTTCACGCTGCTGGCATTCACTCTTTCTGCAGGTGCAGCCGTATCGACCATTGTTTCCTTTGCCCAGGTGCTCAGCCTGTGGGAGCATTCAGAGTGGGTTGCGCGCATGCCGAATTTGCGTCGCCCGGGCGGCAATCTGGGGCAGCCCAATCACCTGGCCACGCTGTTGGTGATGGGCGTGGCAAGCCTGGTATTTCTGCGTCAGTCCAAAAAACTCGGCCCGGCATCTGCCGGCTTGCTGTTGTTTCTGCTGCTTATGGGTCTTGCGGTCAGCGAATCGCGCGCTGGCGCCCTGAGTTTGCTGCTCCTGTTGGGCTGGTGGTTGTTCAAGCGTCGGGTAATAGGTGAGACCACCCCTCGATGGGTCGGCATCGTGGCGGGCATTGCCTTTGTCGGAATGTTCCTGACCTGGCCGCATGTGCTTAATGCGATGGATCTGTTGCCCCACCAAGCCAACGCCCGCGTCGCCGAGGGAAGCATGCGGTTCCAGGCATGGTCCCAATTGCTTAAGGCGGTGACCATGCACCCGTGGGCGGGCTGGGGTTTCCACCAAGTGGCTGCCGCGCACAACGCGGTGGTCGACGGCTACACCGTGAGCGAACCCTATGCCTACAGCCACAACCTGGTGCTCGATCTGGTGATTTGGACAGGTGTGCCGATGGCGCTGCTGCTGGTGGTCGTGACGGCGGTATGGCTATGGCGGCGCGCGCGCGATGCCAACCAGTTGCTTCCCTGGTACGGCCTGGCGGTAGCACTGCCACTGGGCTTGCATTCGATGCTCGAGTATCCGTTTGCCTATGCCTATTTTCTGGTGCCGGTTATGCTTATGCTTGGGGCCGTGGAGGCCAGGGCGGGAAGGGGTAAAGTTCTTGCCCGCATCGGCGTCAAAGCGGTGGGAGCCGCATTGTTGGTCAGCACTGTCGTACTGGCCTGGTCGGTGGTGGAGTATTTGGCAATCGAAGAAGACTTTCGTGTGGCCAGATTTCAAGCATCGCGTATTGGTTCCCCGCCGGTCGGGCATCAGCGGCCCAAGGTCGTTTTATTTGACCAGCTGGGCGTGCTGCTTGACGTTTCCCGTATCACGCCTGCGCCCAATATGTCGGCGCAGGACATGGAGGTGGCCAAGCGTGCCGCGCTCTATTACCCGTGGACGGCCACGCAGTCTCGTTACGCTATGGCGCTTGCCCTTAACGGCAATCCAGAGGAAGCTGCGCGGCAACTTCAGGTTATCCGTCGCTTATGGGGCGAAAAGCAGTATCAAGCCATGAAAGAACACATAGCGGAAAAGGCCACACAATACCCTCAACTGCGCGAACTCAAGCTGCCTTGAGCAGGGGTGGCCAGCCGTACCAGCCACAGAACGAACCCGAACAGCCCCGCCGCCGATGCGCCAGCCAAGTACCAAACATGCTCAGCGGTGCTGAGCGTAAGTCCGAAAACCAGCGGGGCGCACAGGACCAGCAATTGCAGTGCATCAAAGCCCATGGCCATATACGAATAGGTCCTGGCTCGGCCCTGCTGGAACGGTAAATGGCTGAAGGCCGCCGTCATGCAGGCAACCCCCTGCCAAAGCGCGAGCGGCAACAAGTAGGGCAGAACGCCGGCCCAGGCGCTTGACAGCCACTGCATGCGTAGGGCGAAATTACAGGCCAGCGCCAGCGCCGCCACCAGCAGCGCACCCAGCAGGCCGGCCATCACGGCGGATTGGCGTCGCGAGCTGCCTTCGGCCAGCAGGACCTGGGCCCAGGCCGTATGAATGACAGCGGGGACAAAACCCAGCAGCCGCAGGACCACGGCCAGAAAGCCAACCTCGGCCGCGCCGTGGCTGCGCTGCCAGAGCAACAAGATCGCAGTGCCGGTCAGCGCATCGATGGCTGTATGGGCCAGGCGCAGCGTCATGCTGCGGTCGTCCGCCCTGGCCACAGCGGGCTCCAGGCTGAGGCTTGCTCCGTACCTGTCGGGCAAGGAGGCCGATCGCCGCAGGGGCAGCAGCCAGAGCGCACCGGCGGCATAACCCGCCGCAGCGGCAAGCAGCAAGCCGGTGGCGCCGGCCTGCGGCCACAGGATGCCGGCCAGGCCGGCCACCGCCAGGGCAATCAGCGGGGGCATGGCTCGTCCTACAGCGATGGATTTGACCGACGCCGTCTTCAGGGTCAGCGGCTGGGCCAGATACCATCCCAGTTGCAGCAACGCCAATAGCGCGGCCCAAGCCAGCGTCTGTCCGATCAAGGCCAGCCCGCTGAGGTGTACCCCCATCCAGGCCAGCGGCATCAAACATCCCAGTCGCAGCAGGCTGGCGCCTAGGGCGGCCCACAGGGCCTGAATGGGGTGGCGGTGCAGGTCCGCCAACAAACTTAGCGGGCTTTGCGCCAGTGCCAACGTCATCCAGAAAAACGCGACTTGGCTGATGATGGAAAACTCGCCCACAGCCTGCGGCGTAAACAGCCGCAGCATCAGCAAGCTGAACAGTACCTGAGCCGTCAAGGACACGGCGCTGGCCAGCGCAATCGGAACCGAGGCGCGCGGCAACTTCATGCCAGCATGCCAATTTGACGCCAGACCTGCATCTTTGAAAGTAAGGGTGACCAAGACAGAGAATGCACATTTGGCACCAACAGGCATTGCTGATCAAGCGCCGGCCCAAGCAGCGCCCGGTAGGTGTCGGCATCGGCGCGACAAGGAATGTAGGCAAACCGAGCGTCGTGCAACTTTTCAAACCGGCGCACCCATGCATAGTCCGTGGACGCGACAGGCAATCCGACGGCGCAATACTCCAACAGTTTGGTCGAGGTCAGGCAGGTAAAGGGGACCTGATCCGGTATCAGATTTAGGCCGTAACGGGCACGGCGAAGTTGGGTTGGTACCTGCTGGTGGGGAATACGACCGCCAAAAATCAGGTTGGCGTGATGCTGGAGTCGCGACTTTAAACTGTCTGGCACCTGCCCAACCAAAAGTACGCTTCGGCCGAGTTGAGAGAGCGCTTCAAAAACCGGCAGGAAATGGCTCAAACGCCGCATATCACCCAGGTATACAAAGTCAAATTCGGGTTCGATCCGCTTTAAAAATGGATTGAAAAACTCAGGAGCAATACCCACCATGTCACGAAACTCATACGGCACCTCATCAGCGAAGCCGAGACGTTGCAAGCCCCATTCATTTTGGTAAATACGGTAATCAGGTAGCGCCTGATGCCAGCGCTTGACGCGGTCTTTCAGCCAAGCCAATGGTGGCACCGAGGTGGAGACATGTTCGTGGATATGAAAAGCAGATGGAAAGCGCTTTGCCATTTGGTGAGTGACCAGCCCGCACATCCACCACAGAACAGAGGCATTGCTCGGAATAGTGCTGATTTGACGGTGTACTTGAGCTTGATGCCCAGCAGCGTGCACAAATGCAACATAGGCCTGCAGCTCGGGCATGTACGCATCTCCCGTGTGGACAAAATGAATCAGCATCGGCGTGCCGCCTGTTGTAATACGGTCTGCCAGTGCTGCCCAAAATCTTGCACCTGATGTCGTAACAGCACCCGCGTCATGTCTGTATTCAGCTGGTGCCGAGGCATGGACAGCACCGTCTGTACAGCATCCGCCAAGGCACGGGCCGAGTGATCACGCGCCAGCAGGTAAGGCGCATCATCGCCAACAACTTCTTGCAGGGCCGAGATCGGCAAGCCGACGCAGGGGACGCCCGCTGCAAACGATTCGAGCAGGGTCATCGGGCAACCTTCATAGCGCGACGCCAGCAGGGTCATATGCCAAGGTGCATACAGACCCGCACCGTGCGGTCGCGGTCCGGCAAGCGTCAGGCGCTGATCCGCCAGCAGGCCTGCCCCGCTTTGGCGCAGCTCGTCGCGGAGCGGCCCATCGCCAACCAAAGTCAGGCGAAAGCGGTGCGGCAACAGGCGTAACACGTCCAGCAGCATACCTGGCTGCTTTTCCGGCGATAGACGACCGATGTAGGCCAGTTGTGGATCGGCCCCAGCCGCCAGCTCCGCATGTGCCGTTTGGACCGCCTCAGTTTGCGGCACAGCGTTTGCAATGACAAAGCTGCGCTGGTGCGCCGCCAATGGTCTTTGCATAAAACGCAGAAACGAATCACGCGAAGCCCGTGACACGAACACAAAATAAGGCACACGACGGTAAAACCAGCGCAACCATAAGCGCTTCAGTGCACTGGCGTGAGCCTGCGTCAGCACCTCCTGCAAGGGACCATGCACCCACACCAGCACCGGCTTTCGCAGCAATAGGCCGATTGCCCAGGCCAGGTAGGCCGGTCGAAAATTATGGCCGGCAAGAAGCACATCACACTGCCTAGCCGCAGTCAAGCGTTTCTGCCAACCGCACTGGCTGAGCGCCAACTCGCGGATCGACCAGCCCCGTTGCCGCAGGGCTTGACAAAGGGTGTTGCTGATCGTGCGCACGCCACCGTTGGCTTGGTCTTCTTGCAGCAGCAAAATACGTGGTGTCACTGAGGGGGCGGTGTTGGTGTTGATAATGGCGGGATGAACCAGATCGAAAGCTATTTGTCGGGCCATTCATTCAGTGACGACCTGCCCTTTCGTCCCCAAATTATCAGTCATTCCCAGCCGCGGGGCGATCTTCTGACGCAATGGGTGGCGGGACGGCGCGTGTTGCATGTCGGCTTTGCCGACCATGTTCCCTTGATTGCGAGCCGGGTTGCCGACGGCAGCTGGCTGCACTCACGCCTGACCCGCAGCGCCAGTGCATGCGAGGGAATCGACATCAACCATCAGGGCGTGGCCACGGCGCGCAGTCTGGGCTTTGAGAACGTGCATGCGCTGGATATTTTTGCACCCGCTGCCACCGCTAAGCTGGCGGAGTGGCGGTTGGATTTGGTGCTGGTGCCCGATGTGATTGAGCACTTACCAGATCCTGCGGCCTTCTTGCGGCGTCTGGCGCAGTGCATGCCAGCGGCCGAGTTCGTGGTTACGGTGCCCAACGCGCTGTCGCTTCGCAACGCGGTACAGGCCGTGCGGGGCGTGGAGCGCATTAATACCGACCACCGCGCGTGGTTCTCGCCGTTCACCCTGCTCAAGGTGCTGGCGGATGCAGGACTGCAGCCAGAAAGTCTGCACGGGTGTGCGGTCTCGGCTTCAGGCTCGATCAAGGGGCGAGTGTTGCGTATCCTTATGCGGCGGCGCCCGATTTGGTCGGACGTGTTGCTAGTGCGTGCAAGGACCTGTCAAGCTTGAGTTTGGTGAGCCTAGCGCGAGCCAAAACCGCTCAGTACAATGCGTAGGGTCTTGTAAGCTATCAGTAGATCCAGTGCCATGGAGTAGTGCGCGACGTAGTAAAGGTCGTAGCTGAGCTTGACGACGGTTTGCTCCTCGCTGTCCGCATAGCCCTGCTGCACTTGAGCCCAGCCGGTGAGACCGGGGCGAACCAGATGGCGATAAGGATAGGCCGGGATCCTGGTGGAAAATTTATTGACAAACTGCGTTTGCTCCGGGCGTGGGCCGATCAGGCTCATGTGTCCTAGCACCACGTTCCACAATTGGGGAAGTTCGTCGAGTCGCCATCGGCGAATGGTGCGGCCAATGCTGGTGATGCGGGCATCCTGCTGTTGCGCGAAACGGGCGGGTTGCTGTGCTTGCTGGGGATACATGCTGCGGAACTTCCAGAGCCGGAAGTCCCGACCATCGCGCCCCACACGGCGTTGGGCGAATAGCATGGGTCCGGGCGAGTCGAGTTTGATGGCGAGGCCCACCGCCACGCAAACTGGTAGCCACAGTGGCAGGCTGAAAAGCACCAGCGCTACATCGAGCACGCGCTTGGCCACGTCATGTGCCGGGTTACCGTCGATCTGCCAGAGATCGTCCTGATCGGTAGGCAGCATCTTGCGGCCGCTGAGCAGTTCAGCCACCGCCTCCACGCTGTAGAGTCGCACATGGTTGAGTTTCAGGCGGCTGAGTAGCTGGCTGCGCACATCGCTGAGCGGCACATGCCGGTCGAGCACCACCCCGTCGCCGGCAGGTATTTGTCCTGACGCCAGTGCTTCGCTGGGCCACGGCTCCAGGCGTACGGACTGGTAGTGCAAAAGCGCGTTGCCGCCCAGCAGGCACTGAAGCCGTTCAGGCACACCGGTATCCAGGTAGAGCAGTCGCTGCGTGTGATGCCGTCGATGCAGCCAGTCGCCCAGCACAAACCAGGCGGTGGACAGGGCATAGACCAGCAGCACGGCGCCGCGTGAATAAGGTTGCTGCAGCAGCGCAAAGCCCAGTGGTGTTAGCAGAAAGGGAAGGGCCGTGGTGACCAGCAACAGGCTGCCGCGCTCGGCGGCGGGTAGCCCCGCGCCCCGGTAGAGCCAATGGGCGGCCAGCAGGTAGGGCAGGGTGCACCACAGCACGGTCTGGGGGAACTGGTAAGTGGCCAAATCCGCCTGCTGCAAGCCGAGGCCGATCAGGTAGCTCAGCAGCAACGTGAACACGCCGGCCAGCGACCAGCCAAGTTGGGCGCCTTGCCGACGTGCAGTCGACGACGCGAGGGTGCTGTGCTCAACGGGCGAGGTCGCGGGCGGACTCATGATGGATGATTTGACCATAAAGGGTTCCCACCGCGCGCGCCATGGGCGCCGGTGTGAACCGATCCTCGTAGCGCTGGCGTGCCGCTTTGCCAAGGCTAACACGTAGATCAGGGGTGGCGGCCAGGGATTGAAGGGCGTCGACCAGGGAGTCCGGGTCGTTGGAAACCAGCAGTCCGTCTGTGCCATGCGTGAGAAGCTCGCGGGTGCCGGGCAGATCGCTGGCGACAATGGCGAGGCCGGAACGCATGGCCTCGATGATGGAGACGGGCAGACCCTCATGGTCGGAAAGCAGGATAAAAACTTCATGCATTGCCAGCCGATGGGAAACATCGCTGACGTCGCCGGTAAAGGTCACCTCTTTGAGACCCAGTTGTTGGGTCAGAGCGCGATAGGCGGCGAGATCCGGACCGTCGCCGATCAGGCTGGCGGGCACTTCCCGGCCCAGCCGGTCGCGCAGCAGGGCCAACGCCTGCAACAGCAGATCGGGCCGTTTGGGCCGGGCCAGACGAGCCACCATGACGATGCGCATCGGCTGATGGTCCGGTTGGGCGCGCTCCGGTGTGTCCGCCACGGCGTTGGTAATGACTGTGAGGCGGTCGGGCGCGATTGGCAGCCGAGTGGCCAGCTGACGCTCATGCTCGGAGACGCAAATCATGTGGCTGGTGAGCGGAGCCAGTGTCGATTCCGCCAGCCAGGCGACCAAGCGCTGCAGCAAGGGGGCTTCGGGCTTGAAGCCAAAGCCGTGCACAGTGTAGATCACCGGTGTGTTGGTAATCCGACCAGCGATGCGCGCGACCACGCCAGCGGCTGCGCTGTGGGCGTGGAGAATGGCTGGCCGGTGCGCCCTAAGCAGGCGCAGCAAGGCGCGCACGGCCGCCAGCACCCGCAGTGGCGAGAGCGAATTGCCGAGCTGTGGCAGCGGACATACCGCAATGCCCAGCGCCTGCAATTCATCGCCTAAGACGGAGCGGGGTGACGGTCCGCCAATGACCGCTACAAAGCGGACGCGCGGTGCGAGCGCTTGGCAGAGCGCTAGCACCTGTGTTTGCGCGCCGCCGGACTCGCCTTTGGTGATGACCTGCATTACCTTGACCGTGGGACTATCGGTTTTCAATTAGCTTGCATAGCCGGTCGGGTTCATCGATTGCCAACGCCAGGCGTCCTCGCACATGCGGGCGATATCGTGCTCGGCTTGCCAGCCGAGAGTTGTGAGCGCTAAGGTGGTGTCGGCGTAGCAGGCCGCCACATCACCTTGGCGACGGGCGGTCTGTCGATAGGCGATGGGACGCCCGGTCACCCGGACAAAGGTATCGACGAGTTGCTGGACGCTAACGCCATGCCCGGTGCCTAGGTTCACGGTGATCGATGACTGCTGTTTGGTCAAATGTTCCAGCGCAGCAACGTGGCCACGGGCCAGATCCATCACGTGGATGTAGTCGCGTACGCCAGTGCCGTCAGGTGTTGGGTAGTCGTTGCCGAAGATGCTCAGATAGTCGCGCTGGCCCACCGCGACCTGGGTAATGTAGGGCATCAGGTTGTTGGGAATACCGCTTGGCGCTTCACCGATGATTCCGCTTGGGTGCGCACCGACAGGATTGAAGTAGCGCAGGATCGCGACTTGCCAGCGCGGGTCGGCATCTTGCAGATCCCGCAGCATGTCTTCGCATATGAGCTTGGTGCGGGCGTAGGGATTGGTGGCTTTTAGATGCGCAGCTTCAGAAATCGGCACCTGCTGCGGGTCGCCGTACACCGTGGCTGACGAACTGAAAACCATACGGCGCACGTCTGCCCTGTCCATTGCCTGCAGCAGGCTGACGGTGCTGCCGACATTGTTGTCGAAGTAGCGCAGTGGCTGCGTCACCGACTCTCCCACAGCCTTGAGGCCTGCAAAATGGATGACGCTCTCCACTGGGTACTGTGCGAAGACGCTATCAAGCGCGGCACCGTCACGCACATCGGCCTGCACGAATTCGAATTGATCGCCGCACAGCTGGCGTAGCCGGTCCAGCACGCGCGGGCTGCTGTTGCACAAATTGTCGATGATGATGACTCTGTACCCCGCGTCCATGAGTATGACCGCGGTGTGCGATCCTATGTAGCCGGCTCCGCCGGTGATGAGTGTGCAGGGTGTCATGGGCTCATTTTCTCAGGGCGAATTATCGCAAATGAACAATCTGGACCAAATTCCCTGCGTAAGGACGCATAAGATATCTGAAATATACAGATAGGGGCTTAGGAAGCAAGTCTGATAGAAAGAGTCGCTTCCTGGGATTCCCCTGAAATAACGGACACCTCCTCATTGTGAGGCTGACCTGCAGCCCATGGCCGTGGCGCCTTTCGCGCTTGCATACTCAAGTTGATGTTGTCCATTGCCACTTTCTTATTCATAACACTCCCCTGGCTCAATCCCTTTGCCCCGGGTCCAGCCCCTGCCGTCGTGCCGCTGTTGTTGTCGTGGGCTTGTGCCACAGCATTGCTCGGGTCCTGCACGCATGCGTCGGCCCGCTTCCGGCCCCAGTGCCTGGCGACGGCCACAACAAGGGCGTGGCTGATTGCAGGACTGCTCAGCAGCGCTATCGGCTTGCTGCAATATTTCGGTGCAGCGGCCGCGCTTGCTCCATGGGTCAACCAGGCCCCGTTGGGTGAGGCCTTTGCCAATCTGCGCCAACGCAACCAGTTCGCGAGTTTGACCAACATCGCTTTGGTCGCGCTGGTATGGCTGGTTATGAAACACGGTTTTTCCCGTCACCGGGAGAGGTTGGTGTGGATGGTGGCTGGCCTGCTGGCGGCGGGGAACGCCGCATCCTCATCGCGGACAGGGTTGTTGCAACTGGTTTTGCTGTGCGTGCTGTGCATGTTCTGGACCGGCTGGCGCCAATCACCGGTTCGCCGCGTGTTGCTGGGGGCTGTGCTGGCCTATGGGGTGGCCACGCTGGCACTGCCCTGGTTGGCCGGGCTGGACCTGCTGGGCCATGGCATGGTCGCTCGGCTGCGTGCGGGAGACCCCGTTTGTGCCGGCCGCCTGACGCTCTGGTCCAACGTACTGCATCTGATCGCGCAAAAGCCCTGGTTCGGATGGGGCTGGGGCGAACTGGATTATGCGCACTACATGACGCTTTACCCCGGAGCGCGTTTCTGCGACATCCTGGACAATGCCCACAACCTGCCGCTGCACCTGGCCGTGGAATTGGGCATTCCGTTGGCCCTGGCTGTGTGTGGTGGTGCGGGCTGGGTCGTCTGGCGTGCCAAGCCCTGGCGAGAAACGGACCCGACCCGGCAGATGGCATGGGCTGTGCTGGCCGTCATCATGTTGCACAGCATGCTGGAGTATCCGCTGTGGTACGGCCCCTTCCAGATGGCATTTGGGCTGTGCGTGTGGATGCTGTGGCCGGCGCCGCGAGAGCCGGTGGCGGGCTCACGTTCCTACGCGCGCGCGGGAGCGGCAATTCGGCTTGTCGTGGCGACAGCATTGTTGGCAGCGGTGGCTTATGCCGCATGGGATTACCACCGTGTCAGCCAGATTTACCTGGCGCCACAGGCACGCGACCTGGCCTACCGTGACGATACGCTGGACAAGGTTCGCGGATCCCGGCTTTTCCGGAACCAGGTGCGGTTTGCGGAACTGACGACCACCTCGCTCAAGCTCGGCAACGCGCAGTGGACTTTCGACACCGCTACGGCCTTGCTGCATTACTCGCCCGAGCCACGGGTGATTGAAAAGGTGGTTGAAAGCGCCGTCATGCTTGGGCGCGACGATGAAGCCTTGCTGCATCTGGCTCGTTACCGAGCGGCTTTCCCCGACGAATATACAAAGTGGCGCCATGCCAACGGCCTGACTGGCGGGCCTGCAGACTGACCCTGGACGCGGCTAGGAGCCTGTCGGGCTTGGGGCGTCGAAAGCGAAAATCGGCCCCAGCGAGGACAGTTTTTGCCGGATTTGCAGGCCTATAGCCCAGCTATGGGACAAAAAGACGGTGAAAAATGGACCGCTGCGGTCGATTTGCAGCCGACGATTCCCAAGTCCGACAGGCTCCTAGGGAGTCGCGATAAAACTTCCCGATTTGCCACCATGTTTTTCCAGCAGCTTGATATCCGTCATGGTCATTCCCCGGTCGGCGGCCTTGCACATGTCATAAATCGTCAGCAGTGCCACTTGCACCGCAGTCAGGGCCTCCATCTCCACGCCGGTCGGTCCGACCGTTTCCACCGTCGCCTGGCAAACAATGCTGGCGCTGCCTGTGTCGGGGCTGAAATCCATCGCCACACGGGTCAGCGCCAGCGGGTGACACAGGGGAATCAGGTCGCTGGTTTTTTTGGCCGCCATGATGCCGGCAATCCGGGCAATGCCGAGTACGTCGCCTTTTTTGGCCGTGCCTTCCAGGATGATGGCCAGTGTGGCAGGATTCATGGTGATGCGGCCTTGCGCCACAGCCACCCGGTGGGTGGCCGGTTTGGCGGCCACATCAACCATGTGCGCCTGCCCCTGGCCGTCAAAATGTGTCAGCGGTGAAGTCGTGGTCATACTGTTACGAAACCTTTACATGCAACCCTCATCATAAGAGCATGCCCGCAGTGTCTCCTTCCCTGAAAAGCCGCTCGTCGGCGGCCGCCATTCATCTCACACTGAGCCTGGCGGTGGCGGCCCTGGCGGCCTGGCTGGTGTTTGCCCTCTGGTATCCCTATCCCTACCGGGAAATCTCCGGCGGGCGTCACCTGTTTTTGATTGTGATGGCGGTCGATGTCATCATGGGGCCGCTGCTGACCCTGGCGGTGTTTAACCGCAGCAAGCCGGCGGCCGAGTTGCGCCGCGATCTGACGGTGATCGGTATGTTGCAGGTGGCGGCGCTGGCGTATGGTCTGTGGACAGTGTCTGTTGCGCGTCCGGTCCACCTGGTGTTTGAGATCGACCGGTTTCGGGTGGTGCATGCCATTGATATTCCCGAAGAAGAAATGGACCTGGCGCCGCTGGAGTTACGGCGACTGCCTTGGACCGGCCCGACGCTGCTGTCGGTCCGTAACTTCAGGAGCCAGCAGGAAGGCTTGGACGCTACCCTAGCTGCCGTGCAGGGCTTTCCCCTGGGCGCCAGACCCTTCCTGTGGCAACGTTATGACGAGGCCAGGCCGCAGATTCTCAAAGTCGCTAGACCGCTGGACGATTTGAAAAACCGTTTTCCTGACCAGGTGGGCACCATCGATGCCGCCTTGCGGTCCGGACCGGATCGCAGCAGGGCCAGCGAGTCCGTGGCTTACGTTCCCCTGGCAGGACGCGACAAATTCTGGACGGTCCTGCTCGATCTTCGAACTACCGAGGTGATTGCTTTTGTCCCCATTGACTCTTTCTGATTCGTTCCTGCAAAGAAGGCTTTTTGCCCTGAGCCCTCTGGCGCTGGCGGCCATGATTTTCATGGCGCCCGTGAGCTTGGCGCAGGCCCAGACGCCAGCCCGGCCCAGCGGCGCGTTGCCGGCGCTGGGCGACACCTCGGAGTTGTCCGCCAGTGCCGAACGGCGGCTCGGCGACCGGATTGCCGCCAGCATTTATCGCGACCCGGATTACCTGGACGATCCGGTGCTGGGCGACTACCTGCAGGGCATCTGGCAGCCCCTGATGACGGCTGCACGCGCCCGGGGCGAGCTGGGCCCCGAACTGGACGAGCGGTTTGCCTGGGACGTCATGCAGATCCGTGACCGCAGCATCAACGCCTTCGCCTTGCCGGGGGGTTATCTGGGTGTGCATCTGGGGCTGATAGGCGCTGTGGCTACCCGCGACGAATTGGCCTCGGTCCTGGCGCACGAGTTGAGCCACGTGACGCAGCGGCACATTTCGCGCCTGATGAGCAAGCAGAGCCAGCAAATGCCCTGGCTGATTGCGGCCATGATTCTCGGCGCCCTGGCCGCCAACAAAAGCCCCGATGCCGCCAACGCAGCCATTGCCGGCGGGCAGGCGCTGGCCGTGCAGAATCAGCTCAATTTTTCGCGTGACATGGAGCGCGAAGCCGACCGGGTCGGCTTTGGCGTGATGGCCGACGCCGGCTTCGAAAAGCAGGGTTTCGCCAGCATGTTCGACAAGCTGCAGCAGGCCTCGCGGCTCAATGACAATGGTGCTTTTCCCTACCTGCGCAGCCACCCGCTGACGACCGAGCGTATTGCCGAGATCAAGGGCCGGCTGCAACTGGAAGGCGGCGCGAGTTCAGCGCCCAAGGGCGCCACCGAAGAGCCAGGCGGTGCGCGCACGCTGCACGCGTTGATGGCGGCACGGGCGCGTGTGCTGGCCGATCCCGGCGTGGATGGCTTGCGGCCGATGGTGGCCGACGCGCAGCGCGTGTCACTCGCCGGTGCGGCGAACGTGGCATGGACACCGCGCGATGCCGGCACCCTGTATGGCGGCGCCCTGGCGGCGAGCCGGCTGCGCGACCACGCCCTGGCGCGCAGCTTGGCAGGCAAGCTCAAGTCGGCCGTGCCCGCGAAGACGCCGCTGGCCGATCCGGTGGCGTGGCTGGTGCTGGAGATCGAGCTGGCTGCCGGCAACACCGCGGGTTTGCCGAAGCTGGGCGACACGCGCAGCCGGGCGGCCTTGTTGCTGCAGGCCCGGGCGGATCTCGCGGCAGGTCGGGCGCAGGAGGTTTCAGGCGCCCTGCAAACCTGGGTCACCACCCATCCGAAAGATGCCATCGCCTGGCAATTGCTGGCGACGGCCTGGGGCCAGCAGGGGCAGACGCTGCGCGCGATTCGGGCCGATGCCGAGAGCCGGGTGGCGCAGCTGGACTACCCTGCGGCCCGCGACCGTTTCAAGGCCGCGCAGGACCTGATGCGCAGCGGCCGTGACGGCGGTGCGGCGGCCAGCAACTACGTCGATGCGTCCATCATCGACACGCGGGCGCGCGAGATCGACCAGCTACTTCGGGAGCAGGCGCTCCAGGAGAAACTCGATCGCTAGCTGCAGCACCGAGTAGATCAGCGAACCGATCAGGGCGGCGACAAACCCGGTGACATGCAGGCCGCTGAGCAGGCCGGCGGCGGCCCAGAACATCAGGGCGTTGATGACAAACAGGAACAGCCCCAGCGTCACCAGCGTCACCGGCAGGGTCAGCAACACGAGCAGAGGGCGCACCACCGTGTTGAGTGCGCCCAGCACGGCCGCTGCCAGCAGCGCCGCCGGGAAGCTGGTCACGGTCACACCGGAATACAGATAGGCCACCGCCAGCAAGGCGGCAGCGCTGCAAAGCCATTTGACGATGAGTTTCATGGGCCCAAGAATACCATCGCGGTCTGCAGCTTTTTATGGATTTTTTTCAAATACACGACAGTGAATTGGACGGCTCTCACCCTCGCCCCTTGGGAGAGGGACGGGGTGAGGGGTTGAGCGTTCTGACTGTCACGAATTTTGAACCGCTCACTATTGAGACTTCCATAAATCATGATAGGCAACTTACTACCGTTCGCCCTGAGCTTGTCGAAGGGCTCTTCGTCAAGCTCAGGACAGGCTTCGACAGGCTCAGCCCGAACGGTGTGGCGTCATGAATTACGAAAACATCAATAATCCGCTGTCAACAGCAGGCCGGAGCCGGCCAGCATGGCGGCAAAGCCCCAGACGCCGCGCGGCTCGACGGTATTTGGCCCCGGGGCCGCCTGCAGACCCGCTGCGGGCCGGGGCCGGCGCGCATCCACCAGACGCCCCTCGCCATGCCGCGCCCGCAAGGCGGCGGTGAACGCATCAAGCGGGCCGCATGCCAGTTGCGTGATGACCGGGTCGCCGGAGGCCTGCAGCAACGGGACGATTTGTTCAAAAACTTTTTCGGCCCACTTGCCGCGCCAGCTTTCGCGGGCGCTGTGCGTGACCCACTTGCTGACGCGATGGGTGATGCGCGGCGCGCAGCCCACCACGATCCAGCGCGTCGGCGTATGCCCCTGGCCGGATTGCAGCAGGAGCGCCAGCATGCCCAGCGCATGGGCGGCCTCGTCGACATAAACAATCGTGGTGTCCATCAGCTTGTTCCTGCCGGGTTCATGTCAGTTGTGCTCGGCCACGGCTGTGCCGCGCTGCAGGGCCCTGGCACGGCGCGTGACCCACCAGCCAGCGCCGAGGACACCGGCCACGGCCAGGGCGTAGGTGCCCCACTGCGCGGCGGTGTTCAGGGTGGCGGACGCGGGCGGCGAGCCGGGGCCGCCGTAAACCGTGTCCAGCAGGGGCTCGCTCACAATCATCTTGGCGGCGGTGAAGGCCAGCACCGCAGCGCCTATGTTGATGATCATGGGAAAACGCTCGACCAGCTTGAGCACCAGGGTGCTGCCGAACACCACGATGGGGATGCTGACCAGCAAACCGATGACCACCAGGTCAAACGCGCCGTGGGCCGCACCCGCCACGCCCAGCACGTTGTCCACACCCATCAGTGCATCGGCGACCACAATGGTTTTCATCGCGCCCCAGAAGGTGCTGGCCACCGGGCTATCGTGCTCCTTGTCGCCCTGGTCGGCCAGCAGCTTGTAGGCGATCCAGAGCAGGCCCAGGCCGCCGACCAGCATCAGGCCGGGAATCTTCAGTAACCACACCACGCCGACGGTCATGACAGAGCGCACGGCAATGGCCCCGATCGTGCCCCAGGCAATGGCTTTTTTCTGCAGGTGGGGTGGCAGGTTGCGTGCGGCCAACGCGATCACAATCGCGTTGTCGCCGGCCAGCACCAGGTCGATGAGGATGATCGCCAGCAGGGCCGACCACCAGGGCGTTGAGAATAATTCCATTTCACACTTTCACGTCAGGTTGCAACATGGAAATCCGGCGGGCGGACTTCCGAGCTTCGTTAAAACCGGACAGGTCGGTGAGGGGCGGAGTGGTTGCCGCGACGCCTCGATCAAACCTGTACGGGTTTCGATCGAAGGTCTGGCTCGACATGCAGTTTTGCTGCATGCCCAACAAGCCGGAAGTGGGAACTTCGTAATGACGACTTGCTGAACGTCTGGCGGCGGGAAAAAATTCCGGCGCAGCCAGACGAGGGAGTTACTCCCCTTCGGAACCCCGTATTTGACAACAAACCGCGCTTTTTTGCAAAGTCCGGCTGCGGTACCCCCGAAAAAAGCCCGGCGCCACAGAAGGCTGCGGGCTTGGCCTATCATTCACGGCCCAGCCGGAAATAGCGGGCGCCGCTTCCGGCGGCGGCCCATTTTTAGCCTCCACTTCTCCTTTTCCGATTGCACCGCCCCCGCATGCCTGGCATCCACATCACCGACATTGAAGCGGCCATCAACTATTGGCGCGAGAAAAAGCCGTCACTCGACGGCATCACGCTGGCGCCCGAGTTGCGTGCGCTGGCCGAGGTGTACGCCCTGCTGGTTTTCTACCGCGAGGAGGAGGCCGACGAGGCCGGTTTTCCACCCCAGGCCATGGCGGCCTGGCGCGCCTGGTACGACACGACCGCCGACACGCCCTGCATTGCCATCTGCTCGACCAGCCAGGGCGACGAGTTGTGCAAGGGCTGCGGGCGCACCTTCGAGGAGGTGCAGCGCTGGCCCGAAATGAGCCCGGCCGCCAAGCGGGGAACCTGGCGGCGCATCACGCAGGAAGACACGGCCTGGCGTTTTGGCCGTTATGCCGACCGCGCGCTGGAAAAAAGGGGCAAGAAGGACGCACCGCCGCAGTCAGCCTGAACCCGGATTTCAAGCTTTTTTGGCTTCCAGCCCTTATGCATCATGCGCAGGCAGCTATGGATTCAGGAGTAAACTTGGGCCTGTTCCCACTATTTTTACAAGATGCGTTGCGAGTCAAAAAAGTCCTGCGCGAGGCGCAAAATGCAGCCGGGCTGGCGCCCGGCAAGGCTTTGCAACGCTGCGCAGGGCCTTTTTGGCCGCAACCCGGAGGGAACGGGGTGAAAACAGCGCCACTCGGCGTTGCACTCCTAGGTCAGACGGCCAGTCTGACCGTCGTCGCGCGCCTTGATTGGCACTGTTTTCACCCCGTTCGCATTTGCAAAAATAGTGGGAACAGGCCCTAGCATGCTCCGACTTGCCCGTGCCCCCAACATTGCCATCGCGGCGCTCTGGGCCGACGTGCTGCAGCAGGCGGGCTTTTCGGCCACGGTGCAGCGCTATTTTCTCGGCAGCGTGGCGGGGGAGTTGCCGCCCGACCAGTGCCAGCCCGAAGTCTGGCTGACCCACGACCACGAGAAGCCGCGCGCCGAAGCCTTGCTGCACAGCCTGCAGAACCTGCCGCAACGCCGCTGGCTTTGCGCCTGCGGTGAAACGGTGGAAGGCGGTTTTGAGCAGTGCTGGGCCTGTGGCGCTATGATGCCGGCGTCGACCTGAAGACGTCGCGCTCTTGGGAAAGTATCTTCGACAAGCGCGGGACAAAAGGATACCGCAGGGGATGTCAATCCAAGCCGGGGCCGCGGAACCGGCTTTGCCGGGCCGCAGGCGCAGCGGCCCCCTCGGGGGGCAGCGCATACACGAAGTGAAAAGCGTGGGGGCTAAATCCTTTTCGCGAGCTCGGCGGCCTTGCCGGTGTAACTGGCCGGCGTCATGGCCAGCAGGCGGTCTTTTTCCGCGTCCGGAATCTCCAGCGAGCGGATCAGGCCATGCAGCGCTTCGGCCGTCACGGTTTTGCCGCGCGTGACTTCCTTGAGTTTTTCGTAAGCGCCCTGCACGCCGTAACGGCGCATCACGGTCTGGATCGGCTCGGCCAGCACTTCCCACGAGGCATCCAGGTCGTCGGCCAGGGCTTCACGGTTGAGTTCAAGCTTGCCCAGCCCGGTGCTCATCGCGCTGTAGGCCAGCACGGCGTAACCAAAGGCCACGCCCATGTTGCGCAGCACGGTGCTGTCGGTCAAATCGCGCTGCCAGCGGCTGATGGGCAGTTTTTCGCTGAGGTGGCGCAGCAGCGCATTGGCCAGGCCGAGGTTGCCTTCGGCGTTCTCGAAATCAATCGGGTTGACCTTGTGCGGCATGGTGCTCGAGCCGATTTCACCGTCCTTGAGGCGCTGCTTGAAATAACCCACGCTGACATAACCCCAGACATCGCGCGAGAAGTCGATCAGGATGGTGTTGGTGCGCGCCACCGCGTCGAACAGCTCGGCCATGTAGTCGTGCGGCTCGATCTGGATGCTGTAGGGCTGAAAATTCAGGCCCAGGCCCAGCGGCTCGGGCGACTCGATGACACGACGGCTCAGCGCCTCCCAGTCAAAATCGGGCCAGGCCGCGAGGTGGGCATTGAAGTTGCCGACCGCGCCGTTCATCTTGGCCATCAGCTGCACGCCGGCAACCCGTTCACGCGCCACCACCAGGCGCGCCACCACGTTGGCAATTTCCTTGCCGACGGTAGTCGGGCTGGCGGTCTGGCCGTGGGTGCGGCTGAGCATGGGCTCGTCGGCGTAGCGGTGCGCCATCTCGCGCAACTGCGTGATGACCTTGTCCAGCGCCGGCAGCAAGACCTGCTCGCGGCTGCTTTTGAGCTGCAGCGCATGGCTGGTGTTGTTGATGTCTTCGCTGGTGCAGGCGAAATGCACAAACTCGGCGGCAGCCTGCAGCTCCGGCCGCGCCTCGAACTTAGACTTGATCCAGTACTCGACCGCCTTCACGTCGTGGTTGGTTGTTTTTTCTATCTCCTTGATCGCGGTCGCGTCATTTCCCGAGAAATGCTTGACCAGTCCGAGCAGGTAGGTGCGTGCACCGGGGGTCAGTGGCTTGAATTCGGCAAAACCTGCGTCCGACAGCGCGATGAACCAGGCGACTTCCACCTGGACGCGGCGGTGCATGTAACCGAGCTCCGACATCAGCGGCCGCAGGGGGGCGAGTCTGGCGGCGTAACGGCCGTCCAGGGGGGACAGGGCGGTGATGGAGAAGCTGGTGGACGGGTTCATGGGCGACATTGTAGGCGGGTGGCCTGGCGCCCCGGCAGACAGGTTACCCCGTTTTTGCCGCGTGGCAGGCCCGGCCGACGCATACTCGATAGAATGCAATCGGCTGGGGCCTGCCAAGCTATTTTGCTTGAGGTATCCGACCCCCCAAGCCCCAAGCC
>NZ_NBZV01000081.1 GCF_002379095.1 Polaromonas sp. AER18D-145
GCCCTGCCCACCCGGCTCCAGGCCGCGGAGGCCAGCCCGGCGGTGGCACTGGTCACTGCTGGTATCAGCGGCCCGTCCGGCGCTGCGGACGGCGGCACGGCCGGTCAGTCGCCGCAGCACCGCGGCCAGGCCGACAACCTGCCGCAGGTCTCCGCCGAAACAAGCACAGACAGCGGCCCGGAACCCGACACCACACACGGCAGCGTCAAAATGCCCCTCCCGGCGATGGCGGCGCCCGATGCCATATCGGCAAGCACCAGCGCCAGCGCCATCGGTCAGGCGGTTGTCACCGACATCTCCGCCGCCGGCGCCACCCCGGCCCTCAGTCCGGCCGGCGTCGCAGCAGCGCCAGCACCAACTGGGATGCCTGCCTCCAGCGCGGCGCCTGCCGCCATGGCCCGGTCGCTCGCTCCCGAGGTCGGCAGCGGTGAATGGGGCAAGGCCCTGGGCCAGCAGATGATCCACATGGGCAAGGGCGGTGAACAGGTGGCGGAGCTCCAGCTCAATCCCCCGGGACTCGGCCCCCTGAAAGTCACGCTGAGCATGAACGACCACCAGGTCCAGGCCATGTTTGTGTCGGCGCATTCATCGGTGCGGGCCGCCGTGGAGGCGGCCTTGCCGCAACTGCGCAGCACCCTGGCTGACAGCGGGATCAGTCTCGGCAACACCTCGGTCAACTCCGAGAGCCAGCAGCAAGCCGCCTTCGCCCAGGGCCAGAACGGGCAAAACGGGCAGCGCGGCTACCGGGCGGAGCGTACGCCCGACAACCTGGCACCCCCGGTCCGGCCAGCCATGGAAACTTCGCGCCCCCTAGGCAGAGGGATCAGCGTGGACACCTACGCCTGAGGAACGCCACAAGGCGCGTGTCCGGCAAATGCCGGATCTGACGCGTTTTACCCCTGCTTATCCGGCGATGCCGGGCGCCGGTTTTCGAAAACAATCGACTCTCAAATCCCAACAGCAAAGTCATGGCCACCAGCACTCCCCCCGCGAAGACACCCAAGACTCCCAAGTCGCGCAAGCTCCTCGTCCTGCTGATTGTTCTGGGCACGCTGGTTGCCCTGGCGGCGGCTGGCACAGCCTTTTATCTGACCAGCCAGCGCAAGGAAGCCGCGTCCGCCACCGTGGCGCCTGTCGATCCGATTTTTATCGCTCTGGAGCCCATGACCGTCAACCTCCAGCCCAACGGCCGCAGCCGCTTCCTGCATGTGGCTGTCACGCTGAAGGTGCCGGACGTCAAGTCGCAGGCACTGGTTGCCCAATACCTGCCTGAAGTCCGCAGCAGGCTTCTCACGGCCTTGTCCAATCGCGCGGCCGAATCGCTGGTCACCCCGGAAGAAAGAGCCCAGCTGGCCGCTGACATCATGAAGACGCTCAACCAGCCCTTCGTGGCCAATTTGCCGTCGCTGAAGATCTCCAGTGTGATGTTCACGACTTTCATGCTGCAGTAACCCGCTCAATGAAATTCACCCATGGCTTATGACCAGCAGCTGTCCCAGGACGAAGTAGATGCGCTGCTGCAGGGTGTCACCGGTGACGCCGACGCAGTCACTGCACCGCCACCGCCCCAGGAAGGTCCGCCGACCTACAACCTCGGCACCGATGATCGCATCGTGCGCAGTCGCATGCACACGCTGGAGGTCATCAACGACCGTTTTGCCCGGCATCTGCGCAGTGCGCTGCTGACCTTCATGCGGCGCAGCGCCGACATTTCAGTCGGCGCGGTGCAGATCCAGAAGTACGGCGACTTCATCCGGCACCTGCCGGTTCCGGCCAACATCAACCTCATGCACATGAAGCCGCTGCGCGGCACGGCCCTGTTCGTGTTCGACCCCAAGCTGGTCTTCCTCGTGGTGGACAACCTGTTCGGCAGCGACGGCCGTTACCACGTCCGGATCGAGGGCCGCGACTTCACCCAGACCGAACAGCGCATCATCAAGCGGCTGCTCAACCTCACGCTGGAAAGTTACGGCAGCGCGTGGCAGCCGGTCTATCCGCTTGACTTTGAATATGTGCGTTCCGAGATGCACGCCAAACTGGCCAACATCGTGGCGCCCAACGAAGTGGTGATCAACACCACCTTCCAGATCGAGTTCGGGCCCATCGGCGGCGCGCTCAATGTCTGCATTCCGTACTCCATGATCGAGCCGATCCGGGACCTGTTGTCCAACCCGCTGCAGGACGAAATCGAAGTTGACAAACGCTGGGTCAAACAGCTGTCGCAGCAGGTGCAAAGCGCCGACGTCGAGCTCAGGGCGCATTTCCTGACCATGCAATCGAGCATTGGCCAGCTGCTCAGGCTGCAGGCCGGCGACGTGCTGCCTGTCGAGATTCCGGAAACGATCATCGGCAAGGTCAACGGCGTGCCCGTCATGGAATGCGGCTACGGCACCTCCAACAACCACTATGCCTTGCGCGTGGAAAAAATGATCCACCACCAAGACAGCGACTCCAGCAAGGGAAAAGACCATGAGTGAAGACAGCAAGCAAGAGCCGGCGGCAGAAATGGACGACTGGGGCAGCGCGCTCGCCGAGCAGGCGCTCGCCTCTGCACCTGAACCGGCACCCGCCCCTGCCCCACCGCCTCCGACGCCCGCAGCACCGTCCACGCCGGCCGGCGAGCGGGTTTTCCAGCCACTGCAGGGCAACGCGGGTTTCGAAATCGCCAAGGGCGACATCGACAGGGTGCTGGATGTTCCTGTCCAGCTGACCGCCGAACTGGGACGCACGCGCATCACCATCAAGAGCCTGCTCCAGCTGTCGCAGGGCTCGGTGGTCGAACTGGACGGCCTGGCGGGGCAGCCGATGGATGTCTTCATCAACGGCTACCTGATTGCACAGGGGGAAGTGGTGGTGGTCAACGACAAGTTCGGCATTCGCCTGACGGACATCATCACGCCATCCGAACGCATGCAGAAACTGAACCGATGAGCCGGCCGGACATTCGTGCGCTGGCCGCCAGCGCGCTGGCCTGCGTCAGCTTTTCCGCCGGTGCGGTGTTGCCGACCGTTCCCACCGCTACTGCGGAACCCGTGCGGTCCTTCGGTGCCGCCGGCCTGCTGCAGGCCGGCCTGGGCCTGGCCGTGGTGCTTGCCCTCATTTTTCTCTGTGCCTGGGCCGCACGGCGCTTCGGCTTGCAGCAGGCCGGTGGCGGCCGCCTGCTGAAAGTGGTGTCCAGCGCCATGGTGGGCCAGCGCGAACGTGTCGTGGTGGTGGAAATCGGCGGCTCGTGGCTGGTGCTTGGCGTCGCCGCGGGCCAGGTCAACGCGCTGCACACCATGCCGGCGCAAAAGCTGTCCGAATCCGAAGCGACGCCGTCCCTCAGCGGCCTGGCCGGTGTCAGTGCGTTTTCACAAAGGCTGGCGGAATCCCTGAACAAGCTGGGAAAGCGGGATGGCCAGTGACAAATCCTGTCTGCCTGCGAAGCCGCGCGGCGCTGCCGCTCCTTTGGCCATTGTTGATGCTGGCCCTGATGCTGTTGCCGGCCCTGGCCTCTGCCCAGGGTCTGCCGGGCATCACCAGCTCGCGTGGCCCCGGCGGAAGCCAGACCTGGTCGCTCAGCGTGCAGACCCTGGTACTGCTGACCTCCCTGTCTTTTCTGCCGGCGCTGCTGCTGTCCATGACCAGCTTCACCCGGATTCTCATCGTGCTCGGCCTGCTGCGCACGGCCATCGGCACACAATCATCGCCGCCCAACCAGGTGCTGGTCGGGCTCTCGCTGTTTCTGACCTTTTTTGTCATGTCGCCCGTCTTCGACAAGGTGCACAGCACGGCCTACAAACCTTTTGCCGAAAACAAGATCAGTGCCGAACAGGCCCTGGAGCGCGGCGTCGAGCCCTTCAAGCAGTTCATGCTCAAGCAGACCCGCGAGGCTGACCTGGCGCTGTTTGCCAAGCTGGCCAACATCGAGAAACTGGAAGGGCCGGAACAGGTCACATTGAGAATCCTCCTGCCCGCCTTTGTGATCAGCGAGCTCAAGACCGCTTTCCAGATCGGTTTCACGATCTTCATTCCCTTCCTCATCGTCGACCTCGTGGTTGCCAGCGTGTTGATGTCCATGGGCATGATGATGGTGCCGCCCGCCACGATTTCACTCCCGTTCAAACTGATGCTGTTCGTCCTGGTCGATGGCTGGCAGCTGCTGATCGGGGCGCTGGCCCAGAGTTTTTACACCTGACGCTGCCGCACCGGGAAAGATCGACACATGACACCTGAATCAGTCATGGCACTCGGCTACGAGGCCATGAAGCTCTCGCTGCTGCTCGGCGCGCCCCTGCTGCTGGTGGCCCTGGTCACCGGTTTGCTGATCAGCCTGTTCCAGGCGGCGACCCAGATCAATGAAATGACGCTGTCGTTCATTCCCAAGCTGCTGGCCGTGTTTGCAACGCTGGTGATTGCGGGTCCGTGGATGCTCAACAGCGTGCTGGACTACATGCGCAACCTGTTTTCATCCATTCCGCAACTCGTTGGCTGATGCCTCCTGTTTTCTCGGTCACCTCCGACCAGCTCAATCTCTGGATGGTGGCCTTTCTCTGGCCTTTTGTGCGCATGCTGGCGCTCATCAGCACCGCGCCCATCTTCAGCGAAGCCGCGGTGCCGCGCGCCGCCAAGGTCGGCCTCGCCGCCCTGCTGGCCATTGTTGTTGCGCCCACGCTGGGTGCCATGCCTGCGGTGCCGCTGGTGTCTGCCGCCGGCTTCTGGATCCTGATCCAGCAAGTCCTCATTGGTGCGGCGATGGGTTTTTCCATGCGCCTGGTGTTTGCTGCGGTGCAGGCGGCCGGTGAATACGTGGGCCTGCAAATGGGCCTGTCCTTTGCGTCCTTTTTCGACCCGACCAGCGGCGGCAACACCATGGTCATCGCCCGCCTGCTCAACGTGATGGCCATGCTGATTTTCCTGGCGGTAGACGGCCATCTGGTGGTGATCATGACACTGGCAGAAAGTTTCCAGGCCTTGCCGGTGGCCGATGCCCCCCTGGCTGCCGGCGGCTGGTTCCTGCTGGCGGCGGCGGGTGGCGAGATTTTTTCGGCCGGCCTCATGCTGGCGCTGCCGCTCATCGCCACGCTGCTGACCCTGAACCTGGCCATGGGCATCCTGAACCGGGTCTCGCCGCAGTTCAGCATTTTTGCCGTTGGTTTTCCCATCACGCTGCTGGCCGGCATGGCCATGCTGCAGTTGCTGATGCAGTACCTGGCGCCTTTTCTGGAGCCGCGGTTTGCAGCGGGGTTTTCGACCACGCTGGAGTTTTTGCAAGGTTTGAGGCCTTAGCCCAATATCCACGGATGCAGACAGCTATTAAATGTATAGCAGATAGCGCGTCTGCCTGCACAGCCATGAGGCCTACAGGTAATTGAACAGCGAGATCTGCTGGATTCTCACAAAGGTCTGCTGGCTGGCCTGCAGTGCGGTCTGGCGCTGGTAAAACTCGGAAATAGCGCGCGCATAGTCCAGGTCCTGCAGGTCGGACAGGTAACTCTTGTCGTAGACGGCGCGGCTGCCACCGGTGGCTCCCAGCGCGTCCAGCTCCTGCAGGCGCGTGCCGACCGAGGCGCGCACTGTCAGGACGTTGTCGTGTGCATTGGTGATCTTCCTGTTGCCGGTGCTCAACGCGTTCAACAGCTTGGCCTGCGCGGCCGGGCCGGCGTTGTCCACCGGCGCCCGCAACGCGGCGACCACATCACCAATCGCCGCAAACATGTCCGTTCCGGCATTTTTTGCCGTGGCGACGCTGAAGCTGTCGCCCGCGGCGGGAGCGCCGGTGATGCTGATCTGCAGGCCACCGAACTGGAGGGGACTGCCTGCCGTGAACGCCGTGGCTGGCACCACAGCGACCGGCGGCACCGTCGCTGTATCGACCTGGTAGGTGGTGGCCGTCGGAAAACTGATCACGAAGTCCTTGCCGTAGTTGGGATCGGCCAGATCCGTCACCGACGTCGCGCCAAACACGCCGCTACCGGTATTACCGACGGGCGATGCACTGACGTAGCCTGCGCCGCCCTGCACGGTCTGAAAAATGCTGCGGCCGTCGTCCATGCCGGCCATCTGCCGGGACACGTCCACCTGCATCAGGCGCTGGCCCTGGTCGCCGGCATAGAGGATGCTGCCGTCGGCCTGCCGCACAAACGGCGCGCTGGCACTCTTGAAGCCAGCGAAGAGGAACTGCCCATTGCCGTCATCGGTGTTTGCCAGGCCCTGCAACTGGTCAATGCTGCTTTGCAAGGTGGTGGCAATGGTGGTCCGGTCAGCGTCGGCCATCGTGCCATTGCCGGCCTGGACCAGCAGGCCCTTGATGTTCTGCAGGATGGTGGTGACGCTTTGCAGGCTGTTTTCTTCCAGCGACAGGGTCTGCGTGGCCTGCGCGCGACTGGTCGCGTATTGCGAGTTCAGCGCGATCGACTGCGAGGCCGCCAACGCGCGCGTGGCGCCAAGGGGGTCGTCCGACGGCGCGAGGATTTTGGTCATGGCGCCCATCTGTTGTTGCACCCGCAGCAGGCTGCTTTGCTGCGCGCCTATGGCGGTCTGGCTCTGTTCGTAAAAAGACTGGGTGCTGATGCGCATCGTGAACTCCTGGGCAAGGTTTAGCGGCTGATGCCCAGGACCGCGTCAAACATCGTTGACGCCGTCTGGATCACTTTGGCATTGGCCTGGTACATCTGCTGGAACATCAGCAAATTGGCGGTTTCTTCATCCTGGTTGACACCCGATACCGACTGCTGGGCAGACCGGATCTGGGTGGTCAGGCTGGTCTGGGCGGTACCGGCAATCTGGATCTGCCGGGCCTTGTTGCCGACGCTGCTGACCAGTTGCGCATACGCGTCGTTGAAGCTGGCCGACCCATTGCCCATGGTTTTCTTGTTTTGCAAGGCGCCCAGCAGCAGGGCATTGCTGCCATCGGAAACGCCACCGCTGTTTTTTTCCACGGTGAACCGGTCGCTGTTCGACGGCTGGCCGCTGATGGTGACGGTGATGCCATTGAAACTCATGGTCGCCCCCGGCGAATACGTCACGGGCGCGCCCGCGGCGTAGGGGCTGGCAGGGTCGGGCACACCGTTGGCAGGCGTCACCGTGACGGCGGCTCCGGCCGGAAAACCCGACAATTGATTGGTGGCGCTGTTGTAGGTCAGTGTCACCGTGGCCGCCAGCGGTGTCGCCAGGTAGGCGGCGTCGACTTTTCCGGCGCTGATGGCGCCGCTGCCCTGGTTGCCAGCGGTGTTGCCGGTCACGATGGGCGAAGCCGCCGCGATCCTGGCCGGGTCGGACACCAGCACCGACAGGTCACGTGCGCCGGTGCGGGTGGGCTGAATCAGGAAAGAGTCGCCCGGTGCGCCGGCGCCGCTGGCCAACGTCAGGGTGACGCCGTCGAAGGTGGTGGTGTCCGCAGGCGCTACACCGGGAAAACCAGCTGCCAGGGGAATGGTCTGGTTGTCCGACAGCCGCGTCAGGGTGTAGGCCGGTCCGGCGGTCACGTCCAGGCGGTAGTCGCTGGTGGTCAACTGGTTGCTGTCGGAAAAAGACGGCGTCAACACCAGGTTGCCTGTGTTCTTGCTGTTCAACAGTACACCGGGGCTGGCCTGCGAGAAGAAATCAGAACCCAGAACACCGTTCAGATCAATGCCAAGGTTCTGCTGGGCATTGAAAGTATCGGCCAACACAATCGCCATGCGGCCCAGCGAGTTTTGCGCCGGGGCCAGCGTTTCGCTGCGAAATTGCAACAGCCCGCCGAGCGAGCCACCGCCGCCGAGCATGCTGTCCTGCAGTTGCACGGCATTGCCGGCAGCGTTCACCACCGCGACAACGGCGCGGGTGGGGTCGCCCGACGATGGCACCGCCGCCAGCCTGGTGGCCTTGTCGCCCAGCACCAGGGTCTGCCCATTGCCAATGAAGATGTTGTACTGGCCGCCGTCCTGCACCACCAGCTTGGTGCCGATTAACTGCCCCAACTCATTGACCAGTTGGTCCCGTTGATCCAGCAGGTCATTGGGCGCCTGTCCGCCAGTGGCATTGCTGAGCATGGCCACTTGCTTGTTCAGGCTGGCGATCTGCTCGGCATAAGTGTTGATCTGCTCGACACTGCCGGCAATCTGGTCGTTGACGCTGCCGTTGAGGCCGGTCAGGTACTGGTCCATGGAACGAAACTGGTTGGCCGTGGCTTGGGCGGAACTGATCAGCTGCTGCCGTGCCGCCGGATCGGCCGGAGTGTTGGCCACCGCCTGGATATTGGTGAACAGGGACTGCAGCTGGGGTGCCAGGCCCGCTTTCTGATCGGCCAGCAGGTTGTCGATCTGGCTGATCTGCGTGGAGTAGGTGGTCAGCGACTGGTTCAGGGACTGCGCCTGGTTGAGCTGCGACACCAGGTACTGGTCGTAACTGCGTGTCACGTCACCCACCTTGACACCGTTGCCGAAGAACCCAACGCTGGGGCTGTAAGTGCCGCCACTCGATGCAAGCTGCGCAGCCTGACGGCTGTAGCCGGGGGTATTGACGTTGGCGGTATTGTGGCCAGTGGTCACCAATGCGGCCTGGGCGGCATTGAGGCCGCTCAGGCCTGTATAAAACATGCTATTCGACATTAGGCTGGCCTTTCAAGGCGGCGACTGTTACCCGGTGACGCGGCGGCGTTTTTCGACTGCCTCTGGAATAGATAACGACATTTCCCCGGAAAACTTGAGGCTGGAGCAGCCGCCCGTTTGCAGAAAACTTCAGCCTCGACGCTCCGGGGGCTCATGAACTAGAACGTTTCCCAGCTGCCACCGGCCGTGGCCAGCTCGCCGCCGGGTGCAGCGGGCCTGCGCGGCGCAGCAATGGCGCGTTTGGCCGGCGGCGGCTGCATGGGTCTGGCCTTGGGACTCGCAGGACGGGCGGGCGCCTGGTGAGCCTGGTGCTGCACCTGGTCGCTGCCCAGCCGGAACACGCTGACCACCTGACTGAGCCCGCTGGCCTGCTCCTGCAGCGAGGACGCTGCCGCAGCGGCTTCTTCCACCAG
>NZ_NBZV01000082.1 GCF_002379095.1 Polaromonas sp. AER18D-145
CTTCTTCCACCGCCGCGCTTTCAGGCGGCAACAACCGTGCTACTGCACGGTCCTTGAATGCTTGTCCGTATCGAGCCACTTCTATCCTTCATCGCCGTCCCCTGGGTTTTAGGTTCTATCGGGGCGACAACTATTGTGACGCGGGGGGGACCGCAGCGATCAGTTCCGCAAGCGGGCATTCATGGAACTGAAACCGCATGGGCTTGGGAGGTGTGAGGTCCTCTGTCGATCCCCACATCTGACGACCGCGTAAGCCCTTGTCGTGGTCTTTGGTCAGGTACTTTGAAACGTACTGAGCCATCTTTGCCAGGCTCTGGGCGCGTGCATCGGCGTGCTGCTTTTTCCGGGTTTGCTTGACGTGGCCATCTACGTTGATGGTGCCGCCGGTGAGCATGACCACCGGCCATTCCTGGCCAGGTTGCAGCGGGTCTTCAAAGATCAGCGACACTTCGCCCACGACCTCCTGCCAGAACAGCGTGCAGACCTCATAGGAGGGGCGCGGGCAACGGAGAGCAGGTGACGAAGGCAGTCTGTTGCCTGCCTACAGGTTCTTCACCAACACCAAACTCTTGCGGTTGACGTTGTACTTGCGCTTGCGTGCCTCGGGCAGCCACTCGGGATCGACCTGCACAAAGCCGCGCTTGATGAACCAGTGCATGGTGCGGGTGGTCAGCACAAAAATGCTGTCCAGGCCCATCAGCTTCGCGCGTTGTTCGATGCGCTTGAGGATGCGTTCGCCGTCGCCCTGGCTCTGGCTTTGCGGCGATACCGTGAGTGCCGCCATTTCGGCGGTTTTGGCTTCCGGGTAGGGATACAGCGCGGCGCAGCCGAAGATGACGCCGTCGTGTTCGATCACCGTGTACAGGTCGGCGTCGCGTTCGATCTCGGTGCGGTCGCGCTTGACCAGCGTGCCGTCTTTTTCAAACGGCTCGATCAGTTGCAGGATGCCGCCCACGTCGTCGGCGGTGGCTTCGCGCAGGCTCTCGAGCTTTTCGTCGATGACCATGGTGCCAATGCCGTCGTGCACGTAGATTTCGAGCAGCAGCGAGCCGTCCACCGCAAAAGGCAGGATGTGGCTGCGCTCGACGCCGGCCTTGCAGGCCTTGGCGCAGTGCTGCAGGTAAAACGCGGTGTCGGTCGGTTGCGTCGGGTTGGGCAATTGCGCCAGCAGTTTCTCGGCGGTGGCCAGCGGCAGCTCGGTGTCGATCGGGTTGTCTTCGCTTTCGGGCTCGCCGGGGTGGATGCGGATGCCCGGAATTTCCGTCACGAAGATCAGCTTGTCAGCCTGCAGCTCAATCGCCACGCTGGTGGCCACTTCCTCCATGGTCAGGTTGAAGGCTTCGCCGGTCGGTGAAAAACCGAAGGGCGAGAGCAGCACCATGGCGCCGAACTCCAAGGTGCGCATGATGCCCTTGGTGTCCACCTTGCGCACCAGGCCCGAGTGTTTGAAGTCCACGCCGTCGACAATGCCGACCGGCCGGGCGGTGATGAAGTTGCCGGAGATCACGCGCACCGTGGAGCCAGCCATGGGTGTGTTGGGCAGGCCCTGGCTGAAGGCGGCCTCGATCTCGTAACGCAGCTGGCCGGCGGCCTCCTGGGCGCAGTCGAGTGCCACCGAATCGGTGATGCGCATGCCGTGCGAGTATTTGGCTTCGTGGCCCTTGGCGGCCAGTTGTTCGTTGACCTGCGGCCGGAAGCCGTGCACCAGCACGATTTTCACGCCCATGCTCTGGATCAGCGCCATGTCCTGGGCCAAATGCTGCAGCTTGCCGGCGGCAATCGCCTCACCGGCGATGCCGACCACAAAGGTCTTGCCGCGGTGCAGGTGGATGTAGGGCGCCACCGAACGGAACCAGGGAACAAAGGTGAAGTTGAAGACGGCGGACATGGGCGCGCTTTCGGGGTCGGGAAAGGTGAACAACAGGCTGGAGGAACGGGAAAGCCGGGCAAAAGCCGCAGCGTTCCGGACAATGGCAGTGAGTGTAAGGGACGCAGCGGCGCGGCGGGAGGCGCGGGCGGGCTGCCGCTGGTGCCCGTGGCAGCGGCCGTTTCGCCGGATAATGCGGCCATTCATGGACAAGCTTGCATTTGGTTTTTGGGGCGTTTATTTCGGCACGGCGGTCCTGATGCTGGCGGGCTCGGCGCTGGCGTTCGCCCCTTCGCTGCACCGCATCTCGCTCAATGCGGGCCTGGCGGCCACGGCCTCGAGCTTTTTTGTGGTCGCCTTTCTGGGTGGCCTGCCGATTGACGATGAAAACACGCTGGCGCGGGTTCTGGCGCACATTGCGATGCTGGTCTCGGGCTTTCTGGCTTACCTGCTGTTTTCCATCCTGGGCCTGCTGGATGGCAAGAGGGCGCGGCTTCAAACCCGGCTGGCGCTGACGGTGCTGGTGCTGGGCGTGATGGCGGCCGGCTGGCTGTTGCCGCCGGTGCCCTCGCTCGCGCTGGGCCTCGGTTTCGCCTGGACCCTGGGCGTTGTTGCATTGGCCGTGTCGCTGCGCAGTGTTTACCGCGGTGACCGGCAGGCCTGGACAGCGGTGCTCGGTGTGTTCTTCATGCTGGTGGCCATGCTGGGCCTGGGCTGGATTGCGCTGGTGCGCGGACAGGAGCCCTGGCCGGTGCATGCGGTCAGCGCGCTCGCTGGAACCGCCTACCTCGTGACCATGGCCGCGGCGCTCTGGACGCGCTACTCCTACCTGATCGAGCTGCACCAGGTCATGGCAATGGGCCCCAGTTACGACCCGGTGACCCGCATGCGATCACACATGGAAACCGGGCAGATGGTCGGTGACATCTTTCGCCGCCGCCGGGATGGGCCGGCCGGCCCGGCGGCCGCGCGCGCAGTGGATGCCGGCAACGGGGCCGGGGGCTGGGCGGGCGATGTCCCGCCTGTGTCCCACCGTTCCGGGCCATGGGTGGGCGTGATGGTCGTGAGCATAGGCAACCTCTACGCGCTGGAGCGTCTGCACGGTATGGCGGCGGTCAACCATGCGCTGTTTGTCTGTGCCGGGCGCTTGCGGCGCGCGGTGCCGGCCTACGTCGAGATGGGTCGGTATTCGGGTGACGGCTTTGTGCTGCTGCTGCGTGACTGCAACGACAGCGGCCAACTGGTCCGGCTGGCGCACCAGGTGGAGGCGCGCCTGTCGAAATCAGTGATTCTCAACACCAGCCTCGACGCAGCGCGGCGCGAAAGCGAGCAGACGCGCTGGCAGGCCGAAATCGGCGTCGGCTTGTTGCTGGTGTCCGACCCGGCGGCCAGGGCTTCGCGCGTGCTGGCCGCCTGCAAAGCCATGTCGCGCACCGCCATGTCGTACGCCAGCCGGATCGCCTGGCTGGACCAGGCCAGTGGCGAAGCGGTCGAGCTGCCGGTGCTGCAAGCCGCCTGAAGCATCGTCTTGGCCCTGTTGCCGGGCAGGCGCCCGCCAGCACCGATAATCAGTGGTTTTGAGCCCCCATCCCTTGTCCTCGCCCCCCTTGTCCGTGCCCTTGCAGATCGATTTTCCCGAGTCCTTGCCCGTCTCGGGCAAACGCGAGGAAATCACCGCCGCCATCCAGGCCCACCAGGTCGTCATCGTTTGCGGCGAAACCGGCTCGGGCAAAACCACGCAGTTGCCCAAAATCGCGCTGGCCATGGGCCGCGGCAAGCTCAACTACCCGGCGGGCCAGGGCCGGCTGATCGGCCACACGCAGCCGCGCCGGATTGCCGCCTCCAGCGTGGCCAAACGAATCGCCGAAGAACTCAAGACGCCGCTGGGCGACGTGGTTGGCTACAAGGTGCGTTTTCAGGACCGCTTGAGCCGCGACGCCTCGGTCAAACTCATGACCGACGGCATTTTGCTGGCCGAGACGCAGACCGATCCGCTTCTCAAGGCCTACGACACCATCATCATCGACGAGGCCCATGAGCGCAGCCTGAACATCGACTTCCTGCTCGGCTACCTGCGCCAGCTCCTGCCGCGCCGGCCTGACCTGAAGGTAGTCATCACCTCGGCGACGATCGATGCGCAGCGTTTTGCGGATTACTTTGCGTCCAGCAAAGGTCCTGCACCGGTCATCATGGTCTCGGGCCGGATGTTTCCGGTCGAGCAGCGTTACCGTCCGTATGAAGAGTCGCGCGACTACGATCTCAACGACGCGATCGCCGACGGCGTGGACGAACTCTGGCGCAACCCGCACAGTGCCGGCGACATCCTGATTTTCCTGCCGGGTGAACGCGAGATCCGCGAGGCCGCGGACCATTTGCGCAAACACCTCGCGCACCAGCCGCTGTTTCGCAACGCCGAGGTGTTGCCGCTGTTTGCGCGTCTTTCCCAGGCCGAGCAGGACCGCATTTTTGACGGTCACACCGGCAGGCGCATTGTGCTGGCCACCAACGTGGCCGAGACTTCGCTGACGGTGCCGGGCATCCGGTATGTGATTGATGCCGGCACGGCGCGCGTCAAGCGTTACAGCTTTCGCAACAAGGTCGAACAGTTGATGGTCGAGCCGGTGTCGCAGGCCGCCGCCAACCAGCGCGCCGGGCGCTGCGGCCGTGTGGCCGACGGCATCTGCATCCGCCTGTACGACGAGCCCGATTTTTTGGGCCGGCCGCGTTTTACCGATCCGGAGATTCTGCGCAGCTCGCTGGCAGCAGTGATTTTGCGCATGAAGGCCTTGCACCTGGGCACCATCGAAAGTTTTGCCTTCATCGAGCCGCCCCAGGGCCGGGCGATTGCCGATGGCTACCAGCTGCTGGCCGAACTCGGTGCGGTGGACGACGACAACGAACTGACGCCGGTGGGCCGCAACCTGGCCAGGCTGCCGCTGGACCCGCGTGTGGGCCGCATGATCCTGGAAGCCAGGGAGCGGCAGGCGCTCGACGAAGTGCTGGTGATCGCCAGCGCGCTCAGCGTGCAGGACGTGCGCGACCGGCCCATGGACAAGCAGGCCCAGGCCGACCAGGCGCATGCGAAGTTCGATGATGAGAAAAGCGAATTTTCAGGCTACCTCAAGCTCTGGAAATGGCTGGGTGATGCACGCGGCGGCCATGATGCCGTGCACAAGCTGACCAACCGCCAGTATGAAAACCTGCTGCGCGAGAACTACATCAACATCCGCCGCGTGCGCGAATGGCGCGACATCCACTCGCAGTTGCACGCGGTGGTGGGCGAGCAGAAATGGGTGCTCAACGACAAGCCCGCCAGTTACGAGCAGCTGCACCTGTCCATGCTCTGCGGCCTGCTCGGCAACCTTGGCATCAAGAACGAGGAAGACGACTGGTACCTGGGCGCGCGCGGCATCAAGTTCTACCGGCATCCGGGCGCCAAGCTCAGCAAGAAGCCGGGACGCTGGATCGTGGCGGCCGAGCTTGTCGAAACCACGCGCCTGTTCGGCCGCGGCATTGCCAACATCGAGCCGCAGTGGGTCGAACAGGTCGCCGGCCACCTGCTGAAAAAACAGCTGCTGGACCCGCACTGGGAGAAAAAGGCCGCGCAGGTCACCGCGCTGGAACGCGCCACGCTGTACGGCCTGGTGATCTACAACGGCCGGCGCGTCAACTTCGGCCGCGTCGACCCGGTGACGGCGCGCGAAATTTTCATCCGCGAAGCGCTGGTCGCCGGCAACTGGGACACCAAGCTGCCTTTCCTGCAGGCCAACCTCAAGCTGATCGAACAAGTGCAGGACCTGGAGCACAAGGCGCGGCGCCAGGACGTGCTGGTTGACGAAGAGCTGATCTACGCCTTTTACGACCAGCAGCTGCCGGCCGACATCTGCACCGGCGCCGGCTGCGAACACTGGTACAAGGACGAGGTCAAAAAGCAGCCCAAGCTGCTGCTCCTGAGCCGCGAGGAGTTGATGCGCCACGAGGCGGCCGGCATCACCACCCAGGCGTTTCCGAAAACCCTGCGGCTGGGCGGTGTCGATTGCACGGCGACCTATCTGCATGAGCCGGGTGACGCCAGGGACGGTGTCACCGTCGATGTGCCGCTGTTTGCCCTGAACCAGGTCAACGAGGAACGCTGCGAGTGGCTGGTGCCCGGCATGCTCAAGGACAAGATCCAGGCGCTGATCAAGACCCTGCACCAGCGGCCGCGTTCGCGCCTGGTGCCGCTGCCCGATACCGCAGCGCGCATGGCGGCCGAGCTGCTGCAGCCGGAAAAATTCGGCGCCGGTTCGCTGACGGACGCCGTGCTCAAGCTGGTGCGTGATGCGACCTCGCTGGACATCAAGCGCGGCGACATCAAGATCGACATGCTGGCGCCGCACCTGTTCATGAACTTCCGCGTGGTTGACGAGCATGGCCGCCAGCTCGGCACGGGCCGCAACCTCGGTGCGCTCAAGGGCGAGCTGGGTTCGCAGGCACGCGGTGCCTTCCAGGCGCTGGCCGGGCTGAAAACGCGCCCCGCGCCGCAGGAGCGCCAGGGGTCTGAGTCAAATCGGCCTGCAGCCCAGCAGGGACGGGCGCAGAATGCTCCTGAAAACATAGCTAACCTGCCACGAGCTGCGGCGGTCAGGACGCCGGAGCGCTACACCAGCTGGAGTTTTGGCGAGCTGCCCGAACTCATGGAGATCAGCAAGGGCAAGCAGACGCTGATCGGTTTCCCTGCGCTGATCGACCTCGGCGACGCGGTGACCATCGAGGTGTTCGACGAACCCGACGTGGCCGCCACCAAACACCGCGCCGGTTTACGGCGGTTGTTTTCGCTGCAGATCAAGGACGCACTGAAGTACCTGGAAAAGAATTTGCCCGACCTGCAGAAAATGGCGACGGCCTACATGCTGGTCGGCCGCGCGGCCGACAACTCGGGCGGCGGCACGCTGGAAGAACTGCGCGAGCAGATCATCGAAGTGGCACTGGACCGCGCCTTTTTGCTGGAGCCGCTGCCGACCAACGAAGCCGACTTCAGGAAACGCATCGACGACGGACGCGGGCGCCTGACGCTGATTGCCAGCGAAGTCGCGCGGCTGGCGGCCGGCATCCTGGTCGAGTTTGCCGCGGCACAGCGCAAGATCAAGGACACGAAAAACGCAGCCGAGGCCGCCGCGGATGCAGCGCAGCAGCTGCAGCGCCTGGTGCTCAAACGTTTCCTGACGCTCACGCCGTACACGCAGTTGCAGCACTTCCCGCGTTACCTCAAGGCCATCACGCTGCGGCTGGAGAAGTGGCGTGCCGACCCGGCCCGTGATGCGGCGCGGCTGGCCGAGTTGCGGCCGCAGGAGCAGCGCTACTGGCGCCTGGTGGCCGAGCGCAAGGGCGCGACGGACGCGCGGCTGCAGGAGCTGCGCTGGCTGCTCGAGGAGCTGCGTGTCAGCTTTTTTGCGCAGGAACTGCGCACGCCGCAACCCGTGAGCATCAAGCGGATTGAAAAAGCCTGGGCACAGATCAACAGCTGAAACGTTTCACCGGCCGCCGCGCGTCACGCAAAAAAAAGGACTCCAGCCTTGCGGCGGAGTCCCTTCTCAGCGGGATCGGTGAGATCTAGATCCGGCCCATCAGCAGCAGCACGATCAGGATGATGACAATCAGTCCCAAACCACCGCTGGGACCGTAGCCCCACGAGCGGCTGTGGCCCCAGGTCGGCAGTGCGCCCACCAGAATCAGGATGAGGACGATGAGCAGAATCATTGAAATCGACATGGAGAACTCCTTGTTATGTATGGACTGATTGTTGCCTGTGGTTGGGCTGGATCAAGCAGGAAGGCGCGCTGACCTGCCGTCAGGGAGTTCCTACAGTTTGGGGGCCGCTGTCATTAGGCTTTTCCGCAGGTCCTGGGGGGTGTCTGCGCCTGTTGGCCGGGGGTTGCCCGGCGGCAACTCACTTTTCTTTTGCGTCGCCAAAAGAAAAGTAAGCAAAAGAAAAGGCGACCCGATGGTCTGGGTCCCTCCGCTTCGCTGCGGGCAGCCTGCGGTGCTCGCCGAAAGCGGGGTCGAGCTCGAACTCGGCTTCGCCTCAAACAATTGCTCGCCCTGATCCGCTTTCGGCTGCGCTCCTCGGCCCAGCCCGACGGGTGGGGGAAGAAATGCGGATTCGGATTCGGGATCGGGTACGGGGAGACATGACGCGCGAAGCGCGTCATGTCGGACTCAACAATCCGTCATTCATGCACGCGGACGCAGCACACGCGGCCAAATGAAGTCCCCCTCCATCGCCCAGCGGGGCGAGGGCAGGGGATAGGGGTGGGAGTGGG
>NZ_NBZV01000083.1 GCF_002379095.1 Polaromonas sp. AER18D-145
TGGTCTGGGAACACAAGAAACTGGACGCCCACCGGTGCTGTGACACTCAACCCCGAGCGCGACTCGGTGGTGGCGGCCCATGTCGGCGCCACGCTTATTCAGCCATTGGCTGCATGACTGAGGCGACAACTACCTTGACACGCGCCGGAGCGCACGATTGAAACATCTCGAAACACCGCCGATGATCAACGAATTGGAAAGCTATGCAACACCTACCCCTGTCAATGTTGACAGGGTAGGAGTCAACACAAGGGTAAATACCTGAAGGAGCTGATCGCGGCACTTGGCTGATGGCATGCCAACAAAGTTCGAGGTGCAGCAAGGCCTGCACCGCAAGCGGAAACACAGGTAGTCCAAAAGGAAACAAAAAAGCCCCGTAAACACTGAGTTTTCGGGGCTTTCAGGGGTCTGTGTTGGACTACATCAAACCGGTTCTTGGCGGAGAGGGTGGGATTCGAACCCACGGTACCTTGCGGTACGCCTGATTTCGAGTCAGGTACATTCGGCCACTCTGCCACCTCTCCTAAATCGAGCAGTTATTCTAACAGCCCCATCTAACAAGCCCCCACGGTCGCTCACTTCGTGTAGCTCCCGAGGCCTTGCAGGCCGCGGCTCGCGAGACGCTTCGCCTCTGTCGCCTGTCCAAAGCTGCTCAAGCAGCTTTGGAGCCGCAGGCTCCAGCCCCTCGGGGGCCGCTGCGCCTGTGGTCCGGCTAAGCAGGTCCCGCGCCCCCTGCTGAGCCAGAACCCCCTCAGCTCGCTACTTTCCTGCGGGGGTCAGCACCGTGATTCCGCCCATGTAGGGCTGCAAGGCAGCCGGCACCGCAACGGTGCCGTCTTCGCGCTGATAATTTTCCAGCACCGCGACCAGCGTGCGGCCCACCGCCAGGCCGGAGCCGTTGAGGGTGTGCACGAATTCGTTTTTGCCCTGGGCGTTCTTGAAGCGGGCCTGCAGGCGGCGGGCCTGGAAGGCTTCGCAGTTGGAGACGGAGCTGATTTCGCGGTAGGCGTTCTGGCCCGGCAGCCAGACTTCCAGGTCGTAGGTCTTGCTGGCGCCGAAGCCCATGTCGCCGGTGCACAGCAGCATCACGCGGTAAGGCAGGCCCAGCTTTTGCAGGATGGCCTCGGCGTGGCCGGTCATGGCCTCGAGGGCGTCGTAGCTGTGGTCAGGGTGCACGATCTGCACCATCTCGACCTTGTCGAACTGGTGCTGGCGGATCATGCCGCGGGTGTCGCGGCCGTAGCTGCCGGCCTCTGAGCGGAAGCATGGTGTGTGCGCGGTGAACATGAGCGGCAACTGCGCCTCGGGCACCACCTCGTCGCGCACAAAGTTGGTCAGTGGCACTTCGGAGGTGGGGATGAGATACCAGCTTCTCTCGAGCACTTTAACGTTTGAATCCTCACTGACACTTCCGTCGATATTCAATTTATCAGCGTAAATATCCGCGTAAGCGGTCTTGCTTGGGGTGCCCCCAAAACTCACCTGGAACAAGTCTTCCTCGAACTTCGGCAGTTGGCCAGTTCCCCGCAATGACTGATCATTGACAATGTAGGGCACATAACACTCGGTGTAGCCGTGTTCGGCCGTCTGCACGTCGAGCATGAACTGCGACAGCGCCCGGTGCAAACGCGCAAGCTGGCCCTGCATGACCGTGAAGCGCGAGCCGGTGAGCTTGGTGCCCAATTCAAAGTCCAGCCCCAGGGGCTGGCCCAGGTCCACATGGTCTTTCACTTCGAAGGCATACGCAGGCGGCTCGCCGCCCAGGCCTTCAACCGGCGTCCATTTGCGCACTTCAACGTTGCCGGCCTCGCCCGCGCCGTGCGGCACGCTTTCATGCGGCAGGTTAGGCACGGCCAGCAGCAGGGCCTGCATCTCGCCCTGGATCTGCTCGAGCCGGACGCTGGAGGCTTCCAGCTCGGCCTTGGAGCTTGTCACTTGCGCCATCACGGCGCTGGCGTCTTCGCCTTTGGACTTGAGCTGGCCGATCTGTTTGGACAGGGTGTTGCGCTGGTTCTGCAGCTCTTCTGTCCGGATCTGCAGGGCCTTGCGCTCGGCCTCCAGCGCCTGGAAGGCTTCCACGTTGAGGAAGGCTTGCGGGCTTTTGCGGGTTTCCAGCCGGGCGATGGCCGAGGGCAGGTCTTTACGGAGCAGGTTGATGTCTAGCATGGGGTCATTGTATTTTGTGCCGCGGCGGGCCGGCCACCGGGGCGGGGTTCAGTTCAGGCTGGCCGGATCGAGGTTGGCGCCGCAGATGATCAGACAGACTTTTTCGTCCGGCCGCGGCACATAGGCGCCGCTGTGCAGCGCCGCCAGCGGCAAGGCTGCCGCCGGCTCCACCGCCAGCCTGAGCTCCTTCCACATCCACAGCTGGGCGGCCCGGATGGCGTCGTCGCTGAGCAGCAGCGCATCACGCACATGCGCCTGGGTGGCCGCCCAACCCAGGTCGCCAATGCGTTTGGCACCCAGTGAATCGGCGGCGATGCCGCCCACGCGCACATCGACCGGCTGCCCGGCCTCGCGCGCCCGGAACAGGGTGGGCGCGAGTTCGGGCTCCAGCGCGACAACGCGGGAGCGCTGCTCGAACCAGCTGGCGATGCCGGCGATCAGGCCGCCGCCGCCCACACTGACCAGCACGGCGTCGGGCAGGCCGGCCTGCTGCTCGATCTCCAGCGCCAGCGTGCCGGCGCCAACCACCACCTCAAGCTGGTCGTAGGCATGGGTCAGCAGCGCGCCGGTTTGCTGCTGGCGCGCCAGGCAGGCCTGCAACGCATCCGAATAGGCGGCGCCGGTGACCACCACCTCGGCGCCCAGGGCAGCCAGCTTGGCGCGTTTGGCCGGGCTGGACACCTCGGGCACAAACACCTCGCAGCGCACGCCCAGTTCACGCGCGGCGGCTGCGGTGGCAATGCCGGCGTTGCCGCCCGACGCCACAATCACGCCGCTGGATGGGATCGGGTTGGACAGCAGGCGGTTGAGCATGCCGCGCGCCTTGAAGCTGCCGCTGGTCTGCAGCTGCTCGAGCTTGAGCCAGACTTCAGCGCAATCCACGCCCAATGCCTTGCCGGGCAGCTTCCACACCGGGGTTTGACGAATAAAGTGACTGTAGCCCTCTTGAAACCTGCGTTGGCAGCTCTCGATTTGATAGCGATCTGGCATATCTGGCATACCGGGCCTAGGACTCGGCATGCAGGTCGCTGCCGATGGCGTCCAGCGCGGGGCCGTCCAGCTTGAGCCCCTTGGGCAGCGGAAACTTGATGGTTTCCTCGATGCCGGCCATCTTGCGTACCGACACCGCGCCCAGCGCCTTGATGCGGTCGATCACCTGCTTGACCAGGATTTCGGGCGCCGACGCCCCGGCGGTCAGGCCGACGCGGCTTTTGCCTTCAAACCATTCCGGCTTGAGCTCGGTGGCGTCGTCCACCATGTAGGCCTCGGTGCCCAGCTTGGCGGCCAGCTCGCGCAGGCGGTTGCTGTTGGAGCTGGTCGGGCTGCCGACAACGATGAGGATGTCGACCTGCGGGCTCATGATCTTGACGGCGTCCTGCCGGTTTTGCGTGGCGTAGCAAATGTCCTGTTGCTTGGGCGCGCGCACGTTCGGGAACCGCGCTTTCACGGCGGCGCTGATCTCGGCGGCATCGTCCACACTGAGCGTGGTCTGCGTGACCACCGCCAGCTTGTCGGTCTGCGCCGGCTGGATGCGCGCCACGTCGGCCACGTCTTCCACCAGATGGATGCCGCTGTCGAGCTGGCCCATGGTGCCTTCGACCTCGGGGTGGCCCTTGTGGCCGATCATGATGAACTCGTAACCTTCCTTGTTGAGCTTGGCCACCTCGACGTGCACCTTGGTCACCAGCGGGCAGGTGGCGTCGAAGATGCGAAAGCCACGCGCTTCGGCCTCGCGCTCGGTGGCCTTGCTGACGCCGTGGGCGCTGAACACCAGCGTGGCGCCAACTGGCACATCGTCCAGGTCCTCGATGAAAACCGCGCCCTTTTCCTTGAGCTCGTTGACGACGTAGGTGTTGTGCACGATTTCGTGGCGCACATAAATCGGGGCGCCGAACTTGCCGAGCGCGCGCTCGACAATCTCGATGGCGCGGTCGACGCCGGCGCAAAAACCGCGCGGCTCGGCCAGGATGATTTCCTGAGGCGATGTTTTATTGATCACAGGACACCAATCACTTGGACTTCAAACACCACCGGCTGGCCGGCCAGCGGGTGGTTGAAGTCAAACTGCACGGCGTCGCCGTCTGCCTTGACCTGCTGCACGCTGCCGGCGTACTGGCCCATGCCGTCGGGCGTGGGGAACTGCACAACATCGCCGACCTTGTACTGCTCGTGGGGGTCGCCCAGTTCATTGAGCAGCTTGCGCGCCACCCACTGCACCAGCTCGGGGTTGCGCTCGCCAAAAGCCTCGCCGGCCGCCAGTTCGAAGCTGGTGCGCGTGCCTTCGCGCAGACCCAGCAGGCGCTGCTCGATCGCGGGCGACAGCTCGCCGGTGCCCAGGCTCAGGGTGGCCGGCTTGCCGGCGAAGGTGTTGATGATGTCGGCGCCCGGTTTTCCGTCCGTGGACGGCCCGGCCATGCGGTAGTGCAGGGTCAGGAAGGAACCAGGCTGGACGAGGGCGGGAGCGGGTGTTTCCACGGTGGACATAGGACTTTCGGGGGCCGGCCCGGCGGGCCGCCAACTGTTTGTAAACTGCCCCTATTGTAGAAAGTGCGACCCGGCCCAGCCAGACCCGCCGGTTTACCCCTGATACTGCCCCTGTGATGGCGTTTCCAATGCTTGCCCACTGCCGAGACCTCCCATGCTCCTGAAAGACCTGCCCGAGGACGCCCGCCCCCGCGAAAAGCTGCTGGCCCGTGGCCCCGGCGCGCTCAGCGATGCCGAGCTGCTGGCCCTGCTGCTGCGCAGCGGCATTCCCGGCAAAAATGCGTTGCAGATGGGCCAGGAGTTGGTGGACACTTTCGGCGGCGTGGCCGGCCTGCTGCACACCGGGCACGAAGCCCTCAACAGCATCAAGGGCCTGGGGCCGGCCAAACGCGCCGAACTGGTGGCCGTGCTGGAGCTCGCGCGCCGCGCGCTGGCGCAGGAGCTGCAGGAAAAGCCGCTGTTCACCACACCGCAGGCGGTGCGCGACTACCTGCAGCTGCAGCTCGGCAGCCGTCCGCACGAAATCTTTGCGGTGCTGTTTCTCGACAGCCAGCACCGGCTGATTGCGCTGGAAGAGCTGTTTCGCGGCACGCTGACACAAACCAGCGTCTACCCGCGCGAGGTGGTGGTGCGGGCGCTGGCCCTGCACGCCGGCAGCGTGGTGCTGGCGCACAACCACCCGAGCGGCGAAGCCCGGCCCTCGCGTGCCGACGAAGCGCTGACCCAGACGCTGAAAGCCGCGCTGGCCCTGGTGGACGTGCGGGTGCTGGACCATTTTGTCGTGACCAGCACGCAGGCGATCTCGATGGCGGAACGGGGGTTGCTCTGATGGCAGCCCGACCACCGGCCATCAAGGACCTGAAGGGCCTGAAAGCCGTCAAGCTCGAGATAGAAACCCGGGCCCGGCAGGCAGCCGACCTCAAGGCGGCGCGCGCGGCTGCCGCTGCGACAGCGAAGGCGGAAAAAGAGCTTTTCTCGCGCGCCATCGGCCCGGTCAAGGCGCTGCCGGCCAGACACCGGCCTGGCCATCCGGGCCACCGGGCGCATCTGCCGCCGACCCAGCCCGCACCGATTCCGGTGCAGCAGCAACGCGACGAGCTGGCCGTGATGCGCGAGGCCATCTCCGACGAATTTGATGTTGAAACCCTGCTCGACACCGACGAGGCGCTGAGTTTTCGCCGTCCGGGCATGGGGCCGGACGTGGTGCGCAAGCTGCGCCGCGGCGGCTGGAGCATCCAGCGCCAGCTCGACCTGCACGGACTGCGCCGCGAGGATGCGCGCGACACGCTGGCGGCCTTCATTCGCGAAGCGCACAAGGCCGGCATGCGCTGCGTGCGTGTGGTGCACGGCAAGGGCCTGGGTTCGCCCGGCAAGACACCGGTGCTCAAGGGCCGGGTGCAAAGCTGGCTGATCCAGAAGCAGGAAGTGATCGCCTTTGTGCAGGCCCGGCCGGCCGAGGGCGGCGCCGGCGCGCTGGTGGTGCTGCTGGCGCAGAGCTGAATTCTTCCTTTTTGCTATGAATTCAGGAGCTGCTTGCGTCCGCAGGATAAGGGCTGACGGCATGTTTTATCTGTAAAACCTGTCCAAATCCATTTTCAGCGATCGTTTCCCGTGTCATTTAAAGCACAAAAGTTCCGCCAGCCCATGCCAGCCGTTCGCTCACCGCTATTTAATTTGTAGCATTTGAGCGGCTACCTCCTCCAGCGCATTGCGCAAGATCAGACGCCGCAAGCCCAGAGCCACCGCCTCGGCATGCAGCACCGCGGCAAAGGTCGGGCTCACTGCCTCAATGCCTTGCAGGTCCAGCACCAGTTCCCCCGGTATCCAGCGCGGCGACCGGCCTGAGGCCAGGGTGCGACCCTCGTCCACAGGCAACCAGCTCAGGAGGATTTCAGCCTGGTGGCGCGCCTCCAGCCGCTCGGACCCGAGCAGACGCAGCACCGGCATGGTCACCACCGCTTGCCCGGCCTGTGCCTGCATCAGCGCGTAGGTTTCGCGCCAGGCCTGCCCCTCTACGCGCTTGAGACGATGCAGATTGTCAGGGTCTCCGCCCAGCAAACGCAGTACGTCGGAAGCAGGGCTGCCGGTTTGCGGCTTGATGATGATGCGTTCGGCCAGGCGCTGATTGACCGACGGCAGGGACAAGCCATCGTTGGCCGCCCACAGGACATCCCCCGCGCACTGGTTCAGGTGCGCCAGCACGCCGCGGTCGTGGCCCAGCGCCCACTGCGCCGGCGCATGCGCGTCCACCTCCGCGCGGGCGCGGTCGGGCGGCACGCCGAGTGCCAGCAGGTTTTGCAGCAGGGCCGGGCCAAAACGGTGTTGCAGTGTTGCCAGCGGCGCCGCATGCAGCGCCATCGCCCAGCGCGTGCTCGCGCTCACCGCCACCACCAGCTTGGACGGCCGGCAATGCACCAGCCCCAGAGACCAGGGGCCCAGCGCGCTGCCAGACGCATTGGCATCAACAGCCAGGCGGGCCGGCAGCTTGAGAGCGCGGGCCAGTTCCCGGGTGACGTGCAGCGTGACCATGGCGTCAGGAACTCACCACAGCTTGTAACTGCCGCGCATGGAGGGCGCTTTTGACCTTGAAGATGATTTTGGGCATCAGGTTGTGGCTCCGGGGCTGCGGGGTGCGGGGTGAACGGCGGGAACAGAAGGAAAGCGTTGTTGATTCTCTTGTTGATGGTGAAGGCCTCATCCGGCCGGGCGACGGGCCCGTCACAGTGTCGCCAACGCCACCCCGGCGTCTCTGCGTACCACATGAATGCTATTAATTACGTAGCTTCTTGCGCCCGCGGAATAAGGGCTGGAGGCATTTTTGATGGGCGGATTCAAGTACAAAGCGCAACAGAAGGCAGTGTAATCGGCTGCATCTTCAAGCCATAGAAGACCTCGTGCGGGGTGAGGTAACCCAGGCACTTGCGGGGTCTGTGGTTGAGCCGGTACACCGCATCATCGACCTCATGCTGGCGC
>NZ_NBZV01000084.1 GCF_002379095.1 Polaromonas sp. AER18D-145
AAGGGTTACACCATCGTGCTGGTCGAGCAGAACTTCCGCTTCGCCGCGCCACTGGCCGACCGCTTTTACGTGATGGAGCACGGCACCATCGTGAAACAGTTTGCCCAGAACGAGCTGACCCAGAACATGGGCATGCTGCAGGAATACCTCGGTGTCTGACCGCCGCCAGGCCAGACCCTTCCCCCTTTTCCGCTTTCGACCACAACCCAAGGAGACCCCATGAAACTCAAAAACCTCGTCGCCGCACTGGCCATCGGCTTCGCCGCCGCTGCCTCCGCGCAGAACACCGGCCCCGTCAAGATCGGTTTCATCACCGACATGTCCAGCCTGTACGCCGACATCGACGGCCCGGCCGGCGGTGAAATGATCAAGTGGGCGGCGCAGGATTTCGGCGGCAAGGTGCTGAACCGTCCGATCGAAGTGCTGACCGCCGACCACCAGAACAAGGCCGACGTGGCCAGCTCCAAGGCGCGCGAGTGGATGGACAAGGATGGCCTTTCCATGCTGATCGGCGGCACCAATTCGGGTACGGCACTGGCCATGGCCAAGATCGCCGAAGAAAGAAAGAAACCCTTCATCGCCATCGGCCCCGGCTCGGCCCGCCTGACCAATGAAGCCTGCTCGCCTTACACCGTGCATTACGCCTACGACACCGTGGCCCTGGCCAAGGTGGCTGGCGGCGCCCTGGTGAAGTCCGGTGCCAAGAACTGGTTCTTCCTGACGGCTGACTATGCTTTCGGCTACTCGCTCGAAGGTGATGCATCGACCGTGGTCAAGGCCAACGGCGGCACCGTGGCCGGCGCCGTGCGCCACCCGCTCAATGCGTCGGACTTCTCGTCCTTCCTGCTGCAGGCGCAATCGTCCAAGGCCCAGGTGCTGGCGCTGGCCAATGCCGGCGGCGACTTCACCAACGCCATGAAAGCCGCCAAGGAATTCGGCATCAACAAGACCATGAAGGTGGCCGGCCTGCTGGTGTTCATCAACGACGTGCACAGCCTGGGCCTGGCCAACACCGAAGGCCTGCAGCTGGCCGACAGCTGGTACTGGAACCAGGACGATGCGTCCCGCAAGTTTGCCAAGCGCTTCTTCGACAAGTACAAGCGCATGCCTTCGAGCCTGCAGGCCGCCGACTACTCGGCCGCAACGAATTACCTGAAGGCCGTGCAGACCGCCGGCACGACGGACGGCGACAAGGTCATGGCCACGCTCAAGGGCATGAAGATCGACGACTTCTACAACAAGGGCCAGATCCGCGCCGACGGCCGCATGATCCACGACATGTACCTGTTCCAGGTCAAGTCGGCCAAGGAATCGACCACGCCATGGGACTACTACAAAACCGTGGCCAAGATCCCTGGCGACCAGGCCTTCACCACGGTCGCCGAGTCCAAGTGCGCCCTGCTCAAGAAGTAAGCTGACCCTCAGTACCGCAACCCGAAAATATCGAAACATGAAAGCGCGCCTTCGCACCCATGGCGGCGTTGCAATCCTTGCGAAGGCGCACAGCCTTCGCTGCGGCTTGCGCCTTGCCCTGGGCACGAAGTCATCACTTTCACCTTGTTTCGCTACTTCCGGGTTGCAGTACCAGTGGCCGGCCGCAGCGCGGCCGGCCACTTTTTACTTTGCTATTGTTTGTACTCTCACAGCGTGAACTGACGGGTCTCCATGGAAATTTTCGGTATTCCCCATCAAGCCTTTCTGGGCCAGCTGTTGCTGGGCCTGGTCAATGGCGCGTTTTACGCCATGCTCAGCCTCGGGCTGGCGGTGATCTTCGGCCTGCTGGGCGTGGTCAATTTTGCGCACGGCGCACTCTACATGCTGGGCGCCTTTGCTGCCTGGATCATGCTCGACAAGTTCGGCATCAATTACTGGGCGGCGCTGATCCTGGCGCCGCTGCTGGTGGGCGCGCTCGGCGTGGTCATCGAGCGTCTTTTCCTCAAACACCTGTACAAGCTCGACCCGCTGTACGGCTTGCTGCTGACCTTTGGTCTGGCGCTGATTCTTGAGGGCGTGTTCCGCGAGCTGTATGGCGCATCGGGCCAGTCCTACAACGTGCCTGAGCTGCTCTCGGGCGCGACCAACCTGGGCTTCATGGTCCTGCCGAACTACCGCGCCTGGGTGGTGCTGGTGTCGCTGGTGGTCTGCCTGGGCACCTGGTACCTGATCGAACGCACCCGGCTCGGCGCCTACCTGCGCGCCGGGACCGAAAACGCCGCGCTGGTGCAGGCCTTCGGCATCAACGTGCCCATGATGGTGATGCTGACCTACGGCGCCGGCGCCGCGCTGGCCGCGCTGGCCGGTGTGCTGGCCGCGCCCATCATCCAGGTCAACCCGCTGATGGGCTCCAACCTGATCATCGTGGTGTTTGCCGTGGTGGTGATCGGCGGCATGGGCTCCATCATGGGCTCCATCCTGACCGGCCTGGGCCTGGGCATCGTCGAAGGGCTGACACGGGTGTTCTACCCCGAAGCGTCCAACATTGTGGTGTTCGTCATCATGGTCATCGTGCTGATGTTCCGGCCCGCCGGCCTGTTCGGCAAGGAGGCCTGAGCCATGCGCCCTGCCATCAATTCCCCCCATGACAACAAGCAGATGACCCCAGCCGCCAAACTCATTCGAATCACCTATATCGCGCTGCTGATCCTGGCGCTGGTGGCGCCCCTGCTCGGCCTCTACCCGGTGTTTGTCATGAAGCTGCTGTGCTTCGCCATTTTTGCCTGCGCCTTCAACCTGCTGCTCGGTTTCACCGGCCTGCTGTCCTTCGGCCATGCGGCGTTTTTCGGCTCGGCCGCCTATGCCACCGGCTGGATCGTCAAGTCGCAGGGCTGGACGCCCGAGCTCGGCATCCTGGCCGGTGTGGTGGCCGCGGGTCTGATCGGCCTGGTGGTTGGCGTGGTCGCCATCCGGCGCCAGGGCATTTATTTCGCGATGATCACGCTGGCGATTGCCCAGATGGTGTATTTCGTCTGCCTGCAGGCGCCCTTTACCGGTGGTGAAGACGGCCTGCAGGGCGTGCCGCGTGGCGCGCTGTTCGGCCTGTTCTCGCTGGAGTCGGACACCGCCATGTATTACCTGGTGGTGGCGGTGTTTGTCGGCTGTTTTCTGGCCATTTCGCGCATCGTGCGTTCGCCTTTCGGCCAGGTGCTCAAGATGATCCGTGAAAACGAACCCCGCGCGATTTCCCTGGGCTACCAGGTGGACCGTTACAAGCTGCTGGCCTTTGTGCTGTCGGCCGCGCTGGCCGGCCTGGCCGGTTCGCTCAAAACCCTGGTCATGGGTTTTGCCACCCTGTCCGACGCGCACTGGTCGATGTCGGGCGAAGTGATCCTGATGACGCTGCTCGGCGGTGTCGGCACCTTCTTCGGCCCGGTGTTCGGCGCCGGCATCGTGATCTCGCTGCAGAACCTGCTGGCCGACAAGGTGGGCTCGTGGGTCACCGTGATCATCGGCGTGATTTTTGTGCTGTGTGTGCTGGCCTTCCGCAAGGGTGTGGTCGGCGAGCTGCAGGCTTACATGGAGCGGCGCCGGCGCGCTGCGGCAAACCCCGGCGCCTGAACAGCCCTTCGGGGGGCGTCCTTCGACAGGCTCAGGACGAACGAATATGAAACGTGCGGGCGCGGCGGCTCTTCAACCAGGCAGGGGCCGCGGAACCGGCCTCGGCCTGTCCTGAGCCCGTCGAAGGGCCGGGCCGCAGGCGCGGCGCCCCCTCGGGGGGCAGAGAGCTACACGAAGTGAGCGAACGTGGGGGCTCTACCCCCCGTCGGTAGACAACGCCTCAGCCACATGCTGGGGCACCACCAGTTGGCCCTGATCATCGGGCAAGGCCTCGATGCTGATCACCGGCGCCGAGGAACTGACACCGCCGAACATCGTTGCAAACGCGGCGTCTGCTGCGTCGCGGCCGGTGGCCAGGCGCACAAAACCCATCGGAATCGCCGTGCCCGAGGGGTCGAACATGTACCAACGGTGGCCCAAATAAACCTCGACATAGGCGTGGAAATCGGTTGGACCCAAGGCCGGGTCGGCGCCGTAGTCGATGCCGCTGACAAACCGCGCCGGGATGTTGACCGCGCGGCACAGCGCAATCATCAGGTGCGCAAAATCGCGGCAGACGCCGGCCTCGTCGATCAGCGTGTCGATGGCCGTGGTGTTGCCGGTGGAGCTGTTGGACATGAAGCTCACGCGCTGGTGGACCCAGTCGCGGATGGCCTGGACCCGGCTGTAACCCTGGCGCAGCTGGCCAAACTCCTTGACGGCCAGCCGGTGCAGCCTGTCGGACTGGCAATAACGGCTGGGGTAGAGGTAAGGCAGCACCGCGCCGGGCAACTGCAACACGCCGACCTCTGTCACCTGGTCGGGTTGCGCCACATGGTGGCGGATGTCCACCGTCGCGCCGTAACTGACCGTCAGCGGACCGGGCATGGCCCTGAACTTGAGGTAGCGGTTGCGGCTGACCGCGTCGGTATAAAACTCGGGCTGCAGAACCTGGCTGATGCCCAGGGTCTCGCTGACCACCGCCTGCTCGCGCGTGTGGGCCGCATGGATGTTGAAGATGAAATCGCAGCCGGCATCGGCCACCTGGTAACCCAGTTCAATGGAAAATTCAAGCCTGACCATACAGTGTCTTCCTGGAGTGATGCCGCAGCCAAGCCTGGTTCAGGCAGACTGCGTGCGCAGAGAAATGGCGGGGTGGCGTGACAACGGGAGACCACTGGCAGCGCCGCGCTGCATCGATTGTGGCGCGCAAAAACAGGCAGCGGGTCACAACGGGCCGAACGGCCATGATGCTGGCGATGCAAGCGCATCCGCGCCGGGTGCCGGGTCTGACGCGTACCAGGCCTGGCCGCCTACAGACACACGCGGGTCCCGCCCCGGCCTGTCGGCCGGCGGCCGGGCGGAACGCAGTTTGCTCCTGTTTTGATAGCTATTAGCGCAATCCACTCAAGGGCTGGAGGCGTTTTTTGAACTTAGCCCTCAAAAAGGCAGTGTCTGCCCCCGGTAATCCACCAGCGCCCCGGAATCGGCCGGCGCCAGACCAGCGATCACAGCAAGCAGATCACCGGCGGCTTCCTGCGGCGGGCGCACGGTGAGCCCGGTTTTGGCAAAGGGCTGGCTCAGCGGCGTGTCCACCGTGCCCGGGTGCAGCGCCACGCAAATGCTTTCCCTGTTGCTGCGTGTCAGCTCGATGGCCGCAGTTTTGACCAGCTGGTTGAGCGCCGCCTTCGAGGCCCGGTAGCCGTACCAGCCACCCAGCGCGTTGTCGCCTATGCTGCCAACCTTGGCCGACACAAAACCGGCCACGCAGCGCCCCTGCCGGGGCAGCAGCGGAAAAAAATGTTTGATCAAGAGCGCCGGGCCGAAGGTGTTGACCAGGAAAACCTGCTGCAGGTAGCCAGCGTCGAGGTGGCGCCAGCCGCGTTCGGGTTGCCCTTGCGCACCATGCAGAAAACCGGTCGCGACCAGCAGCAGGCGCAGCGTCAGCCCGGACTCGGCACACATCTTGGCGATGGCCTGCGCCGACGCGGCGATGCTGGCCTCATCCGCATAGTCGATGCGGATCTCGCCCGCACGGCCCAGGCCCAGCACCCGGTCGTAGGGCCCCTCGCGCTGCAGTTGCGCCAGCAAGGCCGCGCCCAGCGCGCCACCGGCACCCACCACCACGGCCAGCCCGGAGGGAGTTGGCGCGCCGGCGGCCACAGGGTTACCGCTCAGGCCTCGTCCATGAAGCGCACCTTGACGCTTTTGCCCTTGACGCCGCCCGTGGCCAGTTTTTGCTGGGCCTGGCTGGCAATCGCGCGGTCCACGGCGACATAGGTGGAGAACTCGTTGACGTTGATCTTGCCGACCTGCTCGCGCGTGAAGGGCGGCATGTTGCCGGCCTCGCCGGTCAGCGCGCCCAGCACGTCGCCGGCGCGGATTTTTTCCTTGCGCCCACCGACGATCTGCAGAGTCACCATGGGCGGCAGCAGCGGCTCGTTGCTGGCCGGCGTCAGCTCGCTGAGCTTGTGCCATTCGGACTCGGCCTTTTGCAGCACCTCGATTTTCCCGACGTAACCCATCTCGTCCATGCTGGCCAGGCTGATGGCCCAGCCTTCTTCGTCGGCACGGCCGGTGCGGCCGATGCGGTGGATGTGCACCTCGGCGTCCGGCGTCACGTCGACGTTGATGACCATTTCGAGCTGGGAGATGTCCAGGCCGCGCGCGGCCACGTCGGTGGCCACCAGCACCGAGCAGCTGCGGTTGGAAAACTGCACCAGCACCTGGTCGCGCTCGCGTTGCTCCAGTTCACCAAACAGCGCCAGCGCGCTGAAGCCCTGGTCTTTCAAATAGGCCACGAGTGCGCGGCACTGCGACTTGGTGTTGCAAAACGCCAGCGTGCTGGCCGGTCGGAAGTGGCGCAGCACCTGCGCGACGGCGCCCAGGCGGGCTTCGTCATGGTCGCTGTCGGGCACCTGGTACCAGCGCTGCTGGATCTTGGTTTTTTCATGCTGCGCCTGCACCGTGATGGTTTGCGGCGTCTTCATGAACTGCTGGCTGATCTTGGCGATGCCTTCCGGGTAGGTCGCCGAAAACAGCAGGGTCTGGCGCTCTTTCGGGCACTGCTTGGCGACGGTGGCGATGTCGTCGAAAAAGCCCATGTCCAGCATGCGGTCGGCTTCGTCGAGCACCAGCGTGTTCATGGCTTCCAGGTTCAGGTTGCCGCGCGCCAGATGGTCCATGATGCGGCCCGGCGTGCCGACGACGATGTGCGCGCCGTTTTCCAGGCTGGCGGTCTGGTTGCGCAGCGGCACGCCGCCGCACAACACCACCACCTTCACGTTTTCCTCCGCCCGCGCCAGGCGGCGGGTTTCGGTGGCAACCTGGTCGGCCAGCTCGCGCGTCGGGCACAGCACCATGGCCTGCACCGCAAAACGCCGCGCATTGAGGTTGGCCAGCAGGGCCAGCGCAAAGGCAGCGGTCTTGCCGCTGCCGGTTTTGGCCTGCGCGATCAGGTCCTTGCCCGCCAGCGCCAGCGGCAGGCTGGCCGCCTGGATCGGGGTCATGGCGAGGTAGCCCAGGGTTTTCAGATTGGCCTGCATCGCAGGGTTCAGCGGCAGCGTGCTGAAGTCGGTGCTTGCTGCGCCGGAAGTCGAAGGGGAAGAAGTCATCCCCTGATTATCGACGCTGGGGCTTTTCCAGCCCCCTGGCACACCTTGAGAGCCCTTGGCAGGCGCAGGCAGCGCCAACGCCTTAGGGACTCAAAAGATGGATAAAAATGGGCGCCAGCCCTTATACAACAAGCGCCGGCAGCTACTGTATTAATAGCGCATTAGAGGTTGCCAGCGCCGAAGGCACCCACAGGGGCCGCAGACGCCCCGCACAGCGTAAGCTTGCCGGAACGCCCTGTTTTTTTC
>NZ_NBZV01000085.1 GCF_002379095.1 Polaromonas sp. AER18D-145
GCGGCTGGACTTGAGCGCACTCAACGCTGCTGGCTGAGAATCCAAGGTGTTTCCTATGTCTCCGAACACCTGTTTCCCATGTCTCCTGTCTATACAGTCGCCAAAAGAAAAGTAAGCAAAAGAAAAGGCGACCCGATGGTCTGGGTCCCCTGCGCTGCGCTCCGGGGCAACCTGCGGTGCTCGCCGAAAGTGGGGTCGAGCTCGAACTCGCCTTTGGCTCAGACAATCGCTCGCCCTGATCCACTTTCGGCTGCGCTCCTCGGCCCAGCCCGACGGGTGGGGGAAACAAATGTGGGTTCGGATACGGGGAGGCGAGGACGCGCTTTGCGCGTCCTCGCCGGAGCCCGATTCCCTACCCGAATCCGAACCCGCTCTCGACCCCACCACCCTTCTGGCTGCGCCGAGGAGCGCAGGGCCAGACGGATCAGGACGGGCGATTGTCTGAGCGTAGCGAGTTCGAGCCCGGCCCCGGCTGGACCGAGCACCGCAGGTTGCCCCCGTAGCGCAAGCGAAGGGGACCGCAGACAGCAGGGTCGCCTTTTCTTTGCTTACTTTCTTTTGGCGAGACAAAAGAAAGTGAGTAGCCGCCGGGCTACCCCCGGCTTGGTTGCGAACCACAGAAGCTTCGACAAGCTCAGCTCGAACGGCGTGCCTTGGGCCGCCGGTGCAACCCCCGGCCAGCTGGCGCAGGCTTGCAACAAGCGCCCGATCAAACACGCGACCGAAGCGCAACCTTCCCCAACAAATACGCAATGACTCCACAAACAAGACCCCTCGACGGCATCACCGTCATCTCCCTCGAACACGCCATCGCCGCACCGTTCTGCACCCGCCAGCTCGCCGACCTCGGCGCCCGCGTGATCAAGGTCGAGCGACCCGGTGTCGGCGACTTTGCGCGCGCCTATGACCAGCGGGTCGATGGCATGGCTTCGCATTTTGTCTGGGTGAATCGCTCCAAGGAAAGCCTGACGCTGGACTTGAAGCAACCGGCCGCACTGGCCGTGCTTAAACAGCTGCTTGAAACCGCCGACGTGCTGGTGCAAAACCTCGCGCCGGGTGCGGCCGCGCGCATGGGCCTGGGTTTTGACGAACTGCGTGCGGCCAACCCGAAACTGATTGTTTGCGACATTTCGGGTTATGGCGACGACGGCCCCTACCGCGACAAGAAGGCCTACGACCTGCTGATCCAGAGCGAAGCCGGTTTCCTGTCGGTGACCGGCACGCCCGACGAGCCCAGCAAGGCCGGCAACTCGGTGGCCGACATCGCCGCCGGCATGTATGCCTACAGCAGCATCCTGGCCGCGCTGCTGCAACGCGGCAAGACCGGCCAGGGCTCGCACATTGACGTGTCCATGCTCGAGTCGCTGGCCGAGTGGATGGGTTACCCCATGTATTACGCCTACGGTGGTGCCACGCCGCCGCCGCGCAGCGCGGCATCCCACGCGACCATTTATCCCTATGGCCCGTTTGCGGCCGGTGACGGCGGCACCGTCATGCTCGGACTGCAGAACGAACGCGAATGGGTGAGTTTCTGCAAGCTTGTGTTGCAGCAGCCCGGGCTGGCGACCGATGCGCGTTTTGACAGCAACGCGCGGCGCAACGAACACCGCGATGCACTCAAGGCCATCATTCTCGCGGCCTTTGCCGGCATGAGCACCGCCGAGGTGACCACCCGGCTCGACGAGGCGCAGATTGCCAACGCCCGCATGAACAGCATGGCCGAGCTCTGGGCGCATCCGCAGCTCAAGGCGCGGGACCGCTGGCGCCAGGTGGCTTCGCCGGTTGGCGACATTCCCGCGCTGCTGCCGCCGGGCCGCATCAGCAGCTTTGACTACCGCATGGACCCCATCCCCGCCGTCGGCCAGCACACCCGCGCCATCCTGCGGGAACTGGGGCAGGGCGATGACGCCATCGCCGCGCTGCAGCAGACGGATGCTATTTAATTGATAGCATCTTGCGCTTCTCCTATAAGGGCTGACGCCTGATTTTTCTTTAAAAACACGGACTCGCCATGAACAACACCCCCACCGCCCAACTCGCCGCCTTCGCCGCTGGCCTGAGCTTCGACGCCATTCCTGCAGCTGTCGTGCGCAAGGCTGAAGACCTGCTGGTCGACTGGTTCGGCTCGGCAATTGCAGGCAAAGGCGCGCGCCCGGTCGAGACCATCACGCGTTTCGCCGCCAGCATGGGGCCGACGGGCGGCGCGGCCGAAGTGCTGATCAACCGCAGCCGCACCAGCGCCTACTTTGCCGCCATGGCCAACGCGGCCGCCTCGCATGTCGCCGAGCAGGACGACGTGCACAACGGCTCGGTGTTCCACCCCGCCACAGTGGTGTTTCCGGTGGCGCTGGCGATGGCGCAGACGTTCGGCAGCAGCGGCAGGCAGATGCTCACCGCCGCGGTCGCCGGTTACGAGGTCGGCATCCGAGTCGGCGAGTTTCTGGGCCGCTCGCACTACAAGGTGTTTCACACCACCGGCACCGCCGGCACGCTGGCGGCGGCGGCCACGGCGGGCAGCCTGCTGGGCTTGAGCCCGGCGCAGATGCAGCACGCCTTCGGCTCGGCCGGCACGCAGTCGGCCGGGCTCTGGGAATTTTTGCGCACGGCCGCGGACTCCAAGCAGCTGCACACCGCGCACGCTGCCGCCGCCGGCCTGATGTCGGCCTGCCTGGCGCAGGATGGCTTCACCGGCGCGGCGCAGATCCTCGAAGGCCCGCAGGGTATGGCCGCCGGCATGTCCAGCGACGCCGATCCGGCCAGGCTGACCGCCGGGCTGGGTTCACGCTGGGCCACGGCCGAGACCTCGTTCAAGTACCACGCGTCCTGCCGCCACACCCACCCGGCGGCCGACGCGTTGCTGCAGGTCATGCAGGCGCACCAGCTGGCACCGGCCGACATCGCCAGTGTGGTCACCCATGTGCACCAGGGCGCCATCGACGTGCTGGGCCCGGTGCTGGACCCAGCCACCGTGCACCAGAGCAAGTTCTCCATGGGCACGGTGCTGGCGCTGGTTGCGCGTTTCGGCCACGCCGGCCTGGTCGAGTTCGAGAAACATTTCCGCGAAGACGCCACCATGGCCCTGCGTGACCGGGTCACCATGGTGCTCGATGCCGAGGTGGACGCCGCCTATCCGCAGCGCTGGATAGGCAAGGTCACCGTCACCACCACCGATGGCCGCGTGCTGCAGGGCAGGGTGGACGAACCCAAGGGCGACCCCGGCAACACCCTGAGCCGCGAAGAGATCACCGCCAAGGCCCTGCGCCTGGCCGCCTTCAGCGGCGGCGCCACCCCGGGCGACATGCAGGCAGCCGTCGATGCCTTGTGGCAGGTCGCGTCATGGCCGCGCGTGGGCCTGCTGCTGGAGGGCAAGGCATGAGTGCGTCCGCCGGCCAGCCGCTGGCGCTGGCCCGCTCCTTCCTGTTCGTGCCCGCCACGCGGCCCGAGCGATTTGCCAAGGCACTGACCTCGGGCGCCGACGCCGTCATCATTGACCTCGAAGATGCGGTCGCCCCCGGCGAGAAGGCGCAGGCGCGCCAAGGGCTGGCGCAGGCCTGGGCTGGCCTTGCAGCGGCCGGACGCGCGCGCGTGCTGGTGCGCGTGAATGCGGGCAACACGGCCTGGCATGGCGATGACCTGAACCTGTTGGGCGGGCTGGTTGGGTTGGGTGTAGCCGGCGTGGTGCTGCCCAAGGCTGAACATGCGGCCCAGCTCTCGCATGTCGCGGCGGTGCTGGGCCCGGCATGCGCGCTGGTGCCGCTGATTGAATCGGTCGCCGGCCTCGACGCGGCCGACACCCTGGCACGCAGCCCCCAGGTGCTGCGGCTGGCCTTTGGCAACCTCGACTTCCAGGCCGATGCCGGCCTGGCTTGCGGACCCGACGAAGCCGAGCTGACGGCGATTCGGCTGGCCGTGCTGCTGGCTTCGCGCCGCGCGCAGCTTCCTTCGCCGATCGACGGCGTGACGGCGGACACGCAGGACACGGCACAGCTCGCGCGCGATCTGCTGCGCAGCCGCCGCGGCGGCTTTGGTGCCAAGCTGTGTATTCATCCCTCGCAGGTGGCGGCGGTCAATGCTGCGTTCACCCCCAGCCCGGCCGAGATCGACTGGGCGCGTCGCGTGCTGGCTGCCAGCGAGGCGGCGGGCGGCGGCGTGGTCAGCCTTGACGGCCGCATGGTGGACACGCCCGTGTTGCGGCTTGCGCAGCGCACGTTGGCCTGGCAGGCTGCCACATGAATCTGAAACAAGGCGCAACCATGCGCCCTGGTGCGGGTATTTTCCGATGGTATTGCGGTGAAAGTCGCTGGATAATTTTCTTAACTACATGGAGACAAGCATGAACTCAAAATTGAAGACCACGCTGCTGGCTTGCGCCGCAGTCCTCACGCTGGGCGCGGGCACGCAGGCGCACAGCCAGGCCGCTTTCCCGGACAAGCCGGTGGCGCTGGTCGTGCCTTTTGCCGCCGGCGGCCCGACCGACGTGGTTGCCCGCATGATTGCCATCCCGATGGGCAAGGCGCTGGGCCAGACCGTGCTGGTTGAAAACACGGTGGGCGCAGGCGGTACCATCGCCGCCACCCGCGTGGCACGCGCGACGGCCAACGGCTACACCATCTTCATCCACCACATGGGCATGGCCACCGCGCCGGCGCTGTACAAGAAATTGAGCTTCGATCCGCTCAAGGACTTCGAATACATCGGCCAGGTCGTCGATGTGCCGATGACGCTGCTGGCGCGTAAGGACTTCCCGGCCGCCAACTTTGCCGAACTGCAGACCTATGTGAAGGCCAACGCCGGCAAGGTCACGCTGGCCAATGCCGGCTTGGGCGCCGTCTCGCACCTGTGCGGCCTGCTGTTCATGAGCCAGATGGGCGTCGAGCTCAACACCATCCCCTACAAGGGCACCGGCCCGGCCATGAATGACCTGCTCGGCGGGCAGGTGGACCTGCTGTGCGACCAGACCACGCAGACCGTGCCGCTGATCAAGGAAAACCGCGTCAAGGTCTACGGCGTGACCTCGCTGACCCGCCTGGCCGCGCTGCCCAATGTGCCCACGCTCCATGAGCAGGGTCTCAAGGGTTTTGAAGTCAAGGTCTGGCACGGCATGTACGCGCCCAAGGGTACACCGGCGCCGGTGCTTGAAAAACTCAATGCCGCCCTGCGCGCAGCCATGCAGGACCCGATGGTCAAGCAGCGGCTGGCAGACCTGAGTTCCGACATTCCGCCTCTGGAAAAAATGACGGCGGCAGGCCTGAAGAACCATCTGGAAGCTGAAATCAGCAAATGGGCGCCGGTAATCAAGAAGGCCGGCATTTACGCGGATTGAGGCTTTTTTTTAAACAAAAAAGGCCCGCAGCCCTTGTCGGACGGTCGCAAGTAGCTATGAGTTTTATAGTGATCTTGCACCTGGACGAAGGGCTGCCGCTTCGGCCCTGATCCCGGTCCCCTGCGGCACAGACCACCGGCGCCGGGACGTGGACTGGGGTGTCGGGTCAGGCCCGCAACGGCTACCCGGTCTCAGCCGGGCTGCGGCGTTTTCGGCGTGTAGTCGCAATACGGCGCCACCGCGCACTGCCAGCACAGCGGCTTGCGCGCCAGGCACACATAACGCCCATGCAGGATCAGCCAGTGGTGCGCGTCCACCAGGTACTCGGGCGGAATGCGCTTGAGCAGCTTGTGCTCCACTTCCAGCGGCGTCTTGCCCGGCGCCAGCCCGGTGCGGTTGCCCATGCGGAAGATATGCGTGTCCACCGCCATCGTCGCCTCGCCAAACGCGGAGTTCAGCACCACGTTGGCCGTCTTGCGACCCACGCCGGGCAGGGCCTGCAGCGCCTCGCGGCTGCGCGGCACCTGGCCGCCGTGCTGTTCCACCAGCATGCGGCAGGTCTGCATCAGGTGTTTGGCCTTGCTGCGGTACAGGCCGATGGTCTTGATGTAGCCCTCCAGCCCTTCCTGCCCGAGCGCCAGAATTTTCTGCGGCGTGTTGGCCACTGGGAACAGCTTGCGTGTGGCCTTGTTCACGCTCACGTCGGTGGCCTGGGCGCTCAGCAGCACGGCCACCAGCAGCTCGAACACGCTGGTGTATTCCAGTTCGGTCACCGGCATCGGGTTGGCGGCCTTGAGCGTCGCAAAAAAAGGGGCAATGTCAGCGGTTTTCATGCCTTGCAGTGTATGGCTTGTCAATGGGGGGCAGGGCAGACCGCGCCGGGTCCCGCCGCCGCCCGGATCCAACCAGATGTTGACGCTGATCAAGTCCGGCGCGGATCGCCGACCCGACACTATGCATGCATATGAATGAGTGGGCGAGTGGTAGACTGTGAGACGCGGTCCGGTCCGGGCCGCGTGTGACCTGTTTCCAGAAAGAGCCATGCGACCTTCTTCCATCGACAGCCTCAACCCCGGCGGGTCGGCGGCCCTCTTGGCGGGCGTGCTGGAATCCGCCATGGACGCCATCATCACCGTGGACGAGCAGCAGCGGATCGTCATGTACAACCTGGCGGCCGAGCATATATTCGGCTGGTCGCGGCAAGAGGTGTTGCTGCAGCCCCTCGAAAAGCTGATGCCCCAGCGTTTTCGCGCGGGGCATGCGCAGAACGTCGAGCGATATGGCAACTCCGGCGTGACTTCCCGACGCATGGGCGTGCCCAGGGTCATCCATGGCCTGCGCCGCAGTGGCGAGGAGTTTCCCCTGGACGCCTCGATCTCCGTGCTGCATACCCCCGAAGGCAAGCTGTTCACGACCATTGTTCGCGACATCACGGAGCTGGACCGGCTTCAGCGCGAGCAGGCCGACAACGACGCCCGCCTGCGCGAGAGCCAGCGCCGGCTGCAGGTGGCGCAGCGGCTTGCACGCATCGGCTACTGGCAGATCGACCTTGATACCAACCTGATGTGGTGGTGCGATGAAGCCCATGAGGTGCTCGGTGTGCAGAGTTCGCTGCTTGACGCTTCCTATGAGGGGCTGCTCCGGCGGATCCATCCCGGTGACCGCCAGGCTTTTGCTGCGGCGCGCGATGCAGCTGTCCAGGCTGCATTGCCGCTTGATGCCGAGTTCCGGGTGATAACTGATTCCGGCGCTGAACGCTGGATCCATCTGCTCGGCCGGATCGAAGGTGAGGATGTGGGTGAGGGCGAGGGCACGCAGGCACGCCATCGTACCGGCCTGATTCGGGAGATCACCAACCGCAAGCGTTCTGAAGGGGTGATTGCCCGCAGCCTTGAACTGCTCAACCACACCGGGGCGCTGGCCAGGGT
>NZ_NBZV01000086.1 GCF_002379095.1 Polaromonas sp. AER18D-145
CTTCCTCCACCGCCGCGCTTTCAGGCGGCAACAACCGCGCTACCGCCCGGTCCTTGAATGCTTGTCCGTATCGTGCCAATTCTTGTCCTTCATCGCCGCCCCCGGATTCTTGGTTCTATGGAGGCGACAACTATTCTGACGCGGGGGGGCTCTGTCACATACGAATAGAGGGAGGGCCCACAACCAGCTTGTGGGCAGGGAGCAATGCAAAAAGAATATGCACAAGCTGATTTTGTGTGGGCGCTGCAAACGATGTGTGCAGTGCATCGCCGCCCTTTTGACGCTCAATTGTTGTTGCAGCAGTTTCCACCGCCGTATGACGAATCGGGTCTGGTTCGCGCAGCGCGGGGCTTGGGCTTCAAAACCCAGTTGCGCTGCATCAAGCCCACGGAACTGCCTCAGCTTCCTTTGCCCTTGTTGGTAGGGCTGAGCAGCACCGCCACACTGGATGCAGATACCCCAGAGAGTGTTGGTATCGATGACATAACCCCCGTTGCTCCGACACTGGGCATCATGATCGCAGTGAGTGACGAACAGGTTGTCTGGTTGCCCGCCAACAGCAACTCGCCCGTCACAAGTCCCAGGGCTGAATTTGTGCAAACCTTAATTGGCCAGGCGGTGTTGCTCTATCCGGAAGATGAGGCCGTGCGCGATCCGGATTCTGGCGCTGGCGTGGGTTCTTCCTTCGGGTTCCGCTGGTTTGTGCCAGAGCTGCTCAAGCACCGCAAGGTCTGGCACGAGGTGCTGGGCGCCAGCCTGGTGCTGCAGCTTCTTGCGCTGGGCTTGCCTCTGTTCACGCAGGCCATCATCGACAAGGTGGTGGTGCATCGCACCGAAAGCACGCTGGTTGCGCTCGGCATCGGCATGGCGGTGTTCATGCTGTTCACCGCGCTGCTGACCTGGGTGCGCCAGTACGCCATCTTGCACACAGGCAATAGGGTTGACGCCGTGCTGGGCGCCGCGGTGTTTCAGCACCTGTTTCGCCTGCCGCCCAAATATTTTCAGAACCGGCCCACGGGTGTGATCGCCGCCCGGCTGCATGGGGTGGAGACCATACGCGAGTTCATTGCCTCGGCCGCGGTGACCATCATTCTGGACGTTCCGTTTTTGCTGATCTGCATGGGCGTGATGTTTTATTACTCGGTCACGCTCACACTGATCGTGCTGGGCATTCTGTCCGGCATTGCCTTGTTGTCGTTTTTGGTGGCGCCCATCTTCCAGACGCGCCTGAACCAGCAGTTCATGTTGGGTGCGCGCAACCAAGCCTTTCTGACCGAATACATCGCCGGGCTGGAAACCGTCAAAAGCCTGCAGTTTGAGCCGCAGTTGCAGACCCGCTATGACGGCTACCTGGCCACCTACCTGCAGTCAGGTTTTCAGACCAAGCAGATTGCCAACACCTACAACGTCATTGCCAACACGCTGGAGCAGATGATGACGCTGCTGATCCTGGTTATAGGCGCGTGGATTGTGATGCACCCCGACACCATCGCCTTGGCAGCAGGCACTGGCACCGTGTTCACCGTCGGCATGCTGGTGGCGTTTCAGATGTTTGCCGGCAAGCTCAGCCAGCCCATGCTGCGTATGGTCGCCCTGTGGCAGCAATTTCAGCAAGCCAGCCTGGCGGTGGACAGGCTGGGCGACCTGATGAACGTGCCGACCGAGCCCTACCGCCTGGCCCCCAGCAGAAAGGGCGATGCCAGGGGTGAGATTGAACTCATAGATATCGGCTTTCGCTACGCACCTGATTTGCCGCTTCTGTACAAAAACGTCAACCTCACCATAGAGCCGGGCCAGACGGTGGCCATCATGGGGCCCAGCGGCACTGGCAAGTCCACCCTGACAAAACTGCTGCAGGGCTTTTACCGGCCAACCGAAGGGCAGATCAAGGTGGACGGCATCGACATCCTGCACCTGAGTGCCAACGAGCTGCGCGCCAACTTTGGCGTGGTGCCGCAGGAGACGGTGCTGTTCAGCGGCACCGTGTACGACAACCTGCTCATGGCCAACCCTCACGCCAGTTTTGAGCAAGTGGTGCAGGCCTGCCAGATGGCCGAAATCCATGACGCCATACAGACCCTGCCCCAGGGTTACCAAACCGAAATCGGCGAGCGTGGGGCCGGCCTGTCAGGCGGGCAAAAGCAGCGCCTGGCCATTGCCCGTGCCCTGCTCAAAAAGCCCAAGGTGCTGATTTTTGACGAAGCCACCAGCGCGCTGGATGCGCAAACCGCCAATGCCTTTGCCACTACCGTCAACGCCTTGCGCGGCAAGGTCAGCATGCTGTTTGTGACGCATGCACTGCCCAAGACGCTGCAGGTCGACGAGATATTCGTCATTGGTGGCGGACACCTCAAGAAAGTTGTTCAAGCAAAGGCGGTCGCATGACAACTACTCAGCTTGCTGCATGCGCACGCTTTTCTTACCCCCTCGCCCTCTGGGAGAGGGTAGGGGTGAGGGCCAGCAAGCCACAACCTACGACAGCTCTATGCACAGACCGCCAGCCCTCACCCCCGCCCTCTCCCAGGAGGAGAGGGAGTAAAACCAGCCCCGACTACCTGCGTAGTTACGTCAAATGAGCACTTTGACCCAAACCCTGACCAAACGCCTGTTGCCTGACGCCGCCGAGTTTTCCCCTGGCCTGCTGGCCATTCAGGAAAGCCCCATGCCCAAGCTGCCGCGGCTGATTTTTTACATCGTCGCGGTGCTCTTCACCATCCTGCTGGCCTGGGCCGTCTTTGCCAAGGTAGACATCGTGGCGGTGGCCGAAGGCAAGCTGGTGCCCATCAGCTACACAAAAATTGTGCAGCCGGCTGAAGCCGGTGTCGTGGCCGACATTCTGGTGAAGGAAGGCGACCAGGTGCAGGCCGGGCAAGTGCTGATTCGCCTGGACCCCACCATGACCGGTGCCGACAGCCGCAGCCTGGCCAGTGAGCTGAGCCTGAAACGCCTGACCCTGCGCCGCGTCGATGCGGAACTGGCGGGCATTCCGCTTGCCATCAAGGACGGTGACGACCCGGTGATGATCGCCCAGGTGCAGGCCCAGGCCAACGCTCACCGGCAAGCATTTACTGATTCGCTGGCTCAAGAGGTGGCAACGCGTGAACGCGCGCAAAACGAATTGCGCTCAGCACAAGAGACGCTCACCAAACTCAAAAACACCTTGCCCAGTTACGAACAAAGCGCCAGAGCGCACAGCAAGCTGGTGGCGGAAGGCTTTTTGAGCCCCATCGCCGGCAACGACAAGGAGCGTGAAGCCATTGAAAAGTCCCAAGACCTCAAGGCCCAGGCCGCCACGGTGCAAGGGCTACTCTCCACCATCACCGCGCAGGACAAAAAAATAGCCGGGCTGTCCAGCACCTTCCGCAGCCAGCTGCTGATCGAGCGCACCGAGGCCATGGGCCAGCTGGCCAAGCTGGAGCAAGAAACGCAAAAGATGGGCTACAAAACCGGCCTGCTCGAGCTGAAGGCACCGCAGGCCGGCATTGTCAAAGACGTGGCCACCACCAGCAAGGGCGCGGTGGTGCAGCCCGGCATGGTCTTGCTCACCTTGGTGCCAAGAGGAGAGCAACTGCTGGCCGAGGTGCAGGTAAAAAACGAAGACGTCGGTTTTGTGCAGGCGGGTCAGCACGTGCGCGTCAAGGTCGCTGCGTACCCGTTCCAGAAGTACGGCCTGCTTGAAGGCAGCATCCAGACCCTGGCGCCCGATGCCCAAGCCAGCAATAACAACAATCCCGGCCAGTCAACCCCACAGGGCTACAAGGCGCTGGTCAAGCTCGACACGCAATACCTTGAGTCCCTCAACGGCGACGCCAGCCAGCGCAAGGGCCTGGAGGCCGGCATGCAGGTCGCCGCAGAAATCCACCAAGGCCGCAGAACCATCATGGAATATTTGCTGAGCCCGGTGCAGAAGGTGTCGGCTGAGGCGGGGAGGGAGCGGTGATAACTCAATGCCAAATTTTGTAGAAGCTATGAAAATAATAGCTGCTTGCGCACAGTAAATAAGGGCCAGAGGCCGATTTCATTCGACAAAACAGGGGCCAACACTATTTGCTGATCAACCGGCGTTTAGCAACTTTGGCAGTTACGTCAAAGTCCAGCAAACGCGCAGGCGGCAAGCTCAGGGCTTGTGCCAGACTGCGGCTGGGGTGTCTCCAAACTGCGGGAGGGGGGCTGGCGCCATGACCAATGCGAAGTATGGAAATTCATTTAAAAGGAAAACAGCATGAAGAACAAAACCGCATGGCTCAAAGCCATCAAAACAATTCCCTTGGCATTGGCGCTAGGCATTGCGATGAACGCGTGTGCACAAACAGGCAGATCTGGCGCAGACAGTTGGAAAGAGGAAGTGCGGTTGCATGACGGCCAAAAAATCATTGTTGAACGCTCGCAGACATACAAAGGCCGTAGCGAGCCTGGGCAACCCGCACCGATTGGGGAGCACACAATCCGCTTCAGTTTGCCCGGCAGCGGCAGAACCATCACTTGGACCAGCGAATACGGTGAAGACATAGGCCGTACCGATTTCAATTTGTCTGCACTGCACGTCAAAAACAACACCCCCTACGTGGTGGCTGAACCCAACCTCTGCCTGTCTTACAACAAGTGGGGCAGGCCCAACCCGCCTTATGTCGTGTTCCGCCACGATGGCAATGCCTGGCAGCGTATCGCGTTTGAGGCGCTACCGCCTGAATTCACGACGGTGAATGTGGTGAAACGCATCCGGGGCATTGATGTTGAGAACCTGGTCAAAGCCAAGCTGGTCAGCGCCGCACAGGTGGCTGAATTGAACTCAGGACTTGAGCGGCCTGAGTCGAAGGCGATTCTGCGGGAGACGTTGCCTGAGGCAAGACTGTTAGCAGAATGTCCAGAAAGGGTGTTTTACAAATGTGGATGGATAAGCCCGCACGGTGACTTCGGTCGTAAGTTCATGGACAGCACCTGCAAAAAGTAACAAATAAATTTGACGGAGAAACTTATGCCTTCACCAATTGAATTCGCGCTTCTGGCTGGTGCTTCTTACCTTTCGACGCGCACCGCCCAGAATCTTTTTCCAATTCCAATAAACTGGACGGAAAGGTTGGAGTATCAAGCGGATACTCCTCAATCCGGTTTCGAAGCCCGCACCTTCCAATCCGGCTCTGAAATCGTCATTAGCTACGCAGGTACCTACACCAAGCAAAGCGCTGATCTGATCGCCGATGTAAAGCTTGGAACCGGATTGATGCACGACCAACTACTGCAAGCGGTTGAGTACTACCTGCAAATCAAATCTGATCCGACAAACGCAGGAAAAACTATCGCGCTGACCGGCCACAGCCTGGGCGGCGGCTTGGCGGCCTTGGTCGGTGTGTTTTTCGGTGTTTCGGCCACAGCGTTCGACGAAGCCCCATTTGCGCAAACTGCGCTATTTCAAGGTGAGGCCCTCAAGGCCTACCTGGTCGGCAAAGTCACTGGTGACGGCTCACGCATTTACAGCGATGCTGCGCTTGCGCCGCTGACCAGCTACATCGAGCAAAAAGCAACCTTTGGCGCTTCCCCTACCCTCATTCCCAACGCGGGTCTGATCAGCAGCATTGCGGTTCAGGGTGAATTTCTGTCTGCTTTGCCCAAACACATTGCCACGACCGTTGATTCCATCGCGAACACTTCGCCCGGCGCGTCGGCGGCAAGCGACCTGCACTCCATGGCGCTGCTGAGCGCGTTCCTGCAAAGCCGCAACACCGCCGCAGTCGGGCAAAGACTCAACGAAGTCACCGTCAAGCTGCCCGACCTGGTGCGCATGATGTTTGACACCAAGCTATTTGGCTTTGCGTCGGACGATGCAGACAGTAGAAGCTTAATTGACCACCTCGTGCGCCACGAATCCGGCGTGCGCGACCCAGTCAGTGGCGCAACTGCCATCGCCGCAGATCAGATGGTCACCCGCTTCACCAAAGACCTGTACAAGCTCGCCCAGGACGGCGGCATGACGCTGACTGATGGCATCCCTGGCGCACCTGGCCTGCACAACCTGAGCATGGCCTTGACCGCCTTCGCCCTGCAGTTTTACTACGAGAACAGCGCCAACGCCACCAACTCGACCAAGCAATTGTTCAGCGACGTGACCGGCGGCATCCAGTTCGACATGGCCGATGTGTCCAAGGGCGTCGCCACAGCCTTTGCTAACAGCGCCAAGCCAGACCTCCAAGACGCCAAAGGCTTCGACTACGCTTTCAAGCAGTTTCTAGCGGGCAGCACTTTCAGCGCAACCGAGCGCACACTCATCCAGTCCATGCTGCCCTATATGCGCGACTGGTACGTGCAGGCCGGCGCCAATGGCCTGGCCAACACCGACATCCTCAACCGGGGCGCTTTCATGCTGGGCGGCGGCAGCAGCGATGCCCTGGTGGGCGGCAGCGCCGCCGACCTGCTGGTGGGCAACGCCGGCGACGATGTACTCATGGGCGGAACCGGCAACGACACCCTGCTTGGCGGACTGGGCAGCGACACCTACGT
>NZ_NBZV01000087.1 GCF_002379095.1 Polaromonas sp. AER18D-145
ATTCGTCCACCGAGGGCGGCAGAAGGTAAGCAGTGTCTCGGTCAACAGATATGAACCGGCTCATCGGGCAGGACTCCTTTGGTCTACTCCAGCAATTGTTGCGCCATACCCCGCTTCGCGAAAGACGGGAAAGCCCGACAGGCTCCTAGCGCAGGCGCACGATCAACTTGCGCAGCTCTTCCGCCCACAACACGCCGCTGGCCAGCAGCAACAAGGGCAGCAAGGTGGCGGGCGCCAGCGGCACCGTGTAAAACAGGGTGTTCATGAACGGGGCATACAGCACCAGCAGCTGCAGCGCGACGCTCAGGGCCAGGCCGCCGAGCAGCCAGGGGTTTTTCAGCAGGCCCAGCCTGAACGCCGAGCGGGTGGCCGACTGGCAGTTGAGCACATTGAACCACTGACACATCGCCAGCACGGTGAAGGTTTCGGTACGCACCAGGTCAATCGGCAAGCCCTGTCCCAGCCGCCAGACGAACCAGCCGAAGGTGACCAGCACGGCGGTGGCCGACATCAGCAGCACCCGGCCCAGCATGGTTCGGTCCACCAGCCTGTCGTTGCGTGGCACCGGCGTGCGTTTCATCTCGTCGCCGTCGGGCGGATCCATCACCAGGTTCAGGGTCAGTGTGCCCTCGGTCACGATGTTGATCCACAGGATTTGCACCGCCGCCAGCGGCAGCGGGTAGCCGGCCAGCAAGGCCAGCAGCAGCACCACGACCTCGTCGATCGAGGTGGCGAACAGGTAGAGAATGACTTTTTTCAGGTTGCCGTAAACCACGCGCCCCTGTTCGACCGCGCCGACGATGGTCGCGAAGTTGTCGTCGGTGATGATGATCTTGGCCGCGCTCTTGGCCACGTCGGTGCCGGTGATGCCCATCGCCACCCCGACATCGGCGCGCGCCAGCGCCGGTGCGTCGTTGACGCCGTCGCCGGTCATCGCCACCACCTCGCCGTGCGCCTGCAGGGCTTCGACGATGCGCAGCTTCTGCGCTGGATGCACACGCGCAAAGACCGAGATGTGATCGAGCCCGTCGCGCAGGTCTGCCTCGTTCATGCGCTCGAGTTCGTCACCGTCCACCGCGCGGTCACTGTCACGCGCGATGCCGAGTTCACGGGCAATCGCCAGGCCGGTGAGTTTGTGGTCACCGGTCACCATGACGGGCCGGATGCCGGCCGCGCGGCATTCGGCGACGGCAGCCTTGACCTCCTCGCGCGGCGGGTCGATCTGGCCGGCCAAGCCGAGCAGGTGGGCGCGACCGGCCAGCGCGTCGAAACCGGCGTCGGGGTCCAGCACATCGTCGTCCACCACGGCAAAAGCCAGCACCCGCAGCGCGCGTGCCGCCATGGCGTCGGCGGCAGCGCGTGCCGCGTGGATCACCGCCGTTCCGTCGGCCGCACACAGGTGCAGCAGCACTTCGGGCGCCCCCTTGATGAACACGCGGCGCGGTGCACCGGCAAAACGGTGGCGTGTGGCCATCATCCGGGTGTCGGCATCGAAGGCCAGTTCGGCCTCGCGCGGCGCCTCGCGGGCAAGTTTTTCCAGATCGATGCCCGCCTTGGCGGCCAGCACCTTCAGCGCGCCTTCCGTCGGGTCGCCCAGCACCGACCACTGCGTGCGCGCCCCCTCGGGCGGCATCAGCTGCGCGTCATTGCACAGCGCGGCAGCCTGCAGCAGCGGCAGCAGGGCCGCATCATCAGAACTGAGCAGGCCCTCGGGCGCGTAGCCCGTGCCGCTGACGGACACCTGCAGCCCGCCGGGCAGCCACAAGGCGCTGACCGTCATTTCATTGCGTGTCAGGGTGCCGGTCTTGTCGGTGCAGATCACGGTCGTCGAGCCCAGGGTCTCGACGGCCGACAGGCGGCGGATGATGGCCCCACGGCCCGCCATGCGCTGCATGCCCACAGCAAGAGCGATGGTCATGGCCACCGGCAGGCCTTCGGGCACCATGGACACCATCTGGCTGATGGCCACCATCAGCACATCGGCCAGCGGCAGATCCCGGAACATCCCGAGCGCGACCACCGCGACGAAAAGAACAAGCGCGGCGACGACCAGTGAGCGTCCAAACTGCGCGATGCGCTGCTCCAGCGGCGTCTGGGGGTCGGCGGCCGCTTCGGTCAGCTCGGCAATGCGGCCGACTTCGGTGTGGCGGCCGATGGCCACGACCACCGCCCGCGCGCGGCCGGCGGTTGCGTAGGTACCGGAGAACAGCATGTTGCGACGGTCCGCCAGCCCGGTGGACTCGGCCAGTGGCGCCACCGCCTTGCTGACCGGGACCGACTCGCCGGTCAGGGCTGCCTCGGCGACCTGCAACTGCGCTTCCTCGATCAGGCGGGCATCGGCGCCCACCGCGTCGCCGGCCGCCAGCAGCAGCAGATCGCCCGGCACCAGCTCGCGCGCCTCGATCAGTGCTTCCTGCCCATCGCGCAGCACCCGCACGCGCAGCGCCGCCAGCCGGCGCAGCGAGGCCATCGAACGTTCTGCGCGGCCCTCCTGGAAGGTGCCCACCACGGCATTGACCAGCACCACGGCCAGGATGACCACCGCGTCGCCGTAATGCGCCATGGCAACCGCCAGGACCGCGGCGGCAAACAGGATGTAGATCAGCGGGCTCTTGAACTGGCGCGCGAACACGGCCAGCATCGAGCGGCGCGGCGGTTCGGGCAGGGCGTTGGCGCCTTCGCTTGCGCGGCGTTTTTCCACTTCTGCGGCGCTGAGCCCCAGCGCGGGGTCGCAGGCCAGCTGGGCCAGGACCTCGCCGGCCGGCAAGGCATGCCACAGCGGAGGAGCGGGCGCAGGCCCGCTATGTGAGGAGAGGGTCTTGGCGGTCATGGGCAGGGCAGGTTGATGCTGTCAGGGTAGCGCAAAAATCGGCCACACCGGCCCGCAAGCCGCAGGCTCATCGAACAGGATGCCGTGCCGCTTGCGTTACATCAAGCCCGGTGCCAGCGCGGCGATCACGCCGCCCTCAGGGGCCGATGCTGCACCGCAGCGCGCGTGACTGCGTGACTGTTTGCAAGGCGACATCATGTTGGGGTTCGATGGACCGAACGGTCTCGCCTGCAGGAAAACGCAAAAGCCGGCCAGCAGTGTGCACAAGAATCCCGCTCGGTGGCAGCGGGGGGACGTACCCACATGCAGCATCTGTTTGATGCATATCAATCAGCCATCGTGGGACCTCGGTAGCATGAACCATCCGAAACCTGTACCTCCATGAAGCCGTCTTTCAGCACCCGCAGCAAACGCTACACTACACTCCTGGTGTTGCTGGGGTGGCTGTTTGCGCTGGTTTCAGGGGTCGCCAATGCCTGTTTGCTGGAGGCGCGCGTCACGCATGCTCACGCTGCACCCGTCGAACTGTTCGAAACCGCGCAAGCCCCCCTTGTCTCCCCAGGTCATGCGGGCGTTGTGGCTGGCCACGACGACGACTCGCAGGCTGCCAAGGCCCCGTGCCTGAAGGCCTGCGACGACGGCGCGCATTCCTTGCCCAGGCAGGACTTGACGGCGACCCAGGCTGATCCTGGCCCGGCGCCTCTCATGTCCATTCTCTGGACAGCGGCGTCGCCTGCGGCCACGACGTCCCGGCGGATGGACGACGTCCAGCCGGCCTTACCTGAACGGCCCGTCCGGGTCCGCTATTCGCGGCTGGCACTTTAGCCGCCTTCTGACGGCTGGCCTGGAACCTCGCGGCCCGCAGACCTGTCTCCATTTCTCAGTCCAGAGGACGCTGTGTCCAGGTGAAGGGGGTGGCATCAGGCATCGCGCCAGCGCCTGTGTTTACCCAGACACGCTGCACTCCCTCCTTTTCCTTTTCTTCCTCTTCTTCCTTCAACCCACCAGGAGTCTGTCATGACCCCATTCCGATTTATTCCCCTTGCCGTGGCGCTCACCGCTGTCGGCGCATTGACTGCCTGCAATACAGCCCCTGCCATGCGCATGGGCATGGGCAGCACAAGCCCCCCCAGCATGGCTGCATCTGACCAGATGGCCAGGATGGATGTGCAGATGAAGACCATGCAGGGCATGCACGAAAAAATGATGAACGCCAAGACCGCGGAAGAGCGCAACAAACTGATGGCCGAACACATGAAAACGATGCAGGACGGCATGGCCATGATGGACCGTATGTCCGGCGCTGGCATGGGCGGCATGAAAGGCATGCCGGGTATGGCCGGCGACCTGAACGCGCGCGAGCAGATGATGGAAAAACGCATGGAGATGATGCAGACCATGATGAAAATGATGATGGACCAGATGCCAGCTGCGCCTGCGCGTTAAGGAGAATTTCATGTTGCAAAGAAGACAGCTGTTTCAGTTTGCCGGTGTGGCGACCGTGGCCGCCGCTGGGGGCGCCGCCTGGATGTATTACGGATTGCCTCGTTCCGGGGCGCTGGCGGGCGGGCCGTTTCGCCACTATCCCTTCGATCCGGTGGCAGCAGAAAATTTCCAGCAAAAGCTGTTCATTCCTGTGGGCAGCGGGCCGTTCGGGGTACTCGATGTCGCCGGGCCCCTGAAAATCCGCACCACCGCGGCGAGCTTCCCGTTGCTACCCGGCCGCGAATCCCCCTTCCTGCTGTACCAGACCGAGCAGGCGGGCAAGGCCTACCAAAACCCCATCCTGCGCATCGAGAGCGGCGCGCGCTTCACGGCCAGCCTGGACAACGCGCTTCAGGAGTCGACCATCATCCACTGGCACGGCCTGCACACGCCCGCCGCCATGGACGGCCATCCGGCAAGCACCATCGGCCCCGGTGGTCGCTACGAGTATGACTTCAAGGTCAGCAACCGCGGCGGCACTTACTGGTACCACACCCACGCACACGAGCTGACCGCCGAGCAGGCCTACCACGGTCTGGCGAGTTTCTTCCTGGTGGACGACGATGATCAGCGCCGGCTGAGCAAGTCGCTTGACTTGCAACTCGGCGTCACCGACTTGCCCCTGGTCATCCAGGACAAGCAGTTCGACGCGCAGGGCAAGCTGTTGTACAAGCCTGATGCCCATGAAGCCATGATGGGCTGGCTCGGTGACATCGTGCTCGCCAACCTGACGCCCAATGCGGTGCAGGCAGTCACCCCGCGCACCTACCGCCTGCGGTTGCTCAACGGGTCGAATGCGCGTATCTACCGGCTCGCCTTCGTCAAGGGCAAGACAGCGCTGGACTTCACCGTCATCGGCACCGATGGCGGCCTGATCGAACGGCCGGAAACGGTGAGCGAAGCCTTTCTCGCGCCGGGCGAGCGCCTCGATGTGCTGTTCGACGCGGGCCA
>NZ_NBZV01000088.1 GCF_002379095.1 Polaromonas sp. AER18D-145
GGGCGGCAGGGGTCACCTTGTGATTCTAGAGGGAAGTGATTTTTTCTTTCCCTTGGCTTCGGGATGGGGGCGCCGTCGCGCGTTGGCCGGGGCGAGACCCGGCTTGCAGGCAGACTGAAGTGGGTCAATGCAAACCACCATGTCAAAATCACCCCCATGGAACTTCTTGCTTTTCTGATGGACTTCATCCTTCATGTGGACAAACACCTGGAGGCTTTTACACAAAGCTACGGCGCCTGGGTTTATGCCTTGCTCTTCCTGATCATTTTTGTGGAAACCGGCGTGGTGGTCATGCCTTTCCTGCCCGGCGATTCCTTGTTGTTCGTGGTGGGCGCCCTTTGCGGGGTCGGCCTGCTCAGCCTGCCGGTGGCCATCTCCGTGATGCTGGTGGCAGCCATCCTGGGCGACCAGTGCAACTATTCGATAGGCCGGCACTTCGGGCCCAAGGTGTTCCAGTGGGAGCAGTCGCGGTTTTTCAACAAGCGCGCGTTCAACCAGGCGCACGAGTTCTACGAGCGGTATGGCGGCATCACCATCATCATTGCGCGCTTCATGCCCTTCATTCGCACTTTCGCGCCTTTTGTGGCGGGCGTGGCCGAGATGAGCCGCACCAAATTCACCGCCTACAACGTGATTGGCGCGCTGATCTGGGTGGTGGGCCTGTGCACGGCCGGTTATCTGTTCGGCAACCTGCCCTGGGTGCAGGCCAACCTGAGCAAGATCATCTGGGCCATGATCCTGATTCCCGGGCTGTTTGTGCTGTATGGCGCCTGGAAAGCCAGCCGGTCTGCCCGGCAACCGGCGCACTGACGGGTTTTTTACCCGCTGTATTGACCCAGGGCAGGGCGGACGCGTCTGCGCGGTGCACACTGCCCCGGAGAACTTCCTGTTTCCAACAAGCTGCCCATGACTGTCACCGCGATCGATTTCCCCACCGTCCACACGCTTCCCGAACTGCTGGCCTTTCGGGTGGCCCGCAGCCCGCAGGCCGAGGCCTACCGCGAATATGATGCCGCCGCCGGCCGCTGGGTCGCGACCACCTGGGCGCAGGCCGGCGAACGGTTTGCCCAATGGCGCCAGGCGCTGGCGGCCATGGGCTTGCCGAACCACGCCAGCATTGCCATCCTGCTTCCCAATGGGCTGGATGCCGTCAGCCTCGACCAGGCGGCCCTGGCGCTGGGCCATGTGCCGGTGCCGCTCCACGCGCTGGACAACCCGGGCAGCATTGCCTACATCCTGGCGGACTGTGAGGCCGCGTTGCTCATGGTCTCGTCCCTGGCGCAATGGCATGCGATCAGGGCGCTGGATGTGGCGATGCCGGCGCTCAGGCGCGTCGTGGTCTGCGGTGAAGCCGTGGCGCCCGATGCTGGCGGCGCGGACGTGCCCGTGTGTTCGCTGGCCGACTGGCTGGCCACCGGGCAAGGCCAGGAGGGCGCTTTTGTGCCGCCGTCCGGGGACGACCTGGCAGCCATCGTCTATACCTCGGGCACCACCGGCAAACCCAAGGGCGTGATGCTCACGCACCGCAACGTGGTGGCCAATGTGCAGGCCATCCTGGCGCGCGTAGCGCCCACTGTCGACGATATGTTCCTCTCGTTTTTGCCGCTGTCCCACACCTTCGAACGCACCGCGGGTTACTACCTGCCGATGGCGTCCGGAAGCTGCGTGGCCTACGCGCGTTCGGTGTCGCTGCTGGTCGAAGACCTGAAAACCGTGCGCCCCACGGTGCTGATCTCAGTGCCCCGCATCTACGAGCGGGTGTTTGCCAAACTGCAGGAAACCCTGGCCACCTCGCCGTTGAAGACGCGTTTGTTCGAGGCCACCCAGGCCGTGGGCTGGCGGCGTTTTTGCCGGTCGCAGGGCCTGCCGCTCGCCCCTGGCGAGGGCAGTGCCTGGGCCTGGCTGGACCCGCTGGTGTGGCCCCTGCTGGATCGCCTGGTGGCGCGCACCCTGCGCGCGCAGTTTGGCGGGCGGGTGCGGGTGGCCGTCAGCGGCGGTGCGCCGCTGTCACACGCGGTGGCCCGCTGCTTTCTGGGGCTGGGACTGCCCCTGCTGCAGGGGTACGGCATGACGGAAACCGCGCCGGTGGTGGCGGCCAACGGCGTGGAAGACAACGACCCGGCCACCGTGGGCCGGGCCTTGCCGGGGGTGGAGGTGCGCCTGGGCGAGAACCGCGAACTGCAGGTGCGCGGCCCGTCGGTGATGCGGGGCTACTGGAAACGGCCCGAAGACACGGCGCGGGTGCTGACGCCCGACGGCTGGCTGTCCACCGGCGACCAGGCGGACATCACGGACGGGCGCATCCGCATCATGGGCCGCATCAAGGAAATCATCGTCACCTCGACCGGCGAAAAGGTGCCGCCGGGCGACCTGGAACTGGCCATCGCGGTCGATCCCCTGTTCGCACAGGTGTTTGTGGTCGGTGAGAACCATCCCTTCATCGCCTGCGTGGCGGTGGTGAACCCGGCCGAATGGCGCCGGCTGGCCGAGGCGCTCGGGGTCGACCCGGATGACGCGGCCAGCCTGAACCTGCCGGCGGTGCACCAGGCCGCGCTCAAACGCATGGCGGCCCAGACCGCGAATTTCGCGCGTTATGCCATGCCGCGCGCCGTGCTGCTGACCACCGAGCCGTGGACGGTCGAAAACGCGCTGATGACCCCGACACTCAAGCTCAAACGCAACAACCTGATAAAGCGTTTTGCGCAGGAGATCGAGGCCATGTACCAGCCGCAGGCGCGGCGGGGTGGCGGGTCCGCATAAACCCTGTTTCCCGGAAATGATAAGTAAGCTTATGATTATGGGATAAACCACAGGCCGGACAGCCGGTCGGGAAGATGTTTGCATGATGGCTGATCAATCCCTTTCCCGCTGGAGCGAACCGGGCTCCAGCCGCGTCCCCTTCTGGGCCTACACCGACGCGCAGCTTTACCAGCGCGAGCTCGATAAGATTTTTTACGGCCCGCACTGGTGTTATGTCGGGCTCGAAGTCGAGATCCCGAACCTCGGTGATTTCCGGCTCAGCCACGTCGGCGAACGCCAGGTCGTGATGGTGCGCGACCGCGTGGCACCGAAAGACCGGGACACCGACCACGGCATCCGCGTGGTGGAAAACCGCTGCGCCCACCGCGGTGTGCGTTTCTGCCAGAACCCGCAGGGCAATGCCCGCAGTTTTGTCTGCCCCTACCACCAGTGGACCTACAAGCTCAACGGCGACCTCGCCGGTTTGCCCTTCAAGGATGGTGTCAAGGAGGGCGACTGCATCAATGGCGGCATGCCCGAAGGCTTCGACCTGAAAGACCACGGCCTGACCAAGCTGCGCGTGGCGGTGCTGCACGGCCTGGTGTTTGCGACCTTCAGCGAGGCGACCGAGCCGCTGGAGGATTACCTGGGCCCCAAGGTGATGCCCTGGCTGGAGCGCATCTTCAAGGGCCCTTCGACAGGGCTCGGGACAGGCCGGGAACTCACGCTGCTGGGCTACAACCGCCAGCGCATTCCGGGCAACTGGAAGCTGATGATGGAAAACATCAAGGACCCCTACCACCCCGGCCTGCTGCACACCTGGTTTGTCACCTTCGGCCTGTGGCGCGCCGACCAGAAAAGCCGCATGGTGATGGACGAACACGGCCGCCACGCGGTGATGATCTCGCGGCGCAACGAGGGCGGGCAGAACGCCGCCGTGACCGAAGGCGTGACTTCCTTCAAGGCCAACATGGCGCTGCACGACGACCGCCTGCTCGACGTGGTGCCGGAAGCCTGGTGGACGGTCGATGATCCCTCGAATCCCGGCAGCGACATCACGCCGACCGTGACCATGATCACGCTGTTTCCCAGCCTCATCATCCAGCAGCAGGTCAACTCGCTGAGCACACGCCACATCGTGCCGCGCGGCGAGGGCGAGTTTGATTTTGTCTGGACACATTTCGGTTTTGCCGACGACACGCCCGAGATGACGCGCCGCCGCCTGCGCCAGGCCAACCTGTTCGGGCCGGCGGGTTTTGTCAGCGCCGACGACGGCGAGGTCATCGAGTTCAGCCAGGACGGTTTCCGCCAGGGCGGGGAAGGGCGTTCGACGCTGTGCGAACTGGGCGGCACCGGCACCGAAGCGACCGAACACATGGTGACCGAGACGCTGATCCGCAGCATGTACGCCTACTGGAAGAAAGTGATGGCGGTATGAGCGCACTTGGCGAGGGGCCCCACAAAGTGGGGATCGACACAGCGCGAATGCCGCCGGCCGCCGACACCCGGGTGTTTGCCGAGGGTGTGATGACGGAGGCGGCGCCATGAGCAGTGTGACGCTGGAACGGCTGGGGCTTCAGTTCGAGATCGACCAGCTCAACGCGGCTTATGCGGCCGTGCTGGACGAGAAACGTTTCGATGCCTGGCCGGAGTTTTTCCTTGAGGGCGGTCGTTACACCGTGCAGGCGCGCGAAAATTTCGACCGCGGCCTGCCGCTGGCGCTGATGGACCTGGAAAGCCGCGGCATGATGAAAGACCGCGTCTACGGCATCACGCAGACGATTTACCACGGGCCGTACTACATGCGGCACGTCATCTCTGCGGCGCAGGTCTTGTCGGTTGACGGCGATGTCATCACGGCGCAGGCGAACTACGCGGTGTTTCGCACCAAGCCGGCGGGTGTCAGCGAGGTCTACAACGTGGGGCGTTATGTCGACGAGATCGTGCGGACCGGCGACGGCCTGAAGTTCAGGCGTCGCCTGTGCGTTTATGACAGCGAGATGATTCTCAACTCGCTGATCTATCCGGTTTAATTGCCCGCGGCGCCTGGCCGCTTTGCTTCAAGCCTGTCGAAGCTGCCTTTTCTCCTGCGCTGGGGTTTGCCAGCAAGCCGGGGGTTGCCCGGCGCCAACTCACTTTTCTTTTGCGTCGCCAAAAGAAAAGTAAGCAAAAGAAAAGGCGACCCGATGGTCTGGGTCCCTTCGCTTCGCTGCGGGCAGCCTGCGGTGCTCGCCGTTAGCGGGGGCTAGCTCGAACTCGCTACGCTCAGACAATCGCTCGCCCTGATCCACTTTCGGCTGCGCTCCTCGGCCCAGCCCGACGGGTGGGGGAACAAATGCGGGATCGGGTGCGGGGAGTCATGACGCGCGTAGCCAAGCGGCCGTGATGTTTGCACGCGAGCGCAGCACACGTCGCCAAATGAAGTCCCCCTCCATCGCCCAGCGGGGCGAGGGAGGGGCTAGGGGTGGGAGTGGGGAGTTGAACTACT
>NZ_NBZV01000089.1 GCF_002379095.1 Polaromonas sp. AER18D-145
TTGGCTGGGCCGAGCAGCGCAGATGGAGGCGGGATCAGGGCCGCAGTTGTCCGAGCGCAGCGAGTTCTGCGGACCCCCGCCGCAGTCGAGCAGCGCAGGTTGCCTGGAGCGAAGCGGAAGGACCCAGACAGTCGGGTCGCCTTTTCTTTTGCTTACTTTTCTTTTGGCGACGCAAAAGAAAAGTGAGTTGCCGCCGGGCAACCCCCGGCTTGCTGGCAAACCACCACCGCTTGGTGCACACCAAAAACCTCGAAACCCAATCACCCCTCAACCAGAGTTTCACAACGATAGAGTCACCACCCCAAACCCGCAGCAGCACCAAGCACCCCCGGCAGTTACCATGTCGCCACAACAACACTGCCGGCAGCCTGATGCCGAGGAGGGAAATTCATGCAACGTATCGTCATCGTCGGCGGCGGCGCAGGCGGACTGGCGCTGGCCACGCAACTGGGCAAGCGTCTGGGCAAAAAAGGCCAGGCCGAAATCACGCTGGTGGACGCCGCGCGCACCCATGTGTGGAAGCCCCTGCTGCACCAGCTGGCGGCCGGCAGTTTTGACACCCACGCCGAGGAAATCGAGTACCTGGCCCAGGCACGCTGGAACCATTTCAAGTTCCGCCTCGGCCGCCTGGAGGGCGTGGACCGTGCCGCCAAGACCCTGCAGCTGGCCGCCAGCCATGACGAGGCCGGGCGCGAGATCACGCCGGCGCAGCAGCTGGGCTACGACACGCTGGTGATTGCCGTGGGCAGCCAGACCAACGACTTCGGCACCCCGGGCGCGGCCGAACACACGATCAAGCTGGACAGCCCACAAGCGGCCAAACGTTTCAACGACCGCCTGATCAATGCCTGCATACGGGCGCAAACCGTGCCGCGCAGTGCCGGCAGCGGGCGCCTGACCGTGGCCATTGTCGGTGGTGGCGCCACCGGTGTGGAGCTTGCCGCCGAACTCCATGCGTCGGCCAAGGTGCTGGCCAATTTCGGCTTCGACCACATCCACCCGGAAAAAGACCTGCAGATCGTGCTGATCGAAGCGGCCCCGCGCCTGCTGGCGCAACTGCCCGAACGCCTGAGCGATGCGGCCCTGCGCGAGCTGCGCAAGCTGGCCATCGAGGTGCATACCAATGAAAAGGTGGTGGAGGTCACCGCGGACAGCCTGAAGATGGCCAGCGGCAAGGTGATTTCCTCCAGTCTCTCGGTCTGGGCGGCCGGCGTGAAGGCAGCGGACTTCCTGAAAGGCCTCGGTGGTGATGCCCCCCTGGAAACCAACCGGCTGAACCAGCTCGTCGTCAACGGCAACCTGCAGACCACGGACGCCAGCATCTTCGCTTTCGGCGATTGCGCCGCCTGCCGGCAGCCCGACGGCACCTGGGTACCGCCGCGTGCACAGGCCGCCTACCAGCAGGCCATGTACCTGGTCAAGGCGCTGCCTCGGCTGCAGCGCGGCGAGCCGGTTTCCCCCTTTGTCTTCCGGGACCAGGGCTCGCTGGTGTCGCTGTCGGAATATTCCTCGGTCGGCAGCCTGATGGGCAGCCTGACCAAGGGCAGCTTTTTCATCGAGGGGCAACTCGCCAAGATCATGTACTGGGCGCTGCACAAGCAGCACCAGCTGGCGCTGGGCGGCTGGAAAAAAACCGCCCTGATCACGCTGTCGGAAATGATTGACCGCACCTATCGTCCGCGCATCAAGTTGCACTGATAATCACGCTACACCCCCATCAACCCACCGGAGAACACCATGGCAAAAGGACAGCAAAACAAGGACAAGATGGTCAAGAAGCCCAAGAAGGACACGGCGCCCCCGAAAGCCGTATCGCCCGATGCGGTGCGACCGACCGTCGTCACGCAAGTTCCCGTACGCGGCAAGCTGAAAAACAAATAAGCAGCCCGCAGCATGGCTGACACGCCCGTAACGCCTGCAACGTCCGATCAGCCCGGCAACCCGCTGCACGGGCTGACGCTGGAGGCGATTGTCACGGCGCTGTCAGACCATTACGGCTGGGAGGAGCTGGGCCAGCGCATCAACATCCGCTGTTTCACCTTCGAGCCCAGTGTCGCGTCCAGCCTGAAATTCCTGCGCAAGACCCCGTGGGCCCGGGACAAGGTCGAAAGCCTTTACCTGTTCATGCTGCGCGAGCAGCGGCGCGCCGCTCCGACCGTGCATAACTTCCCACCGCCCAAAAGCTAGGCTGCCAGCGGGTTGGCGAACAGCAGCATCATGGCCACGCCGACACCAATCAGGAAGTTGGCATCGATCAGGCCCGCCAGCAAAAACATCTTGACCTGCAGCGGCTCCATCAGTTCGGGCTGGCGCACCGACCCCTCGATGAAGCGGCCGCCCATCACGCCAATGCCCAGGCAGGCGCCAATGGCGCCCAGGCCGATCATCAACCCACATGCAATCGAAATGGCACCTGCGTCGCTCATGGTTTTCTCCTTCTTCAAGTTGCTTGCTGATGGGTGAATCATGAACGCGGCGCAGCAGCAAAACCATGACCCCGCAGGTCATGGCGTCCCCGACGGTTTTGAACTCGTCCACGCCGATGCCGCCCTGCTGGTGCTGGCCAAACCCGCCGGCCTGCTGGCGGTGCCGGGCAAGGGCGAGGACAAACAGGACTGCCTGAGCGCACGCGTCCAGGCGAGCTACCCCGACGCGCTGGTGGTGCACCGGCTGGACATGGCCACCTCGGGTCTGATGCTGATGGCGCGCAGCATCAGCATCCAGCGTGCCCTGGGCGCGCTGTTCGAACGCCGCGAGATCCACAAGCGTTATGTCGCCGTGGTCGATGGCCGGCCCACGGCGGCGCCCGGTGCCGGTCCCGGGGGCTGGAGCCTGATCGACCTGCCCATCGTGGTGGACTGGCCGCGCCGGCCGCTGCGCATCATCGACGCCGAACGTGGCAAGGCCAGCCAGACGCGCTGGCGGGCCGTGGCGTTTGACGCGCCCACCCACAGCACACGCGTGGAACTCGAACCCGTCACCGGCCGCTCGCACCAGTTGCGTGTGCACCTGCAGGCCCTGGGCCATCCGATTCTGGGCGACAGGCTGTATGCACCCGAGGACGTGCAAGCCAGCGCGCCCCGGCTGCTGCTGCATGCCTGCGCGCTGGGTTTGGTGCACCCGGTCAGCGGCCTGCCTCTGCAGTTCAACAGCCCCGCGCCCTTCTGACAAGCCGGGGCGCCAGGCCGGAACTTCAGCGCCGGCTTCGCATCCCATGTTGATCACCGGAGACCTACGATGCGCCCTGTCCCACCGCCTTCTTCCCCGGCCGCCCTGCTGCGCCGCCGCACCTTGGCCGCCGCCCTGGTGGCGGCGCCTGCGCTGTGGCTGGGCCCGCGCGCCCAGCCGGCCGCCAGCCGCCGCGCCACACCGGCGCAAACCGAAGGGCCGTTTTACCCGGTGGTCCTGCCGCGGGACAGCGACCATGACCTGCTGCGCAACGGCGCGCTGACTTACCCCGAAGGGCAAAGCGCCTGGGTCGAGGGCAGCGTCAGCGACCTGGCCGGAAAACCCGTGGCCGGCGCGCAGGTGGAGATCTGGCAATGCGATCACGCCGGCCACTACCACCACCCGGGTGACGGCGACAGGGCGGACCGCCGCTTCCAGGGCTTTGGCCGTGTGACGGTGGGCGCCGACGGCCGCTACCGCTTTCGCACCCTGCGACCGGTGGCCTATGCCGGACGCACGCCGCACATCCACGTCAAGGTCAAACTCGGTCAGCGGGAACTGCTGACCACCCAGCTGTATGTGGCCGGCGACCCCGGCAATCCCCGCGACTTCCTGTGGCGCAGCCTCGGCGAGGCGGACCGGGCGGCCCTGACCGTGCCCTTTGCGCCGGGCAGCGACGGCCTGCAGGCCCGCTTTCCCATCGTGCTGGCCGCCTGATCCGCCGGGACAAGGCTCAGCGTCGCCGTTTGTCGGTAATATCGCTAGCCATGACCCAACACCTCTTTATCCTCACCGGCGCCTCCCGCGGCATGGGCCTGGCGATGGCGCGCAAGCTGCTCAAGCCGGGCAACACCCTGCTGTGCATGTCACGCAAGGCCAATGAAACACTGGCCGCCCAGGCCAAGATCGCCGGCACGCCGCTCCTGCAGTGGACGCTGGACCTGGCGCGAAGCGCGGACGCCAGTGCGCGGCTCGAGCAATGGCTGCGCGAGCAGGCCCACGCCGGTTTCTCCAGCGCCGTGCTGATCAACAATGCCGGCATGATTCCGCGCATCGGCCCGCTCAGCGACGCCGACGCCGACGATCTGCGCCTGGGGCTGCGTGTCGGCCTGGAAGCGCCCATGCAGCTGACCGCAGCCTTTTTGCGCGCCACCGAAAGCTGGCCAGCGCGGCGCAAGGTGCTCAATATTTCGTCGGGGCTGGGACGCAAGGCCATGGCCTCGCAGTCCATCTATTGCGCGGCCAAGGCCGGCATGGACCACTTCACGCGCTGCGTGGCGCTCGAAGAAGCGCTCAAGCCGAACGGCGCGGCCGTCTGCTCGCTCGCACCCGGCGTGATCGACACCGACATGCAGGTCCAGCTGCGCAGCGCCGACGCGTCGGCGTTTCCCGACCAGCAGAACTTCATCAGCCTCAAGGACAAGGGCCAGCTGACGTCGCCGGACGAAGCCGCCGCGCGCATCCTGGCCTACCTGGCCCGGCCGGACTTTGGCAGCCAGCCGGTGGCCGACGTGCGTGACTGAAGTCCGGCCAGCAATGTCAGTTAGCTATACTTTTGATAGCTACTTGCGCTTTCAAGATCTTGGCTGAGGGTATATTTCGTTCGTAAGCTCTCGGCGAAATCTTTTGCGGCGTCACGCTGCGTCTGTGGTCCGCTCTGGACAGTAGGATGGACTCCCCACTCCCTCCCCCGCCCCTCCCT
>NZ_NBZV01000090.1 GCF_002379095.1 Polaromonas sp. AER18D-145
TTCAACTCCCCACTCCCACCCCTAGCCCCTGCCCTCGCCCCGCTGGGCAATGGAGGGGGGACTTCATTTGGCCGCGTGCGCTGCGATCACGTTCAAACATGGCGACCGCTTGACTCCGACATGACGCGCTGCGCGCGTCATGTCTCCCCGCACCCGCATTTGCTCCCCCACCCGTCGGGCCGGGCCGAGGAGCGCAGGCAAAAGCGGATCAGGGCGAGCGATTGTCTGAGCCGCAGGCGAGTTTAGCCAGACCCCGCTTTTGGCGAGCACCACAGGTTGCCCCGAAGCGCAGCGCAGGGGACCCAGACCATCGGGTCGCCTTTTCTTTGGGTACTTTCTTTTGGCGAAGCAAAAGTAAAGTGCCTCGCCCGCCGGGGCGAGACCCGGCCTGCTGGAAGACCCACCCATTCACAAGCTTGTACAGGCTTCGACCCTTCGACAAGCTCAGGACAGGCCAAGCTCAGTCCGAACGGTACAAGAAATACAAACGCTATCAATTAAGTAGCTGCCAGCGCAAGCAGCAAAAGGCCTGAAGACCGATTTGACTTACAAATCCGTCCGCAGTTTCCAGATTTCCGGAAACAGCACCACGTCGAGCATCTTGCGCAGGTAACTCACGCCACCGGTGCCGCCAGTCCCCCGCTTGAAGCCGATCACACGTTCCACCGTCGTCACATGGCGGAAGCGCCAGAGCCTGAACGCGTCTTCGAGGTCGGTGAGTTCTTCGCCGAGCTGGTACAGGTCCCAGTACTGTTTGGGATCGCGATAGACCACCAGCCAGGCCTGTTCGACCGCATCGCTTTCCACATAGCCCTGGGTCCAGTCGCGCTGCGTGTGGCTGGCGGGTACCGCCAGGCCGCGCCTGGCCAGCAGGCGCAGGGCTTCGTCGTACAGCGAGGGCGCTTCAAAGGCGGCCTGCACCTGCGCCAGCAAATCGGGGCGATGCGCGTGCGGCTTGAGCATGGCGGCGTTCTTGTTGCCGAGGGCGAACTCGATGCAGCGGTATTGCGCGCTCTGGAAGCCGCTGGAGTTGGCGAGGTAGGGCCGGATCGCGCTGTATTCGGGCGGGGTCATGGTCGCCAGCACGTCCCAGGCGTGCACCAGCTGCTCCATGATGCGGCTCACGCGCGCGAGTTTCTTGAAGGCGTCGCCGAGTTCGTCCTGGGCCACGTTCGCAATCGCCGCGCCCAGTTCGTGCAGCATCAGCTTCATCCAGAGTTCGCTGGTCTGGTGCTGGATGATGAACAGCAGCTCGTCGTGCGCGGGTGAGAGCGGTTTTTGCGCGCCCAGAATCGCGTCGAGCTGCAGGTAGTCGCCATAACTCATGTCGCGGCTGAAATCAAGCTTGGCTTTTTCGTCGGTGACGATGTTTTCGGGGGTGGTCATGGTCAAGTCACCGCGTGTTTCTGGTTGAATTCGGGGCGCTGCCATTCGGCGGTTTCCAGCAACTGCTTCAAATGCTCGACGGCATGCCAGACATCCTCGAACCCGATGTACAGCGGCGTGAAGCCGAAGCGCAGGATATCCGGATGCCGGCCATCGCCGGACCCGGCCCGGAAGTCGCCAATCACGCCGCGCGCAATCAGCGCCTGCACGATGGCGTAGGCGCCTGAGTCACTGTCGCCGGGCCGCCCCAAGACGGTGACGGCCCCCTCGGGGGGCAGCGACCCGCGAAGCGGCGGAGCGTGGGGGCCCTGGCTTCTGGTGAGGCAGACCTGAGAGCCGCGTTGGGCATGTTCGCGCGGTGTCGCCAGGCCCAGACCATGGCCGGCGCAGCGTTCTTCCACCAGCGTGATGAACAGGTCGGTCAGTGCCAGCGACTTGGCCCGCAGCGCACCCATGCCACCGAGGGCGTCCGCGGCGCCGAACACATCCAGCCCGCACTCGAGCGCGGCCAGGCTCAGGATGGGCTGGGTGCCGCACAGGTAACGCGTGATGCCGGGGGCGGGCCGGTAGCCAGGCGTGAACTCGAACGGCGCGGCGTGGCCCCACCAGCCCGACAGCGGCTGGCAGAAACGGTCGGCGTGCCGGGGATGAACCCAGACAAAGGCCGGCGCGCCGGGGCCGCCGTTGAGGTATTTGTAGCCGCAGCCAACGGCAAAGTCGGCGTTGGCACCCTGCAGGTCCACCGGCACGGCACCAGCGCTGTGCGCCAGGTCCCACACCACCAGAACACCCGCCGCATGGGCGGCTTGTGTCAGCGCCGCCATGTCGTGCATGGCGCCGGTGCGGTAGTTCACATGGGTCAGCATCAGCACGGCGGCGTCCTGCGTCAATGCGGCAGTGATGTCATCAGGCTCGACCAGTTGCAGCCGGTAGCCGCGCTCGCGGCACAGCCCCTCGGCAATGTAGAGATCGGTCGGGAAGTTGCTGCGTTCACTGACGATGACTTTTCTGGCTGGCGCATCTTCGGCGGCCATGCCCAAGGCAGCGCTGAGGACCTTGTACAGGTTGACCGAGGTGCTGTCGGTGGCGACCACCTCGCCCGGCCCGGCACCAATCAGCGATGCAATCTTGTCGCCCAGGCGTTGCGGCAGGGTAAACCAGCCGGCGCTGTTCCAGGCGCGGATCAGGTCCTGGCCCCATTCGCGCGTGATGACCTCGGCCACACGCGCAACCGCGCTTTTGGGCAGCACGCCCAGGGAGTTGCCGTCCAGGTAAATCACGCCGTCGGGCAGCACAAAGTGGTCGCGCAGCGGACGCAGCACGTCGCGGGCGTCGAGCGCGCGGCAGTCGGTCAGTGTGGTCATGGGTTTCCAGTGCCGCCCCCGGGCAGTTCGCGCAGCACGGCGCGAACCGGCGAGGCGTCGGCTTTTGTCAGTTTGAGAGGCAGGGCAATCAGCTCGTAGTCGCCTTCCGGCACCTCGTCGAGCACCAGGTTTTCCAGCACACGCAGACCGTGCTTCAGCAGCAGGTGGTGGCTGGGCAGGTCCTGGCTGGTGGCGGGGTCCACGCTGGGCGTGTCGATGCCAACAAGTGCTATGTTTTTTGTAGCTAGCAGCGCAAGTGTGGCAGGCGCAATGGCCGTAAACAATGCCCAGGACTGGCTGGCCGCGGCGGCGGTGCGCAGCAACACGCGGGGTGGCAGCTTGTCCAGCGCGTGCGCGATGTGCTGCGGCTCCACCAGCGGGCCGCAGTCCAGGCAATGGATCACGCGGCAGGGCCCGAGGTAAGGCAGCAAGTCCACGGCGCCAATGGCCGGCGCGCCGTTGGCATAGTGCATGGGGGCGTCGGCGTGCGCGCCGGTGTGCGGCGAGAAGGTGAGCGTGTGGACGTTGACCGGGCAGCCGGGCGAGAGCGCAAAGTGCAGCTTCTGCGAATACGCCGCGTCGCCCGGAAACACGGCGGCCTGCTCGTCCACGGCGGGCGAGATATCCCAGATTTTCAGGGCGGGGGCCGCACCATGGGCGGCGCGGGAACGAGGTACGCTGGAACTCATTGCACAAAGGTAGCACCGCTGTAAATCCCGTGGTGTCGGTAATTTCCAACAGGCTTTCAAAATAGTTGAAACCTAAAGTAGTTGCATGCGGCGCCGGCGCTGGCCGCAAACACCGCCGGTGCAGCTCGGGCACAATTCGCAGGGTGCGGCGCCATGTGTTGGCGAGCCGCCATTTCATTCACATCCAAGAGACAAAGGTTCACCATGACATCAAACGGCAAGGTCGCACTCGTTACCGGCGCAGGCACCGGCATTGGCAAGGCGGTGGCGCTGGCGCTGCTGCGCGAGGGTTACCGCGTGGCGCTGGTGGGCCGGCGCGTGGAGCCATTGAACGAGGTGGCCCAGGCGTCGGCCGCCGGCGACAGGGCTCTCGCCCTGCCCTGCGATGTCAGCAACCCGGACGCGGTGCGTGCGGCCTTCGACAAGGTTCATCAGACCTTTGGACGCCTGGACCTGCTGTTCAACAACGCCGGCGTCGGTGCGCCCGCTGTGCCCATGGAGGAGTTGAGCTTCGAGCAATGGCAAAACGTGGTCAACATCAACCTGACCGGCTCCTTCCTCTGCGCGCAGCAGGCGATCCGCCTGATGAAGGCGCAGTCGCCCCAGGGCGGGCGCATCATCAACAACGGCTCGATCTCGGCGCACGCACCGCGCCCCCATTCGGCGCCCTACACCGCGACCAAACATGCGATCACCGGCCTGACCAAGTCGATCTCGCTCGACTGCCGCCAGTACGACATCGCCTGCGGCCAGATCGACATCGGCAACGCCCAGACCGAGATGGCCGCGCGCATGGCCAAGGGCGTGTTGCAGGCCAATGGCGAAATTGCGATCGAACCCTTGATGGATGTGAACCATGTCGCTGATGCAGTGGTGCACATGGCCGCCTTGCCGCTGGCGACCAATGTGCAGTTCATGACCATCATGGCGACGAAAATGCCGTTTGTGGGGCGCGGCTAGTCCGCAGGGCTGAAGGCGAAGTTCCCCTTTCACTCAGCTTGCAGGTAAACCACAACATTCATATGGCGGATTCAAGTACGAAGTGCAACGTTCAGAAATAGGGTGGGCCAAGAGTCAATAGGATGGGCTCTTTGTGACCAGCCAGTCTCAACGAAGCACCATGACCTACAAACACTTGACCCGAGAAGAACGATACCAAATTCACGTACTC
>NZ_NBZV01000010.1 GCF_002379095.1 Polaromonas sp. AER18D-145
CGCCAGCATGAGGTCGATGATGCGGTGTACCGGCTCAACCACAGACCCCGCAAGTGCCTGGGTTACCTCACCCCGCACGAGGTCTTCTATGGCTTGAAGATGCAGCCGATTACACTGCCTTCTGTTGCGCTTTGTACTTGAATCCGCCGGTAAAAATAGCCATCGACCCTTTACTGTCGGTCGAAAGCAGCTATCAAAACGAGAGCGGACGGTGCCGGCTTCAGCCGGTCACCAGCGCCTGTTCGATCCTGCTGAACAGCATGTCGGCGTGTGCCGCGCTGTAGCGGATGCTGACCTGCTCGGCGTCCGCCAGGGCCTGTACATCGTCCCAGCCCAGGGCGCGGTAGCCGCGCCCCTCGTCCGGCGCCGCTGTGCCTTCGGTCCGGGTGACCGTGATGCACACCCGGGTCTGGTCACCGGCGGGTTCGCTGCTGAGCACCACGCTGGCGGGGGCGTGCGCCGCATCGGTCAGCGCAATCAGGCTGGCGGTGAACACGGTGCGCAGCGCAAAAACAGAGGTGGTGACATCGGGCGCGTTGACCTGGTTGGCGACCGTGAAGCCGCGAAAGGCCAGATCGGTCGCCAGCATGCCCAGCGCTTCCTCGATGCCGGCCTCCAGCGCGATGCTTCCGTTTTCCTTGGGGACCACCCAGGTGATCAGATTCATGCTGGCGGCGGATGCCGAGCGCGACAGCGTGCTGATCGACTTGCTGTTGTCGCGCAGCACGGCCAAGTCGGGTGTCTCTGCCTGCAGCCGCCGGTCGAGAATGGCGGCAATCATGCCGATGGGCTGCAGTGTGCCGGCCATGTGGTGGCGGATGGCCGGCGCGATGCGGCGCAGCAGCGCGTAGCGGGCGGCCTCTTCGCGGAGCAGGTCCTGGGTAGGGGCGGCTACCGGCAGGAGCACAGGGTTGGGTGTCATAACTTTTGATTCACGTTCAGGGAGGGCAACTCAAACATCCTATCATCGGGGCCTTGCTGCGCGGCCGCTTGCTGTTGCGGGCAAGCCGCCAGCGGGGACAGCTTGTGCCGTCCGGCGGGGGCGGCATCGCCACGCACAGCCCGCAGTTTGCCGGAGCTTGCTGGAACGGCGTGTCGGACAGCGACGACTCTTGCGTAGGAAGGTCGCGGCAAAAGCTTGGCCAGGCTGAACAACCAGCGCGCAAGCTGATGGCCGCATGACAAAATACTGCTCTTCCCAACCGATAAGCTGGAGTCCTGCATGAACTTTGCGCCTGACCTTGCCGCGGTTACCCACGGCATACAGCTCGCTGTGGCGCCGGTGTTCCTGCTCACAGCCGTTTCCGGCATGATCGCCGCCGTGGCGGGCCGCCTGGCCCGCATCATTGACCGCGCGCGTTTTCTGGAGAATCGGCTGGAAAGTGGCGGCGTCGAGGAGGCCAAAGCCGTCAGGATGTATGCGGAGCTGGGCGAACTGCGGCACCGTGGCTGGCTGGTCAACGGCTGTCTGGCCCTGCTGACCTTTTGCGCCATCCTGATCGGTCTGACCATTGTGCTGCTTTTCCTCGGCGAGACCAGCGACCTGCCCACGCTCAAGATCGCCACGGTGAGTTTCCTCTCGGGGGTGTTCTGTTTCCTGCTGGCGTTGCTGTGTTTCCTGGCCGAAACCCTGCTGGCAACGCGCCTGCTCAAGTTTGCACAACTGCCGGTACAGCCACCGGCGCCCTGACATTCCACCGGCTTGCGGTGAAAAGAGCCTGGCGCTCCCGCTGCACCGGGTCGAGAAACCATTTTGAACCCAACTCTCAGGACTACCTATGTTGCTTGATGCCGATGACTCCCAACTCGTGCTGGTGGACTACCAGGTGCGCCTGATGCCCGCCATCTTTGAAGGCGATCTCGTGCTTGCCAATGCGCTGCGCCTGGCCGGCATGGCCAGGCTGTTGGCCGTGCCGGTCTGGGGAACGGCGCAGACGCCCGGCAAGCTGGGTCCCAACGTGCCCGGGGTCGGTGCTGCCATCGCGGCGGCTGGTGGCCGGACGCTGGACAAGATGCATTTCAACGCCGTGGACGATGGCCTGGCCGAGTGGCTGCGGCCACCCGCGCGCAAGGCCCCTGCTGGAGGCAATGCCCGCAGCCTGCCCAAACACCTGCAGAAGGCCGCGCCGGTGGAAGAAGAAGGGCGGGGCGTCATCGTGATGGCCGGCTGCGAGGCGCACGTGTGCCTGCTGCAGACCGCGCTGGGCCTGCTCGAAGAAGAGTTCGAAGTCTGGGTCGTGACCGACGCCTGCAGCTCGCGCACCGAACGCAACCGCGACGCGGCCTTCGACCGCCTGGCCGGCGCCGGCGCCGAACTGGTGACGACCGAGATGGTGGCGTTTGAGTGGCTGCGCACCGCGGAGCATCCGGCGTTCAGGGACGTGCTGGCTCTGGTGAAGTAGCGCGCGGAATTCATTGAGCGGAGCGATCGGACAAGGACCCTGATCACCGTCCGTCGGGCTGGGTTTGTTATAAGAACTGACCGCAACAGGAGAACACACCATGTCCAGTGTTGGTTACCACGAACCCATCAACGAACTTTCCGACGAAACCCGGGACATGCATCGCGCCATCGTCTCGCTCATGGAAGAGCTGGAGGCGGTGGACTGGTACAACCAGCGCGCCGATGCCTGCAAGGACCCCGACCTCAAGGCCATCCTCCAGCACAACCGTGACGAGGAAAAGGAACACGCGGCCATGGTTCTCGAGTGGATCCGCAGGAAGGATCCGAAGTTTTCCAGTGAGATGAAAGACTATCTCTTCACGGACAAGCCCATCGCGCACAAGTGACCTACGCGCTCCCGGTCGCGGCGCAGCCGGCGACCAGGGAGCTGACAGGGTGGGTGAGGAGGGCTTTGCCAAATCGGCGCCAGCCGCTACGATGGTGCTGGACTTGCCCTTCAGTCGGGGGATGAACCGTGTGACCTTTCCCGCGCGGCGGGGTGTCACTGTCTACCCCCACCAGTGCGGGCGCCGCCCGCCTGAAAGTTGGCCGTCCCGTTTCTTCCCTGGAACCCAGCAATCTGCAGGAGACACCATGCGTACTTCAACCCTTCTGGCCCCTGTGCTCTTTGGGCTGGCCGGACTCGCCTTTGCGCAACAGGCAACGTTTCAGACCAAATCACTCACGCCGGAAACGGCGCTGACAGCGGCCAGGGCGGCCATGGAGGCTTGCCGCCAGCAGGGCTACCAGGTCGGCGTGGCAGTGGTAGACCGTGCCGGCCTGACGCAGGTCTTTCTGCGTGACCGTTTCGCGGGCCCCCACACCGTGGACGTTGCCACCAACAAGGCGTGGACGGCCGTCAGTTTCCGCACCTCCACGCTGGCGCTGGCGGCGGAGACCCAGGCAGGCCGGTCCATGAGCGGCATACGCGGCGTGCCGCGCATGCTCGCGGTGGGTGGTGGCCTTCTGATCGAGGGCGGCGGCTCCATCTATGGCGCCATTGGTGTTTCCGGTGCTCCTGGCGGCGAAGTTGATGAGGTCTGCGCTCAGGCCGGCATCAAGGCGATCGCCGACGCGCTTGAGTTCTGACGCCATCGAGGCGCGCTGTCCGCCGGTTTGGGGGCAATGGCAGGGCTTTCCGTCGTTTTCATTGGCAGGCACTCCATGTGTTGCCGTGGCTCGGTTGTGCTGATGCGGTTTGGCGCTGGGCGGCCAAGTCGGCGGACCACCGACGGTATCCGGGATGCTGTGAAGAACCTGTCAGCCCCACGCAAGTCTGTTATAAATAATTATGAATTCAGTTTAAAAATAACCGGAGACAAGCGTGTTCAAAGCCCTGCAACTCAACAAGTCCGATGCCGGTTTTTCAGCCGCGCTTGTTTCCCTCGATGAAGCCCAGTTGCCAGCCGGCGACGTGCTGGTGCAGGTCGAGTATTCGACCCTGAACTACAAGGATGGCCTGGCCATCACCAACACCGGGCCGGCGGTGCGCAACTGGCCCATGGTGGCGGGCATTGACGGTGCGGGCACGGTGCTGGAATCCAGCCACCCAGGCTGGAAAGCCGGCGACCCCTTCATCCACAACGGCTGGGGCCTGGGCGAAACCCGCTGGGGTTTGATGGCTGAACGGGCGCGCCTGCAGGGCGACTGGCTGGTCCGGCTGCCGGCGGCTTTCACCACGCGCCAGGCGATGGCCATTGGCACGGCGGGTTACACCGCCATGCTGTGTGTGCTGGCGCTGGAAAAGCATGGCCTGAAGCCCGGCGACGGCGAGGTGCTGGTCACTGGTGCCACCGGCGGCGTCGGCAGCGTGGCGGTGGCGCTGCTGGGCAAGCTCGGTTACCGCGTGGTGGCGGCCACCGGCAAGGCCAGCGAGGAAGCTTATCTGAAGCAACTGGGCGCAGGCGCCGTGATGGACCGGGCCGAACTGGCTGCACCGGGCAAGCCGCTGCAAAAGGAACGCTGGGCTGCCGTGGTGGACGCGGTCGGTTCGCATACGCTGGCCAATGCCTGCGCGCAAACGCGTTACGGCGGCGTGGTGGCGGCCTGCGGCCTGGCCCAAGGGGCGGACTTTCCGGTCACGGTGATTCCCTTCATCCTGCGTGGCGTGACGCTGGCAGGCATCGACAGCGTGATGGCCCCGCTGGCGCGCCGCCAGCAGGCCTGGGACAGGCTGGCGACGGACCTGGACCCGGCCAAACTCGACGCCATCGTGGAAGAAGTACCGCTGCGCCGGGCTGCAGAAAAAGCCGCTGACTTGATGGCCGGCAAGGTGCGCGGCCGCATCGTGGTCAAGATCTGAGCCCTGAGCCCAACGAAACATTCCGGAGACAAGCGCATGACAAGCTACGCCGACTTCTACCGTCAGTCGATCGAGCAGCCCGACGCCTTCTGGGCCGAGCAGGCCAGACTGATTGACTGGCAGCAGCCTTTCACGCGGGTCTGCAACTACGACAAGCCGCCGTTTGTGAACTGGTTTGAAGGCGGAACCACCAATCTGTGCCACAACGCGGTGGACCGGCATCTGAAAGACCGGGCCAGCCAGGCGGCGCTGATCTACGTGTCGACCGAAACCGGCATTGAAAAAACCTACAGCTTTGCCGAATTGCATGTCGAAGTGCAGCGCATGGCGGCCAGCCTGAAAGCACTGGGCGTGCAAAAGGGCGACCGCGTGCTGATCTACATGCCCATGATTGCCGAGGCTGCGTTTGCCATGCTGGCCTGCGCGCGCATAGGCGCCATCCACTGCGTGGTGTTCGGCGGGTTTGCCAGCGGCTCGCTGGCCTCGCGCATCGAGGACGCGACGCCCAAGGTCATCGTCGGCGCCGACGCTGGTTCGCGCGGCGGCAAGATCGTGCCCTACAAGCCGCTGCTCGACGAGGCGATCCGCCTGTCCAGCCACAAGCCCGAGGCGGTGCTGCTGGTGGACCGTGGGCTCTCGCCCATGCAACTGGTGGCCGGGCGCGACCAGCTGTGGTCGGATCTGCGCGCCAGGCACCTGGACGACCAGGTGCCCTGCGAATGGATGAAGTCCACCGACATCAGCTACACCATTTACACCAGCGGCACCACGGGCAAGCCCAAGGGCGTGCAGCGCGACACCGGCGGATACGCGGTGGCGCTGGCCGCCAGCATGAAACACATCTTCGACGGCCGGCCAGGCGAAACCTATTTCTCGACCAGCGACATCGGATGGGTCGTCGGCCACAGCTACATCATCTACGGCCCGCTGATTGCCGGCATGGCGACGCTGATGTACGAGGGCCTGCCGACGCAGGGGCTGGACAAGCAGCCCGACGGCGGCATCTGGTGGCGCTTGGTCGAAAAATACAGGGTCACGGCCATGTTCAGCGCACCGACAGCGGTGCGTGTCTTGAAGAAGCAGGACCCGGCGCTGCTCAAGAAATACGACCTGTCCAGCCTGCGCGCCTTGTTCCTGGCGGGCGAGCCGCTGGACGAACCGACCGCGCGCTGGATCAGCGAGGGCCTGAACGTGCCCATCATCGACAACTACTGGCAGACCGAAAGCGGCTGGCCGATTCTGACGATTGCCAACGCGGTCGAGAAAAAAACCAGCAAGTTCGGCAGCCCCGGCATTCCAATGTACGGCTACAACGTCAAGCTGCTGCATGAATCGACCGGCGAAGAGCTGACACAGCCGAACGAAAAGGGGGTGGTCGTGCTGGAGGGTCCGACGCCGCCGGGCTTCATGCAGACGATCTGGAAGGACGATGCGCGTTTCGTCAACACCTACTGGAAAAGCGTGCCCGGCAAGATGGTCTACAGCACCTTCGACTGGGGCATTCGGGACGAGGATGGTTACTACTTCATCCTGGGCCGCACTGACGACGTGATCAACGTGGCGGGACACCGGCTGGGCACGCGCGAGATCGAGGAAAGCATTTCCGGCCATGCCGGTGCGGCGGAGGTGGCCGTGGTCGGTGTGGCGGACAGCCTCAAGGGACAGGTGGCCATGGCGTTTGTGGTGCCCAAGGACAGCAGCGTGCTGACCGACAGCGCCGCCGCACTCAAGCTCGAAGGCGAGATCATGAGGCGCGTGGACCAGGACCTGGGCGCGCTGGCGCGGCCAGCGCGTGTGCGTTTTGTGTCGGTGCTGCCGAAAACCCGCAGTGGCAAGCTGCTGCGGCGCGCGATCCAGGCCGTGTGTGAGGGACGAGACGCAGGCGACCTGACCACCATGGACGACCCGGCGGCACTGCAGCAGATCCGGGACCTGATGGGCGCAGCCTGACAGCCCGGGCTCATTTTTTGATGCAAAAAAATGGTGCTGGCGCTGTTGGCGCGTGCGCCATCAGCTATGAAAAATGTAGCATTCCGGCTGTTTCAATAGCCTTGGGCGGGTGGAAACATGCGATCGCGGTGGCCTGCGACCGGATCGTGGCTATTTCTTGAAAACCACCGCGCCGGTGACCATGCCGGCACCGGGGTTCTTGGCATAGGTCAGGCCCGCATACGCGGCATTGGTGCCGACGAACATGCCCTGGATATTGGTGCCGCTGAAAGAGGGCGTACTGCCGGACGCCGAGTCGGTGAAGTTGCCGAACGAGGTGTTGATCGCCACCGTGATGGCATAACCCGTCTGGAAATTGACCGAGAAGGTCGCGCTGTTGAGCGTGCCTGCAACACCGTTTTGCGTGGGGGCGGTGTTGCCCACCAGTGTGTAGTTGGCAACGCCGCTGTAGGACAGCGCGGTAAGTTCTGTCTGTGTCGTGGGCCGTCCTGCGACGTAGTGCACGTTGGCCACCGAGAGGACGCCCGGATCCTCTTTCTGACCGGTGGTCCACATGCCCCAGCCGATGAAGTTGGCGTCACTCACATTGCCGACAGACTTGAAACTGGTCACCGGCTGCGCCGTGCCGGCTTCCGACCACTTCGGCGTGTTGGCCGAGGTGTCCTGCAGCTTGAGCAGCTTGTTGTCGCTGAAAACGGTCGTGGCGCCGGTGCCGGTCGAGAGGGTGTACGCCGAGCCCCCGTTGACGCCGACTGCCGCGACCTTGATGTCCGTGAAGGTGCGCTCGACGGGAGGCGTTATGGTGGCGGTTGTGGCAGGCTTTACCGCCTCCACGATCTCGGCCTTGCCCGAGTTGTTGACCTTGTCGCCCACGACCACGGGATCCTTCTTGGTGTCGGGCGTCTCGACCTTGGGCTGTTCGCTGGTACGCACCGGCGGCGTCACGTTGTCGAGAACCTTCACCGACTCTCCTGCCACGAGGCCAATGCAGCCGCTCTGGTTGCAGACCTCGATTTTGTCGAGTTCGCTGGTGATGCCCAGTGAGCCGTCCGGGTTGTAGCCCACCTTGAAGCCCGAGCCGCGGATACCGATGGTGGCCGTGGTCGTGGTGAGCCGGTAGTTGGCCCGGTTGCGTTTGCCGATCAGGCCGGTGATGGCGCGCATGCTGCCGCGCAGCAGGTCAACCAGGAAGCGGTCTTCCTTGGGGTTGTTCTGGTCGACATAGTTGGCGATCTTGAACTCGGTGTTCGGTTGCAGTGAAACCAGGCCACCGTCAGTGAACCGGACCTGGACCCGTCCATCGCTACCGGTGACGATGGCATGGCCGCTGTCGATGTTGCCGCCTTTGGCAAGGGTGGTGATCCGGCCATCGGTCTGCCGCACGTTGACTTCACCGGCGGTGAACTGGGCGATTCCGGCCAGCGCATGGGCCTGCAGCGGCCAGGCGGCCGCCAGCGCCATCAGCATGGCGGCATTTTTCAGCGGGAAGTGATGTTTCATGGTGTGGGCCCTGGCGTATCGTTCAATGACGGGGTTTGCTTGGTCAAGACGGCTAAGCGGGTGCGGCCGCTTAAAAATCCTTGCGGACGGTCACCGACAACACGCGCTTGCTGAAGTCTGAAACGGCAATGTTGGAGTTCGTTCTCAGCAGGGACAACTGCGGCGTCACACGCCAGCTCACCACCGGAACCCAAGTCAGGCCGAGATTCAGGTTGGTCTGCCGGTCACGGCGGTTCACCAGGAAAAGCGGGTCGGCGCCGCCATAGTGGCGCGTTTCATACCCGGCGTTGGCGAACAGGTCCACATCCGCGTTGATGGATTGCTGCAGGCCGACGCGAAGGCCAATGAGCCGGTGTCCCAGGTGGGGCACGTTGGACGCACGTTCGTCTTCGGTGCCGGCGTACAGCCCGCCGAAACCCACCAGCCCGCCGCGAAACGCCCGGGCGTAGGACGTGCCCAGCACATGGCGGTTGGCATCCCGCAGGTTCTGGCCGGGGTAACGCAGGGTGGAGAGCTGCAGGTAGGTGGTCCACTGGCTGGCGCCGTCCGGTCTGTGGGTCCATTCGCCCACCACGCCGCGCTGGTCGCGTACGGTGGTGTTGTCGGCGGCATAGGTGCCGATCTGGACTGCCGCGGTGAACTCGTCCTTGCCGATCCGGTAGCTGGCCCCGCCACTCACGTCAAACTGGCGGGTGTCGAAGTCGTTGTGGTCCTGATTGAAGCGGTAATTGCCGGAGGCGCTGGCAATCAGCGATAGGCGCGGGTCGATCACGAAACGTCCGGAGACGCCGGCGCCCAGGCTGTAAAAATCGTCCTTCAACTTGACGCCGGCCGGACCCAGGGTCAGAACCAGCCCCCCGAGCGACGGCACGGCGACGTTGGCATTGCCGGGACCGCTGTTGATGTTGCTGTCGATGCCGGCGGCGGTTTCGACATAGGCCCTGACAGAAGACCTGGCGGCCTCTTCATTGCGGTCAATGGCCTGCAGGAATTCGTCGATCTTGCGGGCCACTTCGGCGGGGATGACGTCCCGTTTTGTGTCCTGCAGCACTTGCCGCGCGGCCTGGTTGTCACCCAGTGCAAACAAGGCTCGGCCCAGTTCGGCGCGGGCGCGCGAGTTGCCGGGCTGGACCGTCAGCACCCGCTCGAGTGCAAACACGGCTCGGGTGAACTGGCCGGTTTCGTTGGCGGCAATCCCCAGTACCGTGTCGAAGTCGGGGTCACCTGCACGCTCGGCCTCGACGGTGGCGAGTTGGTCAAAGGCCTGCTGGGCCTTGCCCTGTTCCGCCAGCGCCAGTGATTCACGCACCAGCGCGTCGGCCTCGGCATGGGCCATGCCAGAGAGCGCTGCAGAAAGCCAGGCGGCAGTCATCAGGAAAACGAACCGGTGGAAGAGCATAGGCACCTGACAAAGAAAAAGCCCCCTGGACGCCAAGGTTTTATATCACGCTGTGACACAAAAGCAGCAATTATTACGGTGATTTTGTCCCCGTTGGGGGACGTCTCCGGTGCTGCTGTGGCCATGGTGCCGCGCCGGAACGTTTCGCACCCGCCCTGTGCATGCGTTCCAAGGGTATATCCGATGTATTTGCAGAGAGTTAGCTTCTATCACCAGTAATTACTCAAATTCAAATGCCCGCACCATTTATGGATGACATGATTCAAGCGGGCGCCCTTCCGCGCAGGGGCGGGTTTTTGAGCTGGCGGCGGAATTGTTCGCCGTTTTGGCCATCCCGATGCGCCTGCGCGTGCTCAGTGCCCAGCGCGAGAAATCGGTCAATGAACTGCTGATCGAAATCGATACCAACGATCAAGACCATCCTCGAAGATGTCGGCGATAACCTGTTCAACCTCGACCCTTATTACCAGCAGGGCGGCGACATGGTGCGGGTTGGCGGCCTGAGCTACCGTTGTGAGCCGGGCGCCAAAATGGGTCAGCGTATCCAGGACATGCGCCTGAATGGCAAGCCCGTCGAAGCCGGAAAAAACTACAAGGTGGCCAGCTGGGCGCCGGTCCAGGAAGCCAGCAAGAATGCCGGACCGCCCGTCTGGGAGGTTGTCGAGACTTACCTGAAGGCGCACAAGGTCCTGAAACCGCCCAAACTCAATGTGCCGAGCCTGGTCGGCATGGCCGGCAACCCCGGCCTGGCCTGAGGCGCCTGGCGCCGGGTTCAGCCGGCAGCGGCTGACACTTCCTGACAAAACCCGGGCGCCTTGGTGGCGGCCCGGGTTTCGTCATTTAGCCATTCGGTGGCACAATTAGAAGGTGTTTCTGAAGGCCCTTCCTTGCCACAGTCGCATCCGCTAATCGGTCCAGCCGTGTTGCGGAAGGTTAATCAACCAGCCACATCCTGTTGTGGCCAGCTAATGTTTCCCCAAGGGAAACGGAGGTCAGCGTAATGAGTTCCCTGCCGGCGGCATCGTCCGTCTATTCGGCCTATCAAGGCAACACCTATCTCTTCGGCGGCAATGCGCCCTATGTCGAAGAGATGTACGAAAACTACCTTGCCAACCCCGGCAGCGTGCCCGACAACTGGCGCGAGTATTTCGACGCCCTGCAAAATGTGCCCGCCGTTGACGGCAGCAACGCCAAAGACGTGCCGCACCTGCCGGTCGTCAACGCTTTCGCCGAACGCGCCAAGCAGGGCGTGACCCGTGTGGTGGGTGCTTCCACCGCCGATTCCGAGTGGGGGCGCAAACGCACGGCCGTTCAGCAGCTGATTGCCGCCTACCGCAACGTCGGCGCCCGCTGGGCCGACCTGGACCCCCTCAAACGCACCGAGCGCGACAACATTCCCGAGCTCGACCCGTCTTTCTACGGGTTCACCGATGCTGACCAGGAAGCGGTGTTCAACACCAGCAACACCTTCTTCGGCAAGGAAACCATGAGCCTGCGCGAGCTGCTCAATGCGCTGCGCGAGACCTACTGCGGCACCATCGGTGCCGAGTACATGTACATGACGGACCAGAACCAGAAGCGCTGGTGGCAGCAAAAACTCGAAGGCATCCGCAGCAAGCCTCATTTCACGCCCGAGAAGAAACGCCACATCCTGGACCGCCTGTCGGCGGCGGAAGGCCTGGAGCGTTTCCTCCACACCAAGTATGTCGGGCAAAAACGCTTCTCGCTCGAAGGCGGCGAGAGCTTCATCGCCAGCATGGACGAGTTGATCCAGCGCGGCGGCAGCATCGGCGTGCAGGAAATCGTGATTGGCATGGCCCACCGCGGCCGCCTGAACGTGCTGGTCAACTCGCTGGGCAAGGTGCCGGCCGACCTGTTTGCCGAGTTTGAGCACACCGCCCCGGAAGACCTGCCCAGCGGCGACGTCAAGTACCACCAGGGTTTCAGCTCCGACGTCACCACCCCCGGCGGGCCGGTGCACCTGAGCCTGGCGTTCAATCCCTCGCACCTCGAAATCGTCAACCCGGTGGTCGAAGGCTCGGTGCGCGCCCGCATGGACCGTCGTGCCGACCCCAAGGGCCTGCAGGTGTTGCCGGTGCTGGTGCACGGCGATGCGGCGTTTGCCGGGCAGGGCGTGGTCATGGAGACCCTGGCGCTGGCCGAAACCCGGGGTTATTCCACCGGCGGCACGGTGCACATCGTGATCAACAACCAGATCGGCTTCACCACCAGCGACCCGCGCGACAGCCGCTCCACGCTGTACTGCACCGACGTCGTCAAGATGATCGAGGCACCCGTGCTGCACGTCAACGGCGACGACCCGGAAGCCGTGGTGCTCGCCACCCAGCTCGCGCTCGAGTTCCGCATGGAGTTCCAGAAGGACGTCGTGGTCGACATCATCTGTTTCCGCAAGCTGGGCCACAACGAGCAGGACACGCCGGCGCTCACGCAGCCGCTGATGTACAAGAAAATTGCGCAACACCCCGGTACCCGCAAGCTGTACGCCGACAAGCTGGCGGCGCAGGGCATGGGCGAGACGCTGGGTGACGACATGGTCAAGGCCGTGCGCGCCGCGCTGGACGCCGGCAAGAGCACCTTTGACCCGGTCATCACCAACTTCAAGAGCAAGTACGCGGTGGACTGGAGCCCTTACCTGGGCAAGAAGTGGACCGACGCCGGCGACACCGCCATTCCGATGGCCGAGTGGAAACGCCTGTCCGAAAAAATCAGCACCATCCCGCCGACGGTCACGGCCCACCAGCTCGTCAAGAAGGTCTACGACGACCGCGCGGCCATGGGCCGCGGTGACATTCCGGTGGACTGGGGCATGGGCGAACACATGGCGCTGGCCTCGCTGGTGGCCAGCGGCTACCCGGTGCGCCTGTCCGGGGAGGACTGCGGACGCGGCACCTTCACCCACCGCCATTCGGTGATCCACGACCAGAGCCGCGAGAAGTGGGACACCGGCACCTATGTGCCGCTGCAGAACGTGGCCGACAACCAGGCCCCGTTTGTGGTCATCGACTCCATCCTGTCGGAAGAGGCGGTGCTGGCGTTCGAATACGGCTATGCCTCCAACGATCCCAACACGCTGGTGATCTGGGAAGCCCAGTTCGGCGACTTCGCCAATGGTGCGCAGGTCGTGATCGACCAGTTCATCGCCTCGGGCGAGGTCAAGTGGGGCCGTGTCAACGGCATCACGCTGATGCTGCCGCACGGCTACGAAGGCCAGGGGCCGGAGCACAGCTCGGCGCGCCTGGAGCGTTTCATGCAGCTGTCGGCCGACACCAACATGCAGGTGGTCCAGCCGACCACGGCCAGCCAGATCTTCCATGTTCTGCGCCGCCAGATGGTGCGCAACCTGCGCAAGCCGCTGGTCATCATGACGCCCAAGTCGCTGCTGCGCAACAAGGACGCCACCTCGCCACTGTCCGAGTTCACCAAGGGCGGTTTCCAGACGGTGATTCCCGACAGCGGCGGGCTCAAGGCCGACAAGGTCAAGCGTGTGGTCGCCTGTTCGGGCAAGGTTTACTACGACCTGGCCAAGAAGCGCGAGGAAAAGGGCGCGGACGACGTCGCCATCCTGCGTGTGGAGCAGCTCTATCCCTTTCCGCACAAGGCCTTCGCGGCCGAGCTGAAGAAGTACCCGAATGTCACCGACATCGTCTGGTGCCAGGACGAGCCGCAGAACCAGGGCGCCTGGTTCTTCGTGCAGCACTACATCCATGAAAACATGGCCGAAGGCCAGAAGCTGGGTTACTCGGGCCGTGCGGCCTCGGCGTCCCCGGCCGTGGGTTATTCGCACCTGCACCAGGAGCAGCAAAAAGCGCTGGTCGACGGCGCCTTCGGCAAGCTCAAGGGCTTTGTCCTGACCAAATAAGAGGGCTGCGCCGGCTGGCGCACCCCATCGAACCCACAACCCGAAAGAATTCACATGGCTATCGTAGAAGTCAAGGTCCCGCAGTTGTCCGAATCCGTGGCGGAAGCCACCATGCTGCAATGGAAGAAAAAAGTCGGCGACGCCATCGCCATCGACGAAATCCTGATCGAGATCGAAACCGACAAGGTGGTGCTGGAAGTGCCCGCGCCTGCCGCCGGTGTCCTGGCCGAAATCCTGGTCGCCGACGGCGGCACGGTGACCGCCGAGCAGCTGATTGCCAGAATCGATACCGAGGGCAAGGTCGCTGCTGCTGCACCTGCCGCAGCAGCGGCTGCGACGGCTGTGGCCACTGCCTCCGCCCCCGCCAGTGCGCCTGCGGCTTCCGGTGGCAGCATGGCTGGTGTACCGATGCCTGCCGCCGCCAAGCTGATGGCCGATAACCAGCTGGCTTCCGGCTCGGTTCCCGGCACCGGCAAGGATGGCCGTGTCACCAAGGGCGACGTGCTAATCGCGGTGGCCGGTGGCGCTCCCTCTGCTCCTAAATCAGTAGCTGTCAGCGCAATACCTACGGGCGCTCCAACCACTTCCTTGCCTAAAGTGGCGGCGCCGGCCAAGGCCCGCGACCTGGGCGACCGTCCCGAGCAGCGCGTGCCCATGAGCCGCCTGCGTGCCCGCATTGCCGAGCGTCTGCTGCAATCGCAGTCGACCAACGCCATCCTGACGACCTTCAATGAAGTCAACATGGCGCCGGTCATGGAGATGCGCAAGAAGTTCCAGGACCAGTTCACCAAGGAGCACGGCGTGAAGATCGGCTTCATGAGCTTCTTTGTGAAAGCCGCCGTGCATGCGCTGAAGAAATTTCCGGTGATCAATGCTTCGGTTGACGGCAATGACATCGTCTACCACGGCTATTTCGACATCGGCATCGCCGTCGGTTCCCCGCGCGGCCTGGTGGTGCCCATCCTGCGCAATGCCGACCAGATGAGTTTTGCCGACATCGAAAAGAAGATTGCCGAGTTCGGAAAAAAAGCACAGGAAGGCAAGCTCGGCATTGAAGAAATGACCGGCGGCACGTTCTCGATTTCCAACGGTGGCACCTTCGGATCCATGTTGTCGACCCCGATCATCAACCCGCCGCAGTCGGCCATCCTGGGCGTGCATGCCACCAAGGACCGCGCCGTTGTAGAGAACGGTCAGATCGTGATCCGCCCGATGAACTACCTCGCCATGAGCTACGACCACCGCATCATCGACGGCCGTGAAGCCGTGCTGGGCCTGGTCGCGATGAAGGAAGCGCTGGAAGATCCGGCTCGTCTGCTATTCGATATCTAAAGCTAATGCGCGACCTCATGGCGGCATGGCGGGTCCTGTTCGGGCAATTCTCACGTACTTGGCGTACGTTCCGGTTGCCCGTCACCCGCACCTTGCCCTGAAGCCGCTCGCTACGCTTTCAACCAAGGAATCACCATGTCCAAACAATTTGACGTCATCGTCATCGGTGGCGGCCCCGGCGGCTACATCGCCGCCATCCGCGCTGCCCAGCTGGGCTTCAACGTGGCCTGCATCGACGAGTGGAAAAACGCCAAGGGCGGCCCGGCCCTGGGCGGTACCTGCACCAACATCGGCTGCATTCCGTCCAAGGCCTTGCTGCAATCGTCCGAACATTACGACCATGCCGCTCACCACTTTGCCGACCATGGCATCGAGGTCAAGGGCCTGGGCCTGGACGTCGCGAAGATGCTGGCGCGCAAGGACACGGTCGTCAAGCAGAACAACGACGGCATCGTCTACCTGTTCAAGAAGAACAAGGTCACCTTCTTCCATGGCCGGGGTTCTTTCGTCGCGGCGAAGGACGGTCTCTATGACATCAAGGTGGCGGGAGCCGCCGAGGAAACCCTCTCCGGCAAACATGTCATCGTGGCCACGGGTTCGAATGCACGCGCCTTGCCCGGCGCGCCTTTCGACGAGGAAACAATCCTGTCCAACGACGGTGCCCTGCGCATCGGTGCGGTGCCCAAAAAGCTGGGCCTGATCGGCTCCGGCGTGATCGGCCTGGAAATGGGCTCGGTCTGGCGGCGCCTCGGTGCCGAGGTGACCATTCTGGAAGGTCTGCCCACCTTCCTGGGTGCTGTTGATCAGCAGATCGCCAAGGAAGCGCACAAGGCCTTTGTCAAGCAGGGCCTGAAGATCGAGCTCGGCGTCAAAGTCGGTGAGATCAAGACCGACAAAAAAGGTGTGTCCGTCGCCTGGACCAACGCCAAGGGCGAGGCCCAGACGCTCGATGTCGACAAGCTGATTGTCTCGATCGGCCGGGCCGCCAACACCATTGGCCTGGCGCCGGAAACCGTGGGCCTGAAGCTCGACGAGCGTGGCGCCATCGTGGTCGACGAGGAATGCAAAACCAATTTGCCCAACGTCTGGGCCGTCGGTGATGTGGTGCGCGGCCCCATGCTGGCGCACAAGGCGGAAGAAGAGGGCGTGGCGGTAGCCGAGCGCATCGCCGGCCAGCACGGCCATGTCAACTTCAACACCATTCCCTGGGTCATCTACACCAACCCCGAGATTGCCTGGGTCGGGCAGACCGAAGAACAGCTCAAGGCGGCGGGCCGGGCCTACAAGGCCGGCACCTTCCCCTTCATGGCCAATGGCCGCGCGCGCGCCCTGGGTGACACCACCGGCATGGTGAAAATGCTGGCGGACGCCACCACCGACGAAATTCTCGGCGTGCACATCGTCGGCCCCTTCGCCAGCGAACTGATCGCCGAATGTGTGGTGGCCATGGAATTCCGTGCCAGCGCAGAGGACATTGCGAGAATCTGCCATGCCCATCCGTCGCTCAGCGAGGCCACCAAGGAGGCGGCGCTGGCCGTCGACAAGCGGACGCTGAATTTCTGATTCCCGGCATCGAAGTCTTGACGATGTCGGTGCGTTCGGATTACGAGTCTGAACTGAAGACGCGGGGTTACACCAGTGACCCCGCCCAGTTGCGGGCGGTGGACGCGCTGGAGCGTTGCGCCACCGAGTGGGCGGCGTTCAAGGAGAAGCGTTCCAATCCGCTCAAGAAGCTGATCAACAGGCCCGACATTCCGCGCGGGGTTTACATGCACGGCGGGGTGGGGCGCGGCAAAAGCTTTCTGATGGACTGCTTTTACAACGCGGTTCCGCTCAAGCGCAAGACGCGCCTGCATTTTCACGAGTTCATGCGTGAAGTCCACCGGGAACTGCGCGACCTCCAGGGCACGGTCAATCCGCTCGACGAGCTGGGCAAACGTATTGCCAAACGTTACCGCCTCATCTGCTTTGACGAGTTTCACGTCGCCGACATCACCGATGCGATGATTCTGCACCGCCTGCTGGCGGCGCTGTTTGACAACGGCGTAGGTTTTGTCACCACCTCCAATTTCCATCCTGACGACCTGTACCCGAACGGCCTGCACCGGGACCGCATCCTCCCTGCGATTGCGCTGCTCAAGCAGAACCTTGAAGTGCTCAGCGTGGACAACGGGACCGACTACCGCCGGCGCACGCTCGAGCAGGTCAAGCTGTACCACACGCCGCTGGGTCCGCAGGCAGACGCGGAGATGGAGGAAACTTTTCAGCGGCTGGCGGAGTCCCATGATGAATCGCCGGTGCTGCATATCGAGTCACGGAAAATCCATGCCAGGCGCAAGGCGGGCGGCGTCGTCTGGTTCGATTTCAAGACCCTGTGCGGCGGGCCGCGTTCGCAAAATGACTATCTGGAAATCGCCACCCAGTTTCACACGGTGCTTCTCAGCAATGTGCCGCACATGCCCGTGCGCATGGCATCCGAGGCGCGGCGCTTTACCTGGCTCGTCGATGTGTTGTACGACCGGCGTGTCAAACTCATCATGTCGGCGGAAGTCCCCCCTGAGGCGTTATATACAGAAGGTCCCCTGGCACACGAGTTTCCCCGGACGGTGTCCAGGCTCAATGAAATGCAGTCTGCCGAGTTTCTTGCGCTGGAGCGCAGAAATGTGGATACCACCCTGACATGAAAAAACTGTTTCTTTTTCTGCTGCTGTCCACCCTGGGTTTCGCTTCAAGCGCTCAGACCCAGGATGAACTGGTGTCGGCCGCCGCCGATCGCGAACGGCAGCGCATCAACGCCGAGCGCACCACCCTGGAGGCGGCGTTTGATGCGGAAGAAGACGCCTGCTACAAGAGGTTTTTTGTCAACAACTGCCTCAATGCCATCAAAGCCAGACGGCGCGAGGCGATGGCCGACCTGAAGTTCCGGGAAGTTGCCCTCAATGAGCAGGAGCGCAGGCAAAAGGCGGCCGAGCAGGTTCGCAAGACCGAGGAAAAATCGTCGCCCGAGGCTGAGCGGCAGGCGGCCGAGCGCCGCGCGACGGCGCTGGAGGCCACCAAAGCCCGGGAAGAGCGGACGCGCCAGAAGGCCAGCGACCGCATTGATTTGAAGCAGAACGAAGCGGTGAATGCGGCCGAGGCTGCCGGCAAGGACCAGGGTTCGAAGGCGCGGGCCCAGGCGCGTGCAGACAAACAGGCCGCCAGTGCCAAAGAGGCCCAGATTTACAAGGACAAGCAGCAGGAAGCGCAGGAGAGAAAAGCCACCCGCGAGCAGAGGCTGCGCGAGCAGACCAAGCCGGCGGCCAAGCCCTTGCCCGCACCTGGCTGAGGTCAGGCCAGCGCCTCCAACTTGACGATCACCAGCGACAGGTTGTCACCGCTGCCATGAGCCCGCGACCGCGCTTTCTGGATCAGGAATTCGGTGGCCTCGCGCGGCGACAACATTGACAAGGCGGAGCCCATCTCACTGGGACTGAAATAATGCCAGACACCGTCGCTGCAGGCGATCAGCGAGTCGCCCGGACCCAGGTGGGGAATGTAGTGCTGGCTCACCGGTGGCGCCTCCTCGGTGCCCAGGCAGCCCATCAGGATGTTGGACTGCGGATGCACGTTGGCTTCTTCCTCGGTGAGTTCGCCTTTGTCCACCAATGTCTGGACATACGAGTGGTCGATGGTCCGCGTGACCAGCTTGGCGCCCCGAAAATGGTAAATACGTGAGTCGCCGACGTGGACCCAGTGGCAGTCGCCGCCCGGGTTGATCACAAACGCAGCCAGCGTGCTGTGCGGCTCCTGTTCGGCGGAAATGGCCGTGAGCTTGATCACGGTGTGGGCTTCTTCCACCAGCTGTTTGAGCATGGCCACCGCATCGTCGGTGTCGGGGGCATAACGCTCGAACAGCTGTTTGGCGGTCATCATGACCTGGTCGGACGCCTTGCGCCCACCGCTTCGGCCGCCCATGCCGTCGGCCACGATGCCGAGCATGCAGCCGGCGATGCGCGGATGGCTGAGCAGGGCCACCTGGTCCTGCTGGTAGTCGCGGTCTCCCTTGTGGATACCGGTTGACGCCGTGATTCGATAACCTTTGGACATATTGAAATGGCCGAGTCATGTGGACTCGATTTATCTCCGTAATCAACGTATTATCAGATGAAGCTGCCCTCCCGGATCAAAAAACTTGGACTTCAACCTGCACTCCCCGGAGCGTCGCCTCATAGACCTCAAAATCGAACATGCGGATCTCAATGCCCTGGTGGACCTCACCGCACATGCCGTGCCGATCGACGAGTTGATGCTCAGGCGCCTGAAAAAACGCCGCCTGCTCCTGCGTGACCTGATCTCCCAGCTCGAGCTGGCCCTCGACCCGCCCGAACCCGCCTGATGAACCTGGAATCGCAAGTTCTGGAGGCTTTTGCCCCCGAAGGTGTGCTGGCGCGCGCAGCCGAGCATTTTGTCCCGCGCAGCGGACAGACCGAGATGGCCCTGGCTGTGGCGCGCGCCATCGAAGGCGCGTATCCGCTGGTGGTGGAGGCCAGCACCGGTGTCGGAAAAACCTTCTCTTACCTGGTGCCGGCCCTGCTCAGCGGCGAGCGGGTGCTGCTGTCCACTGCCACCAAGGCCCTGCAGGACCAGTTGTTTGGACGTGACCTGCCGGCCCTGGTCAAGGCTCTGGGCGTGCCGGTCAGCACCGCCCTGCTCAAGGGGCGCGGCAGTTACCTCTGTCTGCACCGCATGGAGATGGCCCGCCATGACGCCAACTTTCCGGAGCGCAGCTCGCTTCGCGCGCTGGCCAAGGTGGAGGAGTGGGCACGTGGAACGGACACTGGCGATCTGGCTGAACTCCCCGGACTGGACGAACGCTCACCGGTGATCCCCTGGGTGACCTCGACCCGGGAAAACTGCCTCGGCGCCCAGTGCCCACGCTTTCGCGCCTGCCACGTCAACCATGCACGGCGGGAAGCACTGGCGGCCGACGTGGTGGTGATCAACCACCACCTGTTTTTTGCGGACCTGGCGGTGCGTGAATCGGGCGTGGCCGAACTGCTGCCGACAGTGCGCATTGCGATTTTTGACGAGGCACACCAGCTCAATGAAACCGGCGTGCAGTTCCTCGGGAAAAACCTGTCGACCGGGCAACTCCTCGATTTTGCGCGCGACATGCTGGGCACCGGGCTGCAGCTGGCGCGCGGCCTGCTGGACTGGCAGGCGCTGGCCGGGGCGACCGAACATGCGGCCCGTGACCTGCGTCTGTGCGTGGGCAATGCCTATCCGGGCAGCAAGCTGCGTTGGAACGATGGCGCGCCCGAAGGCCTGGCCCCTGCCGAATGGACGCAGGCGCTGGCGGCCGTCAGCACCGCGCTGGCTGGCGCCTGTGAGGCCCTGAACACGGTCAGTGGCATGGCACCGGACTTCGTGCGCCTGCAGGAGCGCGCGGCCGAACTGGAGGCGCGTGCCCGTGCGTTTGCCCTTGCGCCCGAGCCCGGCGGTGTCCGCTGGCTGGATGTGGGCACCCAGCTGCGGCTGGTGGAGTCCCCGCTGGACATCGCCCAAGCCATCCAGGCCAGGGTGTTCACCGACGACAAGGCGGCGAAAACCTGGGTCTTCACCTCGGCCACCTTGGGCGACGATGCGCAATTGAGCTGGTTCACGCAGCCCTGCGGCTTGACCGGCGCCACGGTGTTGCAGGTGGGCAGCCCTTTCGACTATGCGCGCCAGGCGGCGTTTTACGTTCCTCGAGACTTCCCCAAGCCGGGCGACCCGACGCACACGGCTGCGGTGGCGGCCTCCGCTGCGGACTGGGCACGCCGGCTGGGCGGCCGCACCATGGTGCTGACAACGACCTTGCGCGCCTTGCGCGCCATCGGCGAGGCCCTGCAGGCGAGCTTTGAGAGTTCGGCCGAGATCGAGGTGCTGGTGCAGGGAGCGATGCCCAAACGGACCCTGATTGAGCGTTTTCGCCAGGCCGACAGCCATGGCGGACGCGGCTGTGTGCTGGTGGCGTCCGCCTCCTTCTGGGAAGGCATCGATGTGCCGGGTGATGCGCTGCAGCTGGTGATCATCGACAAGCTGCCTTTCCCGCCGCCCAACGACCCGATGGTGGAGGCCAGGTCGCGGCTGCTGGAGTCAGAAGGAAAAAGCGCTTTCAACGACTATTTCCTGCCGGAAGCTGCTGTGGCGCTGAAGCAGGGCGCCGGGCGCCTGATACGCCGCGAAACCGATCAGGGCGTGCTGGTGGTCTGCGACAGCCGCCTGGCCGTCATGGGTTACGGCAAGCGTCTGCTGCGTGCGCTGCCGCCCATGCAGCGCCTCGCGTCGGAAGAGGAGTTGAGCGAACGGCTGGATCTGCTTACCAGAACTTGTACCAGGGCCCATCCACCGACTTGAAGCCCTTGGACAGGTATTCGCTCTGCGGGAAGCTTCTTTCCATCACGCGTTTGGTGTCGTCGCGCAGCTGGGTCATGTTGAGGGCGTCATAGGACTTGTACAGAATGAACAGGGCTTCTTCGAGCACCGGCACATCGCGGTAGTCCGCAATCGCGGTTTGCGCACGGTTGATGGCCGAGATGTAGGCCCCGCGGGAGTAGTAGTAGCTGGCCACATGGACTTCATACTGGGCCAGGGAGTTGACGATGTAGTTCATGCGCAGGCGTGCGTCGGCCGAGTATTTGGACTCGGGAAAACGATTGACCAGATCCTTGAAGGACTCGAAGGACTCCTTGGCGGCCTTCTGGTCCCGCTCGGACAGGTCCTGTTTGTACAGAAAGCTGAACAGGCCCAGGTTCTCGTTGAAGTTGACCAGACCCTTGAGGTACAGCGCGTAGTCGATCGCCGGGCTGGCCGGATGCAGCTTCATGAAGCGGTCCAGCGTGGCCAGTGCCTGTGCCTGCTCGCCACTCTTGAACTGGGCATAGGCTTTTTCCAGCTGGGCTTGTTGCGCCAGCGGTGTACCGGCCGCGCGGCCTTCGAGCTTTTCAAACAGCGGGACAGCCTTGTCGTAGGCGCCGGAATTCGCTTCGTCTCTGGCTTCCGTGTAAATCTTGTTGGGGCTCCAGTTGGCCGTGGAGTCTTTCACGGTGGAAGAACATGCCGAAAGGAGAAATGCACAGACGAGCATGGCCGCTGCCACGGGGCGTGTGGCCGGAACAACCGATAATTTGGTGGAAAACATCGCAATTGATCCTATTGATGACTGATTCTGTACAAAGCAAACTGATTATATCGAGCGCCACTGCGGCGGGCACTCTGACCGATGACATTCTGGGGGAGGGCGAGACGGCCGCCGATGCCGAGTTGCGCGAGGTCAGTGTTCCCGTGGAGAGTCACGGTGCGCGTCTGGACCGGGCACTGGCTGGCATTGTGCCCGAGTTCTCCCGCAGCTATCTGCAGCAACTGATCGAGGCGGCTGCCGTGCAGCTCAATGGCGTCACGGTGACCAAGGTCTCCGCCAAGGTCAAGGCCGGCGACGACCTCAAGATCGAACTGAAACCCACGCCGCAAAGCCAGGCCTTCAAGCCGGAGGTGATGGCGCTGGAGGTTCTTTTTGAAGACGAGCATCTGCTGGTCATCAACAAACCGGCCGGCCTGGTGGTGCATCCGGCGCCCGGCAACTGGAGCGGCACGCTGCTCAACGGGCTGCTGGCGCGCGATCCCCAGGCCAGCCTGCTGCCGCGCGCGGGCATTGTGCACCGGCTGGACAAGGACACCAGCGGCCTGATGGTGGTGGCGCGCAGGCGCCAGGTCATGGACCAGCTGGTGGCCATGATTGCCGAGCGAAGTGTCAGTCGTGAATACATCGCGCTGGCCCACGGCGCTTGGGAAGGGTCGAAGTCGCGCCAGGTCGAGGCGCCGATTGGCCGCGACCCGCGCAATCGCCTGCGCATGGCGGTGGTGGACCTGGAAAAAACGACCGGCAAGACCGCTTCCACCGGCTTTTACCTGCTGCAAAACGAAGGGGCGTATTGCCTGGTGCGCTGCCGGCTGCAGACCGGCCGGACCCACCAGATCAGGGTGCACATGGCCTCCATCGGCCATCCGCTGGTGGCCGACGAGGTGTATGGCGGCAAGCCTGCCGCGGGCATGGAGCGGCAGGCCCTGCATGCCTGCCGCCTGGCTTTTACCCACCCCGTCACCGGCGCAGCCCTCGAGTTCAGGGCGCCGCTGCCGGCGGATCTGGCCGCGGCGCTTGCCCAGCTGGGGCTGGGATACAATCAAATTCAGTAGTTTTCTGCTACCCGCCGCATGGCGCGCCCAGATGTTGTGGTTGCGCATGAATGTGAACTGCGCCGCCAGGCGCCTTTATCTCGAATCATTTCGGAACCAAGACCATGAATACGACGGATGCCAAGCGCGTCCTCGAAACGGCACTTATTTGCGCGCAGCAGCCGCTGCCTTTGCGTGAGATGGGTGTATTGTTCAACGGGGCACTGACAGCCGACACCCTCAAGCTCCTGCTGGAGGATCTGCAAAACGACTGGTCCGGGCGGGGGGTGGAGCTGGTGCATGTCGCGACCGGCTGGCGTTTCCAGAGCCGGCCGCAAATGCGCGAGTACCTCGATCGCCTGCACCCTGAAAAACCGCCGCGCTATACCCGTGCCACGCTGGAGACGCTGGCCATCATTGCCTACCGACAGCCGGTGACACGTGGCGACATGGAAGACATCCGGGGCGTGACCATCAACAGCATGATTCTCAAGCAGCTTGAGGACCGCGGTTGGGTCGAGGTCATCGGCCACCGCGAAACTGTCGGGCGGCCGGGGCTGTATGCAACGACGCGGCAGTTTCTCGACGATCTGGGACTGGAGTCGCTGGACCAGTTGCCGGTCATGGACACCACGGCGGCGCAGGCGTCCATGCTCGATCAGATCGAGTTTGGCATGTCCGCGGCTGTGGCCGGCGACGAGGCGGCGCCCGGGCCGGCCGGCTTGCTGGTCGCAGAACTTTCCGATGCGGCGGATGCCGGCCATTCGCAGGACGCTCCGTTAACCAGCCTCACGGCCACCGATCCCAACGCCTGAACGCAAACGCATGAATCAAAAAGACAATCCGCCTCCGGTCACCGCTCCCACCCCCCAGGTTGATGAGCCCATTGTGCCGCCAGCCCCCGATTCAGCTGCGCAGTCAGCTCCTGATTTGATAGCAATCGAGGTGCCGCCTGCTGGCGATGCGGCAAATGCGCTGCCGGGCAGGCTCGAGCGCGTGGCGCAGGTGACGCCGGCGCTGGCCCGTTTTGAAGACGTGGTGACCGGCCAGTTCGATGCCGATGAAGAGGAGGACGTGGCGCTTGAGCTTCCCAAGCGCGTGCTGCTGCCCCAGCCGGAAACGCCCAAGCTGCACAAGGTGCTGGCGCAAGCGGGACTTGGTTCCCGGCTGGAAATGGAGCAGCTGATTCTGGAAGGCCGGATTTCCGTCAATGGCGAACCGGCCCACATTGGCCAGCGCATCCAGTTTGGCGACACGGTCAAGGTCAACGGCAAGCCGATCCGCGTGCGCATCGACCCGCCGCCGCCGCGGATCATCGCCTACCACAAGCCTGCCGGTGAGGTGGTGTCGCATGACGATCCGCAAAACCGGCCGACGGTGTTTCGCCGTCTGCCCAAGCTGTTTCAGGGCAAGTGGCAATCGGTGGGCCGGCTCGACCTGAACACCGAGGGGCTTTTGCTGCTGACCAGTTCCGGTGAACTCGCCAACAAACTCATGCATCCCCGTTTTGGTCTGGAGCGAGAGTACGCGGTGCGTGTGCTGGGCGCGCTGAACAACGAAGAGAAAAAGCGCCTGCTCGACGGCGTGCAGCTTGACGACGGCCTGGCCCAGTTCAGCACGATTGAAGCCGGCGGCGGCGAGGGCGCCAACTGCTGGTACCGCGTGACGATTTCAGAAGGTCGCAACCGCGAGGTGCGCCGCATGTTCGAAGCGGTGGGTCACGCCGTCAGCCGACTGATCCGCATCCGTTACGGTGCGGTGGTGCTGCCGCGAGGTCTCAAGCGCGGCGCCTTTGTCGAACTCGACGAACGCGACATCGACGCGCTGACCAGCGCTGTCGGACGTTCGGAAGCTCGCGCCGATCCGCGTGGGCCCAACAGGAGCACCGGGGAAGCAGGGGCGGGCGGGGAAGCCGGCTCCGGCGAGGGCCGGACAGGGCGCGGGCCGCGCCGCAACGACCGCCCACGCGGCGGACGGGGACGGCCCGACAACGGCGCCAACCGGGCACCGGATGCGCAGGTCATGCCGGAAAAAAGCCGGGCAGCCGAGCCGGGGGAACCAGGCGATGAGGCCGGCCACGATCCGCTGGACCTCCAGCCACCGATGAACCGCAACGAAGCGCCGCGTGACGCCAACCGTCGCCGTGGCGCCAAGGGGGGGCGCGGCAACGGGGGCAACCCCGGCGCCGGTCCCCGGTCCGGCCCGCCCGGCAAGTTTGGCGGCAACACCGGCGGGCAGGGCCCGAAACGCCGCGACGACCGGGGCGGCGACCGCGGTGACAAGGGCCCCGGCGGAGCGCAGCCCGACCCGATGAAAACCTCGTTTGGTTATATCGGCGCGGAAACCTTTACCCGCCAGCGGCAGGCACCGGGCCAGGGCCAACGCCGCGGAGGTAGCGGTACGGGCGGCGGCGGCGGCGGTGCTTCGGGCCCACGGCGCAGCGGTGGAGGTGGAGGTGGAAACCGCGGCGGAAATCGCAGCGGGGGCGGCAACCGCGGTGGAAACCGCTGACTCCCCGGCGCGTCCACATGCTCTTTTGCCCAAGGGCCATTGTCCGCGGGTTAAAATCAGAGGCTTTATTCGATTTGAATAAATCCCAGAAAATCAAGGTTAAGGAAATCTCATGGCGATCGAACGCACTCTCTCCATCATCAAACCCGATGCAGTGGCAAAAAATGTCATTGGTCAAATTTATGCACGCTTTGAGGCTGCCGGCCTGAAGGTGGTTGCTGCGCGGATGGCGCATCTGTCGCGCGGCGAAGCCGAAGCCTTTTATGCGGTGCATAAGGAGCGTCCTTTCTTCAAGGATCTGGTTGAGTTCATGATGTCCGGCCCGGTCATGATTTCCGCCCTGGAAGGCGAAAACGCGATCCTGAAACACCGCGACCTGATGGGTGCGACGGATCCGAAGAAAGCCGCCGCCGGTACCATTCGCGCCGATTTCGCCGACAGCATTGATGCCAATGCCGTGCATGGCTCCGACGCCGTCGAAACTGCCCAGGTGGAGATCAGCTTCTTCTTCGCGGGCATGAACATCTATTCGCGCTGACATGTTGCCCCCACGCTCCACTGCGTTTCGCTGCCCCCCGTGGGGGTGTCGGTGCGTTTGGGGCGGTCCGGCACTGCGCCGGCGCGGATTCTCCATGCAATGACGGCCAACCTGCTTGATTACGATCTGGAAGGTCTGGCCGCCTTTTGCGGGCAGCTCGGGGAAAAGCGTTTCCGGGCTACCCAGCTTTTTCGCTGGATTCACCAGAAGGGCGCGACAGATTTCGACCAGATGACCGATCTGGCCAAGTCGCTGCGCGAAAAACTCGCCGGTGCGGCCCATATCCAGGGCCTCAAGCCGGTCTCCCGGCACGATTCGGCCGACGGCACCATCAAGTGGCTGTTCGACGTCGGTGCCGGCGATGTCATTGAAACCGTTTTTATCCCCGAAGCCGACCGCGGAACGCTTTGCATTTCGTCGCAGGCCGGCTGCGCCGTTGGCTGCCGTTTTTGCTCCACCGGGCACCAGGGCTTCAGCCGCAACCTGACAACGGCCGAGATTATCGGCCAGCTCTGGTATGCCGAACACTTTTTGCGCAAGCACCTTGGTAAAACCGAGCGCGTCATTTCCAACGTGGTGATGATGGGCATGGGCGAACCGCTGCAAAACTACGCGCAACTGCTGCCGGCCCTGCGCGTGATGCTGGACGACCATGCCTATGGTCTTTCGCGCCGGCGCGTGACTGTCTCGACCTCGGGCGTCGTTCCCATGATGGACCGCCTGGCGCAGGATTGCCCGGTCGCGCTGGCGGTGTCGCTGCATGCGCCGGAAGACGAGCTGCGCAGCAACCTGGTGCCGCTGAACAAAAAATACCCGATCGCTGAGTTGCTCGAGGCCTGCACGCGTTACCAGGCCGCGGCGCCCAGGGACTTCATTACCTTTGAATACTGCATGCTCGACGGCGTCAATGACCAGCCCGAACATGCGCGCATGCTGGTGGAATTGATGCGCAGGCATTCACTGCAAGGCCTGGCCTGCAAGTTCAACCTGATCCCCTTCAATCCGTTTCCGGCCTCCGGCTTGAAGCGTTCCGACATGCCGCAGGTAATCGCTTTCGCCAAAATCCTGATGGATGCCGGCATCGTGACCACCGTGCGAAAAACCCGGGGCGACGACATCGATGCCGCCTGCGGCCAGCTCGCCGGCGATGTGCAGGACCGCACCGGCGTCCAGCAGCGCATGGCCACGCAGCGGCAAGGTATGCTCAAGGGCATCAAGATAGTCTCCAGAGAGGTCGGTGTATGAAGCGTGTCCGCAATGTCCTGTTGATGTCTGTCTGCTGGTGGGCGGCTGTGCTGCTCGCCGGCTGTGCCGGCAAACCGGGTTCCGCCCCGGGCGCCGCGAGCGGGCGCGGGGAAATCATGACGGAGTCGGACGAGCCGGACGTGCGCAAACGCGCGCGCATCCGCCTGGAGCTGGCTGCCAATTATTTTCAGCAGGGGCAGACCAACGTCGCCCTCGACGAACTCAAGCAGGCGCTGGTGACCGACCCGACCTATGCCGATGCCTACAACCTGCGCGGCCTGGTCTACATGCGCATGAATGACAACGCGCTCGCCGAGGACAGTTTCCGCCGGGCCATGTCGCTCAATCCGCGGGATGGCGACGTGCTGCACAACTATGGCTGGCTGCTATGCCAGCAAAACCGCCACAGCGAATCGGCCGCACTGTTCGCGCGGGCCATCGCCACGCCCCAGTACAGCGGCCAGGCCAAAACACTCATGACGCAGGGGCTTTGTCAGGTGCGGGCAGGGCAGAAAGCGGAGGGCGAGCGCAGCCTGTTGCAGTCCTATGAGCTGGACGCCGGCAACCCGGTCACCGGCTACAACCTGGCGAGCCTGCTTTTCCAGCGCGGGGACCTGGTACGCGCGCAGTTTTACATTCGCCGTTTGAATAACAGCAACCTGGCCAATGCCGAAACGTTGTGGCTGGGTGTGAAGGTGGAGCGCAGCCTGGGCAACCGCGAAGCGATGCTGCAGCTGGCCGATCAGCTGAAAAAGCGCTTCGGCCAGTCACGCGAGGCCGCAGCTTACGAAAGAGGAGCCTTCAATGACTGACGCTGACGGCCAACTGCGGGGCAGTGCTGCACTGGCGCAGCAAGACTTGCCGCCTCACGTCCTGCAAGACCAGGCAGATGCCGTGCCTGCGGTCAGTGCCGGTTCCCTGATCCGGCAGGCGCGCGAGGCCGCAGGCCTGCATATCGCGGCGCTGGCTGTGGCATTGAAGGTACCGGTCAAAAAGCTCGAAGCGCTGGAGGCCGACAGGCTGGACCTGTTGCCGGACGCCGTATTTGTCCGAGCGCTGGCAGCGAGCGTCTGCCGCACCCTCAAGATCGATACGGCTCAGGTGCTGGCGCTGTTGCCGCAAACCGGCAAGCCCAATCTCGGGCAGCAGAGTGCGCCCATCAACGCCCCGTTCCGTTCCCCTGGTGATGGACCCGGTCCCTCCCTGCTGGCGCAGATCTCCCGGCCAGCCGTTCTGGCGGGCTTGCTGCTGGTGCTGGGTGCCCTGGTCCTGATCTTCCTGCCAGCCGCCCAGCAGTCCGGCATCGCCAACCAGCTGGCGACACCTTCGCCTGCCGTTGCCGACACACCTGCGGCCCCGCCGGGCGCGCTGTCCGGGGTGGCCATGGCCAAGACCGAATTGCTGGAAATGGACAAACCCGCCGTGGCCGACAGCGCGGCCCAGCCGTCTGCCTCTGCGGGTGTGGCTCCAGCCGCCCCTGCGCTGGCACCGCAGCTGTCCACTGTCGCGCCGCCGCCAGTGCCTGTAGCTGTGTCGGTGGCCATGGCGGTACCAGCCACGCCGGCTGCGGCGGTGACCGTGTCGCCCGCAGCGGCCGGCATCATCGTGTTCAAGGCCAAAGGGGCGTCCTGGGTCGAAGTCACCGATGCCAAAGGCACGGTGGTTTTGCGCCGTACCCTGGCTGCTGGCGAGGAGGCGGGGGCAGCGGGTGTCCTGCCGCTGGCGGCCGTGGTGGGTCGGGTCGATGCGACGCAGGTCGAGGTGCGGGGCAAGGCCTTTGACCTGGTTACTGTGAGCAAAGACAACGTTGCACGTTTTGAGGTGAAGTAGTGGCAGCATGTTTTCCCGTGGAGTCGGCCGCGCCCAAGGCGCGTCTGTCGTCCCAGGCACGTGTGGTCTGGGGTTCGCGTGTGGTCACCGTGGGCGGCGATGCGCCCGTGCGTGTGCAGTCCATGACCAACACCGACACGGTGGACGCGATCGGCACGGCCATCCAGGTCAAGGAACTGGCCATTGCCGGCTCGGAAATGGTCCGCATCACCGTCAACACGCCGGAAGCTGCGGCGCAGGTGCCGTATATCCGCGAGCAGCTCGACCGCATGGGCATCGACGTGCCGCTGATCGGCGACTTCCATTACAACGGCCACCGGCTGCTGACCGACTACCCGGCTTGTGCCGAGGCGCTGTCCAAGTACCGCATCAACCCCGGCAACGTGGGCAAGGGCGACAAACACGACCGGCAGTTCGGGCAGATGATAGAAGCGGCGGTCCGCTGGAACAAGCCGGTGCGCATTGGTGTCAACTGGGGCAGCCTGGACCAGGAACTGCTGGCCGCCCTGATGGACGAGAACAGCCGGCGTGCCCAGCCCTGGGACGCGAAACAGGTGATGTACGAGGCGCTGATCACCTCGGCCATTGGCTCGGCCGAACTGGCCGAACAGATGGGCATGGACAGACACCAGATCATCCTGTCCTGCAAGGTTAGCGGCGTGCAGGACCTGATCTCGGTTTACCGTGAACTTTCCAAACGCTCGCGTTATGCGCTGCATCTTGGCCTGACCGAAGCCGGCATGGGTACCAAAGGCACGGTGGCGTCCGCCGCCGCACTGTCGATCCTGCTGCAGGAAGGCATCGGCGACACCATCCGTGTCTCGCTGACGCCGCAGCCCGGTGAAGCGCGCACGCAAGAGGTGCTGATCGCCTCCGAGATCCTGCAGGCGCTGGGCCTGCGCAGCTTTGTGCCCAGCGTCACCGCCTGTCCCGGCTGCGGCCGCACGACCAGCACCACTTTCCAGGAACTGACCAAGGAAATCGACGATTTCCTGCGCGCCCAGATGCCGGTCTGGCGGGCCCGCTACCCCGGCGTCGAGAAACTCAAGGTCGCGGTGATGGGCTGCATCGTCAACGGACCGGGCGAGAGCAAACATGCCGACATCGGCATCAGCCTGCCGGGTTCGGGCGAAGCACCGGCCGCACCGGTCTATATTGACGGCGAAAAAGCGGTGACGCTGCGCGGCGACCAGATCGCGCAGGAGTTCCGGGTCATTGTCGAAAACTACATTGAAAAGCGCTTTGGCACGCCAGCCGTCGCCCAGGTCGCTTAAACAAAGATTCCATGGCTGAAAAACTGACTGCCGTCAAAGGCATGAACGACATATTGCCGCCTGATTCGGCGCGCTGGGAATGGCTGGAGGACAAGGTGCGTGCGCTGATGGCGCGTTATGCCTACCGCAACATCCGCACGCCCATCGTCGAGCCGACGGCGCTGTTTGTGCGCGGCCTCGGCGAGGTGACCGACATTGTCGAAAAAGAGATGTACTCGTTCGAGGACAGGCTTAACGGCGAAGCCCTGACCCTGCGGCCCGAAAACACCGCCGGTGTGGTCCGGGCCGTGGCCGAGCACAGCATGCTTTACGACGGTGGCAAGCGCCTGTATTACATGGGCCCGATGTTCCGGCACGAGCGCCCGCAGCGCGGCCGCTACCGGCAGTTTCACCAGATCGGCGCCGAAGCGCTGGGCTTTCCCGGCGCCGAAGTCGACGCCGAGCTGATCCTGCTGGCCGATGCCTTGTGGAAAGAGCTGGGCCTGAAGGACGTGCGGCTGGAGCTCAACAGCCTGGGACAGCCCGACGAACGCAGGCAGCACCGCGCGGCGCTGATCAGCTATTTCGAAACCAGCGCCGACCAGCTCGACGAAGAAGCCAAACGCCGGCTGCACAGCAATCCGCTACGCATCCTGGACACCAAAAATCCGAAAATGCAGGCCCTGGTGGAGGCCGCGCCGCGGCTGATTGATTTCCTGGGGGAGGCATCGCTGGCCCATTTCAGCAGCGTCAAGGCCATTCTCGAGGCCAACGGCATCGCCTACAGCATCAACCCGCGGCTGGTGCGTGGCATGGACTACTACAACCTCACGGTGTTCGAGTTCATCACCGACAGCCTGGGCTCGCAGGGAACGATTTGCGGCGGCGGCCGTTACGACTACCTGATCGAGCAGATCGGCGGCAAGGCCGCGCCTGCCGTGGGCTGGGCGCTGGGCGTGGAGCGGGTGCTCGAGCTGATCAAGGAGCAGGGCGGGGCCGCGGACCTGCCGGTGCCGGACGCCTATGCGATTGTTCCTGAAGCCTCGGCTTTGCCCGTGGTGCTGAAAACCCTGCAGGCCTTGCGCGCCCTGGGCGTCAGTGTGCAGATGCATGCGGCCGCCGGCGCGGCCGCCGACGGCATGGGCAGCATGAAATCCCAGTTCAAGAAGGCCGATGCCAGCGGCGCCCGCTTCGCCCTGATCTTTGGCGAGGCCGAACTGGCGCAGGGCAGCGTGGCCGTCAAGCCCCTGCGCGGCGAAAAGGTCGAGGCCGCCCAGGCGCAAACCCTGCAGCCGCTGGAGACCGTGGCCCTGTGGGCGCACAGCCTGCGGGCCGGCGTCTGACAGCGACCCCTACAATCAACATAATTCATTTGGCGGAACCAGCAGAGCTCTATGGCAAAACATCTCGATTTGGAAGAACAGGAGCAGCTCGACGAGCTGAAACACTTCTGGAAGCAGTACGGCGACCTGATCACCTGGGGCTTGATTGTCATTTTTGGCGCTTTTGCAGCCTGGAACGGCTACAACTACTGGCAGCGCGATCAGTCCGCCAAGGCGGCCATGATGTACGACGAGGTCGAGCGTGCCGCCCAGTCGGGAGACGCCAGCCGGCTGGACCGCGCCATGACCGACATGAAGGAACGTTTTGCCGGGACGGCCTTCGCCCAGCAGGCCGGCCTGCTGGCGGCCAGGACCTACTACGACAAGGGCAACATCGATGCCGCCAAGGGCTCCCTGAGCTGGGTGGCCGGCAAGAGCGCCGATGAGGGGTACCAGGCGATTGCCAAGCTGCGCCTGGCGGGATTGCTGCTGGAAGCCAAGGCCTACGACGAGGCCCTGCAGCAGCTCACCGGCACCTTTCCCAAGGACTTTATCCCGCTGGCGGCGGATCGCCGCGGCGACATCCTCGCCGCACAAGGCAAGAAAAGCGAAGCCCGGGCCGAATACGAAAAAGCCTACAAAGGCATGGATGAGCGCACCGAGTACCGGCGCCTGGTCGAAGTCAAACTCAATGCGCTCGGGTTGAACCCGTCGGCGGCATTGGCCCCTGCTGCAGCCGCCGCTGCAGTTTCTCCCGCGCCCGCCCCGGAGGTCAAGCCGTGATTTTCAAGTCTTTTCGGTCTCTGGCCCATATGTTGAAAGCGCCTGCAGCTATCTTTTTGGTAGCATCCCTGGCGGGGTGCTCGATGTTCAGCAGCTCCGTCAAAAAGCCGCAGCCGGCCGAATTGCAGCCGGTGGTGGCGCTGGTACCGGCCAAACAGGTCTGGACCGCCCGTATCGGCGAGGTTGCTTTCCCGCTCCAGGTGAACGTCTCGGGCGACACCGTGGTGGCCGCTAGCACCGACGGCACCGTGGTGGCGCTGGACGCGCGCAGTGGCCGCGACTTCTGGCGCGCGAGTGTCGGCGCACCAATCGCGGCCGGCGTGGGCAGTGACGGCAAGGTCGCCGCTGTGGTCACGCGGGCCAATGAAGTGGTGGCCCTGTCGGGTGGCAAGGAAATCTGGCGCCAGAAACTGGCGGCCCAGGCCTTCACCGCACCGTTTGTGGCCGGCGGCCGGGTGTTTGTGCTCGCGGCTGACCGGTCGGTCAATGCTTTTGACGGGCAGACCGGGCGCAAGCTCTGGGCCCAGCAGCGCCCCAGCGAACCGCTGGTGCTGCGCCAGTCGGGTGTCATGCTCGCCGTCGGCGACACACTGGTGGTGGGCCTGGCCGGCCGCCTGACCGGCCTCAATCCGCTCAATGGCAGCATCCGCTGGGAAGCCCCGATTGCCTCGCCGCGCGGCATCAATGATGTGGAGCGCCTGGTGGACCTGGTCGGCACCGTGAGCCGCACCGGCAACACGGTCTGCGCCCGGGCTTTCCAGGCCAGCGTCGGCTGTGTCGATGCCCAGCGCGGCGTCCTGCTGTGGACCAAGCCCGCCAACGGCGCGCAAGGGATCGATGGCGACGACAGCCTGGTGTTTGGCACCGAAGCCGACGGCAAGGTTCTGGCCTGGCGCCGCAGCGACGGTGAAAGCGCCTGGAGCTCGGACAGCCTGCGTTACCGCAGCCTGAGTGCGCCGCTGGTCGTGGGCCGCTCCATCGCCGTCGGTGACTCCGCCGGGTTTGTGCACCTGTTGTCCCGCGCGGACGGCTCCTCGCTGAACCGCCTCGTGACCGACGGCTCGCCGGTGGCGGCCTCTCCGGTGCTGGCCGGCAATATCCTGATTGCGGTCACGCGTTCAGGCGCTGTTTTCGGCTTCGCGCCCGAGTAAATGTTGGCCCCCACGCTTGTCACTTCGTGTACTGCGCTGCCCCCCGGGGGGGCGCTGCGCCTGCGGACTGGCAGAGCCAGATCCGCGGCCCCTGCTGGTATGAAGATAGCCGCCACGATCATCATGTCGTGCACTTCGCTGTCCCCCCTGGGGGCTCTTCCCCCCACCCTGAATGCTCTCTTGTGAAACCTGTTATCGCCCTGGTCGGACGCCCCAATGTGGGCAAATCGACGATTTTCAACCGCCTGACCAAGTCGCGTGACGCGATCGTGGCCGACTATGCCGGCCTGACGCGGGACCGCCACTACGGCAATGGCCATTTGGGCGCACAGGAGTTCATCGTCATCGACACCGGCGGCTTCGAGCCCAAGGCCGTCGATGGCATCTACAAGGAAATGGCCAAGCAGACCCGGCAGGCGGTGGCTGAGGCCGACGTCGTGGTGTTTGTGGTCGATGCGCGTGCCGGGGTCAATGCCCAGGACCACGAGATCGCCAAATACCTGCGCAAGCTGGGCAAGCCGACGGTGTTGACCGCCAACAAGGCCGAGGGCATGACCGAGGGCGTGCAGCTGTCCGAGTTTTTCGAGCTCGGTCTGGGCGAGGTCCTTCCGGTGTCTGCCTCGCACGGGCAGGGCATGCGCACGCTGGTCGAGATGGCGCTGCAGCCGCTGAACCTGCCGGACCCGGACGAGGAGGGCGAGCCAAGCGACCCGTCGGTGATCAAGCTGGCGGTGGCGGGACGCCCCAATGTGGGCAAATCGACGCTGATCAACACCTGGCTGGGCGAAGAGCGCCTGGTGGCATTTGACCAGCCCGGTACCACGCGTGACGCCATTTCCGTGCCCTTCGAGCGCGGCGGGCAGAAATTCGAGCTGATCGACACCGCCGGTTTGCGCCGCAAGGGCAAGGTGTTCGAGGCGATTGAAAAGTTCTCGGTGGTCAAGACCCTGCAGGCCATCGAAAGCGCCAATGTGGTGCTGCTGCTGCTGGATGCGACCCAGGGCGTGACCGACCAGGACGCCCATATTGCCGGCTACATCCTGGAAAGCGGGCGCGCGGTGGTGCTGGCCGTCAACAAATGGGATGCGGTGGACGCCTACCAGAAGGAAATCCTGCAGCGCTCCATCGAAACCCGGCTGTCCTTCCTGAAGTTTGCCACCATCCACAATATTTCGGCGATCAAGCGCCAGGGCCTGGGTCCGGTCTGGAAGTCGATTGTCCAGGCCCATGCCTCGGCCAACCGCAAGATGTCGACCCCGGTGCTGACCCGCCTGCTGCTCGAGGCGGTGCAGTTCCAGAGCCCGCAACGGGCCGGCATGTTCCGTCCCAAGCTGCGTTATGCGCATCAGGGCGGCATGAACCCGCCCATCATCATTGTTCACGGCAATTCGCTGGAACACGTCACCGACGCCTACAAGCGCTTTCTGGAAGGGCGCTTCCGCAAGGAGTTTGACCTGGTGGGCACGCCGCTGCGCATCCAGATGAAATCGTCCAGCAACCCCTATGCGGACAAAGATTCCACCTAGGACTACATGCACGGCCAATCGGCTGTGGTAAGGTGAAGTCTTATCAACTCTTGAACACGGAAAATATCGTGAGCAACAACAAAGGTCAGCTCTTGCAGGACCCTTTCCTCAATACTTTGCGCCGGGAGCATGTGCCGGTGTCGATTTACCTCGTCAACGGCATCAAGCTTCAGGGTCAGATCGAATCTTTCGATCAGTATGTGGTCCTGCTGCGCAACACCGTCACCCAGATGGTCTACAAACACGCCATTTCGACCATTGTTCCTGGCCGTGCAGTCAACTTCGCTGCATCAGAATCCCAAGAAAGCCCAGCCAGCTGAGTTCCCAGGACCTCTCCCCGGCGGCAGCGCCTCTGGCCATTTTGGTCGGGGTCGATCTGGGCCTCCCCAATTTTGATGCCGGCCTGGAAGAGTTGGGCCTGCTGGCCCAGACGGCCGGCCTGCAGCCGGTTGCCCGTGTGGTCTGCAAGCGCAGGGCGCCGGATGCAGCCCTGTTCATCGGCAGCGGCAAGGCCGACGAGATCAAGATGCTCGCGCTGGAGACGGGCGCCAGCGAAATCCTGTTTGACCAGTCCCTGAGCCCGGCCCAGCAACGCAATCTGGAGCGGGTGCTCGGCCTGCCGGTCAACGACCGCACCCTGCTGATTCTCGAGATTTTTGCCCAGCGCGCGCGCAGCCATGAAGGCAAGCTGCAGGTCGAGCTGGCGCGCCTGCAGTACCTGTCGACGCGTCTGGTCAGGCGCTGGTCCCACCTGGAGCGGCAGACTGGCGGCGCCGGTGTTCGCGGCGGTCCGGGCGAGAAACAGATCGAACTCGACAAACGCATGATCGGCGAGTCCATCAAGCGCACCAAGGAACGCCTGACGAAGGTCAAGAAGCAGCGCCAGACCCAGCGGCGCCAGCGTGAGCGGCGCAACTCCTTCACGATTTCCCTGGTCGGCTACACCAATGCCGGCAAGACGACGCTGTTCAACGTCCTGGTCAAGGCGCGCGCTTACGCGGCCGACCAGCTGTTCGCGACGCTGGACACCACGACCCGGCAGCTGTACCTTGGCGACGCCGCCCGGTCGGTGTCGCTGTCGGACACGGTCGGCTTCATCCGCGACCTGCCGCACGGCCTGGTGGATGCGTTTGCCGCCACGCTGCAGGAGGCCGCAGACGCCGATTTGCTGCTGCATGTGGTCGATGGCGCGAACCCGGACCATCTCGAGCAGATCGAGCAGGTGCAGCGCGTGTTGGCCGAGATCGGCGCGGCCGACGTGCCGCAGATTCTGGTCTTCAACAAGCTCGACGCCCTTGAAAAAGCGCGCCGGCCGCTGCAGCTAAGTGACAGTTTCGAGGTCAAGGATGCCTTTTCGGACACGGGCCGGCGTGTGGACCGGGTTTTTGTCAGCGCACAGACCGGCGAGGGCCTGCCGCTGTTGCGCGAGCTGCTGGCCCGGCATGCGTTGCAAGCGCCCGTCGAAGATAGCCCCCCAATCGATGAGGCCGTGGCCTGATTAGGCACAATGTGGGAATCATAAAAAAAGTGAGCTCGATTTCATGAACCTGAACCCTGTGTTACAGACGCTGACCACCCTGCCAGGAAGGCTGAGGCATCGCGCCCGAGGAATGTTCAATTTGAACGATCCGCGCTGGGGCCGCGACGACGACAGCAAGACCCCGCCCGACGAGTCCAAGCCCGAGTCCGGCCGCGATGAGGTGCCGCCTGTGCGGCCACCAGCGCCGAACCGGCCGCAGGGTCAGGGTCAGGGTCAGGGCCCCAACCAGGGACCGCCCGATCTCGACGAATTGTGGCGTGACTTCAACCGCAAGCTGGGCGGTCTTTTTGGCGGCGCCAAAAATGCCGGGCAGCGCGGCCGTGGCACCGGTGGACTGGGCGGCGGGGGCGGCAGTGGCGGCCCCGGCGGGTTCCAGCCCGACATGAAAAGTGCGGGTATCGGTATCGGCCTGATCGCCGGCGTGGCCGTGCTGATCTGGCTGGGTACCGGCTTTTTCATCGTGCAGGAGGGCCAGCAGGCCGTCATCACCCAGTTCGGCAAGTACAACTCGACCGTGGGTGCCGGTTTCAACTGGCGCCTTCCTTACCCTGTGCAGCGCCATGAAATCGTCGTGGCGTCCCAGATCCGCTCCGTCGACGTGGGCCGCGACACCATCATCAAGGCCACCGGCCTGCGTGAGTCGGCCATGCTCACGGAAGACGAGAACATCGTCGAGATCAAGTTTGCGGTCCAGTACCGCCTGAACGACGCGCGCGCCTACCTTTTCGAGACGCGTGATCCGGCCGCTACCGTGGTGCAGGCGGCTGAAACCGCGGTGCGCGAGGTGGTCGGCAAGATGAAAATGGACTCGGCGCTGGCCGAGGAGCGCGACCAGATCGGACCGCGCGTGCGCACCCTGATGCAGACCATCCTGGACCGCTACAAGGTCGGCGTGGAAGTGGTCGGCATCAATTTGCAGCAAAGCGGTGTACGTCCGCCCGAGCAGGTGCAGGCCTCGTTTGACGACGTGCTCAAGGCCGGGCAGGAGCGCGAACGCGCGAAGAACGAAGCCCAGGCCTACGCCAACGACGTGATTCCGCGCGCGGTCGGTTCGGCATCGCGCCTCAAGGAAGAGTCGGAAGCCTACAAGGCCAGGGTGGTGGCACAGGCCCAGGGTGATGCACAGCGCTTCCGCTCCGTGCTGGCGGAGTACCAGAAGGCGCCCCAGGTGACGCGCGACCGCATGTACACCGACGCCATGCAACAGGTCTACAGCAACGTGACCAAGGTGCTGGTGGAGTCGCGCCAGGGTTCCAACCTGCTGTACCTGCCGCTCGACAAGCTGATGCAGGCCACCGCCCAGGGTGGTGCCGCCAAGACCGGCGCCGAGCCGGCCGGCTCGGCGGCCTTGCCCCCGGTCGCTCCCTCCACCTCGACCCTTGATACGCGGGCCCGTGACACCTCACGCACCCGCGACCGCGAAACACGCTAAGGAACTGCCGTGAATAGAGTTGGATTTATTGCTTCTTCGATGCTGGTGGCGCTGGCATTGCTCAGTTCCATGCTGTTTGTGGTCGACCAGCGGCAGTTCGGTGTGGTGTACGCACTGGGCCAGATCAAGGAAGTCATCCTCGAGCCTGGCCTGAACTTCAAGTTGCCGCCGCCTTTCCAGAACGTGTCGTACATCGACCGGCGGCTGCTGACCCTGGACAGCACCGATGCCGAACCGATGCTGACTGCCGAGAAGCAGCGCGTGGTGATCGACTGGTATGTCAAATGGCGCATCACCCAGCCCTCGGAGTACATCCGCAACGTGGGTCTGGACGAGCGTGCCGGTGCCAACCAGCTGAACCGGGTTGTGCGCAATGCCTTCCAGGAAGCCATCAACAAGCGGACCGTCAAGGACCTGCTGTCGCTCAAGCGTGAAGCCCTGATGGCCGACGTGAAAACCGAGGTGCTGGAAGTCGTGCGCGGCGCCAAACCCTGGGGCATTGACGTGATCGACGTGCGCATCACGCGTGTCGACTATGTGGAGGCCATCACCGAGTCGGTTTACCGCCGCATGGAGGCCGAGCGCAAGCGGGTCGCCAACGAGTTGCGCTCCACCGGTGCTGCCGAGGGCGAGAAAATCCGCGCCGATGCCGACCGGCAGCGCGAGGTCACCATCGCCAATGCCTACCGCGAAGCGCAGAAAATCAAGGGTGAGGGCGATGCGCAGGCTGCCGCCGCCTACAGCGACGCCTTTGGCCGTGACCCGCAGTTCGCCCAGTTCTATCGCAGCCTGGACGCCTACAAGGCCAGCTTCGACAAAAAAGGCGACGTGATGGTGATCGATCCTTCGTCCGACTTCTTCAAGGCCATGCGCAGCTCAGGCAGCGGTACGGCTCCGGCCGGCAAAAAGTAACGGCCCCTCTTGGACGGCAGCACGATCTGGCAGGCACTGGCGTTGATGCTGGTGATCGAGGGGCTGCTGCCGTTTTTCTCGCCGCGCGGCTGGCGCGGCATGTTCGAGAAGATCCTCAAACTCACGGATGGCCAGATCCGCTTTTTCGGGTTGGGCAGCATCGTTGCCGGCCTGGTGTGGATGGCCTTTCTGCTCTGATCGCCAGCTGCTGACGCGGCTGGTCTGGCGCCTGTATTTGAGTCCGTCGGGCACCTGTGTGCCGGCGCGGGCCGAAAACAGGCCCCAAGCCCGGTAAAATCCTGTTTTTAACAGCCCACGATAAATACATGCCCGCCTGGTCGTCATCATGGCAATTGCCGGATCAAATTGCCGATGTCCTGCCCTCCGAGGCGCGTCACATTGAAGAGCTGCGTCGCCTGTTTCTCGACACGGCGCGCAGCTACGGCTACGAGCTGGTCATGCCGCCGCTGCTCGAACATCTCGAATCCCTGCTGACCGGCACCGGTGAGGCGCTGGACCTGCAGACCTTCAAGCTGGTGGACCAGCTCTCGGGCCGCACCCTGGGCTTGCGCGCCGACACCACACCGCAGGTGGCCCGCATCGACGCCCACCTGCTCAACCGCCAGGGCGTGGCCCGCCTGTGTTATTGCGGCCCGGTGCTGCACACCCGCGCCGACCGCCCGCATGCCACGCGCGAGCCGCTGCAGTTCGGCGCTGAAATTTATGGTCACGCCGGCCTGGAAGCCGACCTCGAAGCCCAGTTGCTGGCGCTGGAGGGGCTGACCGCCGCCGGCGTAACGAAGCTGTCGGTGGACATGGCCGATGTGCGCATCGTGAGCAGCCTGCTGGCAGGCGCCAAAGTCAGTGCGGCCATGCTGGCCCGCATTCATGCCGCCCTGGCGAGCAAGGATGCCAGTGAGCTGGCAAGCCTGACGGCCAGCCTCAATGGCGAGTTGCCCGCCGCGGCACGCCAGGGACTGCTCGCACTGCTGCAGTTCTATGGCGACGAGAAGGTACTGCTTGAGGCCGAAAAAGCGTTCAAGGCTTTGCCCGAAGCGCTCAAGGCGCTGCAGAACCTGAAGTGGCTGGCCACCCATGTCAGCAGCCTGGCGAACAATGTCAGCATCGGTTTTGACCTGGCCGACCTGCGTGGTTATGCCTATTACAGCGGCACCCGTTTTGCGATTTATGGCCGTGGCCAGCGCGACGGCGCCCAGGGCGCCGAGCTGGTGCGCGGCGGCCGGTATGACGAGGTCGGCGCCGTGTTCGGGCGCAACCGTCCGGCCGCCGGCTTCAGCTTGGACCTGAAAGAACTGGTCAGCGTGCTGACACCCAAACCCTTGCGTCCCGCCATCCGCGCCCCCTGGGGCGAAGAAGCCGGGCTGCGCAGCGCAATTGCCGCGCTGCGCGCCGGCGGTGAAACCGTGGCCTGCGTGTTGCCCGGCCATGAACACGAAGTTGATGAATTTGACTGTGACCGCGAACTGGCCAGCGTGGCCGGCCAGTGGCAGGTCCAGCCGCTGGGCAACAAGCCGGCCTGAAGCCGCGCCGCCCGCATAACTAACCCCTCCTGAAAGCAGACTGAAGATGACAAAGACAATCGCCGCAACCGCCGGCCGCAACGTGGTGGTCGTGGGTACCCAGTGGGGTGACGAGGGCAAGGGCAAGCTGGTGGACTGGCTGACCGAAAGCGCGCAGGGCGTGGTGCGTTTCCAGGGCGGCCACAATGCCGGCCACACGCTGGTCATCAACGGCATCAAGACGGCCCTGCACCTGATCCCCAGCGGCATCATGCGCCCGGGCGTCAAGTGTTACATCGGCAACGGCGTGGTGCTGTCGGCCGCCAAGCTGTTTGAAGAAATCGAAGGGCTGGAAAAAGCCGGTGTCGAGGTGCGTTCGCGCCTGCGCATCAGCGAAGCCTGCCCGCTGATCCTGCCGTTCCACGCGGCCCTCGACATTGCGCGCGAGACCCGCCGCGAAACCGGCGGCACCGTCAAGATCGGCACCACCGGCCGCGGCATCGGCCCGGCCTATGAAGACAAGATCGCCCGCCGCGCCCTGCGCGTGCAGGACCTCAAGTACCCCGAGCGCTTTGCCGCCAAGCTGCGCGAGCTGCTGGACCTGCACAACTTCGTGCTGACCGGCTACCTCAACGCGCCGGCCATCGAGTTTCAGCCTGTCTATGACGAAGCCATGCGCCACGCCGAACTGCTCAAGCCCATGATGGCCGACGTGTCGCGCGAACTCAACGACGCGCATGCCGAGGGCGCGAATCTGCTGTTCGAAGGCGCGCAGGGCACGCTGCTCGACGTGGATCACGGCACCTACCCGTTTGTGACCTCCAGCAACTGCGTGGCCGGCAACGCGGCCGCCGGCGCCGGTGTCGGCCCGGGCATGCTGCACTACATCCTGGGCATCACCAAGGCCTACTGCACCCGCGTGGGCGGCGGTCCTTTCCCGACCGAGCTCGATTGGGAAACACCGGGCACGCCGGGTTACCACATGAGCACCGTGGGTGCCGAAAAAGGCGTGACCACCGGGCGCAGCCGGCGCTGCGGCTGGTTCGACGCGGCCCTGCTCAAACGTTCGGCGCAGGTCAATGGCCTGTCCGGCCTGTGCATCACCAAGCTCGACGTGCTCGACGGCATCGAGCAGTTGGAGCTGTGCACCGGCTACGAACTTGACGGCCACCTTACCGACATCCTGCCCATGGGCGCCGAAGAGATTGCCCGCTGCAAGCCGATCTACGAAACCCTGCCGGGCTGGACCCAGAGCACGGTGGGTGTGACCGACTACGACAAGCTGCCGGCCGCAGCCCAGCGCTACCTGCACCGCATCGCGGAAGTCACCGGCGTGCCGATTCACATGATCTCGACCAGCCCCGACCGCGACCACACGATCTTGTTGCGCCACCCGTTCGTGGCCTGAGCGTTTTTGCAGGGTTTTCAGTTAAATCGTGCTCCAGCCCAGTCGGGGCGGGCGCAACCAGCTATTGAATCAGGAGCATTTTCATGTTGACCGAAGACGGCAAGCACCTTTATGTCAGTTATGACGAGTACCACAACCTGATTGAAAAACTGGCGATCAAGATCCACCAGTCCGACTGGAAGTTCGACACCATCCTGTGCCTGGCGCGCGGCGGCATGCGGCCCGGCGACATCCTCTCGCGCATTTTCGACAAGCCGCTGGCCATCATGTCCACCAGCTCCTACCGCGCCGACTCCGGCACGGTGCAGGGCAACCTCGACATCGCGCGTTTCATCACCACGCCCAAGGGCGAGATCGCCGGCAAGGTGCTGCTGGTTGACGACCTGGCCGACACCGGCCACACACTCAACGCCGTGATCCACCAGCTGCGCAACAACTACAAGCCGATCAGCGAGCTGCGCAGCGCGGTGATCTGGACCAAGGGCGTGTCCGCCTTCCAGCCCGACTACTCGGTCGAGTTCCTGCCGACCAACCCGTGGATTCACCAGCCCTTTGAGGGCTACGATGCGTTGCGACCCGCGCAACTGATGGAAAAGTGGAAGATTTAGCCCCACCGGGGATTGACGCCTGAATCGCGGCCTTTCCCTTCAAGCAGGGGCCGCGGGACCGGCTTTGCCGGACCGCAGGCGCAGCGGCCCCCTCGGGGGGGCAGGGAGCTACACGCAGTGAGCGACCGGGGGGGCTCAGCTAACATCGGTGCATGAGCGATATTTCCACCCAGCTGATCCACCATCCCTACAAGCCGCCCGCCGGCTTTGACGCCGTCAATCCCGCCGTCCAGAAGGCCTCGACGGTCATCTTTCCTAATGTTGCGGCCTTGCGCCAACGCGACTGGAAACACAAGACCGGCTACACCTACGGCCTGCATGGCACGCCGACCACCTTCACGCTGGAAGAGCGCATCGCCACGCTGGAAGGCGGCAGCTTCTGCACCCTGGTTCCCAGCGGGCTGGCGGCGGTGGTGCTGGTGGACATGGCGCTGCTCAAGGCTGGCGACGAGGTGCTGGTTCCGGACAACGCCTACGGCCCCAACAAGGCCTTTGCGCAGCATGAGCTGGCCGCTTGGGGCGTCAGCACCCGTTATTACGACGCCATGCAGCCCGCCGATCTGGCCGCCAAACTGAGTGGCAAAACGCGCCTGGTCTGGCTCGAGGCGCCGGGTTCGATCACGCTGGAGTTTCCGGACCTGCCAGCGCTGGTGGCGGTTGTCAAGGCGCATGGCGACGTGCATCCGCAAGGCATCGTGACCGCACTGGACAACACCTGGGGCGCCGGCATCGCCTTTAATGCCTTTGCGCTGGGCGCCGACATTTCCGTGCAGGCCCTGACCAAGTACCCCAGCGGCGGCGCCGACGTGCTGATGGGTTCGGTCGTCACGCGCGACGAGGCGTTGCATCACCTGGTGCATTTCTGCCATATGCGTGTCGGTTACGGCGTGGCCGGCAACGACGCCGAACTGGTGCTGCGCGGGCTGGGCAGCATGGCCCTGCGTTACGCCGCGCAGGACAGCGCCACGCGCACGCTGGCGGCCTGGCTGCAGCAGCAGCCGCAGATCGAAGCCGTGCTGCACCCGGCGCTGGCCGGCTCGCCCGGCCATGCGACCTGGCAACGCGACTGCACAGCCGCGGCCTGCCTGCTGAGCATCGTGTTCAAGGCCGGCTACCCGCAAGCCCAGGTGGACAGCTTCTGCGACAGCCTGCAGCTGTTCAAGCTCGGCTACAGCTGGGCCGGCCCCATGAGCCTGTGCGTGCCTTACGACGTGCCGGCGATACGGACCACGCCCTGGCCCTTCCAGGGCGGCCTGGTGCGGTTTTCGATCGGGCTGGAGGCGGTGGCCGACCTGCAGGCCGACCTGGCGAAGGCGCTGGCGGCTATGCAGTACAGTTAGGACATATTCCTGAAGAAAGCACGCTGTGGCAACTCCCAATTATTCCTACGAAAAACGTCAGAAAGAGCTGGCCAAAAAGAAGAAGAAAGAAGAAAAGCTCAAGCGCAAGGCCGAAGGCAAGCCGGACCTGCCCGATGACGATACGCCCGATGGCGAAGACGCAGGCGGCACGCCGCCACCGGCCGATCCCGCACCCTGAGGTGCCGGAGACCTTCGGTCATCTGAATCAAATCGGGCTCCAGCCCTTGATCTACCAGCGCAAGCAGCTCTCTTTTTGATAGCTGATGCGGCAACCAGGCCCCGCAGGGACAGGCAGCTGTTCCTCCGGGGCCTGTTTGTTGGCGTCTGCGTTTCAGCTGGCCAGCATGCGGGCTGCGAGCTCGGCCATCGCTGCGGCCGTGTGGTCGCGTGGCGCGAGGACCCGGGCGGTTTCGTAGTGGCTGAAGTTGCGCCGCATCGACTGCAGGTACACCGGGTCGTAGTGCCTGACCAGCAACTCGCGCACCACGGACGCCACGTCGCCGCTGCGCGCACGCGCCTGCCAGTCCTGCACGGTCTCCTTGCCGCGGGCCTCGGTCAGCGCGCCCAGGCGTTCGCAGAAAAACGCGATGTCCTTGACGAAAAAATCATAGTCCTCGAGCAGCAGCGCGACACGTTCGTCTTCGGCCAGCTCCAGCTGCAGGCAGGGGGCGGCGCGCATGGCGGCGATCAGGCCTTCGGGCACGGCCACGTTGCCGACCTTCTTGCTTTCGCTCTCGATGTAGACCGGGCGGGCCGGATCGAAGCTGCGCAGCGCGGCCCAGATCAGGCTGTCAAAAGCCTTCTGGCTGGGCTGCGGCACACCGGGGATCAGGCCCAGCACCGAACTGCGGTGGTTGGCCAGCGCTTCCAGGTCCAGCACCTGCGCACCCTGGGCCTGCAGGGCCTGCAGCAGCCGGGTCTTGCCGCTGCCGGTGGTGCCGCACACCACCTGGTAGCTGTGGCGGGCGGCGAGTTGCGGCAGGTCGGCGACCAGGGCGGCCCGGAAGGCCTTGTAGCCGCCGTCCACCAGGGTCACCTTGAAACCGATCTGGTCCAGGATCAGCGCCAGCGAGCCGCTGCGCTTGCCGCCGCGCCAGCAGTACACCAGCGGTTGCCATTCGCGCGGCTTGTCCAGCACCTCGCGCTGGATGTGGGCCGCAATGTTTTTGGCGACCAGCGCGGCGCCCAGCTTTTTCGCCTCGAACTGGTTGATCTGCTTGTAACGCGTGCCGACAATCCTGCGTTCCTCGTCGTTCAGGCTGGGCCAGTTGACGGCGCCGGGCAGGTGGTCCTCGGCGTATTCGCCTTCGCTGCGGGCGTCGATGATGGTTGAGAAATCGGCAAGGCGGACCAGCGCCTCCTGGGCCGTGATGCGGTCGACGCTCACTTGAGAAGTTTTCCCAGTTCCGGCCAGACATTGGCCAGCATCAGCGGATGCGCCTGCTCGTTCGGGTGGATGCGGTCGGCCTGGAACAGCCGGGTGGCATCGTCGGTGTCGCCCACGCCCTTGAGCAGGAAAGGCACCAGCGCCGCCTTGCGGTCTTTCGCGACCTTGGCAAACAGGCCGGAAAATTTGGCCGCGTAGTCGCTGCCGTAGTTGGGCGGCACCTGCATGCCCACCAGCAGCACCCTGGCGCCGGCCTTCTGGGCCGCCTGCGTCATGGCGCGCAGGTTGCCTTCGGTCATGTCCAGCGGCAGGCCGCGCAGGGCGTCGTTGCCGCCCAGCTCGATGATGACCACGCCGGGCTTGTGCTGGCTCAGCAGGGCCGGCAGGCGCGAGCGCCCGCCCGAGGTGGTGTCGCCGCTGATGCTGGCGTTGACCACCCGGGCCGGAATTTTTTCGCTGGCCAGGCGCTGCTCCATCAGCCTGACCCAGCCGCTGCCGCGTTTGAGGCCGTATTCGGCGCTCAGCGAATCGCCGACCACCAGAATCGTCGGTCCGGTGCCGGCCGCCGCCTGGGCAACTGCCTGGGCCCGCCCGTTCTGCGGCAATACCAGCATGAAAGTGCAGAGCATCAGGCCCAGCAGACCCGCGCGCCGCCCGGGCTTGGTAAAGTCAGGGCGATTCATTCCAAAAATAATTCCCAAAATATCCGACAAGGCTGGCATGTTTGAACCCGTTGTTCCTGTTTCTGCGGCGCCGTCCACCTTGGCGGCAGGGGCGGGAAACCGTTCACCTTCAATTATTTCCGTCGAGCATGTTTTCAAGAGCGTGAGCGACTCGACGGGCACGCTGACCATTTTGCGCGATATTGACTTCGCACTCGCGGCCAGGGAGACTGCCGCCATTGTCGGTGCTTCCGGTTCGGGCAAAAGCACGCTGCTGTCCATCATCGCCGGGCTGGACACGCCCACCCAGGGCACGGTGCGGCTGGCCGGCCAGGACCTGTTTGCGCTCAGTGAAGACGACCGCGCGGCGCTGCGGGCCCAGAAGGTCGGCTTTGTGTTCCAGAGTTTTCAGCTCATGGGCAACCTCAACGCGCTGGAAAACGTGATGCTGCCGCTGGAACTGTCGGGCGCAAAAAACGCCCGGGCGCAGGCCACCGAGATGCTCAAGCGGGTCGGCCTCGGTGAACGCCTGGGCCACTACCCCAAGGTGCTGTCGGGCGGCGAGCAGCAGCGGGTGGCGCTGGCCCGGGCCTTTGTGGTGCAGCCTGCGGTGCTGCTGGCCGACGAGCCCACCGGCAGCCTGGACTTTGCCACCGGCGAAAAAGTCATGGCGCTGATGTTCGAACTCAACCAGGAACTGGGCACCACGCTGGTGCTCGTGACGCACGACCCCGGCATCGCTGCGCGCTGCGAGCGGCGCATCACCATCGAGGCTGGGCAGGTCGTCGCGGCTTAGGGTAAAATTGGCCTGTAGCGCCCGATTTACCTGTGCAGGATGCTATCAATAGAATAGCGATCGGGGCACGGCGCAGACCCTGGCGCTAGAGTTTTTGCATCGCCGCCAGAAAGCCGGCCCGGTCGACAGGCCGGTCGATTTCGGCCGCCAGGGACTGCAGCAGCGTCTCCAGCGCGGTATGCCGCGCCACTTCCTTCTTCACAATCATTTTCGCCAGCGGGCCGATGAGCTGGCTCAGGGCCCGCTCCAGTTGCGCGAGCTGCGCGTCGCTGAAGCAGGGGGAGGAGAGGGCCGATACCGTCGTGCTGCGCGAACTGACGCTCTGGCTGGGGTCCGTGCGCGGCCGGCTGGAGGGATGGAATGGGTTGAGGGTGCCGGACCAGTCCGGCCGGCTGGCCGGGTGGGGCACAGGCTGGGTCTTGTGGTTTTTCGGCTGGAGGAACAGCTGCCGCGTCGCCGGGTCGGGAATCGACACCGCCAGCAGCTCGCGCAGGCCTTGGGCACTGACGGTGCGCGCTACGGCCTTGCCGACGAGGACTTTGGCCAGCGGCCCGATGCTTCTGGCGAGTTCGGCTTCGATCTCGGCCACCGCCTCGGGCGTCAGCGTGGCCAGGGCCGCGAACGAGGCGGTGTTTTCAAACCCGCTGCGCGCCGGCGCGGCAGGGGGCGGCCGCGATGGCCGGTCCAGCACGGCATGGATCTCGTGTGAACGCAGGTGTTTGTCCAGGTGCGGACCCATGGCACTGAACATGCCGGCGGCGTTGTCCATGATGCGCGAAATGACGTCGTGGTAGGCCCGCGAAACCACGATCTGGTTGGGCTGGGCAAAGTCCATGATGCGCTGGGCCACGTTGATGCCGTCACCGACCACGCTGATACGCTGGTGGGCGTCATGCACCATGCGCACCGGCCCCAAATGCAACCCGATGCGTACCGCCGGCATCTGGCCATATTTCTGCAGCAGCAGCCCGCGCACAGCAGCAGCGCCGATTGCAGCGCCTCCTCGGGGTCGCCGAGAAAGCAGACGGCCACGCCGTCGCCGGTGTCCATCACGATGCGCGAGGATTCGGCCACACCCTTGAGCGCCTTGCCAATCAGTTCGTTGAAGCGCTCCCTGAGCGCCATGTGCTGGTCCACCGGATGTCTGGCAGAGGCCACCAGGTTCAGGAACATCACGATGCCCAGCACATTCCTGCGCGGCGTGCCGGCGCTGCTGTCTTCGTGCGGGCTCGGCACCCGGTCGATGGGGCGCAGCAGTGCTTGGCCAGCCACCGCGGTGTTGCCGATGTCCACGGCCCCGGGCATGGCGTCGTCCTGTACGGACGCCACACGCGGGTGGGGCGGGTTCAGCGTGGCTTCCTGGCCGCAAAACCGGCCAGGAACACGATCACCAGCACCAGATTGAACTTCAGGCGTAAACCCATCACGTCTCCGTTTGGAAAGCCATCTCAAAATCTCAATACATTTATTGAGACTTCCATAAATCATGATAGGCAACTTACTACCGTTCGCCCTGAGCTTGTCGAAGGGCTTCGACAGGCTCAGCCCGAACGGTGTGGCGTCATGAATTACGAAAACATCAATAGTTGCCATTTTGGGCTGGCCGTCCTGCCGCCTATCTCCCCGGCGCCCCCCTGCTGTCAGGAGGCGAGGTGGTGCAGCGATAATCAAAGAATGTCTTCTTCCCCCAAAGTCCTGTTCGGCTTCCATGCCGTCGGCGTGCGCATCAAAACCGCGCCGCAATCCGTTTTCGAGGTGTTTTTTGACGTGTCGCGGCGCGACGCGCGCATGCGCCAGTTTGTTGACCGTGCCCGGGAGGCCGGCATCCGGCTGATCGAGTCGGACGGGCTGCGGCTGGCCAAGATGTGCGGCAGCCACGGCCACCAGGGCGTGGTGGCGCGGGTCGATGCCGTGCCGCAGGTCAAGTCGCTGGACGAACTGCTCGAGCAGCTCGAGGCCGCCGGGGAAGAGTCGCCGCTGCTGCTGGTGCTCGACGGCGTGACCGACCCGCACAACCTCGGCGCCTGCCTGCGTGTGGCCGACGGGGCCGGCGCGCACGCGGTGATTGCGCCCAAGGACCATGCGGCCGGCATCAGCGCGACGGTCGCCAAGGTGGCCAGCGGCGCCGCCGAAACCATGCCGTATTTCATGGTGACCAACCTGGCGCGCACCCTGGGTGAGCTCAAGGAACGCAACATCTGGTGCATAGGCACCAGCGACGATGCCGAAAAAACCATTTACGACGTGGACCTGAAGGGCCCGGTGGCCCTGGTGCTGGGCGCCGAAGGCGAGGGCATGCGCCAGCTGACACGCAAGACCTGCGACGAGCTGGTCCGCATCCCGATGCGCGGCGCCGTCGAAAGCCTCAACGTCTCGGTGGCCAGCGGCGTCTGCCTTTATGAGGCTCTGCGCCAGCGTAGCTGAGTGCGGCGCCAATTGCTCTCTTTTTGATAGCTGCTGGCGCCCGACCCGAAAGGGCGCAAGCCCATTTTCATTTCAAGCCACCAGCCTCGCGGCAGGGTATGTGCTGTGCGGCTAGATCCAGCCGAACCAGCCCAGCAGCGCGCCGGCCCCCAGCAGCCACAGCAAGTGCATGCGGGTGCGCCAGACAATCAGCGCCGTCACCACGGTCAGCAGCGCCACCGGCCAGTCTTTCTGGCTGGTGACGTTGGCGCTGGCGAGGATCCAGCCGGTGGCGATCAGCAGCGCAATCACGATGGGCGCCATGCCCTGCTTGAAGGCGCGCACCCAGCGCAGGTTGCGGTTGCGGTGGCCCCAGCTGGCGGCCAGGTAGGTCAGCGTGGTGCTGGGCAGCATGATGCCCAGCATGGTGACCAGCACGCCGAACAGGCCCAGCAGCGGGCCCCCCGCGTTCAGTCCCACCTGCCAGCCCATCAGCGCGACAAACAGCACGTTGGGTCCGGGCGCGGCCTGCGCAATCGCCACCGAGGCGTTGAACTGCGGATCGGTCAGCCAGTGCTGCCGGTCCACCAGGTAGCGGTGCATGTCGGGCGCGGTGGTGATGGCGCCGCCTATCGACAGCAGCGACAGCGACAGGAAATGCACAAACATGCCGAGCCAGTCGGTCCATTGCAGGTTCAGGCTCATGGCGCGAGCTTGCGGAAGGTCAGGGTGCAGGCCAGCCCGCCGAGGCCGAGCAGCACATAAGCCAGCGGCAGGCGCAGCAAGGCGATGGCGGCAAAACACGCCACGGCCAGGGCAATGCAGACCGGCAGCCCCAGCGGGTGGGTTTTCAGCGCGCCCATGAGTTTGAGGCCGGTGGCGGCAATCAGGCCCGCGGCCACCGCCCCCATGCCGCGCAGGGCGCCGGCCACGCCGGGGTTGCCGGCGAACTGCGCGTACACCAGCGCCAGCAGCAACACCACCAGCAGCGGCACCGCCAGCATGCCGGCCAGGGCCACCATGGCGCCGCGCAGGCCGAAGTAGCGGTGACCGATCATCAGCGAGAGGTTGACGACGTTGGGCCCGGGCATGATTTGCGCGACGGCCCATTCCTCGACAAACTCCTCGCGCGTCATCCAGCGTTTTTTCTCGACCAGTTCACGCTGCACGACGGCCAGCACACCGCCGAAACCCTGCAGCGCCAGCAGGGTGAAGGAGACAAACAGGTCGGTCAGGGACTGGGGCTGCGGGCGGGTGGCTTTTTCTGGGCCGGGCGGTGCATTCATGGGCCGATTATCGCCGGGCCGGCGCCGCGCCGCGGGTCGCCAGCCACAAACCGGACGCTATTAAAAAGATAGCTGCTGCCGACCACGGGGAAAGGGCTTCGCCAAGAAAAAGCACGCCGAGCAGGGCCGCCGTCAGCGGGTTGAGCGCGAGAAACACGGTGACCCGCGTCGGCGACTCGTGCTTGAGGGCGTAGAGCCACCAGAAGTAGCCAATGCCGCTGGAGATGCCGATCAGGCCGAGCGCCATGACCCGCGCCGGCCAGTTTTCGGTCAGGGCCAGCAGGCCGAGAAACAGCACCGACACCAGTATCGCAAAACTGGACACCGCCAGCGTCGGGTAGCGCTGCAGGTAAGGGCGGTACAACACGCTGCACAGCGCCCCGACGCCGGCACTGGCCAGCACCGCCGCCTCACCCCACCAGTGGCCCGGGTGCGGCGCCTGGAGTTTGGGCCACAGCGACAGCGCCACGCCGCTGATGGACAGCAACACGCCGGCCAGCAGCGCGGCAGAAATGCGTTCGCGCCCGAGGGCACTGGACAGCAACAGGGTCAGCAGCGGGAACAGGCTGAAGATCAGCGCCGCCTGGGCGGCACCGATGTGCTGCAAGCCGTAGTTGAGCAGCGCGATCAACACCGCAAACTGGCCGGTGCCGAGCGCGGCCATGACCAGCCAGTCGGCGGTTGCTATATTTTTAAGAGCTGCTCGCGCTTGTCCCTCAAGGGCTGGGGCCATGAGAGACTTCAAGAAGAAGGGCCGCAGGCAGGCAAAACCAATCGCGTACCGCAGCAGCGCCAGGGTCAGCGGCGGCACGTCGGCCACGACAAAACGCGAGGTCACGATGGCGGCGCCGACCTGCACGCCGGTGGCGGCCGCGGCCAGCAGGGCCAGGTTGAGCTTCACCGGGGCGGCGGGCGGTTCACAGCCGCAGTTCCCAGGTCTCGCCGACCAGGTCTTTGCCGAAGCCGGTGTAGGGCTCGCTTTTGACCAGCTTGAAGCCGCGCCTGGCGTACAGGGCGCGCGCGCTGTCCAGGCAGCTGTTGGTCCAGAGCACCATTTTTTTGTAGCCCTTGCCGCGCGCAAAGGCCAGGCATTCATCGGTCAGGCGTGCGCCCAGCCCCAGCCCGCGGGCCTGCGGCGTCAGGATCAGCAGGCGCAGCTGCGCCACGGTTTTGGACTTGCGCACGACAAACACCGAACCGACCCGCTCGCCGTCGACCTCGGCGATCCAGCAGCGTTCCCAGTCGGGCTGGTGCTGGCACACATAACCGGCGACGATCTCCGCCACCAGCGCTTCGAAGGTGTTGTCCCAGCCGTACTCGCGGGCGTAGACCTCGCCATGCTGCTGCACCACCCAGCCCATGTCGCCGGGCTGCGGGTCGCGCAGCACCACGTTTTGGGGGGCGGGGGAAGCGTCAGATGCCAGCAGGCGCTGGACGGTGGCCAGCGCCTGAGTCAGTTGCTGCTGCGCCGGCCTGGGCAGCGGTGCCAGCAGGGCGGCCGCCTCGTCGCGCGAGCGTTGTTGCAGCGGTGCAAACGCCTGGTGGCCGGCCTCGGTGAGTTGCAGCAGGCTTTGCCGGGCATCAGCGGGCGAGGGCATGCGGGCCATCCATCCTTGAGCCTCGAAACGACGCAGGATGCGGCTGAGGTAGCCCGCATCCAGCGCGAGGTCGCGGCCCAGCTCGGTGGCCGTGGGCTGGTCGCGATGCGCCAGTTCGTACAACACACGCACCTCCGTCAATGAAAACTCGCTGCCCAGGTAAGGGGCCAGCACGCCGATGCGCTGGGTGTAGAAGCGATTGAAGCGGCGAACCGCCTTGACGTGAGCGGCGGAGACGGTAGCGGTACTCGGTGTCATGGAAGCCATGATTCATCAATTACTTGACAAAGTCAAGTAATTTACGCCGACCCGGCAACTGGTGTTAGCCCCCGTCGCCGCGGCTGATCAGGGTACGCAGGATCTTCTTCAGGGTCGTGACGTCACGTTCGCTGAAGTCCTGCAAGAGCGACGTTTCGTGCGCCTTGGCCTGGGCCAGCAGTGCGGCCACGGTGGCACGGCCCTGTTCGGTCTCGAACACCAGCGTGCGGCGTGCGTCGGCCGGGTCTTCGCCGCGCCGCACCCAGCCGGCTTTCTCCATGCGCTGCACGAGTTTGGTCAGCGTCGGTTGCTGGGCCAGGATCTCGCGCGCGAGTTCGCCAATCGTCAGGCCGTCACCGTCCGACAAGGTGGCCAGCAGCCGCCATTCCAGCTGGCTCAAACCGGCGGCCTGGACTAGGGCGTGGAATTCGCTGTACACGGTGTGGCTGGCCCGCGCGAGCAGGTAGGACAGGTAGCCGTCGATGAAACGACCCTCGGCCGCTGGGGCAGCGGCCGGTTTGCGGGAGCGGCTCATGGGGGGCCTCGCGAAACAGGAGGCCGGGTGGATGCGCTTGCGTATTGCATGAATATTCATATATTATGCGACGAATGAATGCTGCCCTGCAAGCCACCCCGGGTTCCGATGCCCTTGTTCCCGCTGCGGCGCCGGACAGCCGGGCCCTGCGCATCGCGCTGGGCCAGTTCGCCACCGGCATCACGGTGGTGACCACCCGTGCCAGCAACAGTGCCTTTGTCGGGCTCACGGTCAATTCGTTTTCGGCGCTGTCGCTGGAGCCGCCGCTGATCCTCTGGTCACTGCGCTGCAGTTCGCCCAGCCTGCCGGTCTTCGAGGCGGTTGATCGTTTTGTTGTCAACGTGCTGGCCGAAGCCCAGGTGGAGGTGTCACGCCGTTTTGCCTTGCCGCAGGACGACAAGTTCGAGGGGGTGGCGCATGCGGAAAACGCCTGGGGCCTGCCGCTCTTGCATGGCGCCAGTGCCTGGTTTGAATGCCGCACGGTGTCGCGGCAAATCGCCGGCGACCATTGTCTGTTCATTGCCGAAGTCGAGCGTTTCACGCTGTCCGAGGCTGCGCCGCTCCTGTTTCATGCCGGCGGGTATTTCGCGCTCGGCTCACGCCTTTAGCCTTTAAGAAAGAGTTTTCATGCTGCAGGAACGAATTGAAGCCAAATGGATTGACTGCTTCGCCGAGACTTTTGCGCTGTGTGGCGTCAAGGCCGGCGACAGCGCGGCCATTCTCTCCGAGACGCAGTCGCGGCCGGTCAATGTGCAGCTCGCCGAGCTTGCGCTGGCGCGCCTCGGCGCGCGGGCCTTTCACCTGGTGCTGAGCACACCCCGGCTGGCCGCGCCGGTGCCGGTGCGCTCGACCGGCGCCTCGGACGCCATCGGCCAGCTCGCGCCGGTCGTGCAGGCCCTCGCAGCCAGCACCTTTGTGGCCGACCTGACGGTGGAAGGCCTGCTGCATGCGGCCGAGCTGCCCGACATTCTGAAGGGCGGCGCGCGCGTGCTCATGGTGTCCAACGAACACCCCGAAATCCTCGAGCGCTGCCTGCCCGATCCCGTGCTCGAACCCAAGGTCAAGGCCGGCATCAAGCTGCTGCGCAGCGCCAAGGCCATGCGTGTGACTTCGCAGGCGGGCACCGACCTGGCCATTTCGCTGGTCGGGGCGCAGGCCGGTGGCGGCTGGGGTTACACGGCCCGGCCCGGCACCATCTCGCACTGGCCGGGCGGTCTGTGCCTGGCCTTTCCGGCCCGGGGCAGCGTCAACGGACGGCTGGTGCTGGCCCCCGGCGATGTCAACCTGACCTTCAAGCGTTACCTCGAACAAGCCGTGGTGCTGACGATTGAAAACGACTTCGTGACCGACATTGCCGGCCAGCATGTCGACGCCGACCTGATGCGCAGCTACTGGGCTGCCTGGGGCGACCGCGAAGCCTACGCCGTCTCGCATGTGGGCTGGGGCATGAACCCCAAGGCGCACTGGGATGCGATGGCCCTGTACGACAAGAAGGACTTCAACGGCACCGAGCTGCGCGCCTTCGCCGGCAACTTCCTGTACTCGACAGGCGCCAACGAGGTGGCGGGGCGCCATACCTTGGGGCACTTCGATCTGCCGCTGCGCGGCTGCACCGTGGCGCTGGACGGTCAGGTGATCGTGGACGCCGGGCAATTGACCGGCGAGCTGGCCTGAGCCATGGCGATGCCGGCCTATCTCGAACAAGGTGAGGGCGACACCGCCGTGTTCCTGCTGCACGGCGTGGGTGGCGGCAAGGAAGCCTGGGCACACAACCAGCCGGTGTTGGCGAGCCAGGACTTCAGGACGGTGGCCTGGGACATGCCGGGTTATGGCGCATCAGCGCCCCTGTCGCCATGCACCAACGCGCTGCTGGCCGATGCCTTGAAAACCCTGATCGAGCATGTGGGCGCCAGGCGCAACGTGCTGCTCGGCCACAGCATGGGCGGCATGATTGCGCAGGAGCTGGCGGCCCTGCATCCCGCGCTGGTGCATGGCTTGATTCTCTACAGCACCTCGCCGGCTTTCGGCAAGGCCGATGGCGCTTGGCAACAGCAGTTCTTGCAGAGCCGTTTTGCGCCGCTGGACCAGGGGCTGGGCATGGCAGGCCTCGCCCACAAACTGGTGCCGACCATGTTCGCGCCCGACGCCGAGCCGGTGCGGATCGCCGAAGGCGCCGCGCTGATGGCCCGCGTCCCCGCGGAAAGTTACCGCGCCGCACTGTCGGCCATCGTGTCCTTCAACCGGCTGGCCGCGCTGGGCAACATTGCCGTGCCCACCCTGTGCCTGGCCGGTGAGCTGGACCTCAACGCGTCGCCCGCGGTGGTGGAAAAAATGGCCGGCCGCATCCCCGGCGCCGCCTATGTCTGCCTGCCGCAGGTGGGCCACATCGCCAACATCGAGCAGCCCGAGCTGTTCAACCACGCTGTCCTGACATTCCTGAAACAACACTTTTTGCCCTGACCTGACCCGAGGAACCGACCCATGTCTGCACTGCCTGTCTCCCCACCTCCTGCTGCCCGCTACCTGCCGCCGTCGATCGCCGGCGACTACACCGAACTCACGCCCAAGCAGACCGAGCTGCTGGCGATTGCTGCCCGCCTCGGCCGCGAAAAATTCGCGCCGCGCGCGCAGCAGATTGACCGCGATGCGGTGTTCCCCTTCGAGAACTACGCCGACCTGCGCGAAGCCGGCCTGCTCGGCATCTGTGTGCCCGAAGAAGACGGCGGCTGGGGCGCCGACTTTGCCACCTATGTGATGACCGCCGCCGAAATCGGCCGGCATTGCGGCGCCACCGCGCTGACGCTGAACATGCATGTGAGCTCCACCATGTGGACCGGCTTCATCGCCGACGACCTCGACATGACGCCCGAGCAGCGTGCCAACCACGAGGCCCACCGCAAGATCCATTACGAGCGCGTGGTGAAGCAGGGCAAGGTTTACTCGCAGCCTTTTTCCGAAGGTGGTGCCGCTGCCGCCGGCAAGGCGCCTTTCGGCACCCTGGCCCGAAAGGTTGACGGCGGCTACATCGTCAACGGCAAGAAGATTTTTGCCTCGCTGGCCGGCGCAGCCGACTACTACGGCATTTTGTGCACGCTGGACAAGCCGGGCGCGACCCAGCGCGATTCGCTGTACCTGGCGGTTGACAAAAATTCGGACGGTGTCAGCGTCACCGGCGACTGGGACCCGCTGGGCATGCGTGGCACGGTGTCGCGCACGCTGGTGTTCCAGGACGTGTTTGTGCCCGAGGTGGAACGCCTGATTCCCGAAGGCCTGTATGCCCAGGCTGCGCTGCGCTGGCCGCACATGTTTGCGACCTTGTCGCCGACCTACATGGGCATTTGCCAGGCGGCCTACGACTTCACGGTGCAGTATTTGCGCGGCGAGGTGCCCGGCACACCACCGGTCAAGCGCCGCATGTACCCGACCAAACAGATCGCTGTTGCGGAAATGAAAGTCCGGCTGGAGCAGACGCGCGCGATTTTTTTGCAGAATGCCCGTGCCGCCCGCGTCGATCCTTCCAAGGAAATCCGGCTCGGGCTGTATGCGGCCCACTACACCATCATGGAAAACGCCAACGAGATCTGCCGCCTGGCGGTGCGCACCTGCGGCGGCCAGTCCATGCTCAAGAGCCTGCCGCTGGAGCGCATGTACCGCGACTCGCGTTGCGGCTCGCTGATGCTGCCGTGGACCGCTGAACTCTGCATCGACCGGCTCGGGCGCGAATGCCTGTACGAGGCCGGTGAACAGGACGAACAGGCTGTGCTGTAAGCCGGGATCGGAATGAACCTCGCGCAGATCATCGAACGGCACGCGCAGTTCTCGCCGCAGCAGGTGGCAATCCACGCGGCAGGGGAAGACATCACCTATCCCGCCTTGTGGCAGCGCATCGAGTCTGCGACGCGCGTGCTGCTGGCGGCCGGCGTGCAGCCGGGCGACCGGGTGGCCTGGCTGGGCTTCAATGATCCGGCCCTGCTGGTGCTGCTGTTTGCGCTGGCGCGTGTGGGCGCGATTCTGCTGCCGCTCAACCACCGCCTGGCCGCGCCCGAACACGCGGCGATTCTTGGACACGCGGGTGTGAGTCTGCTGGTCAGCGACAGCGTACACGCCGGCGCGGCTGGCGCGCTGGCGGCGACCCAGGGCTGCCGCTTGCTGCCTGCCGCCTGGCTGGCTGCGAATGGCGGCACCGGCAACGGCATCCTCGCGGGGGCGTATGCCTCGCCGGTGCTGCTGGTCTACACCTCGGGCACCACCGGCCGGCCCAAGGGCGCCTTGCACACGCAGTCCGGCCTGATCTGGAACTGCGTGATCTCCGCCCATGCGCATGAGCTCAGGCAGGACGACCATGTGCTGAGTGTGCTACCCATGTTTCATGTCGGTGGCCTGTGTATCCAGACCCTGCCCGCCCTGCACGCTGGCGCAACGGTGACCCTGCATGCGCGTTTTGATGCCGGTGCGTGGCTGGCCGATGTCGCCAGGCGGCGGCCCACGCTGTCGCTGATGGTGCCGGCCACCTTGCGCGCGGTGCTGGACCATGCCGATTTTGCAGCTACCGATCTGTCTTCCCTGCGTTTTCTGGCAGCGGGCTCTTCCACCATTCCCGCATCGATGATCGCGGCCATCCATGCGCGCGGTGTGCCGCTTGGCCAGGTTTATGGCGCGACCGAAACCGGCCCGGTCTCCATCTACCTGCGCCGTGCCGATGCGATGCAACACGTCGGGGCGGCTGGCAAGGCCGGATTGCATGTGGAAGTGAAACTCATCAACACGCGGGGTGAAACCGTGGCCCCGGGTGAGGTCGGCGAAATCTGGGTGCGTGCGCCCAATGTGATGTGCGGCTACTGGGCCGACGCCGGTAACCCGGCCTTTGCCAATGGCTGGTTTCATACTGGCGACCTGGCGCGCTGTGATGCCGCCGGGTTTTATGAAGTGGTAGGACGCTCCAAAGACATGATCATCTCGGGCGGCGAAAACGTCTACCCGGCCGAGATTGAAAACCTGCTGGCCGATTGCCCGCAAATCCTGGAAGCCGCGGTGGTGGGCCAGCTAGACGCGCGCTGGGGCGAGGTGGTCGTCGCCGTCATTGTGAAAACGCCCGGCGCGGATCTCGATGCGGCGCAGGTGTTGCAGCTGTTCGAGGGCCGGCTCGCCCGCTTCAAGCACCCCAAACGTGTGTTGTTCTGCGAAGCCTTGCCCAAAACTGCGCTGGGCAAGGTGCAGAAAGCCGGCCTGCTGACCAACCTCGAGGTTCAGTAAACCGGTTGGTACTTTTTGATCGCGGCCTTGACCTCATCGCTGAGCACAAAACCCGGGCCATACTGGGCAGCCAGTTCGCCGGCGCGCTGCACAAACGCGTCCACGCCCATGCTGTAGATGAACTGCATCGCGCCGCCGGTCCAGGCAGGAAAGCCGATGCCGAAGATGGAGCCGATGTTGGCGTCGTGCACGCTGGTCAGCACGTTTTCGCTGAGGCAACGCGCGGTTTCCACGGCCTGGCGGTACAGCAGCCGGTCCTTGAGGTCGGTGATGGCCCAGGCCGTGCCGGGCTTTTCGAACAGGGGCTTGAGTTCGGGCCACAGGGTTTTCTTCGCGCCTTTTTCCTCGGGGTAGTCGTAGAAGCCGGCGCCCGCGGCCCGGCCATTGCGGTCGAACTCCTTGACCATGCGCTCGACGATCAACTCGCCCGGCGTGGCGATGTAGGTCTTGCCTTCGGCCACATAGTCGGCGCGGGTCTGGTCCAGCACATGCACGCTCAGTGACAGCGCGGTTTCGTCGAGCACGGCGAGCGGGCCCACCGGCATGCCGCACTGGATGCCGGCGTTTTCAATCGCCGCCGCAGGAATGCCTTCGCCCAACATGGCCGCGCCTTCCATCACAAAGGTGCCGAAAGTGCGGCTGGTGTAAAAGCCGCGCGAGTCGTTCACCACAATCGGAATCTTGCCGAGGGCCTGCACGTAGTCGAAGGCACGCGCCACGGTGTCATCGTCGGTCTGCTTGCCGCGGATGATCTCGACCAGTTTCATCTTGTCGACCGGGCTGAAAAAGTGGATGCCGATGAACTTGTCCGGATGCGCGCTGGCCGTGGCCAGCCCGCTGATCGGCAGAGTGGAGGTGTTGGACGCAAAAAAGCCGCCGGGCGCCAGCAACGGCTCGGCTTCCTGCGTGACCTTGGCTTTCAGGTCACGGCGTTCGAACACCGCTTCGATGATCAGCTCGCAGCCGGCCAGGTCGGCCACCTTGTCGGTGGCCTGGATGCGCGCGAGCAGCGCGGCCTGCTCCAGCGCACTCATGCGGCCCTTGTCCACGCGTGACTGCGTGAGTTTGGCGCTGTAGGCTTTGCCGGCGACAGCCTTGTCGTGGCTGACGTCCTTGAGCACGGTGCTGATGCCGCGGCTGGCCTGGGCGTAGGCAATGCCCGCGCCCATCATGCCGGCGCCGAGCAGGCCGACCTTTTGCGGCTTCCACTTTTCCGATCGTCCTGAGCCGCCTGTCCTGAGCTCCGTCGAAGGGGTCGAAGGGGTGGGACGCGAGCGGCCCGACTTGATCGCGTTCATGTTGAAGAAGAAGGTGTTGATCATGTTCTTGGCCACAGGGCTGACGATCAGCCTGGCCAGGTAACGCGATTCGATGCGCAGCGCGGTGTCGAAATCGACCTGCGCGCCCTCGACCATGGCGGCCAGCGCGTATTCGGGAGCCGGGTACAGGCCGCGTGTTTTCTGCTTGAGCACGGCCGGCGCCACGGCCAGCATGCCGGCGATCTTGGGGTTGGTCGGCGTGCCGCCAGGCATCTTGTAGTTCTTGTCGTCCCAGGGATGGTGCGCCGGGGCGGCGGCGCCATCATGCGTCGCGATCCAGGCCAGCGCCGCAGGGCGCAGCGCGGCGGCATCCGGCACCAGCTCATGCACCAGGCCGAGTTCCAGCGCTTCATGCGGGTTGAACAGCTTGCTTTCCAGAATATAAGGCTGCGCGCCCATCAGGCCGAGCAGCCGCGTCATCTTGGTGATGCCGCTGGCGCCGGGAATCAGGCCAAGCGTGATTTCGGGCAGGCCGAACTGGATCTTTTTGTCATCAACCGCGATGCGGTAATGACCGACCAGTGCCACTTCCCAGCCACCGCCGAGCGCCGTGCCGTTGAGGCAGCTGACCACCGGTTTGCCCAGGGTTTCCAGCGTGCGGAAGTTCTTCTTGGTCTGCTCGATTTCGTGGAAGACCTGGGGCGCGTCCGCGGCCTGAAGCCGCATCGTGGCCTTGAGGTCGGCGCCGGCAAAGAAGGTGCTTTTGTTGGACGCCAGCACGATGCCGCGAATCACTTCCTTGTCTTTCACGACCTGTGCGGTGGCTTCGGTCAGGTCTTTCTGCCACTGCGCGCACATGGTGTTGACCGGTGAGCCTTCCTCATCGAAGGTGAGGGTGGCAATGCCGTCGGCCAGTTCGTATTGGATGGTTTTCATTTCTTCTCCGTTCGCCCCGAGCTTGTCGAAGGGCATTTGCGATGTCTATGAAAGGGCTTCGACAAGCTCAGCCCGAACGGCATTAAATTCTCTCGACAATCGTTGCAATGCCCATGCCGCCGCCCACACACAGCGTGGCCAGGCCGTAGCGCAGCTTGCGCCGGTGCAGCTCGTCGATCAGGGTGCCGAGGATCATGGCGCCGGTGGCGCCCAGCGGGTGGCCCATGGCGATCGCGCCGCCGTTGACGTTGACCTTGTCGTGCGGCACCTTCATCTCTTTCATGAAACGCATCACCACCGCTGCAAAGGCTTCGTTGACTTCAAACAGGTCGATCTGGTCTATGCTCAAGCCGGCCTTGGCCAGCGCCTTGCGCGCTGCCGGCATGGGGCCGGTCAGCATGATGGTCGGGTCGGCACCGCTGAGTGCGGCCGCGACAATGCGGGCCCGCGGCGTGAGGCCATGGATTTTTCCGGCGGCTTCGGAGCCGACTAGCACCGCTGCAGCACCATCCACGATGCCCGAGGAATTGCCGGCGTGGTGCACATGGTGGATGCGCTCGACCTGCGGGTAACGCGTCAGGGCCACCTGGTCAAAACCCATGCCGCCCATCTGTTCAAACGCCGGCCGGAGCGAGGCCAGGCCTTCCAGGGTGGTGTGCGGCTTGATGAATTCGTCCTGCGCCAGGATGGTCTGGTCAAGAAAGTCTTTCACCGGCACAACCGAGCGGTCGAAATAGCCGGCTGCGCGGGCCTGGGTCGCGCGTTTCTGGCTCTCCAGTGCAAAAGCGTCGACATCGGCGCGGCTGAAACCTTCGATCGTGGCTATCAGGTCGGCACCTATGCCTTGCGGCACAAAGGCGGTGGCGCTGTTGGTCTCCGGGTCCTGTGCCCAGGCGCCGCCGTCCGAACCGATGGGCACGCGGCTCATGCTTTCGACGCCACCGGCCACCACCAGGTCTTCCCAGCCCGAACGCACCTTCTGCGCGGCCAGGTTCACGGCTTCCAGGCCGGAGGCGCAAAAACGGTTGATCTGCACGCCCGAGGCGCGGAAGTCCCAGCCGGCTTTCAGTGCGGCGACCTTGGCGATGACGGAGCCCTGCTCGCCAATCGGCGAGACCACACCCATCACCACATCATCGACGTGCGCCGTGTCAAAGCCATTGCGGCGCTGCAGCTCGGTCAGCACGCCGGCCAGCAGGTTGACCGGCTTGACCTCGTACAGGCTGCCGTCCTTTTTGCCTTTGCCGCGCGGTGTACGGATGGCGTCGTAAATGAATGCTTCGGTCATGGGGTGCTCCCGGGGTGGTTCATGGATCCCGGATCAGGTCCGGGACGACAGCGAAAGAGGCTTCGTGTGGAGTATATTCATTTCACCAAGCAAACGCTTTGCATAAATCAGCATCCCGCTGCCTTTTATTTCATCCAACAGGTGACCCGATGATCGAACGCACACTCTTCAGCAGTGACCACGAGGCCTTTCGCGACAGCTTTCGCCGCTTCATGGACAAGGAAATTGCCCCTTTCCACGCGCAGTGGGAGGACCAGGGTTATGTGGACCGCGCGGTCTGGAACAAGGCCGGGGAAAACGGCTTCCTGTGCATGACCATGCCCGAGGAATACGGCGGTGCCGGCGCCGACAAGCTGTATTCCGTGGTGCAGATGGAAGAGCTCAGCACTGCGGGCTTCTCGGGCATTGGCTACGGCCTGCACAGCGAGATCGTGGCGCCTTACCTGCTGCATTACGGCACCGAGGCGCAGAAGAAAAAATACCTGCCCAAACTCGCCAGCGGCGAGATGGTGGGGGCGATTGCCATGAGCGAGCCGGCGGCCGGCTCCGATTTGCAGGGCGTCAAGTCCACGGCGATCCAGCAGGCCGACGGCAGCTACCTGCTCAATGGCAGCAAGACCTTCATCACCAACGGCTGGCATGCCGACCTGGTGATCGTGGTGGCCAAGACCAATCCCGCGGCCGGCGCCAAGGGCACCAGCCTGCTGCTGGTCGAACGCGGCATGCCCGGTTTTGCGGTGGGCAAACGCCTGAAAAAGCTGGGCTTGAAGGCGCAGGACACCTCGGAGCTGTTTTTTGACAATGTGCGTGTTCCCGCGGAGAACCTGCTGGGTGGCGCGGTCCAGGAAAACCGTGGCTTTGTCTGCCTGATGGAACAACTGCCCTGGGAACGGCTGCAGATCGCGATCGGTGCGGTCGCTGCGGCCCAGGCGGCGATCGGCTGGACGGTCGACTACGTGAAGGAGCGCAAGGTTTTCGGCCAGCCGGTGGCCAGCTACCAGAACACACGTTACACCCTGGCCGAACTGCAGACCGAAGTGCAGGTGGCACGCGTGTTTGTCGACAAATGCACCGAATTGCTCGCCGATGACAAGCTCGACACCGCAACGGCCAGCATGGCCAAGTACTGGTGCTCGGACCTGCAGTGCAAGGTGATGGACGAGTGTGTGCAGCTTTTCGGCGGCTACGGCTACATGTGGGAGTACCCGATCACCCGGGCCTATGCCGACGCACGTGTGCAGCGCATCTATGGCGGCACCAACGAGATCATGAAGGAAGTGATCACGCGGGCCATGGGCCTGGGTGCCAAGCCGTCCTGACGGCACCGCCCGGGCAAAAAAAAGGGTTCCGGGACAATCCCGGAACCCTTTTTTTGGGGTCAACCCCGCTTAGTTGACGCGGCGCTCGATGACGATTTCCTCGACTTCAACACGGCGGTTGGGCGCCAGGCAATTGATCAGGTCCGCGCGTTTGCGGTCATTGCAGGTGACGACCGGGTTGGTTTCACCCTTGCCGACGGCTGTCAGGCGGTTGGCTGCCACACCCTTGCTGGTCAGGTAGTTGCGCACGGCTTCGGCGCGTTGCTGCGACAGCTTCTGGTTGTAGGCGTCCGAACCCAGACGGTCGGTGTAGCCGGTGACGGTGACATTGCCGCTGTACTGGCCGGCCCCCAGCACCTGCGCAATCTCGTCGAGCTTGGTCTGCGGCATGCGCAACTGGGCGCTGTCGAAGGCAAACAGCTCGGTGGCGGACAGGGTCACACGCTCGAACCGTGCCGGCGCGGCGGCCGGAGGAGGAGGAGGCGGGGGTGCCACGACAGGCGCCGGTGCCGGCGGTGGCGTGTACTGGGCCACCTGGGTGCGCACGGGCTTGTCGAAGTAGTAGCTCAGGCCGAAGTTGAGCGAATTGGTCGTGAGGTGGTCGGCGCCGAAGGTGTTGTGGCGAACATAAGCGCGGCTGCGGCGCAGGTCGGCCTGCATGAACCACTGCTCGGACAGGGCCACCTGGAAGCCGGCGCCCAGGCTCAGGTAAGGCGAGGTGGCACTGGCGGTAGGCAGTTTGTCACGTTGCGCGCCAATCCCTGCGAGCAGGAAAGGGCGGAAGTTGCTGCGGTTGAACATGTACAGCGCATCGACGCCCAGCGTGGCCTGTTCGTAACGGATCCCGTTCTGGGTGGACCGGCCCAGCGTGCCGCCCCCCTGGATGTCCCATGACGGCGACACCGCTTTACCGAGGCGCAGGCCCAGCGCATTGAAATTTTTGCCGCCATTGAATCGGTCATCAGGATCCACCACGCTGATGCTGGGCATGATGTAGGTTGACGGGTTGTCAACCATCTGGGCCATCAGCAATGCCGGGCTCATGCAGGCAAGCGCAGCTGCGGCGGCAGAAAAGGTTCTGATGTGGGTGAGTTTCATGGCGTGTCCTTCAAACGAGAGCCGATGCATTGATAAACGGATAAGGGTGATGTGGCATCGCGGCACGTTGGCGTCGCGATGGTCGAGCATTGGGCCGCGGATGGGCGTGCCGTATCGTTGCTGCCCGCGTGAAGCTGTGGGACAGCGCCTACCGTTGCGCCATGGACGTGTCAGGCCCTTGCATTGCTGGAGCAAAAAAAAAGCCCCGCTCGAAGCGGGGCTGGTGCAGGCACGATGGGCGCCTGTGAGGGTGGTGTGGCGAAAGGATTGCCAGCATGCCAGCTCGGTCCACCACATGCTCTTTTCTTTATGAGGGATCCTTGCTGCGGGTGCGGCCCACGGCACTGAAAATGCCTATGCCCAGAATCACGAGCGCGCCGATGCCGATGTAGACGTGGGGAATGCCGGCTTCGAACGCCCCCCAGACCAGGCCACCCAGAAAAATTGCGAAACCGACCATATAAAGTGCAAAAGACATGGCTTCCTCCAGAAGTTGATGGGCAAGTATCTGCAACGAAGTTCGCCGCACCTATCGGGCGCAGGCTTTTTGCCTTGTCGGATAACACCGACGGATGTAACAAATCCGTCCGCCATCGACAATTTCTGTGCAGAGGTGGTTTTGATGCCTTTTGACCTTTTTTCTGACATTTGTCACAACCCCTGGATCAGATTGCCATGTATCAGAAGATGACATACTGTAACTAAAAGCATACGATGGCTACATTGTCGAAGGCGGGCTTCCCCGGAACACCGTCTTTCTCAACACCATAACAAGAAGGAAGTTGGCCACAGGGTTGGTACACGTCATTCAACATTCAGCACGTCATGTCGGTCTTCCAAAACTTATTCTTTTCCTCGCAAGGCCAGAAGGACAGCGGTTCTGGCCCGGAGACCGGCCCCGTCAAAATGAATCTTGACGAACGCATGGCGTTTCGCCGCGAGATGCTTTTTGATTCGGTCAAGGCCACCATGGAAAGCCGGGGTATCCTGAGTGCAAGCTACCGGTTCAAGGTCGTACGCGCTGACAAGCGCGGTCACAGCTTCGTCGTGATGGTGGACTTGTCCACCGATTTCATGGAGAGCGAGCAGGGGCAGCAAAAGTCCCTGGCCGCTCTGGGCGCCATCATCAGGAAAAATGCGCTGGCCCGTTATGGGTTGGGCGTGCCGGCGGTGTACTGGCGGGTCAACGAGGAACTCAAGGGCCTCGATCCCCAGCGCGCCGAAGCCACTGCCACGTCGGACAACATCAGCGCCGAGGCGATGCGGGCCTCGAATCTGCGTCGCTACGAACGGGCAACGGCACAGGAGCTCGCTGCTTTTGAGTCTGCCTGGCAAAACAGCAGCGAGATGACCATCGGTGACCGCACCTACTCGTCCGACCTCGCGCCGCTGACCGCCGGCGACGGCAAGGACAGCCGCTAGGAGCCTGTCGGGCTTGGGGCGTCGAAAGCGAAAATCGGCCCCAGCGAGGACAGTTTTTGCCGGATTTGCAGGCCCATAGCCCAGCTATGGAACAAAAAGACGGTGAAAAATGGACCGCTGCGGTCGATTTGCAGCCGACGATTCCCAAGTCCGACAGGCTCCTAGGGACGTGGTCGCTGCACAGCGCGGGATAATGGCGCTCTGTTCACCGACCGGGTTTGTCCGATGCCTTTTTTCTTTCTGCGTTTGCCTGCCCGGGCAAATGCCCTGACCTTCGTCCCTGCATCGAAAGCCCTGGCATGAGCGAGCCGGCCCGCATCCATTGGGTCGAAGATGGTCAGCCCCGCTCGGCCCGCTGGCGTTCCGAAAGCGGGGCGCCGCCGCCCAAACGGGTGCAGGTGGCCGACGACACCCTGACGGCCGACGCGGCATTTCGGCTGGCCAGCGAAGGCACGGCCATTCTGTGGCGCGGGGACTTCCAGAATGCGCGGCAATTGCTGCAGGCCCTGGCCAGACGCATCGACAAGCCCAAAAAGATCAAGAAAGCCAAGGCCAGGGCGGACGCGGCCGCGGTTTCGCCGATCGATGCCTTCAACCAGCACCGCCAGGCCCAGTCGCAGCGTGCACGCACGCTGGCCATGCTGGTGCTCGAGTTCGATGGGGCGCATCACATCAGCCTGCGGCGCGCGCCGGATGTGGCGCAGGCCTGCAGCGAGGCGTATGGCCCGGGCGACGCGGCGCAGGGCAGCTACGTGAGCTCGCTGCGTGAACTGCTGGGCCTGATCGGCGCGCACGAATGGCGCAAGAAAGGTGTGGAGATCGCCGCGCTGGGCGGCGCGCGCATTCACCCGCACTACGGCGTGTTTGCGCCGGTACGTGGCGAGTACCTGGGGTTGGTGGCCGAGACGCCCTTGCCGGCGGCCGCACTTGTCAACAGCCTGGCCTTTGACATCGGGACCGGCACCGGCGTGCTGGCGGCGATCCTGGCGCGCCGCGGTGTGCAGCAGGTGATCGCGACCGATCAGGACCCGCGCGCGCTGGCATGCGCCCGGGAGAACCTCGCGCGGCTCGCCCTGGCCGGGCATGTCACGCTGCAGGAAGCCAACCTGTTTCCCGACGGCCGCGCGCCGCTGATCGTCTGCAACCCGCCCTGGGTGCCGGCGCGTCCCAGCTCGCCGGTCGAGCATGCGGTGTACGACCTCGAAAGCCGCATGCTGCGCGGTTTCCTGCAGGGGCTGGTCAGGCACTTGGCGCCGGGCGGGGAGGGCTGGCTGATCCTGTCGGATCTGGCCGAACACCTGGGTCTGCGCTCGCGCAGCGAGCTGCTGGACTGGATCGCCGCGGCGGGGCTGCAGCTCCTGTCCCGTGTGGACGTGAAGCCGCAGCATCCGAAGGCAGCCGATGCCAGCGATGCCCTGCATGCGGCCAGGGCGGCGGAGGTCACCTCGCTCTGGCGACTGGCTGCCAGGGCGGAGGGAGCTTCAGTTGCTATGAATTAAATAGCTGCTTGCGACCGTGAATAAAGGGCTATAGTCATTTTTCATGATGTTCGGGTTGCGCAAGGAGAGGTCCATGCCTTATGAGTTGCACTACTGGCCCACCATCCAGGGCCGCGGCGAGTTTGTCCGGCTGGCGCTGGAGGCGGCCGGCGCTGACTATGTGGACGTGGCGCGCGGTCCCGCCAGCCGGGGGCAGGGCGTCGCCGCCATGATGCATTACCTCGACAGCCCGAAGGTGCTGCACCCGCCGTTTGCGCCGCCCTTCCTGGTGGACGGCAAGGCCGTCATCGGCCAGACGGCGGCGATCCTGCTCTACCTCGGCCCGCGCCTGGGCTTGGTCGCCAAAAACGAATGGCAGCGCCTGTGGACGCACCAGCTGCAGCTGACCATTGCCGACGTGGTGATGGAAGCCCACGACACCCATCACCCGATTGCCATCGGCCTGTATTACGAAGACCAGAAAAAAGAGGCCGTGCGGCGGGCCAGGGCCTTTCGTGAAGAGCGCATCCCGAAATTTTTCGCCTGGTTCGACAGCGTGCTGGCGCGCAACCCCCGAGGCAGCACCTGCCTGGTGGGCGCGCGCCTGAGTTACGCCGATCTGTCGCTGTTCCAGCTCGTGGCAGGGCTGCTGTACGCTTTTCCGCGAGCCACCGGGCGCGCATTGCAGCAGGCCCCGCGGGTGGCCGGCCTGCACGACCGGGTGGCACAGCACCGGCGCGTGGCCGCCTACCTCGCCAGTGAGCGACGCATCCCCTTCAACGAAGAAGGCATTTTCCGGCGCTACCCCGAGCTCGATGACTGAGCCTGGTGCCTGAGCCTGGCGCCGGCGCATGCGGTCTGGCCTGTTGTGCAGGGCCGCCCTGCACGGCGTCCTCTCCTACAGGCCGGGTTGTCCTCGCCTGACCGCGAACACCCGGAGCGCGTACCACGATGGCCTCCTGAACTGAAAAACTGCAATCGCAAGACACCCGGCATCACCGGCGCAGTTTTCCAGTCCTCAACCTGACCATCCCATTACCCTTGAAGGAGCTTCACCATGTCACTTGACGAACACGACAAGAACCTGAATCTGGACCCCATCACGGACGCCCCGGGCGCTCACCCGGTCGGTACCGGCGTCGGTGCGGCCCTGGGCGGCGCTGCTGCAGGTGCGGCCGCCGGCGCATTGGGTGGACCGCTCGGCGCCGCGGCCGGCGCGGTGGTTGGCGCGGTTGCCGGCGGGTTGGGCGGCAAGGCGGTGGCCGAAGCCATCAACCCCACCGCTGAAGAAGCCTACTGGCGCGAACAGTACACCCGGGAGCCTTACTACGATGCGAACCGCAGCTACGACGACTACGCACCGGCCTACCGCCTCGGCCTGTACGGACGCAGCACCTACACCGGCACGTTTGACGATGCGCAAAGCGACCTGGCCGTCCATTGGGACAGCCGCAAAGAGCGTTCGACCTTGAGCTGGCCCGAAGCGGAAGCAGCGAGCCGCGCCGCGTGGACGCGGGTGGACGATCAACTCTCGCCACGCACCCTGTCCGGCGAAATTGCCGACAACGACGATGTGATCGACACGCTCAACGAGTTGCTGGAGTCCTGCCGCGACGGTGAATACGGTTTCACCGAATGCGCTGAACACGTGAAGGCGCAAGATCTTAAAACCCTGCTGCTGCGTCATGCCGACGAATGCCGCGGTGCGGCTGCCGAGCTGTCTGCGCAGATCCACCAGCTGGGTGGCGAGCCCGAAGAAGGCGGCACGGCCAGCGGTGCCATGCATCGTGGCTGGGTGTCGGTGCGCGGCACGCTCAGCGGCTATACCGACCTGGCCATGCTGGACGAGTGTGAGCGTGGCGAGGACGCCGCGAAAGCCCGTTATCGCAACGCCCTCAAGGAGAATCTACCGCCGGCGATCAGGCGCCTGGTGGAGCGCCAGGCCCAGGGGGTGCAGCGCAACCATGACCAGGTCAAGGCCCTGCGCGATGCGCTGAAAACGGCCCCCTGAACGGGCGTTTTGTTTCACCCATAAAAAAGCTGGCACATGTGCCAGCTTTTTTTAAGCCCGTGACAGCCGGGTCAGATCAGTCACGATCGCCGTGGCCTTTGCCGTGCCGTTTGTCATTGTGTTTGTCGTGCTTGTCATGTTTGTCGTACTTGTCCTTTTTATCTTTTTTATCCTTGACGTACACATAGTTGGCATCACGCACCCAGGCGCCCGGCTGGCGGTAATAAGCGTCGCCGCGTTGCTCCCAGCGGTCCGGCGCCCAGCGGTAGCCTTCGCGCTTCTGGATGGCGTGGCCGCGCACCCAGACATGGCGCTCGCCGGTCCAGGCCCAGTAGCCCGGCGCCCAGACCTGTGCGGGTGCGAGCACGGGGACGGCCTCGTACTGCGGCTGGGGTGGTGCCAGGTTGATGTTGATGCTGACCTGCGCGACGGCAGGTGCTGCAGCAGCGCCGGCCAGCAACAGGGCAAGCATGATTTTTTTGAGCGGGGGGATGATGATCATGAAGATCTCCTTGGGTTGTTGATGCGAGTGTGGCGGGGAGCCTGCAACGTCATACCGCACGACGCGTAAAGTTACGTTTGCTGCGGATGCGAAGGTGTAAAGCTATGTGTGCGGCCTGGACTGCTATTGATTCAATAGCTGTTTGTGCAGGCGGCATCAGGATCGGAGCGTGATTTGTCTAGTTCTTCAGCCTGCTGGCGCAGTCCACCTGGGCGTTGAATGCGGCGCCCTGGGCACCGTAGCTGCTGTCGGTCACCTTGCACTTCGATGCCTTTTCAATGGCCCGGACAAGGCTGGCCGTTTTCTGTGGACCGTCCGGCAGGTGGCGCGGCGCCTGCGCCGACCAGGTGCTGGCCGTGATCTGCTCGACCCGGTAGGCGTCGCCGTCGAGCAGCACGGTTTGCGGCGATGACTCCAGTTGGGACGCCGGCGCCACGCATGCGGACAACAGGGCGGCCAGGCAGGCCAGGGCCAGACCGGCTGCAGGCCGGCGCCAGGGATCAAAGGAAGATTCAGATTTCAAAGGAGTAACTCTGGTGGTTGTTCAGGATGTTGATGGCCGCTTTCGGCTCGGGTACCAACGAAGGTTTGTCGGGCACCTTCGACTGCGGGCAACCGGTGAGCAGGGTCAGTGCAAAAAGTACCGGCAGTGCCGTCAAAAAATGCTTCATGGTGTGTTCCCGAAAGAATCATCAAGTGCCCCAACCGCCGGCCGTGCAGGGCGCACGGCTGCGAGCCGTTGGTACCTGGCACGAAGATACGCCGGTACTGGCCTCGCGCGAAGCCGGCTGCAGCCCGGGCGCCTGTCAGGAAGGCGCGCGTGAGCCTGTCAAGGCGGTCCTACACCGCGGCCCCAGTTTTGCCGGCCTTGGCCGCCGTCCGGTGCGCCGGAGCGCTCAGGCGGTCCAGCTCGTCCCAGCCGACCGGCACCGACACGCCCAGCCCGGGCCCGCACGGACCAGGCACTGCCGCAGGTTTCTTATTCGCGTGCACGAGGTCCTCGATGGGCCGCGCCGACTCGCGGGTGACCTTGCGTGTGACCTCAATTCGGAGGGTCCGCTGGATGGTGTCGGCAGCTGTCCGTTGCTGCCGCAGGACGGCGGCGCAGGCCCGCTGCGAGTGCTGCGGGCACCTGGATTGCTATGAAATAAATAGCTGTCTCTGTGCATAGTTATTGGTCTGCAGGCTTGCTTGATTCATTTTTTGTTCATCTTTCCGGCAAAAGAATGGGCACGGTCGACTGTCGGCCCGCCGGCGGGATCAAGCCACCGTCCTACAGCGCCCCATGCAGCGCAGTCCTAAGATCGAAATTTCGTCCTTCCACTGGAGACAAGCATGATGATTTCCCGCCGCCACGCGTTTCGTTCCACCCTGACAGCCGCAGCCGCGGTGTTTCTGGTTTCGGGTTGCGGCATGATGCCGTCGCAGTCCAACCTGCTGGCATTCACGACGCAACTGCGCGGCGCCAACGAGGTGCCGGCGGTGGCCTCCAGCGCCAGCGGCAAGGTGGATGCCGTGTTGAACAAGGACACCAACCTGTTGCGCTGGCAACTGAGCTACGAAGGCTTGAGCGGCCCGGTGACCGCCGGCCACTTTCACGGCCCGGCCCTGGTGGGCGCCAACGCGGGTGTGGCCCTGCCTTTCACCGGCCCCATCACCAGTCCGATGAGCGGCCAGGCCACGCTGACACCGGCTCAGGCGGCCGACCTGATGGCTGGCAAGTGGTATGCCAACATCCACACCGCCAAATTTCCGGGTGGTGAAATTCGCGGGCAAATGACCGCCCGCCCCTGATTTTTGCGCGGCACCTCACCTTGACCCCGGCGGGCAGGGTGGCCAGTATTTTCTGGATGCCGTCCAGCCCGGCAGAGGGTTCCATCTGTCCTACAGGTAGGGAATCATCACGCTGACGGGCGCGCGTGTCGCCCGGCGGTAGGCTGGTCAGGAAACGTCAACGCCGCTGCCAGCCAGCGGGCAACCCAGGAGAGCAGCCATGAACCATCATCCCGTCCTGTCCGGTCACAAACCGGCGCAAAACACGCCCAAGGGGCCCCAGCCCGCCAGTGGCAGTCAGCAGGCCCTGGCCGAAAAAGCGGCCAACAGCCCCGCCAGCGTGAAGGCCCGTATTGATTCGACCAACATGCCGGACAAGCCGCCGCTGGATCACCAGCACACGCCCAACAGTTCGGGCCGGAAATAAAACGCCAGCCCTGCCATCCCTCATGACCCCTGTTACCACTTGATTCAAGGACGCACCATGACCAGAAAACTCTCCACCTTCGTTGTTTCAGCCCTGCTGCTTGCCAGCGGCTCCGCCGTTCTGGCCCAGCCTGCGGCGATGGAGGAACGGCTGCTTGAACGCGGCGCCGTCGCCGACAGCACGCCGCAGCAGAAATACCGCACCGCCATCAATGAAGCCGGCGGTGGCTACAAGCTGTACCTCGAGGAATGCGCGAAGATGGCTGCCGCCGAACGCACCGCCTGCCGCCGCGAGGCCAAGGCGGTTTACGACCGCGACATGGCTGCTGCGCGTCAGCTGCTGCGCAAGTAAGAAGCAAGGAAGAAGCAAGGGAAGGGTAGGGTGCCGTAACGGTGTGCCAACCCACGGGCTGGCGCATCTGCATCGGCCAGTCACGCCCGCTGCAACGGCCCGGCCCAAAGCCTCCGCCTTGAAAGGCGGCCGGTGGGACCGGACTTATTCTGCCGCCTGCTGGCGCCGGTGTTCGCTGCGCTTCATGGAGAGGTAAGCCGTACGCTCGATTTCATGCAGCTGGCGCGGATACCGTTCGGTTGCGTCAAACCATTGCTGCAGGCGTTTTTCCAGCTGCTCGGCAGGCGGCGCCGACAGCGAGGCCATGTAGGCGTCAATCGCCAGGTAGTAGCGCATGGTGTTGCGCTCGACCGCACCGCGCATGCCGTCCACATAGGTTTTTTCGCCACCGGCCGGGTTGTCCACCAGCGTGAACCCAGTTTTGCCGCTGCCGACCGTCGCCAGGTAGCCCTGCATGGCCATGCGTCCGGCCATGCCATAGCCGTAGGAATACTGCAGGTGCATGAAGGTCTTGCCGGCGGCAAGCGGCACCACCCGGAGGTTGATGCGGTAGTTGTTGGTTCCCAGCGGGCCTTTGTCCGCATTGAGCTGCACCGCCATGTAGTCCGGCGTGGCGCTGGCCAGCTTGAAGTCAAAGGCCAGGGTGTAGGCGTCCTTGACTTCCTGCGGCCCCTTTTTGCCAATGCTGACTTCCAGTCCCGTGGGGCTGCCGTTGCCGCCGGTGGTGCGGCAGAACTTGGTGTTGAGGTGCAGCATCAGCACGTCGCACCAGTTGTCGGGGCTTTTGAAAGCCGTGATCACCCCTGAAAACGGGTAGTTGATGACCGCATAGGCGTTGCCGCTCACGGCATTGGCGGCTTCGGTGGATTCAATGACCAGCGGCCTTTGAAACTCGCTGCGCCCCAGCTGGGGGGCGAGGGCGGTGTATTTGGCCTGTAGCGCCGCCGCGCCCGCGTCGTTCGGCACAGCCAGGGCGCTTCCGACACAGACCGTGGCGGCCATCAGGCCGACGGCGGCTTGTTGGTAAATGGATTTTCTGCTTGCTTGGGTCATTGTGACAGTTTGCCTTCCGGAAAGCCGGTGTTTGGTGGCTTGCTCTTCTGTCCTACATGGTTTGGGCGCGAAGGCGAAAGTTAAAGTGGCAAGTCAGGGGAAAAACATGTCAAGGCCTAGAAAAATGCAACCGGGGGTAATTTCCAGGACATGTCAGGGCAGTCTGGCGTATCAGGCGCCTGGCGCGGCGCTGCGCAGGCACTCCATCAACTGCTGGCTGACGGGCATCACCTTCGCCGCGTTGGTCGTCACCGCGTCGAAGCAGGTGCGTATGCCTTTCTGGCTCGCTATCTGCGCCACATGCAGGCCCATGTGCGCCACCTCCAGCATGTAGTCGCAGCACACGCCATACCAAAGTTCCATCCCGCAGTCGTGGCCGAAGGCGACGTTGACGCCGGCGGCCATCAGCTCGGGCACGCGGCTCATGCCGCGGCGCTTGGGACAGGTGTCGTGAAGAATCTTTTATCGATTTCGTTCAGCTTGCGTTCACCTGCCTCTTTGTAAGCTCTGCTCCACATCAACCAAGGAGCCTCTTCATGAAACGTTCTGCCATTCTTTGCCTGACCACGCTGCTGGCAGCGGGCGCCCAGGCCCAGACCTTCAACGACACGGCCCGCGTGCGCAATGTCAACCCGCGGTACGAGAACATCTCTGTGCCGCGCAACGAGTGCACCAGCCAGTGGGTGACCGAGCAGCAACCCGTGGCAGCTTCGCGCAATTACGGCGGGCTGGCGCTTGGCGGCGTGGCCGGCGCCTTGCTCGGCAACCAGGTTGGCAAGGGCCACGGCCGCGAAGCCGCCACCGCGGTGGGTGCCGTGGTCGGCGCGCTGGCCGGCGAGCACTTTGCCAACCAGAACAGCTGGGGTGGTGGCTACCAGCAGGCAGCGCCGCAGCAGCGCCAGGTGCAGAATTGCCGCACCGTCAACGACGTGCAGTCCCGCCTCACGGGCTACCAGGTCGAGTACGAGTACCGCGGCCAGGTCTACAGCACGGTGACCCGCGAGAACCCGGGCCGCACCTTGCCCGTGCGCGTCTCGGTGGCCCCGCTGGAGTCGGTGGAGTCGGTGGGGCGCGAGTACCAGGGCGCACGCGAATACCAGGGCAGGCGCGATGACCGTGGCGGTCGCGAGTACCATGGTGCTTACAACCGATGAACCTATTTGCCAAACTGCTCTGCGCGGCCTTGCTGGTGGTATCCAGCCTGGCCTGGGCCGACCTGAGCCGCGACGACGCGGCCGCGGTGGCCCAGCGGGCCAGTGGCGGCCGCGTGCTGTCCGTCGAGAAGTCCGAGTCTTCGGGCCAGCCGGTATGGCGCGTCAAGGTGGTCACGCCGGCGGGTGAGGTTCGCGTGATCCAGGTGGACGTCGCCACCGGCCAGGTCCGCTAGGGCCGCGGCAGCTTTAGCCCATGCGCTTGTTGCTGATCGAGGACAATGCCGCGCTGCGGCTCACCCTGGCCCGCCAGCTGGAGGCTGATGGCTACCGGGTCGATCAGGCCAGGGACGGCGAAGAGGGCCTGTTCCTGGCGCGCGAGTACCCGGTTGACCTGGTCGTCGTCGACCTGGGGCTGCCCAAGCTGAACGGGCTGACCATCGTGCAGCGCCTGCGGCAGGAGGGGCGCGCCCTACCCATCCTGATTCTCACCGCGCGCGGCAGCTGGCAAGACAAGGTGGTGGGCCTGGAAGCTGGGGCCGACGACTACCTGGTCAAGCCTTTCGAATACCCGGAGCTGGCGGCGCGGCTCAAGGCCTTGCTGCGGCGTTCGCTCAAGACTGCCTCTGACGTGCTGACGCTGGGCCCCCTCAGCATCGACCTGTCGGCGCAGGCGGCGCGGCTCAATGGCGCGGCACTGGAGCTCACGGCGTTCGAGTACCGCCTGCTCGAGTACCTGGTGCGCCAGCGCCCGGCCATCGTCACCAGACAGGCGCTGTCGGATTACCTGTACCCGCACGGGGAAGACCGCGACAGCAACGTGCTGGAGGTGCTGGTCGGCCGCCTGCGGCGCAAGCTCGACCCGGACGGCAGCCTTGGCCCGATCGAGACCGTGCGGGGGCGCGGCTACCGGTTCACCCTGGAATGAGTGCCGGCTACTCCATCCGTGCCCGTCTGCTTCTCGGGGCTGCGCTGGTGCTGCTGGCTTTCATGGCCGGCGCGGGGCTGGCGGTGCAGCGCGCCCATGAGGACAGTGTGCGCACCGTCTATTTCGGCCGGCTGCAGAGCACCATCTACCTGCTGCTGGCGGCGGCCGAACTCGATGCCGGCGGTGCGTTGGTGATGCCGCCGGAGTTTGCCGAGCCGCGCCTGTCGCTGCCGGGCTCCGGCCTGTACGCGGGTATCCACAACGTGTTGCGGGGGGAGCAGTGGCAGTCGGCCTCGACCCTGGGCCTTCAGCCACCCTTTCTGCGCAGCCTGCAACCCGGTCAATGGCGCAACGAGAGGGTGGATGGGACCGGCGGGTCCTTCCTGTCAGTCAGTTATGCCGTCACCTGGAAGGCCTCCGCGCGTGAGGCGCCGCTGGTGCTCACGGTGCTGGAAGACCGCGCGGCCTTCGTCCGCGAGGTCGGCGCCTTCACCCGCACCCTGTGGCTCTGGCTGGGCGGCGCCGCCGTGCTGCTGTTGCTGGCCCAGCTGTGGCTGTTGCGCTGGGGCTTGGCGCCGCTGCGGCACGTGGCCAACGAGATCCGGCGTATCGAAGAGGGCGAGCAATCGCGCATCGAGGGCCGCTACCCCACCGAAATCTCCGGCCTCACTGACAACCTGAACACCCTGATCCAGCAGGAGCGGGTGCGCCAGGACCGGCATCGCGACGCACTGAGCTTTCTGGCCCACAGCCTGAAGACCCCGCTGGCCGTGCTGCGCAGCGCCCTGGCCGAGCCGGCGCAACTGCCGGCCACCGTGGCCCAGCAGGTGAGCCGCATGGACGACATCGTGCAGCACCAGCTGGGGCGCGTCATCGTCGTGGGCGCCGCGCGTTTTGCGCCGCCGCTTTTGGTGGCGCCGATCCTGGAACGCATTCGCGACGCGCTGGCCAAGGTGTATGCCGAGAAAGCGTTGGACTTCAACGTCGAGTGTCCGCCCGAGCTGACCTGGCGCATCGACGAGGGCGACTTGTTCGAGATGCTGGGCAACCTGCTGGACAACGCGGCCAAGTGGGCGCGCAGCCGGGTCAGGGTGCGGGTGTGGCGCGAAGCCGGGCGCTTGTGCATCCGCATCGAGGACGATGGCCCCGGGTTCAGCGACACCGAGTCCGTCCTGCGGCTCCACGTGCGGGGGGACGAGCGCGTGCCCGGGCACGGCGTCGGGCTGGCAGTGGTGAGCGACCTGGTGGCCAGCCACCAGGGGGAACTGAACCTCACACGCGGCGCGCTGGGCGGCGGGCGGGTGGACATCGTGTTGCCGGTGCCTTGAGAGACATGCGCTTCAAGGTGAAAGCCGGAAGTTCTTAACTTGCCTTGAAGAAGGCGGTCCTGGCGGGTCGGTTGGCGATAGTTAAGCTGGCTACCACCTCCGCCGTCTCTGCCAGCAGTTTGCCCTTCCTCCAGACCTTCAACCGGTTCGCCCGGATCTGGGGTGTACGTTCGTTGCGGTAGGTGTCGACATCCTGATGTTCGCCAACGCCGCGCGTCGCCTGTCGGCGGAGTTCAGGGGGCGGACACGCAGCCCGATGCCTATGCCGGGCCCGCCAGTGCAGTCTATTGAAAACGGCAGCGCTCAGTCCAGGTATTTGCCGCCATTGATCGACAGCGTGATACCGGTGATGAAGCCGGCGTCATCCGCAGCGAGGAAAACGACGGCGCGGGCGATCTCCGCCGGAGAGGCCAGACGGCCGACCGGCACGGTTTTCAGGATCTGCTCCATCACCTCGGGCCGCACCGCGCTGACCATGGCGGTGTCGGTGTAACCCGGTGCGATGACATTGGCCGTGATGTTGCGGGAAGCGCCTTCGAGCGCCAGCGACTTGGTGAAGCCGATCAGGCCGGCCTTGCTCGCCGCATAGTTGGTCTGGCCTGCCTGGCCTGAAAGTCCGTTGACCGAACTCATGTTGATCACCCGGCCAAAACGGCGTTCGCGCATGCCCTCGATCACCGCGCGGCACATGTTGAAGCAGCCGCCCAGGTTGACGTCGATCACCTCGCGCCATTGCTGGGCGCTCATCTTGTGCAGCATCACGTCGCGCGTGATGCCGGCGTTGTTGACGAGAACCTCGATCGGCCCGAGGGCTGCCTCGACCTCCGCGACACCCGCCGTGCAGGCCGCGGCGTCGGCCACGTTCCAGGCAAAAGCCGCGATGCCGGTGCGGGCCGTGAAGGCCTCGGCGGCAGGCTGGTTGCCTCCGTAATTGACTGCCACGCGGTAGTCCGCAGCGAGCAGGGCTTCCGCCGTGGCGGCCCCAATGCCGGCGGTGCCGCCGGTGACCAGTGCAACCCGCATGTCAGGCCTTTCCGGCAAGGTGTTTCAAGACCGCCACGTTTCCCGCGGCGGGAAGGTTGGTCATTGTGGGTTCGCTGGTGGCCATGGTTTTCTCTGCGTTGTTGACAGGCTTCACATAGGGCTCGCACCCTTCCATGCCACTGTAGGAAAGGCCGGGTTGGCCAGCGTTGAGATGGATCAAGTCAAGAGGCCGGCGTGGCCAAATTTTTCGCCGTCGAAGCAGGGCAGTGCGGGCCAGCTCGCCAGCCCGCCGGTACCCTTGCGCTGCATCAAGGCGGGCGTGGCTGCGGGGTGCGATGCTGCTTTCCCTCAGCCCTTCCTGGAGTGACCATCATGAACTTCAAACGCATCCTGATCCTCATCACACTGGCCGTGGCAGGGTCTGCAGGTTTTGCCGCCAGCGACAGCGCGCTGGAACGCGCCAATGCCACGGCCAGAAAGGCCGCCCAGGAGGCCGCCGAGGCCGGCCGCAAGGCCGCCTCCAGCGCCAAGGCCGCGCTGGAAAAGGCCGAGACAGCGGTAAGCAACGCAACCAAGCGCGCCGCAGAAGCCACGCGCCGCGCGGCTCAACAAGCCGAAGTCGCCGCCCGAAAGGCGGAACAGCTGGCCACCGTCGCGGTGGAAAAAGCCAGAGCCGAGGGCAAAGAGTTGGCCCGCAACGCCGAAAGCAAGGCCAAAACGGCGACTGAGGCCACCCGCGAAGCCGTGCAAAAAGCGGAAGAAGGCGCCCGGCAAGTGGGCCGCGCCAGCAAGGAAGATGCCCTCAAGGCCGCCCAGGCGGCCCGGGACGCCCTGCACAAAGCTGAAGAAGCCAGCCGCGAAGCATCCCGCGCCACCAAAGAGGCCGCAGACAAAGCCGTGGAAGCCGCCCGCAAGAAAGCAGACAAGGACGCTGCGCCGTCCAAATAATCAGCGCGCCAAGCGGCATGGCGTCTTCGGCTGCTGCCCCCCGAGTAGCGCGGAGTGGTGGAGGTCCGGGACAGGCCTTGCCCGCAATGCAATGCGGCTACAGGTCGAACAGCCTTTGCACCAGCCACCAGGCGGCCAGCATGGCCACCAGCACCGAGCCAGCCTTGAGCACACCCACGCGGTAGAACGTCGTGCCGCGCAGCGCAAACGCCACCGGCAGGAACACGGCGACGATGGCCAGCTGCCCGAGCTCCACACCGGCATTGAAGCCCACCAGCGCCAGCACCAGCGCGCCCTGCGGCAAACCCAGGTCGGCCAGCACGGAGGCGAAGCCGAAGCCGTGGATCAGCCCGAAGGCAAAAGCCATGACCCAGCGTTTCGACTCGATGGTGCCGCGCAGGTTGTTCAGGGCGGCAAACACGACCGATGCGGCAATGGCCGACTCGACCAGGCGCGAGGGCAGGCTGATGATTTCCAGCGCGGCCAGGCTCAAGGTGATCGAATGGGCCAGCGTGAAGGCGGTGACCACCTTGAGGACTTCCCTGGTTGCACCACCGAAGCGGGGCGCGCCGACCCACCGGCCATCCTGGCGCACCAGCACCGCCGGCAGCAGCAGCGACAGCAGGAACAGGATGTGGTCGTAGCCGATCCAGATGTGCCAGACGCCATCGACCAGGTACTGGCGCAGCGTGTCCCAGGCGCCCGCGGGCTGCAGGGCCAGCGGCTGTTCGGCTGACTCGGTACCAAAGATCAGCGCCTGTGCAGCGGTGCCGCCCGGCGCAATCCACTGCACCAGGCCGCGGTGCGAGGGATCGACGTCAAAGAGCAGGGAATAGCGGGCCCTCAGCCCGGCGTCCAGACCGGGACAACGTGCGGCGAGGCTCAACACCGCATAGGTGCCGTCGCTGTGCTGGTCCAGTTGCAGCGGCGCCGTGGTGTTCCAGGCGCAGGCCTTGCCCGCGACCGAGAGTGCCAGGTGGCTGGTGGCCAGGCGCGTGATCTCGGCTTCCCGCTGGCGCACCTCGCCCCAGGTCAACTCGCCGTTGTTGTCGCGGTCCAGCTGCAGCACGTAGTCCAGGTCGCGCAGGGCCACATCCCAGCGCACCGCGATGTCGCTGCTGCCCCCCGTGCCGCGCAGGGTCAGGTAACTGTCGCTGGGTTTGTGGGCGAGGGCGCCGGTGGCGGCCAGCAGCAGGGCCAGTCCGGCCAGCCCGGTGCGCAGCACGCGCATCATCGGGTCGCTCCCCGCGCGGCGAGCTGGCTGGCCAGCGCGGACAGGCGGGCGTCTTCGTAGCGGCTGGTCCGCAGCCAGTCGAGCGCGGGCTGGGCGGCCTTCGCGTCCTTGGCCGCCAGTGCCGCGCGCATCAGGATTTCGGCGTCGCGCGGCTCTTTTTGCACCTGGTAGTTCAGGCTGGCAAAGTGCAGCGCCTTGCGCGGCTGGCCTTCGATGTCCAGCTCGAAGCGCGCGGCTTCCTGTTCATGCAGGCGGTCGCCGCGCTGCGCGGCGGCATCAAAGCGGTCGCGCAATTGCGCGGCCCAGCCAACGGCGCGCGCATCTTTCAGCGCCCGACCGGCCAGTGCCAGCCGCAGCAGCAACACATCGGAGCGTTCCCAGCCTGCCAGCAGCGTCAGCACCTCGGCCGGCCGCCCGCGGTCGAGCAGAAAGTCACCCCAAGCCGCCAGCAGGAACTGGTCGGTGATGCCCAGGGCCAGCGCCCGTTTGAAATAGTCCTCGGCCTTGTCAAACCGCTGCAGCCGCACGGCCATCTCGGCGAGCCGGGTATAGGTCCATAACAGAAGTTCCGGTGGCGCACCGGCGCTAGCGGCTGCGGCCGATGTCAATTGATCGTGGGCCGCAGGCAATTGCCCGGTGGCTGCCCGCACGTAGGCTGTGCAGCCTGTGCCGAAGAGCGGCAGGCTCAGGGGCGTCAGCCTGGCACACTCGGCCAGCGCCTCGGTATAACGCGCCTGCACCATGAAAATTGCGGCGCGCCAGGCCAGCGGCTCCACCGCCGTGGCGTCCGCCCTGGCCGCGCGCTCCAGGCTGGCCAGGGCCGGCCCGAAGCTGTGGCTGTACTGCTCGAGCTGGCCGCGCACTAGCCAGTAGCCGGCGTTGTTCTGTGCGCTGGCCGCCAGCGGCGCGAGGGTGGCCGACGCGTAGCCGATGTAGCGCGGGTCGCCCTGCGCCATGGCCATTTCGAAATAGCGGCGGGCGATTTCTACCCTGAGCCGGGCGTCATCGGGATGGGCGGCCAGTTGCCTGCGCAGGGACTCGACGCGGCGCAGTTCGGGGTCGCTGGCGCGCGCCGGCAGGCGCTCGACGACGGCGCTGTCCTGCGCGGGGGTGAACGGCGCGGCGACGGCGCCAACGGCCACACCGGCACACAACGCCGCGAAGATGCCGCGGACAAACAGGTGGCGGGCCAAACGTTTACTTGGTGCCGAAAATGCGGTCGCCCGCATCACCCAGGCCGGGCAGGATGTAGCCGTGTTCGTCGAGCTGGCGGTCAATGGCCGCGGTGTAGATGTCCACGTCCGGGTGGGCCTTCTGCATGGCGGCAATACCTTCGGGGCAGGTCAGCAGGCAGACGAACTTGATGGACTTGGGTTTGAGTTTCTTGAGCCGGGTCACGGCGGCAATCGCCGAGTTGCCGGTGGCCAGCATGGGGTCGACGATCACGATGTCGCGCTCTTCCATTTCCTGCGGCATCTTGAAGTAGTACTCCACCGGCTCCAGGGTTTTCGGGTCGCGGTACAGCCCGACGTGGCCGACGCGGGCGCCCGGCACCACATTGAGCATGCCCTCCAGGATGCCGTTGCCGGCACGCAGGATGGACACAAACACCAGCTTCTTGCCGTCGATCATGCTGCCGGTGGTGGTTTCCAGCGGGGTCTCGATTTCGACGTCCTGCACCGGCATGTCGCGGGTGACTTCATAAGCCATCAGGCTGCTGAGCTCGTTGAGCAGGGTGCGAAAGGTGTTGGTGGAAGCGTCCTTGCGGCGCATCAGGGTCAGCTTGTGCTGCACCAGCGGGTGGTCGATCAGGTGAACCTTGCTCATAGATATCCGTTTGCTTTTCTGTTGTCGGGTTGGTTGGAAATAAAAGGTTCAGCGCTTCTTGCTGCCGAACAGGCCGCCCAGCACACCGCGGATGATTTCACGGCCGACGGTGGAGCCCATGGTGCGCACCGCCGACTTGGCCATGCTTTCGGCCAACCCCTCGCGCCGGCCGCCGCGCGGGCCGGTGCTGCCGAACAACACGTCGTTGATGCCGCCCAGAATGCCGCCGGAAGCCGCTTGCCCGGCCGCGCCGCCGCCGGCGGCTTTGGCGGCCTCGGCGGTCGCGACTTCAGCACGTTCCTTGAGCATCTCGTGGGCCGATTCGCGGTCCACGTGTTTTTCATACACCCCGGCCACCAGCGAGCTTTGCATCAGGGACTGGCGCTGCTGCGGCGTGATCGGGCCGATCTGGCTGCCCGGCGGCAGCACAAAGGCGCGCTCGGTGACGCTGGGGCGGCCCTTGCTGTCGAGAAAACTCACCAGGGCCTCGCCGACGGCGAGCTCGGTGATGGCGGTTTCAATGTCCAGGCCGGGCTTTTGGCGCATGGTCTGCGCCGTGGCCTTGACGGCTTTCTGGTCACGCGGCGTGTAGGCGCGCAGCGCGTGCTGCACCCGGTTGCCGAGTTGCGCCAGCACCGAGTCAGGGATGTCCAGCGGGTTCTGCGTGACGAAATAAACGCCGACGCCTTTGGAGCGCACCAGGCGCACGACCAGCTCGATGCGCTCGATCAGTGCCTTGGGTGCTTCGTCGAACAGCAGATGCGCCTCGTCGAAGAAAAACACCAGCTTGGGCTTGTCGGGGTCGCCGATCTCGGGCAACTGCTCGAACAGCTCGGACAACATCCACAGCAGAAAGGTCGCGTACAGGCGCGGCGAGTTCATGAGTTTGTCGGCCGCCAGGATGTTGACCACGCCCTGGCCGTCAACCGTCTGCATGAAGTCGCTGATGTCGAGCATGGGCTCGCCGAAGAACTGGTCGCCGCCCTGGGTCTCGATCTGCATCAGGCCGCGCTGGATGGCGCCCACGCTGGCGGCGCTGATGTTGCCGTACTGGGTGGTGAACTGGCTGCCGTTGTCGCCCACGTACTGCAGCATGGCGCGCAGGTCTTTCAGGTCCAGCAGCAGCATGCCGTTGTCGTCGGCGATCTTGAAAACCAGGTTGATCACACCGGCCTGGGTCTCGTTCAGGCCCAGCATGCGGCCCAGCAGCAGCGGCCCCATGTCGGACACCGTGGCGCGCACCGGGTGGCCCTGTTCGCCGAACACATCCCACAAGGTGGTGGGGCAGGCCAGGGGCACAGGCTTGTCGATGCCGCGCTCCTTGAGCACGGCCGCCATTTTTTCGCCGATATTGCCGGCCTGGCTGATGCCGGCCAGGTCGCCCTTGACGTCGGCCATGAAGACCGGCACGCCGATTTTCGAGAAGTTTTCGGCCAGCGCCTGCAGCGTCACCGTCTTGCCGGTGCCGGTGGCGCCGGTGATCAGGCCGTGGCGGTTGGCCAGCCCGGGAAGCAGCTCACAGTGGGTGGAAGCATTCCTGGCAATCAAAAAGGGCTCGGCCATGGGGTGTCCTCTAGGTGAAAAAGTAAAATGCGGTTTGTAGATTAAATCAATTCCAAAGGATTTCCGTGGCTGGTCACAGTAAATGGGCGAATATTCAGCACCGCAAGGGTCGCCAGGACGAGAAGCGCCAGCGTGTCTGGACCCGTGTCATGCGCGAAATCATGGTCGCGGCCCGCATGGGCGGCGGCGATCTGAGCACCAACCCGCGCCTGCGCCTGGCCGTGGAAAAAGCCAAAGCGGCCAACATGCCCAACGAAAACGTCAAGTACGGCATTGCCAAGGCGACCGGCAGCCTGGAAGGCGTGCATTACGAGGAAGTCCGGTATGAGGGCTACGGCATAGGCGGCGCGGCCATCATCGTGGACTGCATGACCGACAACAAGGTGCGCACCGTGGCCGAGGTGCGCCACGCCTTTTCCAAATACGGCGGCAACATGGGCACCGAGGGTTCGGTGGCTTTCCAGTTCAAGCACTGCGGCCAACTGGTTTTTGCCCCGGGCAGCGACGAAGACAAAATCATGGAAGTGGCGCTGGAAGCCGGCGCCGACGACGTGATCACCGACGAGGACGGCGCCATCGAGGTGCTGACGCCCTACACGGCGTTTGAAGCCGTCAAGAACGCGCTCGAAGCGGCCGGCCTGGTGCCGGAAGTGGCCGAAGTGACCATGCGCGCCGACAACACCATCGAGCTCACGGGCGCCGAGGGCCAGAAGATGCAGAAACTGCTGGACGTGCTGGAAGACCTGGACGACACGCAGGACGTTTTCCACAACGCCGCCATTTCAGAATAAACACCCAACCATGAAAGTTTCCGCATGAAAGTTCTAGTGGTCGGCGGCGGTGGCCGTGAACATGCGCTGGCCTGGAAGCTGGCGCAGTCCCCCAAGGTGCAGGCTGTGTACGTCGCGCCGGGTAACGGGGGCACCGCGCTGGACCCTCGCCTTGAGAACATCAATATCACGGATGTGCAGGCGCTGCGGGTCTGGGCAGCTACAGAAAAGATAGCACTGACGGTGGTCGGCCCGGAGCAGCCGCTGGCGGCCGGCATCGTCGACGAGTTTCGCGCGCACGGCCTGCGGGTGTTCGGCCCGACCAAAGCCGCCGCGCAGCTGGAAAGCTCCAAGGCCTTTTCCAAGGCCTTCATGAAGCGCCACGGCATCCCGACGGCCGAGTACGAAACCTTCACCGACGCCACCGCGGCCCACGCCTATGTGGACGAAAAGGGCGCGCCGATTGTGGTCAAGGCCGATGGCCTGGCCGCCGGCAAGGGCGTGGTGGTGGCCATGAGCCTGCACGAGGCGCACGAAGCCATCGAGTTCATGCTGGCCCCCGACCCCAGCTTCAACCCGCTGGGCGTGACGCACAACGCTGGCGGCGCGCGTGTTGTGATCGAGGAATTTTTGCAGGGCGAGGAAGCCAGTTTCATCGTGATGTGCGACGGCAAAAACGTGGCTGCCATGGCCACCAGCCAGGACCACAAACGCCTGCTGGACGCCGACCAGGGGCCGAACACCGGCGGCATGGGGGCCTATTCGCCGGCGCCGGTGGTCACGCCCACGGTTCATGCCCGGGCCATGCGCGAGATCATCCTGCCGACCATCAAGGGCATGGAAAAAGACGGCATTCCCTTCACCGGCTTTCTGTACGCTGGCCTGATGATCTCCGCCGACGGCAAGGTCAAGACGCTGGAATTCAACTGCCGCATGGGCGACCCAGAGACCCAGCCCATCATGATGCGGCTCAAGTCCGACTTGTTCGATGTCATGATGGCGGCCACCTCGGGCAAGCTCGACGAGGTGGAACTGGAATGGGACCGCCGCGTGGCGCTGGGCGTGGTCATGGCTGCGCATGGCTACCCGCTGAGTCCGCGCAAGGGCGATCTGATCAGCGGCCTGCCGGTGGTGCATCCGTCCGAGGCGCCTGAAGACGTGGTGGTGTTCCACGCCGGAACCGCCACGGCCGAGGGTGGCATCAAGGCCGGCGTAGTGACCTCCGGCGGCCGCGTGTTGTGCGTCACGGCGATGGCCAGCTCCGTGCGTGAGGCCCAGCACCGGGCCTACGATGTGGCGCAAGCGATTCATTTCGACGGCGCACAGTACCGCAGGGACATCGGATTTCGGGCCATCAAGTCCTGATGGGCATGGATTTCCAGCCGCCGCATCCCGTGCAGTTCCAGGGGAGCGGGTTGGCCCGGGCAGTGGTTCGGACCCTCGGCTGGCGTATTGATTTTGCAGGCCTGCCGACGCTGCAGGGCGTGATTGTGGTGTACCCGCACACCTCGAACTGGGATTTCCCCATCGCCGTGCTGCTGAAGTGGGCGGTCGGCATTCCGGTGCAGTTCTGGGGCAAGGACACGCTGTTTCGCATTCCGCTGTTCGGCTCGTGGTTGCGCTGGCTGGGCGGCGTGCCCGTCAGGCGTTCGGCGCCCCAGGGCGTGGTCGGGCAGATGACGGCCATGATGAAACAGAAAAAGGCCGACGGGCAGTACTTCTGGCTGGCCCTGTCTCCGGAAGGAACACGCCGGCTCACCGCGGGCTGGCGCAGCGGTTTTTACCGGTTGGCGCTGGAAGCCGATGTTCCGGTGGGCCTGGCCGGGCTCGACTACTCTCGCAAACGCCTGGTTTTTCGCGATTTTGTGCGGCTGACCGGCGATGAAGACCGCGACCTGGAATACATGGACAAGTCCCTGCAGGACTTCCACGGCTTTCGGGCCGGCGCCGCCGCCCCCGTGCGTTTGATCAATTCAGGCCTGCCCCAGGCCGATACCATCGTGAAATGACCACCATGACCGATTCTTCCCATGTCCGCAGCTACTTGCTGGCGTTGCAGGAGTGCATCACCAGCACCGTCGCCGCACTCGACGGTCAGCCCTTTGTGGCCGACCACTGGCACAAGGAGCCCGGCGAGACGCTCCAGGGCAACGGCATCACCCGCATCCTGGAGCAGGGCGGGGTGTTTGAACGCGCCGGCTGCGGCTTCTCGCATGTGCGCGGCCCCAAGCTGCCGCCCTCGGCCACGCAGCACCGGCCCGAGCTGTCCGGCGCGCCTTTCGAGGCCATGGGTGTGTCGCTGGTGTTTCACCCGCGCAACCCCTATGTGCCCACCGTGCACATGAATGTGCGCATGATCGCGGCGACGCCGGCGTCCGGCCCGACGGCCTACTGGTTCGGCGGCGGCATGGATTTGACGCCGTATTACGGGTTTGACGAGGATGCGGTGCATTTCCACCAGACCTGCAAGGACGCCCTGGGCCCGTTTGGCGAGGACAAGTACCCGCGCTTCAAGACCTGGTGCGACGAGTATTTCTACCTCAAGCACAGGGGCGAGCAGCGGGGCATAGGCGGCGTGTTTTTCGATGATTTCCAGGAACTGGGCTTCGAGGGCAGCCTGGCGATGATGCGTTCGGTCGGCGACGCCTTCCTGGCCGCCTACCTGCCCATTGTCGAGCGCCGCAAGGACATGGTTTACGGCGAGCGTGAGCGCGATTTCCAGCTCTATCGCCGCGGCCGTTATGTGGAGTTCAACCTGGTCTGGGACCGCGGCACCCACTTTGGCCTGCAGTCGGGCGGGCGCACCGAGTCCATCCTGATGTCGATGCCGCCGCTGGCCGCCTGGTCCTACCAGCGTCCCGTCGAGGCCGGTTCGGCGGAGGCGCGGCTGTCCACGGAGTTTCTGGTCAGGCGGGACTGGCTTTGAGTGCTGTGCCGTCACCGGGCGCAAAACGCATTGGCGAGACTCTGAAAAAGCGCGTGGGCGTTTTTGGCGGCGCGTTTGACCCGCCGCATCGGGCCCACGTGGCGCTGGCAGAGGCTGCGCTGGCGCAGCTGGCGCTGGATGCCCTGCACATCATTCCGACCGGCCAGGCCTGGCACAAGACCCGTACGCTCAGCGCCCCCGAACATCGGCTGGCCATGGCCCGGCTCGCGTTTGCCGGGCTGGACCGTGTGGTGGTGGACGACCGGGAAATCCGGCGTGCCGGCCCCAGCTTCACCGTCGACACGCTGGAGGCCCTGCAGGCCGAAAACCCCGGTGCCCAGCTCTACCTGGTTATTGGTAACGACCAGTTCGCCGCCCTGGAGACATGGCACCGCTGGCAGGCGGTTCTGGAAATAGCTATAATTTGTATAGCAAACCGCGCCGGTTCGACAAGCACTGGTGCCGGTTTTGACCCTGAAAATCAGGCCAGGCACGCGGTTTTGACCCTGAAAATGCCCCTGATGCCCGTCAGTGCCACCGACATTCGGCGGCAAATCAGTTCAGGCAACGCCAGCCCGCAGGGCTGGACCCACTTGGTTCCAGAGCCGGTTGCGCGTTATATTGAGCGCCATCATCTCTACATTTCCCCGTAATTCCCCGTCAACTCACTCATTGAAGCACACCACTGCATGACTTCCACCCCTGCCAACACCGCCAGCACCGCTGCGAAAAAAGACGTCCAGAAACTGCAGCGAGCCATCATTGATGGGCTGGAAGATGTGAAGGCGGCAGACATCCAGGTGTTCGACACGGAGCACATCACCTCGCTGTTCGAGCGTGTGATCATCGCCTCGGGCAGTTCCAACCGGCAGACCAAGGCACTGGCCGCCAGTGTCCGTGATGCCGTACGTGACGCCGGTTTTGCCAAGCCGCGCATCGAGGGCGAGGAAAACGGCGAGTGGATCATTGTGGATTGCGGGGCCGCCGTGGCGCACATCATGCAGCCGACGATCCGCCAGTACTACCACCTCGAAGAGTTGTGGGGCGACAAACCCGTCAAGCTCAAGCTGGGCGCGCCTGCACCGCTGGTCAAGGCGTCCAAGCCCGAAGTCGAGGAAGCGCCCAAGCCGGCCAGGTCGCGTGCTGGTGCCAAATCGACCGCCAAGCCAGGCAAGGCTGCGGCCAAACCTGCCGCCAGAAAAGTTGTCGCCCGAACCGATGACGGCACTTACGTGGGTCGGGTCGGCAAGATGACCGACTGGACCGCCAAGCGCAATGCCGCCGCACCGGCTGCGGAGCCTGCTGCCAAACCCGTCAAGGCGGCTGCTAAAACGGCGGTGAAAAAAGCGCCTGCGAAGACACCGATCGTCAAGATTCCTGTCGCCAAAAAAGTCGCGGCGAAGAAAACGGTTGCAAAAGCAGCAGCCAAGACGGCTGCCAGGAAACCCGCTGCGAAGAAAACCACGACCCGGAGCAAATGAGGCTGACGATTGTCGCCGTCGGGCAAAAGGTGCCCGACTGGGCGCAAACCGCCTACGACGACTACGCCAAGCGTTTTCCGCCGGAGCTGCGGGTCGAACTCAAGGCCGTCAAGACCGAGCCGCGCGCCTCCAAGACGCTGGACACCCTGCTGGCGGCTGAGCGCCAGCGCATCGAAGGCGTGATTCCCAAGGGGACCCGCATCGTCGCGCTGGATGAACGCGGCACCGCCATGACCACGGTGGCCCTGGCCGACAAGCTCAGGAGCTGGCAGCGCGAAGGCGACGACGTGGCCATCGTCATCGGCGGCCCGGACGGGCTGGACCCCGCCTTCAAACAGGCCGCCCACGAGCGCCTGCGCCTGTCGGACCTGACCTTGCCGCATGCCATGGTGCGTGTGCTGCTGATCGAGCAGCTCTACCGCGCCTGGAGCATTACGGTCAATCATCCCTATCACAGGGAATGATGCCCCCACGGTCGCTCACTGCGTGTAGCTCCCTGCCCCCCGAGGGGGCCGCTGCGCCTGCGGCCTGGCATAGCCAGTTCCGCGGCCCCTGCTTGAAAGGGAAGGGCCGCCACGTGACTACTTTGCTTACTGTATGACCGACTTCATTTACCTTGCGTCCCAAAGCCCGCGGCGCCGCCAACTGCTTGAACAGTTGGGTGTGGATTGCCAATTGCTGCTGCCCGACGCCGGCGAAGACAGCGAAGCGCTCGAGGTGGTGCTGCCTGGCGAGGCGCCCACTGCCTACGTGCAGCGCGTCACCCAGCTCAAGCTCGACGCTGCGGTGGCGCGTCTGAAACAACGCGGTTTGCCGCCGGCACCGATTTTGTGTTCGGACACCACGGTGGCGATGGGGCGCCGCATCTATGGCAAACCCGACGATGCCGGCCATGCCGAAAGCATGCTGGCCGAACTGGCCGGGCATACCCACCGGGTGCTGACGGCCGTGGCGATGCAGCGTGGCCGCAAGCGGCTGCAGGCGCTGAGCGTGTCGCGCGTGACTTTTGCGCCCATGAGCCGGGCCCAGATTCGCGCCTACGTCGCCACGGGCGAGCCGCTGGGCAAGGCCGGCGCCTACGCCATCCAGGGTCGGGTGGCGATGTTCATCTCGCACATGAGCGGCAGTTATTCCGGCATCATGGGCCTGCCGCTGCATGAAACCGCGCTGTTGCTGCAAGCGGCCGGCCTGAAAATATAAAGCAGCGCTCCACTAGAAGACACCATGCAACAAGACATCCTGATCAACTGGTCGCCCCAGGAAACCCGTGTGGCCGTGGTCGAGTACGGGGCGGTGCAGGAGCTGCATGTCGAACGCACGCTGGAGCGCGGCCTGGTCGGCAATGTCTACCTCGGCAAGGTGGTCCGGGTGCTGCCGGGCATGCAGTCGGCTTTCATCGACATCGGCCTGGAACGCGCCGCGTTTTTGCATGTGGCGGACCTGATGAGCAGCATCAACAGCCGGCATGCCGATGCCGACAACGCGGCGGCCCCCGCGGCAGCGCTGCAGCCGATTGAAAAACAGCTGTTTGTCGGCCAGTCGCTGATGGTGCAGGTGCTCAAGGACCCGATTGGCACCAAGGGCGCGAGGCTGACCGCGCAGGTCAGCATCGCCGGCCGGCTGCTGGTGTTTCTGCCGCAGGACAACCACATCGGCGTGTCGCAAAAAATCCCTGCCGCACAGCGCGAGGACTTGCGCCAGCGCCTGCAGGCCCTGACCGGCGACATGGGCGGCGGCTTCATCCTGCGCACCAATGGCGAAGATGCCACCGATGCGGAGCTCGACGAGGACATCGCCTACCTGCGCAAGACCTGGGCCCGCATCAAGGACGCCGCGCTGCGCTTGCCGCCGACCTCGGTGCTGCACCAGGACCTGAACCTGCTGCAGCGCGTGCTGCGCGACATGGTGGTGGAAACCACGCAGAGCATACGCATCGACTCACGCGAGCAGTTCAACCAACTCAGGCTGTTCGCCACGGAGTTCATGCCGGCAACCCTGCAGCGGCTGCAGTTGCACAGCGGCGAGCGCCCGATTTTCGATCTCTTCAACATCGACGAGGAAATAGCCAAGGCGCTGGGCCGGCGGGTGGACCTGAAATCGGGCGGCTACCTGATCATCGACCAGACCGAGGCGCTGACCACGGTGGACGTCAACACCGGCGGTTTTGTCGGTGCGCGCAATTTTGACGACACGATTTTCAAGACCAACCTGGAAGCCTCGCAGGCGATTGCGCGGCAGTTGCGCCTGCGCAACCTGGGCGGCATCGTGATCGTCGATTTCATCGACATGCTGCGTGACAGCCATCGCGACGCCGTGCTGGCGGAGTTCCAGAAGCAGCTCGCACGCGACCGCATCAAGACCAGCGTCAACGGTTTTTCTGCGCTGGGCCTGCTCGAGATGACGCGCAAGCGCACACGCGAGTCGCTGGCGCACCAGCTGTGTGAACCGTGCAGCGCCTGCCAGGGCAAGGGCATTGTGAAGACGGCGCGTAGCGTCGGCTACGACATCCTGCGCGAGATCCTGCGCGAGGCCCGCCAGTTCAATCCCCGGGAGTTCAGGGTGATTGCCTCGCCCAAGGTGATCGAGCTGTTTCTCGACGAGGAAAGCCAGCACCTGGCGGGCCTGAGCGACTTCATCGGCAAACCGATCTCGCTGCAGTCCGAAGCCGCCATGGCGCAGGAACAGTACGATATCGTCCTGCTCTGAAGCACCGACCTCTGTCCTGCATGCCTGCCACCCCCGTCACCCCCGCCAGCACTCAGCGCCCGATACCGATTCTGGTCTATCACCAGATCAGCGAAGCGCCACCCAAAGGTGCGCCTTTTCGCAGCCTCTACGTCTCGCCTTCCGCCTTTTCGCGCCAGATGGCCCTGCTGAAATTGCTGGGCTACCAGGGGCTGTCGATGAGCGCGCTGTTGCCCTATCTGCGCGGTGAAAAAAACGGCAAGGTGGTCGGCATCACCTTTGACGATGGTTACCGCAACAACCTGACCCATGCGCTGCCGGTGCTGCAGCGCCACGGGTTTTCATCCACCTGTTATGCCGTCAGCGGGCTGCTGGGCAAGACCAACGAATGGGACCAGGGCATTGGCATCGCGCAGGTGCCGCTGATGACCGCTGACGAGTTGCGCCTGTGGGTGGCCGGCGGCCAGGAGGTCGGATCCCACACGCAGAGCCACGTGCGCCTGCTGCAAAGCGATGACCACACCGCGCTCGCTGAAATGACCGGGGACCGGGCGGCGCTCGAAGGGCTGTTGGCCACCCCCGTGCGGCATTTCTGTTATCCCTTCGGTGAGTACGCGTCGCAGCACCTGGCCATGGCTCGCCAGGCCGGCTTCCAGACCGTGACCACCACGCGGCGCGGCCGCAGTTCCGCCAAGAACGACCTGATGGAGTTGCCGCGGGTGCCTGTCGTGCGTTCCACCAGCCTGCCGGTGTTCTGGCTGAAGATTGCGACGGCCTACGAAGACCGGGACCGCACATGAGTGGCTCGCCCGTCCAGCCCGAGGCCTCGCGCAGGCTGCGCATTGCGGTGCTGAACCGCATTTTTGACCCGGCCGGGGGTGGGGCAGAGCGTTATTCGATTGCGTTGGTTGAGCAACTTGCGCAGCGCCACGAGATCCATGTGTTTGCGCAGCAGATCAGGCACAGCGCACCGGGCGTGACTTACCACCTCGTTTCCACGCCTCTGCGCAAGCCGCGCTGGCTGAATCAGCTCTGGTACGCCACCGCCACCTGGTGGGCCACGCGCCGGGGTTTTGACCTTGTCCACTCCCATGAAAACACCTGGCAGGGCCAGGTGCAGACCGTGCATGTGCTGCCGGTGAAATACAACCTGTTTCATGGCCGGACCGGCTGGCGGCGCGTGCTGGCCTGGGCCAAGGTCTGGACCAGCCCGCGCCTGTTGACCTACCTGGGGCTGGAGCGCCTGCGGGTCGCGGCCCGGGGCGGGCGCTGTGTGGTGGTGACGTCGGCCAGCCTGGGTGACACCCTGGCCGCGACCTACCCGGGCACGGTGGCGGTCACCACCGTCATCACGCCGGGGGTGGTGTTGCCCGCAGTCCCCACCGGCGCGGCCGAACAAGGGGCTGCCCGTAGGCAGCTGGGCCTGCCGCCCGGGGGACGCTGCCTGCTGCTGGTGGGAAATGACTACCGCAAGAAGGGCTTGGGGACGCTGCTGCGGGTGCTGCACGACCTGCCGGCGGACGTGGTGCTGGCGGTGGTGGGCAACCCGGGGCAAATCCCGGTGTTTGAACGGCAGGCGCAAGCCGAGGGTGTGGCCGGGCGCGTGTTTTTCCTCGGATCGCTGCAGGACGTGGCGCCTGCCTACCGCGCGGCGGACTGCCTGGTGCACCCGACGCTGGAGGATACGTTTGCCATGGTGGTCCTGGAGGCCATGGCGCACGGTTTGCCGGTGGTGGTCAGCAGTGCGACGTACTGCGGTATTTCCAGCCTGCTCAGCCATGGCGCCGATGCGCTGCTTCTGGACGATCCGCAGGATGCCGCGAAACTGGCCAACACCCTCCAACAGGTGCTCGGCGACGAGGCGCTGCGGCAGCAGCTGGGTGGCCAGGCGAGGGCGTTTGCAAGCCGCTACCAGTGGCCGGCCATTGCGCGCCAGCAGGAGGCGCTGTACTTCGCGACGCTGGCCGCTGAGCAGCGCTGACAAGCTGCGTTCAGGCCTTCAGGCCACCAGCTTGAAGTGTTTGCGGCTGAAGTCCAGGCCGGTGAGCAGCTCGATTCGGCGCATCAGGTGGTATTTGTTTTCCTTGCGGGTGGGCTGGTAGGCCGGGTCGATCTGCAGGTCCTGCTCGGCTCCTGTGAGCAGCCATGCCTGCACGGCTTTCGGGTGGGTTCCCTTGAAAGCCTCCAGCGCGCGCGCATCGAACTGGCTGTACTTGATTTGCATGGTCGTTGAATCGGCCCAGTACTTGCTGACCTGGTCGAGCTTTTTCTGCATGTCCTCGTTGCGGCGAATCCAGCCATAGTGGTAGATGTGGGCGTTGGCCAGCGCCGCCTGCGGATTGCGCGGGCGCTTGTGTTCGGTGGTCACCAGCCAGTACTGCCCGTCGGGCGCGTAGGAGCGGATGGTATTCCTGATCAGCCGGCACTCGCGGCGGTACCAACCGGGGCTCACCGAGACCCACTGCGCCGAGCCGTAAAAGTGGTGGTAGTCGAAGACCAGTGCTTCCACCGCCGGGTTGCCATGGTGCTGCTCGACACTGGCGCGGATCGCGGCCAGGTCCTCTTCATGCACCACCTCGTCACCCTCGAGGTAGAAGGCCCAGTCGCCGGTGCAGGAATACTGGGCAATCATTTTCTGCTGCGCGTAGACAAAGCCGCGGTCGGCCATGCGTTCGTTCCAGAGGGTTTCAATCACGCGGATTTTCGGGTCGCCAATCGCCAGCACGCGTGCCAGCGTTTCGTCGCTGCCGCGGCCCACGGCCACGACGAATTCGTCGACCAGCGGCAGCAGGGAGCGGATCGAGGCTTCAAACGGAAAGCCCAGCTCGACACCGTTGCGGATGAAGGTAAAACCACTGATGGAAATTGTCATGAAAGTTGCGCCACGGGTGGACTTTGCGAGAGATCGGCGTCGTACAGCCCGAGTTTGTAGAGGCGGGAATAGGGGCCGTCGCGTTCAATCAGTTCGGCGTGTGTGCCGCTTTCGATGATGCGGCCGGCATCCATCACGACGATGCGGCTGGCGTGCTGGACCGTGGAGAGGCGGTGTGCAATGACCAGCGTGGTGCGGTTGCGCATCAGCCGCTGCAGCGCCTCCTGCACCGCCCGTTCGGATTCCGTGTCCAGCGCGGAGGTGGCTTCGTCAAGAATGAGCACGGGCGCGTCCTTGTACAGGGCGCGGGCAATCGCCAGGCGCTGGCGCTGGCCGCCCGAGAGCTGCGTGGCGTTGTGGCCCACCAGCGTGTCCATGCCCCGGGGCAGCTCGTCCACAAAACGCTCCAGGTTGGCAGCCTTCAGGCAGGCCAGCACCTTGTCCCTGTCCACCGTCATGCCGAGCGCCACATTGGCGGCCACGGTGTCGTTGAGCATCACCACGTGCTGGCTGACCAGCGCGAACTGGCCGCGCAGCGCGTCGATCTGCCATTCACGCAGTTCATGGCCGTCGAGCTCGATGCGTCCGGAGGTGGGCTCGACAAAACGCGGCAGCAAATTGACCAGTGTGGTCTTGCCGGCCCCCGAAGCACCGACCAGCGCCACAGTTTCACCGGGGGTGATGGTCAGGTTCAGCGCGTCGACCGCGGGTGCGCCATCGTCGCTGTAGGCCACACGCGCATTGATGAAACTGATTTTCCCCTCGGCCCTCGGCTTCGAAAAATTGCCGCCCGGTTCATCGGGCGTTTTCTCCATCAGGTCCAGCCCGCGCTCCAGCGCCGCCAGGCCGCGCGTGATCGGGCTGGCGACCTCCGACAGGTGCTTGATCGGTGCAACCAGCATCAGCATGGCGGTCACAAAAGCCACAAACGAACCGACAGACGTGGTGTCGGTGGAACTTTGCAGCAGGGCAACCGAAATGACGGCCGACAGGGCGGCCGCCGCCAGCATCTGCGTGGCCGGGGTCATGGCCGCGGAGGCCACCACGGATTTCATGGAGAGGCGCCGCAAGGCCTCGCTGAGCTGCGCAAAACGGGTCGCCTGGCTCTGCTGCGCCGCATGCAGGCGGACATCGCGGTGAGCCAGCACGTTTTCTTCCACCACATAGGCCAGCGAGTCGGTGGCCGCCTGGCTGGCCTTGGTCAGCCGGTACAGCCGGCTGGAGAGCACACGCATGACCCAGGCAATGGCCGGAATCAGCAGCGTGACAATCAGGGTCAGTCGCCAGTTCAGGTAAAGCAGGTAACTGGACAGCGCCAGCAGGGTCAGGGTGTCCCGGGTCAGGCCCATCACCGAGTTGACCAGCATGGACGAGCCGTTTTGCACCTCGTAGACCACGGTGTTGGCCAGGGTGCTGGCTGACTGGTTCGAAAAAAGATCCAGGCGGGCGGTCATCAGCTTGCGGAACATGGCTTTGCGCAATTCCAGCAAGCCGATGTTGGTGACCTTGGCCAGCGCAATCTGCGCGAGAAAACCTGCGAAGCCGCGCACGCCGAACAGCAGCAGCAGCGACACGGGAACCATCCAGATATCGATACCCCCCTTGCGAAAGCCCTTGTCGAGCAGGGGCTGCAGCAGGGCGGGCACCAGCGGCTCGGTGGCGGAAGCTACCACGGTGGCGCCCACGGCGATGGCCCAGGCGCTGGGGGACTGGCTGAAATAAGGCCAGATGCGGCGCAGGCGCTGGCCGATGGGCGCCGGTGACGCTGTCCCCTTGGCGCCGGCAGCGGCGGCCTGCTCGGGGCCGGTCGTCAAACCGGGGCCTCGTTGCCGGCCCTGGCCGGGACAACCATGATCAGGCGGGTGGTGCCGCCAGTCGCAGCCATCCCACCGGGCGCCGGGAACGGGTCAGCAGTGACGGTGCGGGGAAGGGCTGCGATAGTTGGCATGGGCGCCGCATCAGGCCGTGAAGTGAGCAAGCCTGCATTATCGTGGAACAATTGGCGGCCAATTCCTACAAAGACCGCCGCTGGCAGCGCCCACAATCAAACGCTTGTTTGCGGAGCGTTAAATCAGGGCGGCTGGCTTGCGACATTCACCAACACCCGAGCGCCCATGACCCTGTCCGTCATCATCATCACGAAAAACGAAGAGGCCAATTTGCAGGCATGCCTGGAGTCCGTTCGGTTCGCCGACCAGTGGGTCGTGGTTGACAACGCCAGCACCGACAACACGTGCGCCATTGCCAGAGCCTTCGGGGCGGAAGTCACGGAAACCGCCGCCTGGCCCGGCTTTGGTCCGCAAAAAAACCTCGCCCTCGGCCTGGCTACCCAGGAATGGGTGCTATCCCTCGATGCGGACGAACGTGTGACGCCCGAGCTGGCCGCCGAGATCCAGCAGGCGGTCCTCCATGGCGCGGCAGACGCCTTTGAAATTCCCCGCCTCACCCAGTTCTGCGGCCAGTGGATTCACCACTGCGGCTGGACGCCGGACCCGGTGCTGCGTCTTTTTCGGCGCGGCCAGGGCCGGTTCAGCGACGATCTGGTGCATGAGCGCGTGATCCTGAGCTCCGGCGCTGTGTCACGGCTGAACGGCAAGCTGTTGCACTACAGCTACCCGACGCCCGCCCACTACTGGCGCAAGCTGGAGCAATACAGCCTGGCTTGGGCCACGCAGGCGCATGCGCGCGGCCGGTCCAGCTCCATGCCGAGGGCGGTAATATCGGGCGTGGCCGCTTTCATCAAAAGCTATTTCTTTCGCCTCGGCATCCTCGACGGCAGCATGGGTTTTGCCGTGTGTGCCATGCAGGCCCAGGCAGCCTTCGGCAAGTACTTCACCCTGTATTGTTTGAACCAGAAAAATGCACCCCAAAAAACCTGACCCATCCTCGATTCAATCCCTGTCTGCAGGCCGTCGCAGCTTCATCGCCGGCCTGACCGGCAGCCTGGGCGTCCTGGCGGTACAGCCCGCCTGGGCCCAGTTCCGGGTCGAGGTGTCGGGCGTTGGATTGACCCAGCTGCCGATCGCCATTGCCGGTTTTCGCGGCGATGCGCAGTCGCCGCAGAAAATCGCCGCCATTGTGCAGGCCGACCTGGAGCGAAGCGGCCAGTTTCGCGCGGTCGATACCGCCGGCCAGAACCTGGACGAAAATTCCCGTCCCGACCTGTCGGTGTGGCGCCAGCGCGCCGCCGATTCGCTGCTGACCGGCAGCGTGACACGTCTGGCCGATGGCCGCTTCGACGTACGCTGCCGCCTGTGGGACGTGGTGCGTGGACAGGACCTCGGTGGGCAAAGCTACGTGATACCGCAGGGCGACCTGCGCCTGTCGGCCCACCGCATCGCCGACTTTGTCTATGAAAAACTGACCGGCGAGAAAGGGATTTTCTCCACCCGCATCGCCTATGTGACCAAGGTCGGCCCGCGCTACAACCTGTGGGTGGCCGACTCCGACGGCGAAGGCGCCCAGTCGGCGCTGACCAGTCCCGAACCGATCATTTCCCCGGCGTGGTCGCCCACCGGCACGCAACTGGCATACGTGTCGTTCGAGTCGCGCAAGCCGGTGATTTATGCGCATGACGTGGCTTCGGGCAAACGCCGCCTGCTGGCGAACTTCCGCGGCTCCAACAGCGCGCCGGCATGGGCGCCGAACGGCAACCAGCTGGTCGCGACGCTGAGCCGCGATGGCGGCTCGCAGCTGTATGCCATTCCGGCAACAGGCGGCGAGGCGCGCCGGCTGACGCAATCGGCCAGCATCGACACCGAGCCGGCGTTTTCGCCGGACGGGAAATACGTCTATTTCGTGAGCGACCGCGGCGGCTCGCCGCAGATCTATCGCATGGGCGCCGGTGGCGGCAACGTCGAACGTGTCACCTTTACCGGGAGTTACAACATATCGCCGGCGTTGAGCCCGGATGGTCGCTGGCTGGCCTATATTTCACGCATAGGCGGTGCCTTCAAGCTGCACCTGATGGACCTCGGCAAGGGAACCGCCATCTCGATCACCGACACCAGCGCCGACGAAAGCCCGAGTTTTGCGCCTAACAGCCGGCTGATCGTGTATGCCACCCAGCAACAGGGCAGGGAAGCCCTGCTGACCACCACCCTGGACGGCAAGATCAAAGCCCGCCTGACCGGCGCCGCCGGAGACATCCGTGAGCCGGACTGGGGACCTTTCCAGAGGTAACTCGCCCGTCTTCCACCAACCCCTTTGTTTTTTTACGGAAAGTATCCACACATGAAGCGCATCCTGATCTCACTCGCCTCCATCATCACCCTGACCGCCGCACTGGTCGGCTGCAGCTCAGGCGTCAAACTCAATGAAGTGCCTGTCGAAAGCCGGACTCCTGTCACCACGGCACCGGGAACCGGCGATGCAGCGGGCGTCAGCGGCCGCGTTGTTGCGCCGGTCCAGATCGGCGCCACCGATCCTTCGCTCGCCGGACCGCCCGGTGCAGCCCGCGTGATCTACTTCGACTACGACAGCTTTGTCATCAAGCCGGAATTTCAGGCGACGGTGGAAGCCCATGCGCGTTTCCTTAGCGCCAACAAGGCACGCAAACTGGTGATTGAAGGCAACACCGACGAGCGCGGCGGCCGCGAGTACAACCTGGCGCTGGGTCAGAAACGTGCCGAGGCCGTGCGCCGCGCGCTGGGTCTGCTGGGCGCCACCGATGCGCAGATTGAGGCCGTGAGCTTCGGCGAGGAAAAACCTGCCGTGACGGGCTCGGATGAAGAGGCGTACTCCAAAAATCGTCGCGCTGAATTCAACTACCGCTAAGCCGGCGCCATGACCTTGAAGAACTTCCGGACTTCGCTGGGGGCCGTGGCGTGCGCACTTGCCTGCGCCATGGCGTTTAACGCCCACGCGGCGCTGTTCGAGGATGATGACGCCCGCAAGGCGATTCTTGAATTGCGCCAACGGCTCGATGCAACCACGACCGAGCTGCGCAAGTCCGGTGATGAAACCGCGCAGCTGCGTCGCAGCCTGCTCGAGTTGTCCGGTCAGATCGACCAGTTGCGCGGTGAACTGGCCAGAATGCGCGGGCAGGACGAGCAGTTTGCCCGCGAACTCGCCGAAGTCCAGCGCACGCAAAAGGACTTGTCGCAGGGTGTGAACGACCGGCTCAGCCGGTTCGAACCGTCCAAGGTCAGCGTCGATGGCCGTGAGTTCGTGGCGGACCCTGCAGAAAAGCAGGAGTTCGAGGCTGCGCTCGCGGTGCTGCGCAAGGGCGAGTTCGCGCCGGCCCAGGCGGCCTTCACCAATTTTCTCAAGCGTTATCCCCAAAGCGGCTACAAGGCGCCTGCGCTGTTCTGGCTTGGCAATGCCCAGTACGCACTGCGCAATTACCGCGATGCCCTGGTCAATTTCCGCGCGCTGGTCGCCGCCGACCCCGAGCATGTGCGTGCCCCGGAAGCCGTGCTGGCCGTGGCCAACTGCCAGGTCGAGCTCAAGGACGTCAAAGGGGCGCAAAAGACGCTGGCAGACCTGATCAAGGCCTACCCGCAGTCTGAAGCCGCTTCGGTCGCCAAGGAACGCCTGGCCAGGCTCAAGTAGAGACTTCGCAGGCGGCCGGGCAGCGCACTTCGTGCCCAGCCCCTAAAATCGGGGCATGGATATTTCCCAGCTCAACACACTCACCGCCCAGGTTCTCTGGGCGGCCTTCATTCTGGCGGCGCTGTTCGGCGCGGTTGTCCAGCGCACCCACTTCTGCACCATGGGCGCCGTCAGCGACATCGTCAACATGGGTGACTGGACACGCATGCGCGTGTGGGGCATGGCCATCGGCGTGGCCATGATCGGCTTTTACGGCCTTGCCGCGGCCGGACTGATCGACCCGGCCAAGGCCGTGTATGCCTCCAACCGTTTCGTCTGGCTTTCCGCGCTGGTCGGCGGCCTGCTGTTCGGCTTTGGCATGGTGCTGGCTTCGGGCTGCGGCAGCAAGACACTGGTACGCATTGGCGGCGGCAACCTCAAATCACTGGTGGTATTTGTGGTCATGGCGGTGGCCGCATTTGCCACACTCAAGGGCATTACCGCGGTGCTGCGCGTGGGCACGGTGGACCGCGTCGCTATCGATTTCTCCGGCAACGCCGCCTTGCCCACATGGGCTGCGGGTATTGCGGGTGTCTCACCCGCTCTCGCCGGGCTGGTTCTTGCGCTCGTGCTGGGTGGCGGGCTGATCGTCTGGGCGCTAGCCGGTTCGGGATTTCGCCGTTTTGACAACCTGCTCGGCGGGCTTGGCATTGGCCTGCTGATTGCCGCCATGTGGTGGCTCAGCGGTCACATGGCCTATGTCGCGGAGCATCCGGAAACGCTGGAGGAGACATTTTTGGCGACCAATTCCGGCCGCATGGAGGCGCTGAGTTTTGTGGCTCCGATGGCCTACACCATCGATTGGCTGATATTTTTCAGTGACAAGACCAAACTGCTGACGCTGGGCGTTGTGTCTGTGTTTGGCGTGGTCGCTGGCTCGGCGCTGTACTCCCTGTTGTCACGCAGCTTCCGCTGGGAAGGCTTTCGCAATACCGAAGACACCGCCAACCACCTGGTCGGGGCCGTGCTGATGGGCGTGGGCGGGGTGACCGCCATGGGTTGCACCATCGGGCAGGGCTTGTCCGGCATCTCGACGCTGAGCGCCACCAGTTTCGTCGCTGTCACGGCCATCATCGCCGGCGCCGTGGCGGGTCTGAAATACCAGGTCTGGCGGCTGGAGCACAGCGTTTAATGGCCCCCACGTTTGTCGCTGCGCGTACTGCACTGCCCCCCGAGGGGCTGATTTCCCTTGGGACGGCCCGCCGGGAAATTGCTGGTGGCTGAAATTTTTTCCGAACTCCCTGCCGACCTGGAGCGGCGCTTCGGCGGGCTGGCGCGTCTGTATGGCGTGGCAGGCGCAAAAAAAATCCGTGCGGCGCATGTGGTGGTGGTGGGCCTCGGTGGCGTGGGCTCCTGGGCCGCCGAAGCCCTGGCGCGCAGCGGCGTGGCGAGCTTGACGCTGATTGACCTGGACCACATCGCCGAGTCCAACATCAACCGCCAGGTCCACGCGCTCGACACCACACTGGGGCAGGCCAAGGTCCAGGCGATGCGCGAACGCATTGCGCACATCCATCCCGGATGTGCGGTGCATTGCATCGAAGAGTTTGTCGATGCCGCCAACTGGCCGGCGATTGCCGGGCTGGAGGCGCACGGTCACAGCCATGTGTCGGTCATCGATGCCTGCGACCAGGTCCGCGCCAAAACCGCCATGGCTGCCTGGGCGATGCGCCACAAGGTCAACTTCATCAGCGTCGGCGCAGCCGGCGGCAAGCGCCACGCGCACAAGGTTGACATCGAGGACCTGTCGCTGGTCACGCACGACCCGTTGCTCGCGCAGCTGCGTTACCGTCTGCGCAAGGAGCAGGGCGCAGCGCGCAAGGGAAAGATCGGTGTGGCCTGCGTGTTCAGCCGCGAGGCGGTGACGCAGCCCGCAGCCCTGCCCACGGGGGCTGACGCCGTGCTGGACGCCTGTGACATCGCGGACGATGCGACGAGCGATGGCAGCCTCAATTGCCATGGGTACGGATCGGTGGTCAGCGTGACATCGGCCTTCGGTTTGTGCGCTGCGGGTTGGGTGCTCAACAAAATTGCTGAGTAGTTTTTAAAGAGCCAAAAAATGACGCTATAATTTGAGGCTGTTCTGCATCACGTGCAGTACAGACCAGGGAGAAATCCTTGGGGCCTTAGCTCAGTTGGTAGAGCAGCGGACTTTTAATCCGTTTGTCGTGGGTTCGACCCCCGCAGGCCCCACCAGTATTCAAAGGGTCTGACCATCATGGTCAGACCCTTTTTTCTTTCCGGCTCCGCGCTGTCTGGCGCGCAGTTCAACGCCCGTGTCTGGCGTGACCTTCCTGTGACCACAGCTGCCCCTTCAAATGCATCCCCGGCAGGCGGTAGCCTGCCAGCCTTGCACGCGTATACGGCAATCGACGTTGCAAAAGCTGCGCGACTCACTGACTGACGGGCCACCGCTGGCTGCCGCAGTGGTGCAGCCCCACAGCGATAGTCTCTTTAGGTCAAGGCGACCATCCCATAAACGAGTGATAGGAGCGCGGCTCTTAATTCAATACCATGCGTTGCAGACACGATGGGTGCGCGGTTCGCCTTGTAGATTCCGGGACTGGACGGCTGGAGCTGCGTTGTTACGTGGCTGCTCAAGATATCGAAAAAATCATTCACGCCAAAGCAAACTGAAGAGGACGTAGAACATGGACAGATCGAATTGGATTGCCCTCGATCACTCGAATGAATAAACGCGCCATCCAGTCGTTCCTGCCATTTTGCCCCGGCTTCGCACCACGCCAACGGACTACAAACGCCATTTCCTGCTACGCCACGGTCGTCGTGTCCTGACATATGACAGGCCCTGCGTCCTATGGACGTCGACAGGTCAGAACAGGCGACACCCATTTTCCAACCCAAGGAGTTTTCATGACATTCCCATTAAATCGTCTGCACGTGCTTGTGATCGCCGGGCTTATGGGCGCTTCCGCCGTCAGCCTTGCGCACGCGCAGGAAAAGAAAGCTGCCAATCGTGGCAAGGCCGTGTCTTCCGAAAAGTCGGAAAGTGCCGCCGCCGTCGAATCCATCAGGGTTGCAGATTTGCTTGCGCGTTACGGTTATGCGAACAAGGACCCGCTGGCCTTGATTACAGCGGCCAAGATCAAGAAGCAGGCAGGCGCGTCAGAGTCGAAGGCCGTGCATGTGGGTGGCAAGTCTGGTGAGGCAAAAAGCAAACCTGATGAACTGGCGGCAGATGCTGTCCTGGCACGCGGTAGGGAGCTTGCTGCAGGTCGTGCAGATCTGGTGGCGCTGGCGGACGATATCGGGAAATCGGGTACCCGCGGCGCAGAAAACGGCCCAGGCGCCAAGCGAACGGTGGTCAATACGCGCGCGGTTGACAGCTATCGCGTCACTTTCCGTGGCGGTGAACCTGCACGTGTGGTGGTCTCGGGTGACGGTGACTCGGACCTCGACCTGTATGTCTATGACGAAAATGGCAACCGGATCTGCCAGGACACGGATGCAACGGACACCATGATCTGCAGCTGGACGCCGCGCTACACCGGCCCGTTCACTATCCGCGTACGCAACCTCGGCGAGGCGAATGTGTACCGTATCGTTCATAACTGAGAGAAATGAGCAGGGACGCGCGGACCCGTTGGTCTGTGCGCTTCACGCGTGGGATGGATTCGTCCGCTTTGACTGTGGGTGAGGGGTGTTGTATGAAGTACCGTCGCGTGAAACCATGGTTGGTTGCCGGAGGCTGCCTGTTGATGAGCGCTTGCTCGCTCGCAGCCAATCTGAACTACCGTGCCCTGCTGGTTGGCGTGTCGGGATACCCTGGGCTGGACGCCAAACTGCAGTTGGAGGGGCCGCGCAATGACGTGACCCGCATGCGCGGTGTGCTGTTGCAGCGCGGCGTGCCCGCCCAGAACATCGCGGTACTGGCAGATGGCGTGCCAGGCGCAGAGTTGCCCACCCGGGCCAACATCCTCGGCCAGTTGGACCGGCTCGCGAGCACGGCAAAACCCAACGATTACATCGTCCTGCACATGGCTGGGCACGGAAGCCAGCAGCCGGTCAGTCCTGGCAGTCCGTTCGCCAGGGATGAGCCAGATGGCCTTTTTGAGATCTTCCTGCCACGCGACGTTGGCGCCTGGCAGAACCTGCCCGGGGGCAAGGGCGGTGCCGTCCAGAATGCCATATTCGACCACGAAATCCGTGCTGCGGTGGATCGCATGACGGCTACCGGTGCCTTTGTGTGGGGCATCTTCGACTCCTGCCATTCGGCTACGTTGGTGCGCTCTGCGGGAGGTAGCGAGGAAGTACGAATGCGCCAAGTGTCGCCCCAGGACCTGGGCGTGCCGGCCACCGCCATGGACCGCGCCACACCTCGCGCTCCGGCGGGAACCGCCGCCACCCCCGTTGCGGCCAACCGTGGTGCCGGCGGCGTCGCGGCCAACCGTGGCGGATCGGCATTTTTTTATGCGGCACAAACCTCCGAGCCCACCCCCGAAATGCGGCTGCCTGCAGGCCATCCGAAGCGGACCTCGCATGGACTCTTCAGTTTCGTGATGATGCAAGCGCTCGAAGGGGGCGCCGGCATGAGCTACCGGCAGTTGTCGCAGTATGTCCTGACGCGTTACGGCGGCATGAACGAAGCACGCGTCACACCGCTGTTCTCAGGCACGGCCCTCGACAGCGCCGTGATGGGACAGGATGCAGCGACGGTACGCCAGTGGAAACTGACTGATGCGAAAGAGCTGACGGTCGGGGCAGGCGCATTGGCGGATCTGGAGGAGGGCGCCGTGCTCGCCATCCTGCCAACGCCAATTTCCGGACTATCCGAAGCGATCGGCTACGTGCAGGTGTCCAGAGCCGAGCTCGCCACCGCACGCATCGAACCAGTGGACTACGCCGGCATACCGAAAAAAACCGACACCGAGCTGAAGGCCGGCACCGTGGGGCGGCTGGTGCAGCAGGCCATGAAATTTTCCCTGTCTGTGGGTGTGGACCTGCAGCAATGCACCAGGCCTTGCGCCTTTGACGCGCCCTTGACGCGGCTGAGGAATGCCAAGCCGGGTGAGGGCGTTGCAGGTGCGCAGGTGCAATGGGTGGGGCCGGGCCAGGCTGCCGATGTGCGACTCACGGCGATCGGCGATCGGCTCTGGCTGATGCCACCCACGCTCAGCGGTCAGCAGGCCTGCACATTGCGGCCCATGGCGCTGAAGGCGGCTTGCGACGATCAGATGGAACGCAGCCTGGTGAGTATCACGCTTGGCCCCCTAGCCTCGCCGGGCAACGCCGCCCAAACCATAGGCCGCTCGCTCCATGCTGCCTCACGTGCCGCCAACTTGATGCGCATCGCATCGGCACTGGCTAGCTCGCCCACCAATGGTCAGGTCAAGACCTCGGTTGCGATCACCAGCAAGGGGGGCCGTCGAACGGCTTATGTCGCCGGTCAGGTTCCGCGTCTGGAAGACGGTGACAAACTCCTTGTCACACTGGAGAACACGGGCCGTGTTTCCGTAGACGTGACGGCCTTGTACCTGGACAGCCGCTACGGCATAACGGCCATGTTTCCGCGGGGCCTGGGAGCAAGTAACCGGCTGGAATCAGCGGCATCCGACAGTTTTGAACTTGAAATCCATGATGACACACTGGGTCTGGAACGCTTGGCCGTGATTGCTGTCGAGGCTGAAAAGCAAAGCGAGCGGGCTGATTTTTCCTACCTCGCTCAGCCTTCTTTGCCGAGCGAAACCGTGACGCGTGGCGGAAACGAGGCTGACGGCAACGCCCTGTTCCGTGATGCGGGTTTCGCTGAGTACGCCACCCGGGGCGGACGTCCTGCCGCCGTGTCTGCCCGCACCGGCATGCAGGTTTTCTCCTGGCAAGTGGTCCGCTAGCGTGATGTTTCGTCAATCTGGGCATCGCCTGTTTATTTCCGCACGGGGACATTGGTCATGACCGCCGACACCAGCGGGCAGGACAGGCTCTGGCTTGACCTGGTGGCCGATGGCGGGCCGCAGGCCGACAAGGCCGTGGAGTCGTTGTTTCGGCAATACCGGCGGCCGCTGATGGGTTTTCTGATCCGCCGTGGCGTTGGGGCTGACGTCGCAGAAGAGCTGGTGCAGGAGGTTTTCATCCGCATGGTACGCGGCGCGAGTGGATTCCGGCATCAGGCGCGTGTGTCGTCCTGGCTGTTCCAGATTGCAGCCAATCTGCACATAGACCAGACGCGAAGGATCAGCCTGGAGGACACCATGGATGACGCCCAATGGCAGGTTATTGAGGGCACGGTTGCCACACAATGCGGAACGGGGGGCCAGGATGCGGCTGGCGCTGAAGCCCTCCAGGAATGCTTTGATCGAGGATTCTCCGAGTTTGCCCAGGCGCATCCCCAGCGGGCCCAGGCGTTGCAGCATGCGGTCCTGCACAAATGGTCGGTACGCGACATTGCCACCTTCTTGAACCGTACCGAGGGCGCCACGCGCGAGTTCCTGTCGCAGTGCCGCAAGAAGCTGCGCGAGCACCTCGCGCCATGTCGAGACTTCCTGCGCGAGATGTAAATGGCTTTACCCGGGGAAAACGATGATATCGACCAGTGGGTCGAGCAGCTTGCAGGTCGCTGGGGCATCAACCCCTCGGCCCAGGGAGCGCCCGAGGGGCCCGCTGAGGTGCGGGTGCTGCGCGAGGTGCTGGCGCACCGTTCTGCGCATGAGCGCGAAGTGCTGGACAGCACGCACGGCCTGCAGGCCAGCGAAGATCATGCACTGCAACGCCTGCGTTTCCGGTTGAAGCGGGAGGGGTTGCTCAGCAGCCGGCCTGTATGGCGCCGCCTGCGCTGGTTGCCGGCCGTGGCCGCGGCCCTGCTGCTCGCCGTCGCGGGTGTCAGGCTCCACTTGCCGGAGCCGGAGCCGGAGTTGCCGCATGTGGCCTATGCCTTCGCTTACGAAGAGCCGCCGCGTTATCGGGGTGCGGTGTCGCAGGTGCCGGTTCGCGTCGACAAGCCAGTGGCCTCTGCACGTCAGCTTGCTGCCGCTCTGGAGAAACTGGGCGCGCTGCCAAGGCTGTACGTCTGGCAGGGCGAGGCCATTGTCGATTTTGAGGCTACACCCGCAACGTGGGACGCGCTGCAGAAGGACCTGCCCACCCTTATTCTGCCGGCAGACGCAAGGCACGTCGGCCTGAATCGACTGGTTTTCAGTGCGCGCTAAAGCGTTGCTGGGCCTTTGGTTTGCCGCGGGCGTGGTGGCGGCCGAGCCCAATGGAGCTGTCTGGCAGGGCACCTTGGAGGTACGGGAGCAGCAGGGGAGGGCCTGCGCGATGCAGCGCATGCCCCCCTATCAGCTGCCTGTGCACATGGTGCGCTGGACCGGATCGGCGCGGGGTGAAACACTGTTTGCCTGGGGCGCCATGCAGCCTGCCATGTTGCAGTCCGCGGCGCAGGGCGGGGACGCGTATACCGTGCGTTTTTTCGACGCCACACAGCCAGTTGGTGAAGCGCAACTGGGATTTTCAGGTGGCACGCTGCGTGTCAATTGGCGCGAAAGCGCCACAGCGCAGTCGCCCGGCTGCAACTGGACCCAGGCCACGCTCTCGCTGCAACCCGTGGCCTCTCCCGAGGCAGAGCTGTCATTGATGGTTCACGCGCGTTATCTTCATCGGACCCAAACCCTGCTTCAGCAGTTGCGGACAGTCGACAAGGCATCAAGCCTCCCATTGCTTGAGCAGTTTTCGGCCCTGGCCAGCGAGATTCCCGAGCCTGCCCTGGCCGACAAGGGCGTCGCACAAGCCTTTCTGGAAGCAGGTGAGCACGCCATGGCGATGCGACGGCCCGCGCAGGCGATGCGGATGCTGCACCTATCCAGCGGCATCTACCGCCGCCTCGCGCCCGGCCATCCCGACGACGCAGCGCTGGCCTTGTCGCGCGAGGCTCATCTCCTTCGCCGCCAGGGTGGTTTGCCGGCAGCTCTGGACCTGATGGACGAGGCTCTCGCCTTACTGGCCGCTGCCCATCGCGGGAACGGAGTAACAGCATCGAATCTGCTCAACCTGCTGGGTGCCTGGCGGCTCAAGGATGGGCAGACACAGGGCGCGCTCGAGGTTTTCCAGCGCGCGGTGCGTATTGATCTTGCGCGGCAGGCTCCCAATGATGAGCAGGCCATGTCCCTCAACAATCTGGCCCAGGCTCTTCAGCGCGCGAACCAGCTCGATGCTGCTGCCCGGATGTTTGAACAAGCGCTGGCGCTGGCAGAGCTGGGTCCGGCCGAGAGTGACTCGCTTGTGCAGGCTATCCGTGACAACCTGGCAGCCTTGCGTAACCAGTCCGACAGCATGCCGCGCACCCGGGGCAAGCCTGACATCTCGCCACGGACGACGTCAGACAGCAGGATGACTGCTATCGCGCGGCACCCTTCCATTTTTACGACAGGCTGAACCATGTACGCATATGTTCCCATCCCTCGTTGTCCAGGATCCGGCTGGCGGATTTTCCTGAGGCTTGTCGCCGCCGGATTACTTTCTTGCGGCGCCGCGAGTGCGCAGTCCCAGGGAGTTCATGCCCCGCCACTGCATCCACGATCCCGGCCCGTTGTCGCCGTGCCGCTGCTGGTGGTACCCGAGGCTCGCCTGGCCATCCAGCTCGCCCGCGTGCAGGTGGATGCAGAAGTGGTGGGATTGGCGGCGCGCACGCGCATCGAGATGGAGTTTCGCAATCCCAATGACAGGGCGCTCGAAGGCGAACTGCAGTTTCCCCTGCGTCCGGGGCAAGCCGTCACCGGCTTTGCACTGGACATTGACGGCGCGCTGCGTCCCGCCGTACCAGTTGAAAAAGCCAAGGGCCGCCAGGTCTTTGAAGAGGTCACCCGCACGCGGGTCGACCCGGCCCTGCTGGAGGCCGCTGGCGGAAACAACTACAAACTGCGCGTGTATCCTTTGCCAGCCGGGGGAACACGCCGCGTCGTGCTGGAAATCTCCGAGACGCTGATGCGCAGCGACCGGGCTGGCCGAAGGGTGCTGGACTATCAGCTGCCGCTGCAATTTGGCCAGAGCGTCCAGCGGCTGGACGCCGCCGTGCGCTTTCCCGGTGCCGACCCCGCGGCTGTCAAGGCAATCCTTGGCAGTGAGCGCGTTGCCGTGCAACGTGGCGCTGACGGCGTTCCTGTGGTTACGCTGACACGCATCGGGTATACGAGTGGCCGGATTTTGCAGGTCACCGTTCCAGCGGCGGCCAGCCAGAGCTTCGTCAGCACCCAGACCTACCGGGACGCGACCTATTTTTATGCGGAGCTGCCGGTTGCGCTGAAGTCGCAACCACGCCCGGCACCAGCCAATCTGGCCATCGTCTGGGACGCATCGGGTTCCGGTGCGGCGCGCGACCATGCGCGCGAACTGGCCGTGCTCGACGGTTACTTCAGCGCCCTGGAGAGCGTGGCGGTTCAATTGCTGCTGGTACGCGATGTGGCTGAGCCCGTGCAGCGGTTTCAGGTGACACGCGGCGACTGGCGTACCTTGCGCGAGCAACTCGAAAAAGTCGTTTATGACGGCGCGACCAACATGGGCGCCATGGCTGTGCCCGATGGGGCGACGCAGGCCCTGCTGTTTACCGATGGGCTGGGAAATTTCGGTGGCCTGGCCATGCCGGCCAGCGGCGTGCCCCTGCATGCGCTGTCCTCGTCGATCAGTGCTGACGCCGTGCTGCTGCGGCACGCGGCAGAGGCTTCCGGCGGCACCTTGGTGGACTTGCTGCGCGTGAGCGCGCCGGATGCGGTGCGTGAGCTGCGTACAACGCGTACCCGTCTTGCCGGCCTGCGTGCAAATGGCGCGACGGATCTCGTCAGTGCCGGGGCTTACCCGGAAAACGGGCGCCTGGTCGTTGCCGGCCGTCTGACGGGACCGGCAGCCCACGTCGAGCTTGAGGTGGAGGCCCCGGACGGCACACGAGCAAACCACCGCTTCATCGTGGCCGGGGCCTCTGTCCCGGAGGCTGCAAAAATACCGTTGGCGGCATATCGCTGGGCCACCCTGAAGCTGGCCGCGCTTGAAGCCGACCGCGAGCGCAACCGCAGCGCCATTCGCCGCCTCGGGACAAGGTTTGGTCTGCTGACTGCCGAAACCTCCTTGATCGTGCTCGACGCCGTTGCCGACTATGCGCGTTACGAGATCGAGCCCCCTGAGTCGCTGCGTCCCGCCTACGAACGGCTGATTGCCCAGAAGCGGGACCGCAACCTGAATGAACGTGCCACGCATCTGGACCGTATTGCTGCACGTTTTGTGTCCAAGCAGGCCTGGTGGGACAGAGAGTTCCCCAAGGACGAGCCGCCTCAGCCCAAGCCCAGGCCGGGCACGCCGGCATGGGGTCCTGGTGCGGGCATGGCCATGCCTTCGGCGCCCGCACCCATGGCCATGGCACCGCGGCCTGTGCCCGCACCTGCCCCGATGCCGGTGCCGTCCGTCAGCGCACGCATGGCAGCGCCGCCTACACCGACAGCGGTTGCGGCAGCAGGGCCTGCCTCGGCCAGTATTCAACTCAAGAAATGGCTGCCCGACGCGCCTTACGCCAGGCGCCTGCGTGAAGCCCGAGTCGAGGACATGTACGCGGTGTACCTGGATGAACGGCCCTCCTACCTATCGAGTACGGCATTTTTCCTCGATGCTGCGGACATTCTCCTGGAGCGTGGCCAGACCGCACTGGGTCTGCGGGTGTTATCCAATCTGGCGGAGATGAACCTGGAGAACCGCCAGATCCTGCGCATCCTGGCCTACCGCCTGACGCAGGCCGGACAGGTGAAGCTGGCACTGCCGGTGCTGCAGAAAGTGCTGGTCCTGAGCCCGGACGAGCCGCAGTCCTTGCGCGACTTGGGGCTGGCGCTGGCTGAAGACGGCCAGTCCCAGGCTGCCGTCAACCAGCTTTGGGAAGTGGTGGCCAGGCCGTGGAACAACCGTTTTCCCGACATCGAGCTCATTGCCCTGGGCGAACTCAACGCGATCAACGCGGGTGTTGCCGCCGCCGGCCAGCCCGCGCTGGACACCAGCGCCATGGACACGCGTCTTCTGCGCAACCTGCCGCTTGATGTGCGCGCGGTGCTGTCCTGGGATGCGGACAATACCGACATCGACCTGTGGGTGATCGACCCCAACGGTGAACGCGCCTACTACGGCCGCCAGGTGACCTACCAAGGCGGCCGCATGTCGAACGATTTCACAGGTGGCTACGGACCCGAGGAATTCATATTGCGCGATGCCAAGCCCGGCACCTACACGGTCAAAGCGGAGTTCTACGGTCACAACCAGCAGATCGTGGCGCCCGCCACCACGCTGATGCTGCGTCTGTCCACCGGTTTCGGCACACCGGCCCAGAAAGATGAAAACATTATCCTGCGGCTGGCCGGTAAAAAAGAGGAAGTGACCGTGGGAACCTTTGTCGTTGGCGTGAAGGTCAAGCCATGACCGGCCTCCCGCAACCCACCTGGCGTGTGCTGGTGCTGCTTGGGGTAGCTCTGGTGCTCTCGGCTTGTGCACCGCCACCGATGTTCGGTGAGGCGCCTGCCGTGAGCTACGGCATTACCGTGCCAGCCTCAGCCGCCGGTCTTTGGGCCAAGGAAGGCAAGGACGAGGGCAGCCGTGTGCGGATTGTCCAGACTGGGAACAATACCCTGCGGCTCGAGATATTCAACATCAGGGCTGGAGAGGCCGCCGAGCCGCCGTTGCCGCCGCTCAGTGGTCGCACGGCGCGCCTTGCCGGAAACGACTGGCTGGTTCTGGACGTGGCCGCCTGGGATTACGGCAAGAGCGAGCGCGGCGAGATGAACGGTTTCCTGCTGTTGCAATACCGCTTCGACAATGCCACCCGCGTGTGCTTGCAAGTGCCGGCTTCCGCGGCTTTTGCCGCAGCGGTGTCGGCCGGTGAGCTCACCGGCAAGCTCAAGCCCGAGAGGAACCTTCAGGCCGTGCTGGTGACGTCGCCGGCGGCTGAATGGGTGGCCTGGTGGGGCCTGCATCAGGGCGTCGTTGAATTCTCGCAGGACAGCCTTTGCCTGCGGCGCGTGGGGTAGTCCTCTGCCATCTCGAAAACCATGAATTGAGAGGATCTCCATGACATTTAAATCGATCGGTCTGTCTTTCGCTCTGCTCGCCTGCAGCGTTGCTGAGGCGGCCTGTCCTGCGCTGCTGGAGGCAAGCGGCGTGGAAGGTAAAGAGCCGCTGACGCTTGGCCGCTGCGAGGTTCAGGTGGAGGTCCAGAGCCCCGGCGCACGGGGGCAGGTCCTGCTCAAGCTCAATGAAGCCGCGGCACAGCGCTGGCGTGAAGACCTGAAGGCAGGGACTCCACGGTGGTCTGCCATGCTGGGTGCCCGCGCGAACGTGCGCGGTTTTATCGGCATGGTGCCGCAAGGTGTTCTGCTGGAGTCGCATTCCGCGCGCCTCTTGCCCGGGGCGGTCTGGCTTTGGGACGCGCGCGCGGCCACCTTGCTGCTGGTGATGCCCGGTGGCAATGCGCCTGCGCCTGCTGAAGCGCCAGCACTTCCACCCGGGGTCGACTGTGCCCTCTTCAACACGGGCAGACTGCTTTTCTGGTTTGATGATCGCGACGTGCAGGCGGGTGAATTACTGGCCAGTCAGCCGGCATTGGTGCGCGCTCCGCATGACTTCGTGGTGGTGCCGGCAGCCTGTATCGGCGGCTGGCGGCTCAGCCCCGGCGCACCGGCTGCCATGGATGCCGTGAGCGGCATCGGCATGGTGGCACAGGACGCGAAAGACGGTACAACATTCACGCTGATCGCGCAGGTCGGCGCGCAAACCGTGCAGGGAAAAATGCGCGTGGTCGATCCGGTGAAGCATCCTTTGCGCGGCCTGTGGCGCCAGACGCGGGAAATCGCCTGCGGTACCGGCGCGCAGCGCGTGCCGCCGCAACCCCTGCACGAATTGCGTTTCCGCAGCAATGGCGACTTCTCGGCGACCTGGACGCCGTTTGAACGTTACATCGACTACGAGGGCAGCTTCATTTACGACCAGGCCAGCGGCGCTCTGAACCTCGCGGTGACGGGCGGCAACAACTTGCCGGTAGATCGAAAAATCGTTGCGAGAACCCGGCTCGACGCCGACGGCAGGCTGATCGTCTCCGTGCTGCCCGGCGGATCGCGCAATCCCACGGACGCGAGTGTGTGTGAAATGATTTTTGTACGACGCTGACATTTTTAAAGAGGTTCATCCATGATTCGCAAACTCGGCCTATTTGTCCTCCCCCTGCTCGTGACTGCCTGCCAGATGGCGCCACAGGCACATCCACCGGAAGTGGTTGCGACCAAGCCGGGGGCTGAAGAAGCCAGGGCCCAGTTCAATCTGGGCGTGAAATATGCGAATGGAAATGGCGTTCCCCAGGATGATCAAAAGGCAGTGGAGTTGTATCTCAAGTCCGCTGAAAAGAATGATCCTCTGGCCCAATACAACCTGGGATTCATGTTTGAAAAGGGCAGAGGCGTGCCTCAGGATTACGGCCTGGCCGCCATGTGGTATCTGAAAGCCGCCAACCAAGGCGACGCAGAGGCTGCATTCAACCTGGGCGTGTATTACGCCAACGGCCGGGGCGTTGAGAAGAACCCGGAGAAAGCCGCCGAGTGGTATGCCAGATCCGCCGAAAAGGGGCTTGCAACGGCGCAATACAACCTCGGCCAGCTTTATGACAGCGGAACGGGTGTCCCACAGAACGAAAAAAAGGCGGCCGAATGGTATGTCAAGGCCGCTGAACAAGGCCTGGCCCTGGCGCAAAACAATCTGGCGAACCTGTATCACTTTGGGAAAGGAATTCCAAAGGACGACAGGAAGGCGGTGTTTTGGTACACCAAGGCTGCGGAGCAGGGGCTGGGAGCCGCGCAATTGCCACTCGCGGAAAAATACTATTTTGGCAAGGACGGCCTTTCGCAAGACTATCCACAAGCTCTTTTCTGGTATTCCAGGGCGGCAAAAACTTCAGTTCATGCCCAGTACATGACGGGGCTCATGTACGAGGAGGGGTATGGCGTGAAGAAGAACTTGTCCGAGGCGCTTCGTTTTTACGAAACCGCAGCCAGACAGGGTGACTTTGCAGCCCAATACAACCTGGGCAACCTCTATCGCAAAGGTGAAGGCGGCATCGAGCAGGACGACAGAAAGGCGTATCTCTGGTTTTCCATTGCAGCGTCCCACGCCGAATCTGCCAATGCCATCAAATACCGGGACATGGCTGCCGCCAGGCTGTCGCGAAAGGACCTGGATGCCCTGAACCAGATCGTGGCGCGTTACGCCCGGACCAACAAATAGTGCGTGGTTCCCAATTGTTCTTCAGCATCCAGCCGCGGTCATCACTGCTTGCCCGGATGCGCCGGCCCACCGAGGGGAGATGAAATGAAAAAAACGGTTGTCTTGTTGTTTGCATCGCTGCTTTGGTTTGGTGCTCACGCCGACGGCGCCAAAGAGGCGACCAAGCAAGAGCAGATCAGAAAACTGAGAGCACAAGCTGCGGCTGCACATGGTCGTGGCGACGCACTGAGTGCCCAGGCGGAGAAACTGGAATTGGAGTCCGACATGAACCCCGGTGAAAAGCTGCGCGGCGGCCCCGTCGGCAAACCGGAGAAACGTCAGATTGCCGGGCAATGCGGGAACGACGGGCGAGCAGGTTGTGTCCTCTCGGGGAAATAGTGCAGACCTCGGGGCCAGCGTTACTCGGGGAGATTTTTGGGGACGAGGGTGTGTCTTTGCCGGCCGTGCACACCCGGGACAACGAGGCGGGTATTCATCAAGGAACCGTGAAATGAAAAAATTATTTGTTGTGATTTTTGCTTCAGCCCTCGGATTCGGCATGGCCGTCCACGCTCAAGATACGAAGGGATCGGCCATACAGGCACAGGTCAAGAAACTGAGGACTCAAGCCGATCAGGCGCACAAGCGTGGAGACTCATTGACTGCCAGGGCGGACAAACTCGAGTCGCAGGCGGCTGCCAATCCTGGCGAGAAGATGCGTTCATTCAGCAGCCCTGCAGACGGTGCATCCACCCAATCGAAACCAAGTGTGTACAAGCCTTCTCCAAGAAACGTTGGGACTGGCGTCAGAGGTTGAACCGGGGCACTGGCGTCCCGGTTTGTGCGTTGTCAGCAGGCAGCTGCCTTTAATCTGATGGAAGAATTGCTCGGGTAAGAATCGTGTCGTCGAGCAAGACGCCGTCGCAGAAGGGCCATCTTCCGTCGCAGGGGGCTGTGCACTTTCCCGCCGCACGGGTGACGGAGGTGCGCGCGCGATGCCGTCGACCGCATTGTTGCCAAGGGTGCATGGTTCAGCAATGGAAGATGGAGCGCGGACCCGAACTCAGATACGGCCGCCAGCGACGGCCCAAATCGTCCAGACTCGTCCACGCCCTGCCCAGCACTATCGCCCCGGTCATTGCCCCCCGCGTCAGAATAGTTGTCGCCTCCATAGAACCAAGAATCCGGGGGCGGCGATGAAGGACAAGAATTGGCACGATACGGACAAGCATTCAAGGACCGGGCGGTAGCGCGGTTGTTGCCGCCTGAAAGCGCGGCGGTGGAGGAAGT
>NZ_NBZV01000091.1 GCF_002379095.1 Polaromonas sp. AER18D-145
ATGGTCCGGCAAGACCCGCAACTGGTCGCCCGTTGGCCCCGTGACTCTCAACCCCGAGCGCGACTCCTTCGTCAGGGCGCATTCGGAGTGCAACGATATTCAGCAGTTGGCTGCATGAATGAGGCGACAACTACCTTGACGCGCGCCGGCTAGCAAGCAAAACATCCCCACAAGAGTGCGACTATTCATAACCTGTCCTTCATTCAGTTCTTCTCTATCGACGACATCGCAGTGTCGGGCACCGTTGTAGTCGGTGGTTGAGCGCAGGCGACTGTGCTAGCCCGGAAAATTAGACCCACGAATACGTGAAATGCCCGCATGGCAGCTCCTGTATTACTCACAAACCTACCTTTGCAATCTCGAGTGATGATAGGCGAACAAGCGCACTGGGACATCCTCTAAACAGAGGGGCTCCGGAGAGTCTTTACGATTGAAGGGCCGATCCTCGGCCAGGCGGATCAAGCTAGCGAGGTCACTGGGCGGCTTATAAGGCCTTGCCCAAACGGCCCACGCCTTCCTCAATCTTCGCGACATCGGCGGTCGCAAAGCTGAGCCGGAAGGTGCTCACATCTGGCGCATTCGCATAAAACGGCGCCCCCGGCACAAATGCCACGCCCTGCTCAATCGCCCTCTTCGCAAACTCGCCGGCGTCTTTGGTCTTGCCGCCCGCGCCCGTGAGCCGGGCCCAGAAGAACAGGCCGCCCTGCGGTTGCGTGAACTCGACCGCGTCACCGAGCTCGCGCTTGAGCGCGGCGCCCATGGCCACGGCGCGTTCGCCGTACACCTTGCGCACGCGGGCCAGGGTGGCGGGCATGCGGCCGGCTTTGAGGTACTGCGCGGCGGTGGCCTGGGCAAAAGTGCTGGTGTGTGCGTCGCTGAACTGTTTGCACATGGTGGCCTTGGCCAGCAGCTCGGCGGGGCCAACCATCCAGCCCACGCGCAGGCCGGGGCTCAGCACCTTGCTCAGGCTGCCGCAGTGGGCAATCAGCTCGCGGCTGCCGGGCACGTCTTGGCTCAGGCTCAGAATGCTGGGGGGCGGTGCATCGTTGAAGTAGAGGTCACCGTACGGGTCGTCCTCGACGATCAGGGTGTTGTACTTGACGGCCAGGGCCAGCACTTTCTTGCGGCGCTCCAGGCTCAGCATGGCGCCGCTGGGGTTGCCGAAGGTGGGAATCAAATACACAAACTTGGGCTTGTGCTCGGCCATGAGTTTTTCCAGCGCGTCGGTGTCCACGCCGTTGGCGTCCACCGGGGCGCTGACCAGGTCGGCGCCGTAGAGCCGAAAACACTGGATGGTGGCCAGGAAGGTCGGGCCTTCGACAATCACCTTGTCGCCGGGGTCGATCATGGTTTTGCCCAGCAGGTCCAGCGCCTGCTGGCTGCCGGTGGTGACGATCAGGCCGTCGGGCGCCACGCTCACGCCCTTGCTGCCCATGAAGGCGGCGAGCTGTTCGCGCAGCGGGTTGTAGCCTTCGGTGGCGCCGTATTGCAGCGCGGCGCCGGGTTCTTCGCTCAGGGCCTGGTTGACGGCTTCCTGGATGCCGGCCACGTCGAACATGGCGCTGTCGGGAAAGCCGCCGGCAAAGCTGATGATGCCGGGCTTGCCCAGCAGCTTGAACAGTTCGCGGATGGCTGAGGTTTCTACGTTGTTGAGGCGGTCGGCAAATGGCAGGGGCATGGCAGGTCTCGGGGTGGGAATGGGTTGCCTTGGATGTTAACGCCGCAAGCCTCGCATGATGGGCAGCGGCCCGTGGTTTTGGCGAGGCTGATTAAACTGCTTTTAAGGCGTATATTGACTTAACTACTTTAAGGTAGTAAATTGCAATAACTACTTTAGAGGCGTATTGTGATGTACTCTGTGGACACCCCTCAACAATTGCGCACCATCTTGCGGTCGCTGCGGCAAGCAAGCGGACTCACACAGGCCCAGCTGGGCCAGCGAATCGGCGTTACGCAAAAACGTATCGCACGTATCGAAGCCGCACCAGAGGTGACAGCGTTCGACCAGATTGCCCGCATGGTCACGGCCATGGGTTATCGCCTGGTCATTGAAGAACCACCCCGCCACCGGGTGGCAGAGCCCGGGCCAGAGACATGGTGACCTTTCGCCGCGCTCGCAGCAACCCACAGGACAGCAGGCTGGGGGTGTGGACCAATGGCGAACGCGTGGGCACCTGGTCCATCACGGGTGGCGAGCACATGTTTCAGTATGACGAGAGCTGGCCAGTCTCCCCGGCGTCGCGCCCACTCTCACTTTCATTGCCGTTCCCACCTCAAAATATCCCCCATCGCGGCGAGGTGGTCAGAACCTTCTTTGACAATTTGCTGCCCGACAGCGACGCCATACGGCGGCGCCTGCGAGACAAGTTCTCGACCGGCAGCACGGAAACGTTTGCCTTGCTGGCGGCCATAGGCCGTGATTGCGTTGGCGCCGTGCAGTTGTTGCCCCAGGGGATGAGACCGGACGACTTTGACCGCATTGATGCCCTGCCGCTGGATGAAGCAGCTGTGGAACATGCCATACAAAGCGCGTTGACCGGCGGTCGCACGCTCGGGCAACTGGAGCCGGACGACTTCCGCATTTCCATTGCCGGGGCGCAGGAAAAAACCGCGCTGCTTTGGCACAACGGGCAATGGATGCGGCCTTTGGGTGCGACACCCACCACGCATATCTTCAAGCTGCCGCTCGGGCTGGTGGGCAACATGCGGGCAGACATGAGCAGCTCGGTAGAAAACGAATGGCTCTGCGCGCAGCTCCTGGCCCGGTTGGGCCTGCCGGTGGCGGACTGCGAGATGGCTACTTTTGGTCAGCGCAAGGTGCTCGTCGTTGAGCGCTTCGACCGCGCGCTGCAATCGCCAAGAGGAGCGTCACCGTGGCTGGCCCGGTTGCCGCAGGAGGACTTCTGCCAGGCACTTGGCGTATCCGGAGAAATAAAATATGAATCTGACGGTGGCCCCGGTATTCGCGCCATTCTTCGGCAACTGGACATCAGTACGCGTGCAGACGAAGACAAACTTGTTTTTGTGAAGGCCCAGCTCGCCTTCTGGCTCATGGCTGCCACCGACGGCCACGCCAAGAACTTCTCGATCTTTCTGGAACGAGGCGGCGGCTACCGCATGACACCGCTGTATGACGTGCTGTCGGTCTGGCCCATCATCGGCAATGGCCCCAGCCAAATTAACCCACGCCGCGCCAAGCTGGCGATGGCCTTGCGTAGCAAGAACACGCACTACCACCTGCACGAGATCACCACACGCCACTGGCAAACCCTGGCGCAGCAAAGCGGCGTGCCCGATGCGTTTGACCACATGGTGGCGCTGGTGCTGCAGGTACCCGACGCGCTGGACCGCGTGGCGGCCGGGCTGCCCGATGGTTTTCCGCGGCGCGTGTTCAAGCCGATTCGGGCCGGCATGCTCGCGCAGGCGGAAAGATTCATGGCGGAGCTGCCATGACCACGCAAGGGGAAGTTGTCAGCCCTGCGACGACGGGCCAGGGTCCGCCTGCAGGTGGCTGTTGCCGCCGCCCGCCGTGGCCGCACCGCCTGACAGGGTGAAGAAAAAGCTGGCCCCGCGCCCGGGCGCCGCCTCGGCCCAGAGCCGGCCGCCATGCCGCGTAATCACGCGGCTGACGGTGACCAGGCCAATGCCCATGCCGGGAAACTCGGTGACCCCGTGCAAACGCTGGAACGGCGTGAACAGCTTGTTGACATAGGCCATGTCGAAGCCAGCGCCGTTGTCGCTGATAAAAAACACCGGCTGACCGTCCGCGTCGGATTTCTGGCCGACGCTGATTTCGGCCTGGGCTGTTTTCGAGGTGAATTTCCAGGCGTTTTCCAGCAGGTTTTCCATCACCATCCGGATGAGCCGGGCATCGCCATGGGTCTGCAGGCCAATTTCAATCTGCACCGTGACATGGCGCCCGGGCTCGCGCATCTGCCATTCGTCCAGGATTGAGCGAGCCACGGCGGACAGGTCCACCGGCTCGTTGCCCAACAAGGTGCGCGAGACCTCGGCGAGTGCGAGCAGGCCTTCGATCAGTTGCCCCATCTGCTGCGTGCCGGCCTGGATGCGCGCCAGGTAGTGCGCCCCATCCGTGTCCAGGGTGCCCGCCAGTTTCCTGGCCAGCAAATGGCTGAAGCCGTTGATGCTGTTGAGCGGCGAGCGCAGGTCATGGGAGACCGAATACGAAAAGGCCTCGAGCTCGTGGTTCGACATGCGCAGGGCCGCTTCGGTGGCCTTGATTTCGGTGATGTCCTGCAGCACGCCGAAAAGGCGCACCAGCTTGCCATCCTGCAGGATGGCCTGGCCCTGCGTTCGAACCCAGATGCGCCTGCCTTTGGCCGTGACCAGCGGAAGGTCCAGGTCCCAGGGGGTGGCGTGCCCGATGGCTGCATCTACCGCGGCCCGGATCACGGGCTGCACTTCAGGCGCATAAAAACCGAGAAGGCCCTCCAGGGTGACGCCCGCCAAAGGGTCGAGCTCATGGATACGGAAAATCTCGTCGGAGCAATAAGTCGCCATGGACTCCATCACCACCTCCCACCCGCCC
>NZ_NBZV01000092.1 GCF_002379095.1 Polaromonas sp. AER18D-145
GCGCTGGAGCTGGGTGTGGTGCCGACCTTTGCCGCCAAATGGCTGGTGCCGCGGCTCGGCGATTTTCAGCGCCTGCACCCCGATATTGCGGTGCACCTGTCCTCGCGCACCCGGCCCTTCCTGTTTGCCGACACCGCGCTGGATGCGGCCATTTTCGCGGGCGACGCCGGCTGGCCAGGCACGGCGTCCTGTTTCCTGATGGATGAACGCCTGGTCGCTGTCGGCAGCCCGGCGCTGGTCAAAACGCGGCGCACGCTGAAAGCGGCCGATCTGGCGCACCTGCCGCTGCTGCAGATGAGCACGCGGCCTTATGCCTGGCGGCAGTGGTTTGAATCGCTGGGCCTGCACATCGACAACGACCTGGCCGGCGCGCGCATGGAGCTGTTTTCCATCACCACCGAGGCGGCCATTCACGGCCAGGGCCTGGCGCTGATCCCGCGCTTCCTGATTGAAGAGGATTTGAAGCAGGGTCGCCTGGTGCCGCTGATCGAGCACGAGTTTGTCAGCGACCGGCGTTATTACTTCATTTACCCGGAACAGAAGTCCGACAACACGGTGCTGGCACTGTTTCGCAGCTGGCTGGATGCGCAGGCCACCCGTTACCGCGAGGCGCAGCCCTAACGCCTGTCACCGCTGGAGATGCGGCCCTGTTCGCGCCGGTTCTGCGCCTGCTCGCGCAGGGCGCGCTGGCCCAGCGACTCCTCGTTTTGCCGTTGCCGCTGGTCATCCTGGCGTGTCAGGTCGCGCTGCTGCCGCCATTGCTCACGTTGCAACTGCTGCTGTTCGCGCCAGGCCTGCTCCTGGTCGCTCAGGCCGGGGCGCTGGGGCACCCAGGTGCCATTGCGCTGCGCCTGCTCCCGCAACGCACGTTCGCCGAGGCTCTCCTGGCTCTGCCGGATCTGGGCATCCTGCAGGCGCGTCAGCTCACGTTGGCGTCGCTCCTGTTCGCGCTGCAGCTGCCATTGTTCCCACTGCGCCCGCTCGATGGCGCTGTAGTCGGTCGGCGGGCCGGTGCCTGACCAGGTTTCGGTCCGGGTGGTGACGGTTGGCAACTGCGCCCAGGCGGGCAACAGCGCCAGCACCAGCAGGCTGGTGCCGAGCGATGCCAGCACAGATCCCCGCCAGGCACGGGGTTTCAGGGTTGTGTTCATGGGTGTCTCCATCGGCTGCGCGCTGCGCATTTCAACACCCTACTGTACGCAAAGCAAAAAACAGCATCGCCAACCCGGACGAAGGGCGGGTCGGTGGCTGCTGCCTTTTCTACCAGTGACTGACCGCGCCAGAACCGGCTTTGCGGATTTTTGTATAAAAAACACCCGTTTTCCCCTTGTTCTACGGGCGCAAGCAGCTATTTAATTGATAGCAAATGGCCTTCCTGCGCAATGTGCGACGATTGCCCCCATGCAAAATTTCTGGCCCTCCAGCGGCTTCCACCAGCTTCAGATCACTCCGCGGGGTTGGCTGGCACCCACCGACGATTACCTGCGTCTCTTTCTGAGCCGCCCCGAACTGGCCCTGGTGCCCGAGTCCTGCGCGGCCGAACAGGCGCTGCATGCGGCCTTGCTGGCCGCCCCGTCGCGGCCGGTGACCGAGGCCGAACTGCAGGCCCTGCAGGACGCAGACGCCCGCGAGAGTTACGGCCTGTTTTTGCGCTTTCGCGATGGGCTGCTGGCGGCCGGCACGCTGGAGGCTTATTACCTGGGCTTGTTCCGCAGCGGCAGCATCAGCATTGCGCCACTGTTCATCGACCTGCTGGCCCAGGCCATCCTGCGCCAGGTGCTGGATGAGGCCACCGATGCCTACGAAGTGCGTGCCGCCGAGATGCTGTTTCGTGCCCAGCGCATCACCACGCAGGACGGCCAGGTGCTGGCCGGCGACCGCGAGGTGCTGGACATGTTCAACGAAACCGGCGGACTGGGCGACTTCGGGCGTTTCCTGGCGGAAGCCAAGGCCCCCTTGCGGGCCATCGACATGCAGGTGCTCACCGACGGCAACGCGCCCGACTACTGGCCCGCCAGCGACCGCCACCACTTCCTGCTCGACCTGACCCATGAAATCAGCAACGACCTGAGCCACGGTCTGGTGTTCACCATGACACGCGCCCGCTCCGGCCTGACAGCGCTGGCCCGTGTGCTGGAAAAGTGGGTGCGGCATTTTCTCGGGGTGGCGGTCACCATCCGGCCGCTGCAAAAGGTCGACGACACCGCCTGGCGCTGGCATGTGGGGCTGGACGTGGAGGCGACGGCGCTGCTCAACGACCTGTACGAGGGCAGGGAGGTGGAGGCCGGACGGTTGCAGCGCCTGCTCAGCCTGTTCCGGCTGGATTTTGCGGATCCGCAGGAGATGCGCGCCGATGTGGCCGGCAAGCCGGTGTACCTGGGCCTGATGATGAATGCCGGCCAGTCGGTCAAGCTCAAGCCGCAGAATCTGCTGCTGAACCTGCCGCTGGTGGGGGCGATGTAAATCGGTTCCGGCCGGCCGGCTGCCCCTGCCTTGCCCTGACCCGGGCGCGGTAGCTTAAAATGCCGGGTTCTGCCAATTTTTTAATCCGGAGTCTTCCATGTCCAAAAAAATCCGCGTCGAAGCCGACATCTGCGCACCCAAGCCCGTTCCCGCCCCCGGCATGACCCGCACGGCCGGCCGCGGTCAAAAGATCAGCCTGGAGCGCGGCTCTTGGACCCGCAGCAAAAAGAACCCGGGCAAGCGCCCGCACAAGGGCGGTTAAGCCGTTCGCGGCCGCACCTTCCATCGTGAGCCACTGATGGGGGTGCCTTTGCAGCAAGCCCCGGCTCGCGGGGCTTTTTGCTGCGCGTTGGCGGGGCCGTTCTGAGGCCATGGCCGCCTACACCTTCGTCCTGCTCACCGGTTTTGCCGCCGGTTGCCTGAGCGGCGTCATCGGCACCGGTTCGTCCATCCTGCTGCTGCCGGTGCTGGTCCATGCCTTCGGGCCGAAACAGGCCGTGCCCATCATGGCCATCGCGGCGGTCATGGCCAACCTGTCACGTGTGCTGGCCTGGTGGCGCAAGGTGGACTGGAAGGCGGTCGCCGCCTACACCGTCACCGGCGTGCCCGCGGCAGCCCTGGGTGCCCGCACCTTGCTGGCCCTGCCGCCACACGTCATCGAGATCGGCCTCGGCATTTTTTTCCTCGCCATGGTCCCGGTGCGCCACGTGCTGGCGCGCCTGCAGTGGAAGGCGCGGCTGTGGCACCTTGCCGTGGCCGGCGCTTTTATCGGCTTTCTCACCGGCATTGTGCTGTCCACCGGGCCGCTCAGTGTTCCGGTCTTTTTGTCCTATTGATCCGGCCCGATGAAATATGAACCGTTCGCCCTGAGCTTGTCGAAGGGTTTCGACAAGCTCAACCCGAACGGAAATTAATACATCATCGGGCCGGATCAATATGGCCTGGTCACGGGGGCCTTCCTCGCGACGGAAGCGGCCAGTTCGCTGCTCATCTACCTCAGCAAGGTCGTGACTTTTCATGAATTCGGCGCCTTGCCCGCCGATGTGCTGCTGCAGGGGCTGATCGTGGGCGCCTCGCTGATGGCCGGCACCTTTGCGGGCAAGGCGCTGGTGCTGCGGATGAGTGCGGCTGCGCATGGGTATGTGCTGGACGGGTTGCTGGTTTGCTCGGGGTTGGCGTTGTTGTGGACTGCGCTGGGCTGAGGGCCGGACCGGATTTGTCATCCCGGACTGGATCCGGGATCCAGGTGCGAAGACCACCACCGTTCGGGCTGAGCTTGTCGAAGCCTTCTTCGCTTCGACAGTTTGTTGCTTGCAGCCACCTGTTGGCCGGGGGTTGCCCGGCGGCAAGTAACTTTCTTTTGCGTCGCCAAAAGAAAGTCACCAAAGAAAAGGCGACCCGATGGTCTGGGTCCCTCCGCTTCGCTGCGGGCAGCCTGCGGTGCTCGCCGAAAGCGGGGCCGAGCTCGAACTCGCTTCGCTCAGACAATCGCTCGTCCTGATCCGCTTTCGGCTGTGCTCCTCGGCCCAGCCCGACGGGTGGGGGAATAAATTCGGGTGCGGGGAGTCCTGACGCGCGCAGCGCGTCAGGTCGGAGAACGTGGCAGTCATGTTTGCACGCGGGCGCAGCACACGCGGCCAAATGAAGTCCCCCTCCATCGCCCAGCGGGGCGAGGGAGGGGTT
>NZ_NBZV01000093.1 GCF_002379095.1 Polaromonas sp. AER18D-145
ACGTAGGTGTCGCTGCCCAGTCCGCCAAGCAGGGTGTCGTTGCCGGTTCCGCCCATGAGTACATCGTCGCCGGCGTTGCCCACCAGCAGGTCGGCGGCGCTGCCGCCCACCAGGGCATCGCTGCTGCCGCCGCCCAGCATGAAAGCGCCACGATTCAGGATGTCGGTGTTGGCCAGGCCATTGGCACCGGCCTGCACGTACCAGTCGCGCATGTAGGGCAGGATGGACTGTATTAGCTGGCGTTCGCTGCCAGTGAAGCTTGACGATGCTAGGTAGTTTTTGAAATAGAGATCGAAGCCTTTGGCTTCGGTCAGGGTGAGCTTTTCATTGGCCTGAAATGCTGCGGCGAACTTCTTGGACACATCGGCGATGTCGAATTGGATGCCGCCTGTGACATCACTGAATAGCCGCTTGTCCGCGTTTGTCGCGTTGGCGGTGTCTTCGTAGTACATCTGCATGGCGAAGGCGGTCAACGCTTTGCTAACGTTGTTGGTGGCACTGCTAAAGAAGCCTGCGTTGCCGTCTATCATGGTCAAGCCGTTGTCTTGGGCTAGCTTCCACAGGTCAGCCGTGAAGCGGGTGACCATTTGGTCCAGGGGAAGGACCGTGCCTATACCAGTCTCGTGTTTGACGATGCGCTCTAGGAAGTTTTCTTGAGGATTGTCTTTGTTAAGTGGGTCAGTTGCAAAAAGCTTTTTATCGAAAATCAACTTCAACAAGTCGGGCAGTTTGAAGGTGGCTTGCCCCAATGTTTTTTGCGATGATGTGGTAGTTGGCAAATCGCCACTTTGCAAAAAGGCAGTTAATAGGGCTTGCGAGTGCAAGTCGCTTGCACCTACCCCTGCGGTGTTGATGCTGATGTTGTTGGCATCAGCTTGTACGCCAATCCGATCGAATAAAGTCACGGGCGCAGTCGATAGAATTTCGCCTTGAACATTCAAATTAGTGACTCGGCCTTCACGGCCTGCCAGCGTATCTGCTGCAATTTTGTTGGTGTTAAAAACGTCCAAAGCGACGATGTAAGCATCCAGCGTTGCCAGCATTCCAGGCGAGATACTTCCCGCCAAATAGGTTCGTAAATCTTGTGCAGCAGAGCGCGTAACGACGGACCCGTCCGGGGTGGCGACAGTTCGACCTTCCGCAGTTGCGCGGAACGGGGCTTGATCAAACGTGTATGCGTTCTCATCAAAAAATACGGCCATGAGAGAAGCCAGACCTGCGCCCAAACTATGCCCGGTAAAAGTAATTGCAGCACCGGGGTTAGATTCCTTGATCTGCAAGTAGTAGTCAGCCGCGTGCCGCAGTTGGTCTGACAGAATGCCCAAGGCAAGTGGGATGTTGCCGTAATAAAAGTCAGTGCTCAGACTGCTGAAATCTGTGCCTGCATAGGAGATAACGATTTCGGAGCCATTTGTGAAGGAGATTGCCTCGAAGCCTGACGCACTTGTGAAATTCGGAAAATCAGGATTATTTGGAACGTGAAAAAACGACGTCCATCCTTCGGGGGTTGGGAACTGATTTTTGATATCACGGTTTGAAATGTAAGAAGCTCCCGCCATTAATGCGTAGTCGATTACTGTGGTCATTACATATTTCTTTCGATTGTTCCGATGCGATCTTCAAATAGACTGCTGATTCACTAAATATCAATTACTCACTTCATTGGAATCGGTGCTTTGGGACTTCGGTAACGCTGAGAGTTGAAATCAGGACAACTTGTTACTGCATCATTTCCTTGCACGGGCTCCCGCAGGATGGTTTTGTATTCAGGCGTACTGATCAATGCATTCTTGGCATTAACATCAGCCACGGTGTAGAAGGGTTTCAACAAACTCGTTGCAGGTCTGCCTACAACCACGTTGGCGCTTTTGTTTATCAGCGCTGGGGGCAGCTCGGAAAAAGTGATGCGCTGCCATTGCCCTGCACCGTACTTGAGCAGCACTTGCGGTGGATTAGGTCTGCCCCACTTGTTGTATGCAATGCAGCCCGCAGGATAGGTGGCCAAGTACGGTATGCCTGCCACGATGTCAAAGCGAAAGTGGTTCAAACTATTCGGCTCAGGTGCCGCATCTCTGAAGTCGCTTTTCCAGATGATGCTTGTGGCGTTGGGCAAATTGAAAGTTACGGTTTCATCAAGCGGCAAACGCTCAGTCGCATCAAAACCGGGAAAATTGCCTAGGTTGTATACGCGCTCAGCGGTGATGATCGTCCCGTCATGCAGCAGAACTTCTTCCTTCCATCGCGTTTGTGAACATGCTGTCATGCTGACTCCCAGTGTCAATGCCAATCCGATTATTTTGAATACTCTCTGTAGCCTACTTCTGTAGTTCATGCTGTTTTCCTTATAAATGAATTTCCATATTTCGCATCGTTCATTGCACTAATCGCCAGCAACTCGGCGGGATGGGCTATCCCGGAGGTGGGTTGGAAATGATTGTTGACGACGCTCCAGTTAAATCTGGAGGCCAGCCAGTCAATATCACCCAGGATATTGCCGGTCTTGATGTTGCCAAGGGCATCGTTTTCTAACTGGTCGCCGTCCTGATTGGGATTGGTGTCTATCGGCTTGAGGTCGCCTTTGATGTCGTTGTTGGTGTCCGGATTGTTCACCACAGGCGCGTCACTGTAGGTGATTCCCAAGTCAGCACGCGCCTTGTCATAACCCTGCACCACAATCTGGCCATCGATGATGAGGGTGCTCTCGCCGGCAAGGGTATACAGATGTTTGCCGTCGGTGCTTTTGTAAACACGGGTGTCGCCATATTGCGCACCGCCCGCCAGGGTGTCGCCATCATGGAGGAGGCTGCCTTTGCCATCGCTGTCCAGGATGGTGTCCAGGCCGTCACCGCTCTGGAACACGTAGGTGTCGCT
>NZ_NBZV01000094.1 GCF_002379095.1 Polaromonas sp. AER18D-145
CTTCTTGCAAGGCCAATTCCACGAACTCGCGTTTGGTGTCCATCAGGTCTCTCGGTTGCCAGGGCATGTGCTTCTCCTTGCGCCAATGGCGCTGAAGAAGTGTTTCCTATGTCTCCGAACACCTGTTTCGTATGTGTCCAGTCCATACACGTCGCCAAAAGAAAGTCACCAAAGAAAAGGCGACCCGATGGTCTGGGTCCCCTGCGCTGCGCTCCGGGGCAACCTGCGGTGCTCGACAAAAGCGGGGTCTCGCTCGAACTCGCCTTCGGCTCAAACAATCGCGAGCCCTGATCCGCTTTTGCCTGCGCTCCTCGGCCCAGCCCGACGGGTGGGGGAACAAACACGGATTCGGGTCCGGGGAGACATGACGCGCAAAGCGCGTCATGTCGGATCACGGGACTGTCATTCATGCACGCGGGCGCAGCACACGCAGCCAAATGAAGTCCCCCTCCCTCGCCCCGCTGGGCGAGGGAGGGGCTAGGGGTGGGAGTGGGGAGTTGCGCCTACTGTCCAGAACGAACCGGGAACGCAGCGTGATGCCTGCGATGCCTATGAGGGAAAGCTGGCGCCGTTTCAGCTGAGCGATTCAATCAAATCAATGTACTGCTGCATCGCATCTTCCTGCGAGGTGCCCTTGAGGTTGTTCCAGGCATCCCACTTGGCGCGCGCCACCATGTCACCGAAGCCGGGCTTCTTGTCGGTGTTGTCACCGCTGCCGCCCTGCTTGTAGAGCGCATAAATCTTCAGCAGGGTGGCGTTGTCGGGCCGCTCGCTGAGGTTTTTGGAATCGGCCATGGCCTTGTCGAAAGCGGCTTTGAGATCTGACATGAACAAGCTCCGTGGGGGTTGGAAGTGGCAATGAATTCGGGTAACTGCCCGGTATCTTAGCCACTGCCTTGCCTGCAGAATAGGGAATTCACCCCATCCGGGGCAGTCGGTGCACGGAGTTTTCATGGTCACACGCGTTTCGGCCCAGGCCGCAGGCAAAAAAGTCGCGAAGAACGTCCAGAAAAACGTCAAACGCGCGGTCTCGGGCACGCTGGGCCTGTCGGGTGAACGCATGAGCAAGGTCGACACCGCCTGGCTGCGCATGGACACGCCGTCCAACCTGATGATGATCGTCGGTGTCTGGTCCCTGCAGCCGGGTGTGAGCCACGCGGTGGTCTGCGAGCGCATCGAGGGCAGCCTGCTCAAATACGCGCGCTTTCGCCAGCGCGTGATGGAAGACGCCGCCGGTGCGACCTGGGTCGAGGACCGCTACTTCGACCTGCAGAACCACGTGGTGGCCGACAAGTTGCCGAAGGTGGCAAAGGGCAAGGAGCAGGAAGCGCTGCAGGATCGCGTGGCCGAACTCGCCATGCAGCCGCTGGACCGCAAGCGCCCGCTCTGGCAAATCCACCTGGTCGAGGACTACACCGGCCCCGACGGCGTCAAGGGCAGCGCCATGATCGTGCGCATCCACCACTGCATTGCCGACGGCATTGCGCTGATTTCGGTGACCATGTCGCTGGTGGACGGCGGGCAAGCACCCCCTGAACGCCGGAAAAAGGAAGCCGGCGGCGGCGCCGAAGACTGGATCGCCGAGACCCTGCTCAAACCCTTTACCGACCTGACGGTCAAGGCGCTGGGCGCGGCCGGTGAGGGTGCCGCCAGGTCGCTGAACCTGCTGAGTGACCCGCAAAAAGGCATGGCCGGCTCGCTCGACATGGCCAAGGTCATGCTGCAGGTGCTCAAGGACAGCGCCGCGCTGGCGCTGATGCCCGACGACTCGAAAACCCGGCTCAAGGGCAAGCCGGGCACCAGCAAAAAAGTCGCCTGGTGCCAGCCGATTCCGCTGGACGAAGTCCGGGCCGTCGGCAAGGCGCTGAACTGCTCGATCAACGACGTGCTGCTCAGTTGCGTGGCCGGTGCCATTGGCGAATACCTCAAGTCGCACGGCGACGACGTGAAAGGCCAGGAGATACGCGCCATGGTGCCGGTGAACCTGCGGCCCATCGAGCAGGCCTACAAGCTGGGTAACCGCTTTGGACTGGTGCCGCTGGTGCTGCCCATCGGCGTGGACAACCCGGTGGAACGGGTGTACGAGGTGCGGCGGCGCATGGCGGCACTCAAGGGCAGCTACCAGCCCCTGCTGGCCTTCAGCCTGCTGGCGATTGCCGGGCTGCTGATCAAACCGGCGCAGGACGCGATGCTCAACCTGTTCTCCAAAAAAACCACCGCCGTGATGACCAACGTGCCGGGCCCGCGCGAAAAACTCAAGTTTTGTGGCGCGACGCTGGAGCAAAGCATGTTCTGGGTGCCGCAGTCGGGCGATGTCGGGCTCGGCGTGTCCATCCTCAGTTATGGGGGCGGCGTGCAGTTCGGCGTGATCACCGACAGCACGCTGTGCCCGGAGCCACAGCGCATCATCGACGAGTTTGTGCCCGAGTTCGCCAAGCTGTCCATCGTGACCCTGATGCTGCCCTGGGGCGACGACGCCTCGTGATTTTCAGCGGGCGGATTCAAGTACGAAGTGCAACGTTCAGAAATAGGGTGGGCCAAGAGTCAATAGGATGGGCTCTTTGTGACCAGCCAGTCTCAACGAAGCACCATGACCTACAAACACTTGACCCGAGAAGAACGATACCAAATTCACGTACTC
>NZ_NBZV01000095.1 GCF_002379095.1 Polaromonas sp. AER18D-145
GCGCTGGCCCTCCCCCCGCCGCCAAGCGCCGCCCCCTACAGCGCCGCCGTCGCCGCCCGCTTCCCGGCGCCTTCCGTCATCTACAACACGCCCGGCCTGCAGGAAGGGCGCAGCAGCTTCACCTCGAATGCAGAAATCCAGACTTGGCTGCGTGAGCTCAGCACAGCCGCCTCGCGCTCACCGGGCCTGAAAGCCGCCGTGCTGCCCATTGGCCAGTCGCAACGCGGCGAGACCCTGGAAGCCCTGGTGCTGACACGTGCCGACGGCACGGATGCCACCGCCATCGCGGCCTCGGGCCGCCCCACCGTGCTGCTGGTCGGCCAGCAACACGGCGACGAACCCGCCGGCACCGAAGCCTTGCTGGTCGTGGCCCGCGACCTCACGCAAGGCCTGCTGCGACCGGTGCTTGATCGTGTCAACGTGATCATCGTGCCGCGCGCCAACCCCGATGGCTCGGCGGCCGGGCAACGTGTCACCGCAGGCGGCCTGGACATGAACCGCGACCACCTGCTGCTCAACACGCCGGAAGCGCAGGCCCTGGCCAAGCTTGCGCGCGACTACCATCCGACGGTCGTGGTCGATGCCCATGAATACACCGTGGTGGGCCGTTTTCTGCAGAAATTCGGCACGGTGCAGAAGTACGACGCGCTGCTGCAGTACGCGACCACCGCCAACATCCCCGAGTTTTTGACCAAAGCCTCCGAAGAGTGGTACCGCCGTCCGCTGGTGGCCGCCCTCAAGGGGCAGGGGCTCAGCACCGAGTGGTACTACACCACGTCGACGGACCTGACGGACAAGACCATCTCGATGGGCGGCACGCAGCCCGACACCGGCCGCAACGTCAGCGGCCTGAAAAACGCGGTCAGCCTGCTGATCGAAACCCGTGGCGTGGGCATAGGCCGGCTGCACATCCAGCGCCGCGTGCACACCCATGTCACCGCGATCTCCAGCGTGCTCGCCAGCACCGCCCAGCGGGCCAGCGAACTGGGCCAGTTGCAGCCCTATGTCGAGAAAGAGATGGGCGCCCTGGCCTGCAAGGAAGAGGCCGTGGTCGAAGCCGGCCCCACCCTCACCCAGCAGGAACTCGTCATGCTGGACCCGGTCACCGGGGCCGACAAGGCCGTCAAGGTCGAGTGGAAATCGGCACTCACGCTGCGCAAGCTCAAGTCCCGCGTGCGCCCTTGCGGCTACTGGCTGTCGGCGGCATCCCGAACGGCCGTGGAGCGGCTGCGCCTGCATGGCGTGCAGGTGCTGCGTGTGGCCGAGCCTGCGTCCATGCTGGGCGACCTGTACCGCGAGACGGCGAGCTCGGCCGGGGTCCGGCAGGACGTGCGCGGCAGCATTGCCGATGCGGGGCAGATCGTCAGGGCCGAAGTGGCGCTGGTACGCGGCGTGATCGATGCACCCTCCGGCAGTTACTACGTGCCCTTGAACCAGCCGCTGGCCAACCTCGTGATTGCGGCGCTGGAACCGGACACGCAAAGCAGCTACTTTGCGAACCGGCTGCTTGACGGCCTGTCCAGCACCGCCCGCGTCATGTCAGAGCCCACGCTCCGGACCGAAGAACTGCCCTGAACCGCCGCCCCGGGGCGCCGGGCCACGCGCTTTGTGCGAACTGGCCTACAGACAGCGTCCCGCTGGCGTGCATAAATGGTGAATTCACAGCCCAAGGATTCACCATGAAAACATTTGCACTCCACCCCAAGATGTTGACGTTGCAGGGCGTGTTCTACCCCACGGGTTACGCCTTCATCATGTTCCCGGAAGCTGGCCAGGCCGAACAGGCCGCGCGTGAGCTGGAGGACCAGGGCTTCGACAGGCAGGCCATCATGCTGCTGACCCCCGAGGACATCCTGCGCGAGATCGGCAAGGTCGATGGCGACTCGGATGTCATGCTGCCATCGGTCGGCACCGAAGGCGCCACGGTCCAGAAATACGTCACCCTGGCCCGCGAAGGCCAGCACGCCCTGATGGTGCACGCCCCCTCCGAGAAGGAGACGGAGCGCGTGATGACCGTGGTGAGAAAGCAGCCTTTTTCCTACGCCCAGAAATACCACATGCTGGCGATGGAAGACCTGGAGTAAGGCCGCCGTCCTTGAAGGCTATCAAATAGATAGCTATAGGCGCTTGCAAACAAAGGGCCAAGGCCCATTTTTACTTAGAAATCTCCACTGCCGCCGTGCGCCAAACTCTCGAACTTGGTGATGCGGTTGATGAAGGCCAGCTTGACCGTGCCGGTCGGGCCGTTACGCTGCTTGCTGATGATGACCTCGGCCACGCCAGGCTCCTTGCAGGCGTCCTTGGTGTAGTACTCGTCGCGGTAGATGAACATGATGATGTCGGCGTCCTGCTCGATCGCGCCGGACTCGCGCAAATCGCTCATCATGGGGCGTTTGTCGGTGCGCGACTCGACGCCGCGGCTCAGCTGTGACAACGCAATCACCGGGCACTGCAGCTCCTTGGCCAGCATCTTCAGGCCGCGCGAGATCTCGCCAACGGCCGTGGCACGGTTTTCCTCGGCCATGCCGCTGGACACGCTCATGAGCTGCAGGTAATCGACCACGATCAGGCCGAGCTTGCCGC
>NZ_NBZV01000096.1 GCF_002379095.1 Polaromonas sp. AER18D-145
GCGGGGGGAGGGAGTGGGGAGTTGCGCCTACTGTCCACAGCGGACCACCGGCGGAGCGTGATGCCGGGGTAAGGGCATTCGGTAGCCTGGCAGCATCCAGCTGGCAGATAATCCCACCTCATGTCCGCCGTTTTCGACAAACCTTCCCTTTTCCAGCGCGCCGCCCCGATGTTCCAGGGCTTTGACGGCCCGCTGGCGTTTGCCGTTTTCCTGCTGGCCAGCGCCGGCCTGCTGATCATGTATTCGTCCGGCTTTGACCACGGCACCCGCTTCATGGACCACGGCCGCAACATGCTGATTGCCGGGGGCATCATGTTTGTCGTGGCGCAGATCCCGCCGCAGCGCCTGATGGCGTTTGCCGTGCCCCTGTATGTGCTGGGCGTGGCCCTGCTGGTTGCCGTGGCGATTTTTGGCATCACGAAAAAAGGCGCGAAACGCTGGATCAACCTGGGCATCGTGATTCAGCCCAGCGAGATCCTGAAAATCGCCATGCCACTGATGCTGGCCTGGTGGTTCCAGAAACGCGAAGGGCAACTGCGTCCGCTTGACTACCTGGTTGCCTGCCTCTTGCTGGTGGTGCCGGTGGGCCTGATCATGAAGCAGCCCGACCTGGGCACCTCGCTGCTGGTGCTGGCGGCTGGGCTGGCGGTGATCTTTTTTGCCGGCTTGAGCTGGAAGCTGATTGCGCCGCCGGTGCTGCTGGGGCTGGCCGGCATTTTTCTGGTGGTCTGGTTCGAGCCACAGCTGTGCGCCGACGGCGTGCGCTGGCCGGTGCTGCACGACTACCAGCAGCAGCGCATCTGCACGCTGCTCGACCCGACGCGGGACCCGCTGGGCAAGGGCTTTCACATCATCCAGGGGATGATCGCCATCGGCTCGGGGGGGGTGTTCGGCAAGGGCTTCATGCAGGGCACGCAGACCCACCTGGAGTTCATCCCCGAACGCACCACCGACTTCATTTTTGCCGCCTACTCCGAGGAGTTCGGGCTGGTCGGCAACCTGGCGCTGATCGCCGGCTTCATTTTCCTGATCTTTCGCGGCCTGGTCATTGCGCTGGAGGCGCCCACGCTGTTCGCCCGCCTGCTCGCCGGCGCGGTCACCATGATCTTTTTCACCTACGCCTTCGTCAACATGGGCATGGTCAGCGGCATCCTGCCGGTGGTCGGCGTGCCGCTGCCCTTCATCAGTTACGGCGGCACGGCCATGGTGACCCTCGGGCTGGCGGTGGGCATCCTGATGTCGATCTCCAAGGCCAAGAGGCTGGTGCAGAGTTGATTCCTCGCCCGCGCCTGGCCGATCATTGACCCAATGACCATGTCCGCCTCCATGTCGCCTGCGCCACCAGTCCATCCAGTCGCCATCATCGGCATAGGCAACATGGGCGGCGCCATGGCGGCCAACCTCCTTTCCCGGGGCTGGGCCGTGCAGGTTTGCGACATCGACCCTGTGAAAGTCGCCGATCTGGAAGAAAAAGGGGCTTCCGCCCTTTCTGTACCTGCGCAGGCAGCTATCAATTCAGTAGCGTTTATCGTTTGTGTGGTGGATGCCGCGCAGACCGACGCCGTGTTGTTCGGCGCGGACGGCCTGGCCCGCATGCTGCAACCGGGGCATACCGTGATGTTGTGCCCGACGATCTCACCGCAGGATGTCGAGGCTTTTGCGGCCCGGCTGGCGGCGCTGGGTGTGCACACGGTGGACGCGCCCATGTCGGGCGGCCCGGCGCGTGCGCGGGATGGGTCGATGAGCCTGATGGTCGCCTGCACACCGGCCGTGTACGAAGAGCAGGTGGACTTGCTGCAGGCCCTGTCGGGCAAGGTCTTTCGCATCAGCGACCAGGCCGGTGACGGCGCCCGCACCAAGCTGGTCAACAACCTGCTGGCCGGCATCAACCTGGTCGGGGCGGCCGAGGTGCTGGCCCTGGCCGGGCGCCTGGGCCTGGATCCGGGGCGGACCCTGGACGTCATCGAGCAGTCCAGCGGCCAGAGCTGGATAGGCTCCGACCGCATGCGCCGGGCCATTGCCGGCGACTATGTACCGCGCGCGCATGTGACGCTGCTCGAAAAAGACACCCGCCTGGCGGTCGAAGCGGCCCGGGCCGCCGGCTTCGAGGGGCCGCTGGGCGCACGCGCCAGCGAAGTGTTTGCCCAGGCACATCGGGCGGGGCTGGCCGAACTCGACGATGCGGCTATTTTTAAATACCTGGCTGACCGTTAGGCCGCGTCGGGCGGCCCGGGGCCGGCACATGGCGTGCAGCAAACCCGGGAACAAGTTCTTGCGCTCCAGCCTGGGGTCGGCTACAAAGAGGGGCAAGCGCTTGTAGTCCCTTTTTCTCAAGGAGTATCGTGATGGCCGGTAAATTCGAACTCAAGAAATCCAAAAACGACAAGTTTCTGCTTCGTCAGTAAAATCTGTGGGCGAGTTGCGGCTCAGGAAGCTTGCCAAGTACGTGATATAGGGCGAGTTCAGTGATTCTGAAGGTCCGAAACCCGTAGGATTTTCTCATGGTCACTTTGACCTTGTTGTTCAGACCCTCGACGACGC
>NZ_NBZV01000097.1 GCF_002379095.1 Polaromonas sp. AER18D-145
GGGCTGCTGCGCGCAGTGCGGGGGGCGTCAAGCCGGGCCATGGGGTCTCCTTCAATGAAGCAGCCAATGTAGGCCTCTTGTGCCGCACGGTCTGTAAGACGTGCACGCGTCCCTTGTAGGACCAGCGTTCAGGGCCTGCCGGCCTGGACAAACACCACGCTCGCCGGCGCATGGGCCACCGGGCAGGCCGTGCGCACCAGCGTGGCGGTTTGCCCGCCGCCGGTTTCCGATGCCACGCCGACCGGGGATGGAGTTGCTATCAAAAACAGAGCTTCCGGCGACCACTGCCAAAGGGCTGGCGCTCAGTTTGGCACCAGGGTCGCAACGCAATCACGGTGTCCGCGCGGGCGCCGCCTGCGGGTCCGGGCGGGCCACGCGTTAGCATGGGTGCCATGACCATTCTGCTTGCGCCCATGGAAGGGCTGCTCGACTTCGTGCTGCGCGACATCCTGACGCGGGCCGGCGGCATTGACCGCTGCGTGTCCGAGTTCATCCGCATCACCGACCAGCTGCTGCCCGAGCGCGTCTTCACGCGCATCGTGCCTGAGTTGCACACCGGCGGCCGCACGCTGGCGGGTGTGCCGGTGCGTGCGCAACTGCTGGGTTCCGATCCGGTGTGCCTGGCCGAAAACGCCGCCCGGCTCGCCACGCTGGGGCCGGCCGGCATCGACCTCAACTTCGGCTGCCCGGCCAAGGTGGTCAACCGCCATGGCGGTGGCGCCGCGCTGCTCGAGGAGCCCGACACGATTGCGGCCATCGTGGCGGCCGTGCGGCGCGCCGTGCCGGCGCACCTGCCGGTCTCGGCCAAGATGCGCCTTGGGTTCAACGACGACAGCAAGGCGATTGACTGCGCGCAGGCGATAGCGGGCAGCGGCGCCGACGAGCTGGTGGTGCATGCGCGCACCAAGGCGCAGGCCTACCGGCCGCCGGCCTACTGGGAACGTATTGCCGACATCCGCGCGGCGGTCAGCATTCCGGTGGTGGCCAACGGCGAGATCTGGACGGTGGATGATGCGCGCCTGTGCCGGCAGGCCTCGGGCTGCGAGATGCTGATGCTGGGCCGCGGTGCGGTGGCCGACCCGGGGCTGGCGCTGGCCATCCGCGGCGGCGGCGTGGACGCGGGGCTGGCCTGGGACACGCTGCTGCCCTTGATTGCCCAGTTCTGGGAGCTGGTCTGCAGCCGGCTTGATGCCCACTCGCGCGCCGGACGCCTCAAGCAGTGGCTCAATTTTCTGCGCCGCCGTTACCCCGAGGCCGAACTGGCGTTCCAGGCGCTGCGCACCGTCAACGAGCCGGCCGCCATTTCCCGCTGGCTAACCGAACAGGGCCTCGAAGCCGGCGTCGGGTTCGAAGCGCCTGTTGCGGTAGCTCAGGCGCGTGGGGCCGGGCAGGGCCTGCTCGCGCACTGAGTGGCGCGCATCGCCGGGGTAACAGATCACGCGGCTGCCTTCGTGCTCGAAGGGCTCGGGCTGGATCACCGGCGGCCGGCGCCCGCGGGCCTCGGCCAGAACACTCTCAACGCCCGCGTGGCGCGACAGATGCGCCAGGCTCATGATTTGCGGCGGGGCCAGCTCGATCTGCCGGTCCCAGTACTGCTGCAGCGCATGGCGCGGGCTCAGCCAGATGCTCTCGGTGGTCTCGTAATTGTCGTGGCTGGCCACCTGGCCGCCGGGCACCGCCGCGACAAAAAAACGCGTGTCGAAACGCTTGTTGGTCACCGAGGGGGTGACAGGAGTGATCCAGCGTGACCAGGGCACCACGTTGAGCGTCTGCAGGCGCAAGGCCATGCGGGCCAGCACGGCATTGAAGCCGTGGCCTTCGCGCAGCAGCGCGGCCGCCTGGTCGGCGAGGCCGGGCAGGGCAGGGCCCTGCGCGAACAGCACACCCGACTCCTCGAAGGCTTCGCGCAGCGCCGCCACGTACACGGCGCCGGCCGTGCGCAGGTCGATGCCGGGCTCGTTCAGCCCGGCATGCAGCGCGTCCAGCGGCTGGTCCAGGTGGGCGGCCATGTCCAGCTCGGCATCGGCAGCATCGATCTTGCCGCCGGGGAACACATAGGCGCCGCCCAGCACGTCCGACAGGCCGTGGCGCTTCATGAGGAACACCTCGAGGCCCGCGGGCGCATCGCGCAGCAACACCACGGTGGCGGCCGGACGCGGCGGGGTGGTGACGGTTTCGAGGTTGAGTTCCATGACGGCTTTCAGGGGGAGGCGGGGCGGTCCATTACAGTACGGCCTGGTTTGCCAGTGCAGTGTGGCTAGGAGCCTGTCGGACTTGGGAATCGTCGGCTGCAAATCGACCGCAGCGGTCCATTTTTCACCGCCTTTTTATCCCATAGCTGGGCTATGGGCCTGCAAATCCGGCAAAAACTGTCCTCGCTGGGGTCGATTTTCGCTTTCGACGCC
>NZ_NBZV01000098.1 GCF_002379095.1 Polaromonas sp. AER18D-145
ACCTGGGACACCACGCTGCCGCCCCTGACCGCGACGCTGGAGGCCGTCACGGCCAGCTGGTTGGCCTGGCGGGCGTTGTCGGCGTTTTGTTTGACGGTACTGGTCAGCTCTTCCATCGATGCTGCGGTCTCTTCCAGGGAGCTGGCCTGTTCTTCGGTCCGGGACGACAGGTCGTGGTTGCCGGCGGCGATCTGGCTGGAGGCTGTGGAAATGGTGTCGATGCCACTGCGCACTTCCGTCACCATCTTTGCGAGGCTGTCGCGCATGTTTTTGATGCCGGCAAGCAGGCTGTCGGAATCTCCATCGCGCAAGGCAACGTCCACATACAGCTTTCCATCAGCAATGGCGGTTGTCATCAATGTGGCATAACTGGGTTCTCCACCCAACTGCCTGAGCAAGTTGCGAGTGATGACAAGGGCTAAAGACATCCCGATCAGCAGCGCACCGGCCAGCAAACCCAAAGTCCACATTTTGGCATTGTCGTAAACCGCGTTAGCGTGCTCAGCGGCAGCCTTGCCGCCTGTAAAGTTGAGCGCCGTCAATTTGTCCAGCGCGGAAATCGCATCGTCCGAGGTCGATTTTGCAGCGCCCTCTCCAATCTCTTTCGCGTCTTCCGGCATATTGGCCCGGCCAAAGGCCACAACTTTCGTGTTGAAGGTTAAATATTCCGCCCACGCTTTCGTGAAAGTACCAAAGAGTTTTTTCCCTTCAGCGTCGTCAATCATTTTTTCGTAATCCTTGCTGTTCGCTGTGACGATGGCTAGCGCAGCCTTCATCTTTTCTTCATACTCTTCCATATAGCCGACGTCCGAGGCGTGGGCGTGCTTGACCTCCAGAGCGCGAATTTCAAGCATCGAGCTTCGCATGGTGGTGGTGTAGCCAATGCTGGGCATCCACTTGAGGGCCAACTCGCTGGAAACATGGTTAACCTGCTCCAGCTTGAGTATGGAAAACCCGCCAATCAGAACAGTCAGCGCAAGAACCAGCAAAAACCCCAGCACGAGCTTGGTGCCGATTTTCATGGCGGTAAGCCAGTTGGAAAGTCCGGTAAAAACGTTCATGATTATTTTTCTTCAATCAATGTAGACGTGCAATGCACGTCAAAAAAACACCAAGGCGCTTCCGGGGAAACTCCAGAAACGGCTTGGCGGGATGGCGGTGAAGGGCTTACTTCTTGAAGCCGATATAGCTGGCGCCAATGATCTTGCCACCCTTGTCTTTGATAGCGTTGTAGCAGGCATCAAAAGCAGTTCCCAGCACGTCCACCGTAGCGCAAAACAGCTCGCCTTTGCTCACAGCCTCATAGGCTTTGGCTTTGGCCAAGGTCGTCCCAACGCCGCGCTTGCCCTCGGGCGTCAATACATTGGTGCTGACACGGACAAAGTCGTCGCCATGTTTCACAAATACCGTGGCCGTAGCGCCGGACGACTTCTTGATCTCGTCAACCACGTCGTAGTTGTTGTTGATCTTGCGGGCGCCGAAATACAGACCGGGAACCGTCAGCTCGCCGGCTTTCTCGGTGCCTTCCAATTTAGCCTCTCCAATTTTGGCAAGCCTGGCATCCAGCGCCGCCATGGTCGCCTTCGGGTCATTGGCATAGACTGAAGTCGCCGACAAGACCAGCAGGGTAGCGAGGGTGGTGATGATTTTTTTCATGAATAACTCCTAAATGATAAATAAAAGAACAGCTTGTTCAACCACGTTCTATTCTGGTTTTTTCTACATCGAATCGCCTTCGATGGCGCATACCGTCCTTTCTATCGGCAGCGGAAAAAATTACTTTAGACCGGCATCACCGATGCAGTCGATGGGTGGAGGATGCTTGTTGTCGCGTGCATGAGAATTCCTTATTAGTGAGCGTGGCGGCACGCCTGATACGCGCCGTGCCGGGAAACAATGGCCATCGCAGATGTCTGCATCTGTTTAACGGCCAAATGGGGAGAAACTGTAGCCACCATCTAGTTCGCAACAGCAATGAATTCGTCTTCCTCGTCGAATTGGCCCTGTTGGGGCGCAGCAATGGCGCGTTTGGCCGGCGGCGGCTGCATGGGCCTGGCCTTGGGACTCGCAGGACGGGCGGGCGCCGCGTGATCCTGGTGCTGCACCTGTTCACCGCCCAGCCTGAACACACTGACCACCTGACTGAGCCCGCTGGCCTGCTCCTGCAGCGAGGACGCTGCCGCGGCCGCTTCTTCCACCAGCGCCGCGTTTTGCTGCGTCACCTGGTCCATCTGCGTGATCGCCTGGTTGATCTGCTCAATCCCAGCCGTCTGCTCCTGGCTGGCCGCCGTGATCTCGG
>NZ_NBZV01000099.1 GCF_002379095.1 Polaromonas sp. AER18D-145
GGGTGCGGCAGGGACAAGGCAGGGGAGGGTAAAAATGCTATCGGAAAAGGAGCTGTTTGCGCAACAGGAGCAAGGGCTGAAGCCGGATTTGATCAAAAATCAGCGGCTACATCTGCTCCCAGGGCAAGCCTTCAAAGCGCCAGCCGCTCAGGGTGGAGCGCTGGAACTGCTCGTCGAGCTCGCCTTCAAAACCGTGTACCACGTTGATGACTTCGGCAAAACCCGCCGCCTCCAGCGCCTGGCCCGCGGCCAGCGTGCGCTGGCCCGAGCGGCAGATCAGCAAGACCGGCTGCTCCTTGCCGTTGGCCTCGCGCTCGACCGCCTCGGCGAACCGGGTCGGGTCGGGCTGCAGGTCGGGGTACTCGTACCAGGGCACGTTGACCACCCCAGGCGGCCGGCCCACATACAGCGACTCGATTTCCATGCGCACATCGACAAACAGGGCGTCGGGGTGCTGCTGCAGGTAGTCCCAGGCTTCTTGGGGTTGGAGGTGTGTCATGGGGCGGGCTCGGATGTAAGCGCTATTGTCAGGCAAAGCCGGCGCGCCAGGCCGGGCTTGGCGGAAGGTGAATGGACCGCCGGTTTGGCAGGTGCAGGGCCATCGACCTAAAATGCAGCCATGAAGCCGCTTATCTACACCCGGGGCCAGCAGTTGCCCGCCATTCTGGAAAAACGCATCGCCATCCTCGACGGGGCGATGGGCACCATGATCCAGCGCTTCAAGCTGAACGAGGCGCAGTACCGCGGCGAACGTTTCAAGGACTTCCCCAAGGACGTCAAGGGCAACAACGAGTTGTTGAGCCTGACGCGCCCCGACGTGATCCAGGACATCCACGAAGGCTACCTGGCCGCCGGCGCCGACATGGTAGAAACCAACACCTTCGGCGCCACCACCGTGGCGCAGGCCGACTACGACATGGCCGACCTCGCCGTCGAGATGAATTACGAGTCCGCCCGTATTGCCCGCGCCGCCTGCGACAAATTCTCCACGCCGGACAAACTGCGGTTTGTGGTCGGCGCCCTCGGCCCCACCCCCAAAACCGCCAGCATCAGCCCCGACGTCAACGACCCGGGTGCGCGCAACACCAGCTTCGAGGAACTGCGCAAGGCTTATTACGAACAGACCGAGGCGCTGGTTAAAGGCGGCGCCGATGCGCTGCTGGTCGAAACCATTTTCGACACGCTCAACGCCAAGGCCGCGCTGTTTGCGATTGACGAGTATTTCGAGAACTCCGGCGAACGCCTGCCCCTGATCATCAGCGGCACGGTCACCGATGCCTCGGGCCGCATCCTGAGCGGCCAGACCGTCACCGCCTTCTGGCACAGCATCCGCCATGCGCGGCCGCTGGCTGTGGGCCTCAATTGCGCCTTGGGTGCGGCGCTGATGCGCCCCTACATCCAGGAGCTCGCGCGTGTGGCCGGCGACACCTTCATCAGCTGCTACCCCAATGCCGGCCTGCCCAATCCGATGAGCGACACCGGGTTTGACGAGACACCGGACGTGACTTCGCGCCTGCTGCGCGAGTTTGCCGAAGAGGGCCTGGTCAATATCGTGGGGGGCTGCTGCGGGACTACGCCCGAACACATCGGGGCGATTCACCAGGCGGTCGAGCCACTGGCGCCGCGCGGCATCCAACGCGACTACTTCTACAAGGAAGCGGCCTGAGACGCTGTCATCCCGGACTTGATCCGGGATCCATGTTTGCTGTCCCCCGCGTTGTTCAAGGTGCGGTAGCTTGCCAGCAAGCCGGGGGTTGCCCGGCGGCAACTCACTTTTCTTTTGCGTCGCCAAAAGAAAAGTAAGCAAAAGAAAAGGCGACCCGATGGTCCGGGTCCCCTGCGCTGCGCTTCGGGGCAACCTGTGGTGCTCGGTAAAAGCGGGGTCTGGCTAAACTCGCCTGCGGCTCAAACAACGCCAGCCCTGATCCGCTTTTGCCTGCGCTCCTCGGCCCAGCCCGACGGGTTGGGGGGACGAATGCGGATTCGGGGAGACGATGACGCGCTTTGCGCGTCATTGTCGGAGTACGGGACTGTCATGTGTGCACGCGGGTGCAGCACACGTTGCCAAATGAAGCTCCCCGCCATCGCCCAGCGGGGCGAGGGAGGGGCGGGGGGAGGGAGTGGGGAGTTGCGCCTACTGCCCCATCCCAACCAC
>NZ_NBZV01000100.1 GCF_002379095.1 Polaromonas sp. AER18D-145
GCGTTTTGTTTGACGGTACTGGTCAGCTCTTCCATCGATGCTGCGGTCTCTTCCAGGGAGCTGGCCTGCTCTTCGGTCCGGGACGACAGGTCGTGGTTGCCGGCGGCGATCTGGCTGGACGCTGTCGCTATCGTGTCGGTGCCGCTGCGAACTTCGCCGACCACCTTGGCCAGGCTGTCGCGCATCCCCTTGATGGCATGCAGCAGGCTCGACTGGTCGTTATCCCTCAGATCGACAGGGACGGCCAGGTCGCCTTCTGCGATGCGGCGCGTGATACCGGCCGCATAGTCGGGCTCGCCGCCCAGCTGTTTGAGCAGACCGCGTGAAATCATCAGCCCGATGACAAACAGGATGGCGGCAAGTATCAGCGCACCGATCGAGAAATAGATCAGCCGGTTCACAATGGTGGCTTCAACCGTATCCACATAAACACCGGAACCGATGATCCAGCCCCATGGCGCAAACCCCTGAACATAGGACACTTTGGGCACCGGTTTTTCGTTGCCTGGTTTGGCCCACATATAGGAAACGAATCCCGCCCCGCCTTTTTTGACGGTATTGACGAATTCAACAAACAAGTGCTTGCCCGTCGGATCCTTGTTCTCCGACAAATCTTTTCCCTCCAGCGCCGAATTGATCGGATGCATCAGCATGCGCGGGTGCATATCGTTGATCCAGAAATATTCCGTTCCGCTGTACCGCAAGCCCCTGACTGCCTGCATCGCCTGCTGCTTCGCCTCCGGCTCGGTCAGCGTTCCCTTGGTTGCCAGGGCGTGGTAGTAGGTCAGCAATCCGTGGGAGGCCTCCACAACCTGCCGGACGTTGTTTTGCCGTTCTTCCATGATCAGCTTTCGCTCCGACACCAGGAACAGTGCGGTCAGTGCAGCGATGCCGAGGATGGCGCTGGCTGTAAACAGTCCCAGTTTTTTTGCGATGCTCATGGATGTGTTGCTTTGCAGCTTTGACATGTGTGTTTTCCCAATAATCTTGATTAATTCTTTACAGCACTGGCGGCTTGCTGGACAAGGCCCACCTCGTCGCTGGTCATGAGCTTGTCGATGTCCACCAGGATCAGCATGCGGTCATCGAGCGTGCCCAGCCCGATCAGGTAGTCGGTATCCAGCACCGAGCCCATCTCGGGTGCAGGCTTGACCTGCTCGGGGCTCAAGGTGATCACATCCGAGACGCTGTCGACCACCATGCCCATCACGCGGCTGGCAATGTTGAGGATGATCACCACCGTGAACTGGTCGTAGGTGGGCGTTCCCAGGTTGAACTTGATGCGCATGTCGATGATGGGCACGATGATCCCGCGCAGGTTGACCACCCCCTTGATGTGCTCGGGCGCGTTGGCTATGCGCGTGACCGCGTCATAACCGCGCAGCTCCTGCACCTTCTGGATGTCCACCCCGTACTCTTCCTGGCCCAGCGTGAACGCCAGAAACTCCAGCGGCTGGGCCGCCAGGACTCCGGGCGGCAGGGCTGGGACGGCCGGGGTTCCGGCTTGGCCGGTGCTTGCTTGCATGGGTGCTCCTTGAAACGTGGGTGAGGACAGACCCGGCCCGCACCCGCACGCTGTGCAACTGGAAGCCATGCCGTTGAGGTCTCTACATCTGTTTAACGGCCGGAGACCGGAAAACTTGAGGGAGAACTGAAAATCATTGCGGCCGGGTGGCTTCTAGAACGTTTCCCAGCTGCCACCGGCCGTGGCCAGCTCGCCACCAGGTGCAGCGGGCCTGCGCGGCGCGGCAATGGCCGGCCTGGCTTTGGGCGGCTGCATGGGTCTGGCCTTGGGACTCGCAGGACGGGCGGGCGCCTGGTGAGCCTGGTGCTGCACCTCTTCGCTGCCCAACCTGAACACACTGACCACCTGGCTGAGCCCGCTGGCCTGCTCCTGCAGCGAGGACGCTGCCGCAGCGGCCTCTTCCACCAGCGCCGCGTTTTGCTGCGTCACCTGGTCCATCTGCGTGATCGCCTGGTTGATCTGCTCGATGCCTGAGCTCTGCTCCTGGCTGGCCGCCATGATCTCGGCCATGATGTCGGTCACGCGTTTGACGCTGTCCACAATCTC